>JBBQEV010000074.1:0-20621 GCA_038321325.1 Solirubrobacterales bacterium
AGCTGGACGCGCAGGCCGCGGGACACCAGCAGCCGCCCGATCGAGGCCGCGGCGATGCCCTTGCCCAGCGAGGAGACCACGCCCCCCGTGACGAAGATGTACCGCGTTCGGGACTGGGCGTCAGGCACCTCTGAAAGGTAGCGCCGGCCGAGGACGTCATGGGGATCGGGCGCCCGCCGCGCGCGGGCGCCCGTGCGGCGCGGTCTTCACCGCTCCGCAAGGTCCGCGTGCCACCATGTGGACATGACCCAGAAGATCGAGAAGACCGACGCCCAGTGGCGTGAGGAGCTGTCCCCGGAGGCTTACGCCGTCCTGCGCCAGGGCGCCACCGAGCGGCCGTTCACCAACGACCACATGGAGACCGTCGACGGCGTCTACCGCTGTGGCGGCTGCAAGACCGAGCTGTTCGCCGCCGATACGAAGTTCGAGTCCGGCACGGGCTGGCCGTCGTTCACCGAGGCCATCGACTCCGGCGCGGTCGAGCTCAAGTCCGACCGCTCCCTGTTCATGAAGCGGACCGAGGTGCTCTGCGCGACCTGCGGCGGCCATCTCGGGCACGTCTTCGACGACGGCCCGCGCGACCGCGGCGGCCAGCGGTTCTGCATCAACGCCGCGGCGCTGGACGGCGGCGCCTGAACGGGGCTCGGCTCAGGCCGCCTTCAGCAGCTCCTTGGCGTGGCGGCGCGCAGCCACGTCGTCCTACCCCGCGCCGAGCATCCGGACGAGCTCGCCGACGACCTCGGCCCTGGTGAGCGTGCGCACCGAGGTCATCGCGGGCTCGACGGTCATGTCCTTGGCGATCGAGAAGTGCTGCGCGGCGAGCGAGGCGATCTGCGGGAGGTGGGTGATGCACAACAGCTGGCGGCCGGCGGCGAGCGCGCGCAGCTGACCGCCGACCGCGCGGGCGGTCTGACCGCCGATGCCCGCGTCGACCTCGTCGAAGACGAGCGTCGCGGAGGAGCCGTCGTTGGCCACCCCGAGCAGCGCGAGCATCACCCGGGAGAGCTCCCCGCCCGAGGCGATCTCGCGCAGCGGCCCCGCCTGGACCCCCGGGTTGGCGGCGATGCGGAACTCGACCGCGTCGGCGCCGGTCGGCCCCGGCTCGTCGCGCGGCTCGATCACGATGTCGAAGACCGCCGCCTCCATCGCCAGCCCGGCCAGCCGCTCGCGGACCGCGGCGGCGAGCGCGGGAGCGGCCGCCTGCCGCGCCTCGCGGAGCGCGCGCGCGCCCGCCTGAACCTCCGCGCGGGCGTCCGTCAGCGCCGCCGTCGCCTCGCCGAGCGCGCTCTCGGCCCCGTCGAGCTCCTCCCGCCGCGCGCGGCAGCGCTGCGCGTGGGCGAGCACGGCGCCCAGGGTGCCCCCGTGCTTGCGCTTCAGGCGGTCCCAGGCCGTGAGGCGCTCCTCGATGGCGTCGAGCTCGCCGGGCTCGGTCTCGAGCCCGTCGCCGTAGGCCCGGAGCTCCGCCGACAGGTCCGACGCCTCGATCGCGAGCGTGAGCCAGCGCTCGGTCAGCCCGTCGAGCGCCGGATCGACGCCCCGGACGCCCTCCAGGCCGCCGCCGCCCGACGCCAGGAGCGTGGTCACGCCCGTGCCCTCGTCGGGCGTGAGCGCCTCCGCACCCCCGAAGGCCGCGACGCGCAGCGCCTCGACGTGGCGCAGGCGGTCGCGGCGGACGAGCAACGCGGCCTCCTCGGCCTCGGAGGGGTCGGCGTCCTCGATCTCGGCCAGCTCGAAGGCGAGGAGGTCGATCTCGCGGTGCCGCGCCCCCGCCCGCTCGCGCAGCGCGGCGAGGGAGCCCTCGAGTGCGCGCAGGCGGGCGAAGTGCGCGGCGTAGGCCGAGCGGGCGGCGTGGTGCTCGGGACCGCAGGCGCCGTCGAGCAGCTCGAGCTGGGCGGAGGCCAGCGTCAGCCGCCGGTGCTCGTGCTGGCCGTAGAAGGCGATGAGCCCGGCCGCGACGTCGCGCAGGTCGGTCACCGCGCAGCTGCGTCCGCCGAGGTAGGCGCGCGAGCGCCCCTCCGCGCTGACACGCCGTGCGAGGACGAGCTCGTCGGCGTCGGAGGCGACGCGGTCGCCGAGCGCGTCGCGCAGCTCCTCCCCGAGCTCGAAGACCCCCTCGACGTAGGCCTCCTGGGCGCCGGGTCGCACGAGCCCCTGTCGCGCGCGGCCGCCCAGCAGCAGGTCGAGCGCGCTCGCGAGCACCGTCTTGCCCGCGCCCGTCTCTCCCGTGATGACGTTGAGGCCCGGCCTCAGGCGTAGCTCGGCCCGCTCGATCAGCAGGAGGTTCTCGACGCGCAGCTCGTGGAGCACAGCATCGGTTGATAGCGGCCGGGCCGGACGGACCCGACGCAAGCGTGAGGCTACGGACCTCGACGCTCGCTACGGCCAGTCGAGGTTCTCGGCGAGCTCGACCGGCCCGAGCTCGATCAGGCCGCTTCGCCCACGCGGCTCGTACTCGCCGGCGCGCAGCCCCAGCCAGGTGACCGTACGTTCGGTCGGATCGACGATCAGGACTTCGTCGACATGGTGAGCGGCGTAGAAGGGAAGCTTCTCCCACGACTCGTCGCCGGGGGAGATGATCTCCACGACGATCGCGGCCGTCGAGAGCCACACCCCGGCGGCCCCCGGCCGGTGCAGCCCTCCGTCAGGCACACGGAAATCATGCTCGGACTCGCCGAGGTTGAACTCGCTCATCGCGAGCAGCAGCCCGGCCGCGCGCGCCGGCGCGTCGAGCAGGAGCGTCAGCTGCGTGGCCACCCGCGCGTGCTCGAAGCTGGGGCCAGGGATCACGTGGCGGACACCCTGCCACACCTCGTCGAGGCGGCCCACGCCCGCCCGGCGGCGGCGCTCGAGCAGCGCCTCGAGCTCCGGCGGAGGGGTGCCGAGCACGAGTGTTGGCATGCTCGAAGCCTACCGGCCCGCTACCGCGCCAGGCGCCCGAACTTCTCCGAGATGCGGCGGTAGAACGAGGAGCCGGGCACCTGCGCGAGGTCGGCGGCCGCGCGCACGAAGCGCGAGGTGAACGCGTCGCCCGGCGCGAGCTCCCCGACGGGCCTCCCGTCGACGGAGATGTCCACGGCGTCATGCCCGCGGTTGTAGACCTGCAGCTCGTCGTCGGGGGCCGCCACCAGGGCCCGCGCGGTGAGCGAGTGCGGCGCGATGAACGACACGACGTACCCTTCGACGCCCCAGGCCAGCACCGGCCCGCCGTTGGCGAGGTTGTACCCCGTCGAGCCGGCCGGCGTGGCGACCACGAGCCCGTCGCAGCGCACCGAGCCGACTTCCTGACCGCCGACGCCGTAGGCGATCTTGGCGACGCGCTCGCCCACCCTGCGGTTGATGGAGACGTCGTTGACCGCCGCCTGCTGGGCGTCGGGCAGCTCCACGGCGATCGCTGGGAGCGTGAGCACCTCGAAGTCCCCGGCGAGCGCGCGCTCGAACCCGTCGCCGACGTCCTCGGGATCGACGGTCGCGAGGAACCCGACCTCGCCGTAGTTGACCGCGAACACGGGGACGCTCGTGCCCGCGTAGCGTCGTAGGGCGCGCAGGATCGTCCCGTCGCCGCCGAGGACGATGCAGAGGTCGACGTCGTCGGAGATCGGCGCGTTGCTCAGCGCGAGGCCGGCGGCGGCCACCAGCCCGTGCTTGTCGCTCTCCTCGGCGTCGAAGCGCAGCGTCGCCCCCATGCGCTCGGCGGTCTCCCGCAGCGCCGTGACCGCCGCGCCGGTCTGCCCCGGGCGGTTGTGGGTGAGCACGGTGACCGTGCGGATGCGGGCCGGCGCGCTCACGCCGGTGCCCCGGACGGCTCGGCCGCCAGCGCCGCCGCGAAGACCGCGTCGGCGTCGAGGGCTCCGGGCCGCCCGCCCTCCGCGAGCCGCAGGAACGTCTCCTGGTTGCCCTTGGGGCCCGGCAGCCCGGAGGAGGCGAAGCCGAGGACGGCGGCGCCGGCGCCCTCCGCCGCGCCGGCGACGGCGAGCAGGGCCTCGCGCCGCAGCGCGGGCTCACGCACGACGCCGCCCTTGCCGACGCGCCCGCGGCCGACCTCGAACTGCGGCTTGACCATGACGAGCGCGTCGAAGCGCTCCGCGGTGCACGCGAGCACGGCGGGGAGGATCTTGGCCAGCGAGATGAAGGAGACGTCGGCGACCACGAGTGCGGGACGGTAGGGGAGCCGGCCCACGTCCAGCGCCCGGGCGTTGACGCGCTCCACCACGGTGACCCGCGCGTCGGTGCGCACCGACCAGTGCAGCTCCCCGTAGGCGACGTCGAGCGCGACGACGTGCTCGGCCCCGCGCTGGAGCAGGCAGTCCGTGAAGCCGCCGGTCGAGGCGCCGACGTCGAGCGCGCGGGCGCCCTCGACGTCGAGGCCGAAGTGGTCGAGCGCGTTGGCGAGCTTCGTCCCTCCCCGCGACACGTACGGCGGCGGCGCGTCGACGCTCAGCGGGGCATCGGCGGCCACGAGCTGGCCGGGCTTGGAAGCGCGCGGGCCGTCCGCGCCGCCGAGCCGCACGGCGCCGGCCATCACCGAGGCCGCGGCGCGCGTGCGCGACTCGAAGAGCCCGCGCTGGTGGAGCAACGCGTCCAGGCGGACCTTGGCCACGGGTCAGGCCAGCCGCTCGCGTGACCAGGCGCCCATCGCGCCGACGAGCTCGGTCGCGCGGTCGACGACGCCGCCCCAGCGCAGGAAGCCGTGGACCATGTCGCCGAAGCGCAGCAACTCGACCGGGACGCCCGCTGCCACGAGCGCCTCCGCGTAGGCGAGGCCGTCGTCGCGGAGCACGTCGTGCTCGGCGACGGCGACGAACGCCGGCGGAAGGCCCGTCAGCGCGCCGCGCAGCGGCGAGACGTCGGGGTCGGCGACGTCCGCGCCCTGGAGGTAGGCGTCGAAGCAGCGCCGCATGTGGTCGGGCGTCAGCCCGCCGACCTCCGCGCCCACGGCGTCTGAGTAGCTCGCGGTCTGCATCGCCGCGTCGACCGCGGGATAGACGAGCAGATGGCCGGCCAGGCGGTCGGCGTGGTGGCGGGTGGCGACGGCCGCGAGGGTGCCGCCGGCCGAGTCGCCGCCGGCGATCACCCGGCCGGGGTCGAAGCCGAGCTGGTCGGCCCCGTGGCCGAGCGCCCATTCGACCGCGGCGAGCGCGTCGTCGAGCGGAGCGGGGAACGGGTGCTCCGGCGCGAGGCGGTAGTCGACCGACACGACGACGTGGCCGGCGGCGTTGGCCAGCGCCCGGCAGACGTGCTCGAAGCCCTCGATGTCGCCCAGCACCCAGCCGCCGCCGTGGCACCAGAGGATCGCGCCGAGCGGCGTGCAGGCCGCTGCGGGCCGGTAGGTGCGCGCGCAGATCCCGCCGGGGCCGCCCACCACCACGTCCTGGACCTCGGCCACCTCCTCCCGCGCGCCGCCGAGCCGCAGCGCGGCGTCGAGGTAGGCCGCGCGCATCGCGGCGAGGTCCGGCGGCCCGTCGGCCCCGGCCGCGGCGACCTGCTCGGCCAGCAGCGCGGAGACCTGCGGATGGATCGGGGGCGGCGTGCTCAACGCCCGCCGAGCTTACGCCCCCGCGAGCGCGGACCCGACGCCCACCGCGGCGGCGATGCGCTCGGCGATCGCCGTGCCGGTGAAGCCGACCTCCTCGTGAAGCTGGGCGGGCTTGCCGTGCGTGACGTAGCGGTCGGGCAGCCCCACGCGCATGATCCGGGCGCAGTCCGGGCCGTCGAGCCCGACGGCGTTCAGCGCCTCCCACACCGCGGAGCCGAAGCCGCCCTGCAGGACGCCCTCCTCCACGGTCACCAGGAGGTCGTGCTCGGTGGCGAGCCTCGCGACGAGGTCGATGTCCAGCGGCTTGACGAAGCGCGCGTCGGCGACCGTCACCGACAGGTCGTGGGCGGCCAGGAGCGCGGCCGCCTCGTTGGCCTTGGCCACGCCGGTGCCGTAGCCCAGGATCGCGACGCGGCCGTCGCCCTCCCGGAGGAGCTCGCCCTTGCCGACCTCGATCGCCGCCACGTCGCCGGGGGCGGGAAGTGCGACGCCCAGGCCCTCGCCGCGCGGGTAGCGCAGCGCGCTCGGCCCGTCGATCGTCAGCGCGGTGCGCAGCATGTGGCGCAGCATCGCCTCGTCCCGCGGGGCCATCGCGACCATGTTCGGCAGCGAGCGCATGTAGCCGATGTCGAAGACGCCGTGGTGGGTCGGGCCGTCGTCGCCGACCAGGCCCGCCCGGTCCATCGCGAACACGACGTTCAGGCCCTGGAGGCAGACGTCGTGGACGATCTGATCGTAGGCGCGCTGCAGGAAGGTCGAGTAGATCGCCGCGACGGGCTTCAGGCCTTCCAGCGCCAGCCCCGAGGCGAAGAGGATCGCCTGCTGCTCGGCGATGCCGACGTCGAAGTAGTGCTTGGGCTCGGCGACCTGGAGCAGGTTGAGGCCCGTGCCGGAGTTCATCGCGGCCGTGATGCCCACCACGCGGCGGTCACGGCGCACCTCCTCGATCATCGCCTCGCCGAACACGGCGGTGTACTGGGGGACGACGGGGGCGGCCGTTCCGCCCTCCTTGACCGCCTTGACGACGGCGGGCATGCGGTTGGCGATCGAGCCGGGCTTGGCGGCGTGCCACTTCTCCATCCCCTTCAGCCCGCCGTCCTCGGCGGGCGCGAACCCCTTGCCCTTCACCGTGGAGATGTGGACGACGACCGGTCGCTGCGCCCGGAAGGCCGAGCGGAGCGCGCCGCGCAGGGCGTGCACGTCGTGACCGTCGATGACGCCGCTGTAGGCCCAGTCGAGCTCCTCCCAGAAGAGGCCGGGCGCCCAGAACGCCTTCAGCGACTCCTTGAGCTGCGGGCCGAGGCGCTCCGCGAGCGCGCCCAGCCCGCCCGGGAGCTCGGTCAGGCCGCGCTCCATGCCCTCCCGCGCGTGCCACAGCCGCGGGTGCAGGCGCATCCGCGAGAAGGTGCGGGTGAGCGCGCCGACGTTCGGGGAGATCGACATGCCGTTGTCGTTGAGCACGACGACGATCGGGGTCCCGGCGCCGCCGGCCTGGTGGATCGCCTCGAAGGCGACACCGCCGGTCATCGCTCCGTCGCCGATCACCGCGACGACCCGGCCCGCGTCGAGGTTCCCCTTCAGCCGCATGCCCTCCTTGAGGCCGACCGCGTAGCCGATCGAGGTGGAGGCGTGCCCGGCGCCCATGATGTCGTGCTCGGACTCGGCGATCGAGCAGAACGGCGTGAGCCCGCCGTACTTGCGGATCGTCGCGAGCTGGTCGCGGCGGCCCGTGAGGACCTTGTGCGGATAGGCCTGGTGACCGACGTCCCAGAGGATCTTGTCGCGCGGGGAGTCGAGCAGCGAGTGCAGCGCGACGGCGAGCTCGGCGGTGCCGAGGTTGGCGCCGAAGTGGCCGCCGATCTCGCCGACGGTGTCGATGATGTGCTCGCGCACCTCCTGGGCGACCCGCGCGAGCTCCTCGTCGGAGAGGCGGTGGAGGTCCTGGGGACGGTTGATGGCGTCGAGGATGCGGGTCATGGGTGCTCTGCTGGGCTAGTTGGTCCGGGTGTAGATGAAGTGCGTGATCTGCTCGAGCTCGGATGCCCCGTCGGGTGCGGCTTGCGACAACGCGTCGGTCGCGTTGGCCGCCGACTCGGCCGCGAGCGCGCGCGCTCCGTCGAGCCCGAACTCCGAGACGTAGGTCCGCTTGCCGTGGCGCTCGTCAGACCCCTGGGGCTTACCCAGGGTGACCTCGTTCTCAGTCACGTCGAGGATGTCGTCGACGATCTGGAAGAGGACGCCGAGCTCGTTCGCGTAGCGTCTGTAAGTCATTGTCGCAGCTTCATCGTGACCCGCCAGGAGGAGTACGCACTCCACCGACGCGGCGATGAGCCGCCCCGTCTTGAGCGCGTGGAGGCGCCGCAGGCCGTCGGGGCCGCCGGGCGCCGCCTCGTGCACGTCGAGGTACTGCCCGCCGACCATCCCGTTGACGCCGGTGGCCGCGGCGAGCTCGCAGACCGCGCGCAGCACGTCGGCCGGAGCCCCCGACTGGCGCGCCAGGACGTGGCGGAAGGCCTCCGCGTACAGACCGTCCCCCGCCAGGATCGCGACGTCCTCGCCGAACGCGACGTGGCAGGTCGGACGGCCGCGGCGCAGCTCGTCGTCGTCCATCGCCGGCAGGTCGTCGTGGATCAGCGAGTACGTGTGGATGAGCTCGACCGCCGCGGCGAACGGCAGGAACTCGGCCTCGTCGCGGCGGATCGCCCGCGCGGTGGCCAGCGCGAGCACGGGCCGGATGCGCTTGCCGCCGGCCAGCAGCGAATAGCGCATCGCCTCCTCCAGGCCGGCGGTGATCGGACCGTCAGAGAAGACGAGGCGCCCGAGGTAGGCGTCGACGCGCTCGCGCAGCGCGTCGGGGTAGGCCATCAGCGCAGGTGCTCGCGCGGGAGCGGGTGCGGCTCCGCGGCGGCGGCGCGCGCCAAGCGCTCGAGCTCGGCCGAGGCCCGCGCGGCGTCCTGCGCGCACTGCTCGACGACCTCGGCGGCCTGCTCGGCGCTCAGGTTCCCGTCGCGCAGCCGGTCCGCGGCTCCCTCCAGCCGGCCGACGAGCCGCTCGAGGGTCGTGGGGTCGTTTCCGGCCGCTTCGGCGTCCGGGCTCATGCCGACTCCTCGGCGACACGGTCGCGGAGCACCGCCGCGAGGATCCCGTTGACGAAGCCGGGAGTGTCGGCCCCGCAGAACTCCTTGGCAAGCTCGACCGCCTCGTCGATCGCGCCCTCCGGCGGGATCGGCGTGTCCCCCGGCGCGGCGTCCGGGTGGATGATCTCGAGCAGGGCGACGCGCATGATCGCCTTGTCCAGCGGGGCGATGCGATCGACCGTCCAACCCTTGGCGTAGCGCTCGATGAGCGCGTCGAGCTCCTCCGCGTAGTCGGCGACGGCGTACGCGAGCGCACGGGTGAACACCGGTGCCGAGCCCTCGAAGAGCTCCTCGAGCTCGCGGCCGGTCAGGTCGTGCTGGTACAGCGCGAAGACCGCGGCTCGGCGCTGGTCGCGGCGGCGGGACAAGGGCGGCGGCGCTAGACGCGCGACATGTAGTCGCCGGTGTCCGTCTGGACCTTCACCCGGTCGCCGATGTTCACGAACAGCGGCACCTTGATCTCCGCGCCGGTCTCCACGGTGGCGGGCTTGTCGCCGCCGCCCGACGCCGTGTCGCCGCGGAGGCCCGGCTCGGTGTGGGTGATCTCGAGCTCGACCGACGAGGGCAGCTGGATATCGGCGGGCTTGTCATCGATGAACAGCAGGTCGACGGGGGTGTTCGGCTTCGTCCAGCGCAGCTTCTCGGCGAGCAGGGGCTGCGGGATCGCAGACTGCTCGTAGGTCTCGGAGTCCATGAAGTGCGCGTCCTCGCCGTCTGAGTAGAGGAACGTCATCTTGCGCGCCTCCGTGCGGACAGAGCGGAACTTCTCCCCGGCCCGGAACGTCTTGTCGATGACGTTGCCGTCGGTCGTGCGGCGCAGCTTGGTGCGCACGAACGCCGGCCCCTTCCCGGGCTTGACGTGCTGGAACTCCAGCACCTTGAAGATGGTGCCGTCCACTTCGATGTGGTTGCCGTTCTTGAGCTGGTTTGTGCTGATCACAAGGCGACAAGCGTATCTCTCGCTGTCCGGCCGCATCGTCATCCTCGGCCGGCGCCGACGGTCAGCCGCTTCTACGGGATCCTCATCCGCATGTACTTCCGCGAGCACCCACCGCCGCCCTTCCGCGCCCAGTACGGAGAGCATGAGGCCGTGATGGCCATCGAGACCGGCGAGGTCTTGGAGGGTGAGTCGCCTGGTCGCGCGCTGCGGCTCGTGCGAGAATGGCACCACATCCACGCCCACGAACTTCGTGCGAACTGGGACCGCGCCCGCTCGCACGAGCAGCCCGTCGAGATCGAGCCGTTGACATGAGAAACCCGGAAGTAGTCGGGTTCTGCGCGGTATCCACGCAGCAGAGGACGGGGTTCCTCTGGCGCGTCGCGTGGTCACCGCTGTCTGACAACCTCGATGTGGGCTGAGGTCCGCATCAGAGCTAGTTGGTGGAGATCACGAACATGGAGGTTAGACGGGAACTATCCGTGGCTGCCGTCATGCTGCGGCCGTGGCCAAGAAGTACCGGGAGGTTCGAGCAGCGCTTCGACAAGCTGGGTGGACCCACGTCCGCACCAGTGGCTCGCATGAGGTGTGGCTCCACGCCGATGGCCGACACGTAACGGTCCCTGCGGGCGGAAAGTCGAACAGCGACGTCGCGCCCGGTACCCTCGACCCGCCGGACAACCGGGATCGACCACCTCCGATGACCACCTACGCTGTGATCTACGAACAAGGCGCCGATGGGTCATGGAGTGTGCGGGCCGCTGACCTTCCGGTCTACTCCGTCGGTGCCTCCCGCGATGAGGCCGAGGCGAGCATCCGCGAAGCGATCGCGCTCCATCTCGACGTCCTCTCACAGACCGGCGAGCCGACGTCGCCCGCTGCGGTCGTCGACGCCGGAGTCGTCGTGGTCTGACCCACGGCAACCTCGGTGTGGGCTGCGACCCGCGCCAGAGCTGGCTGGTGGAGATCACGGTGATCAGCCCCTCGCGGGAGCCAGTTGGACCGACGGAGTTCTAGCGTCCTTCGACCGCCACCGCCAGCCTACCCGATGTATGCTGCATACATCATGCGGCGCACGCAGATCTACCTCGGCGACGAACAAGACGCGATGCTCGACGCCCGTGCTCGCGCCACCGGAACGACCAAGTCCGCGTTGGTCCGCAACGCGATCGACGCGTTCCTGACGGACGACGCGACTTCGGCGGCGTCCGGCGTCGCTCGGATGCGAGCAGCGCTGACCGGTGCCGCAGGTATCGCCACGCATCTGCCGAAAGGTGCGGAGTACGTCGAGGACCTCCGCGCCGGGGACGCTGACCGCGCAGCACGACTCGACGAACGACGGTCCGCGTGACGCTCACGGTCGTGGACACGTCGGTCCTGATCGACGTGCTTCGCGGGAGCGACCCCGCCGTCGAGTGGCTCACGGCGCTCGACGCGGTCCCGACGTGCTCCGAGGTCACCAGGGTCGAAGTGCTCCAAGGGGTTCGATCGGCCGAGCGCGCGCCGACCGAGCGGCTGTTGCAGACGCTGCGCTGGGTCACGGTCGACGAGGGCGTCAGCCGAAGCGCCGGCGAGCTTGGTCGCCGGTTCCGACGCAGCCATCGCGGCATCGGGGTCGCGGACCTCATCATCGCCGCGACGTGCATCGCGACCGGCGCGGCCCTGGCGACGATGAACGTCCGGCACTTCCCGATGTTCGACGGGCTGTCGCCCCCGTACCTCGATGCCGGGTGAAGGCCAGATCAGAGCTGGTCTGTGCTGATCAGGGTCAGGGAAGCGTGGTCGCGCCTCCGGCCGCGCCGTCATCCTCGTCGGGTGGCGACCGCCAGCCGCTTTTCAAGCTCGATTGACAGGGGTCAGACTGGTATCGGATAATCTGACGATGAGCGACATCAGTGCGACCGAGGCCTCCAAGCGCTTCGCCGACCTGCTCGATGCGGTCGAGCACCGTGGCGAGACGTTCACGATCGTTCGTAGGGGTAGGACGGTGGCAACCATCTCCCCCGTGCGCACGGGCACGTTGGCCGACCTGCAACGGATCTTCGACGAGCACCCGTTCGACGACGACTTTGGCCGCGACATACGGGACGGGCTGCGGGCCATCGACCAGTCACCGAGAGATCCGTGGAGCGACTGATCGTCGATACCGGCGTCCTCATCGCCGCCGAGCAGCGCCGGATTCGACTCCCCGACCTCGACGGAGAGGCCGCAATCGCAGCGATCACCGCCTCTGAACTGCTGCTCGGCGTCGAACTCGCGACCCCCGACCGACGCGACGAACGAGCCGCCAGCGTCGAACAGGTGCTAGAGGCGTTCGAGGTCCTTGAGCTCGACTTGACCGTTGCGCGACACCTCGCTCGTCTCGCCGCCCACACACGACGCACAGGCGGCACCCGCGGGGCACACGACCTCATCATCGCGGCGACGGCAAGCGCTACGGGGCGAATGCTCCTCACCACCGATACGCGAGGGTTCCAGAACCTCCCGGGCGTCTCCTTCCGCGTCCTCACCTCGATGTGAGCTGATCGACGAACCAGAGCTGGTCGGCCAAGCGCTTCCACTGAACTCCCATCGACCGCTGCCATGACCACCGCTCCCCGCGTGCGGTCCGCCGTCGCCGTTGACACCGTGATCTGCGGCCCCCGGGCGGGTCGAACGCGTCAAGAGCGGTAGGCACCGTGAGGGTGCAGGAGCGGCGGAGGTCTTGCGCCCCTTCCCGGCGCGTGGCACGCTGGCCCTCCATGTGGGTGATGCCGTGGGACGACTGGAATCCGTTCGCGTTCCTGGAGCACAACCGCCGGCGGGCGGTGAAGCTCGCTCGCGACGGCGAGCGGGCATGCGGACGGATCGTCGGGATCCGCGTCCGTCGGCAGACCGACAACGCGCCCGACCGCTACGAGTACGCCGTCGCGGTGGCGAGCGGCGCTCAGCCCTTCCGCGCCGGCGTCCGCCAGCACCTCGTGCCGCGGGAGCGGCTGCGGCTCGGGATGGAGGTGGAGGTGAGCCACGACGCCAAGCGGCGGACGCTGATCGACTGGGAGCGGACGATCGGCGCACCGGCGCGCGACGTCGAGCTCGTCGGGTGGAAGCGGGTCGAGCCTCCCGCCGACGGGATCGACGACGACACGCTCGGTCGGAAGCGGCTCGCGCGTGGCACCCGCGCGCAGGCGACGATCACCTCGGCCGAGGCGTACGCCGGCCTCCTCTCGCCGCTCGGCCTCGACGCGCACGACCTCGTGCTCAGCGTCATGGAGGCGACCGGCCCGCGGCGGGTGGAGCTCGGCCGGCAGACCGTTCCCCCGTACGCCAGGCACCTGCTCCGGCAGGGCGTGGTGCTGCCGGTCGCGATCGACGCAAAGAAGCCCCAGCGCGTGACGATCGACTGGGCGGCGGCCGCCGAGGCCGAGCCCGGTGTGGGCGTCGCGGGGCCGGCGCGCCCGGTGCGGGCCGAGACGGTCACCGGCGCGGGCGCGTCGCCGGCCGCGATCGAGACGGTGCTGGCCATGCCCGTGGGAGACGTGGTCGGCGGCATCGACTTCGACACCTGGGTGGAGGTCTCGGCGGGCCTACGGCGCGAGAAGGTCAAGCCCGGAGACTGGGACGCCTACGCGGCGCAGCACGGTGTCGCGCCCGGGACCTGGGCCTCCTCCGTGGCCGCCTGGGAGCGGCACATGACGAGCGACTGGACGATCGGCGCCCGCTATGGCGCGGCGTTCGAGAAGGCGCGCAAGCGCCGCTGAGCGCGCTACCGTGGCCGGTGCCCGGTGACCTCGACGACCTGCTGCTGGGTCGGGCGGTTCTGCCACGGCACCATCGGCTGCTCGATCAGCCCCAGCGGGCGGAAGCGCAGCGCGTCGAAGCAAGCCTGCGCGTCCATGACGCCGCAGTCCTCGCCGGCGAGCGTCGGGTCCGCGTAGAGCTTCGCCGGATCGCGGGCGAGTGCCTCGGCCAGCGACGCGGTGAGCGCGGCGCGGCACGCGGCCAACCTGCCGTTCCCGCAGAACCGGGCGTGGTAGCGGCCCCTGACCCGCTTGGGCGCCAGGAGCGTGCGCAGGTCCTTCTGCACGTAGCCGTACCAGCCGGTCTCCCACGCCGAGCCCAGGTGGGAGTGCAGGTCGTCGTGGAACGAGCTCGGCGTGTCCTCGGACAGGTGCGCGTCGTAGGCCGCGAAGACGCGCTCCCCCATCGTCGCCCGGAAGACCGCTCGTGGGAGCGTCTCGGACCAGGCGTCCATGAGCCGGGCCGCGTCGGCGTCGTCGTAGCGGCCGTCGCGGTCGCGGTCGAGACGGTGCGAGCCGCGGGCGATCCAGCCGCGCAGCGTGTCGGCGGCCGCCGCGAGCTTCGGGTCGGCCGGCGTCCCGAGCGCCTCGAGCACCCACGGCAGCATCTTGTCGCCGCGCAGGTCGGCGGTCGCCGCGTCGCCGGCGACGTCGACGGTCTCGCCGAGCGTGAGCTTGCCGCCGCCCCGTGTCCCCGCGGCGAGGCGGTCGGTCAGCAGCGTCGAGCGCCAGATCGGCGTGTACTCCGAGCCGCCGCAGCAGTGCGCGCCCTGCTTGTTGTTCCAGGAGACCAGGACGTCCGGGTTGATCGCCTGTGGCCGCTGGGCGACGGGCTGGTAGGTCGCGAGGTTCGTCTCGGGGTCGAAGCCGCGCCACTCGCGGCCCGGCGCGTAGCGGATCGGCAGCAGGCCGTCCACGCCGCGCGCGCGGATCGGGTTGGCGCCCGTGTTGATGTATCCGATGTCCTTGTCGTCGGCGTAGAACCAGTTGAACGTGTAGCCCACCTTCGCTGCGGCCTGCTGGAAGGACGTAACGTCGTGGACGATCTCGGGGTCGTTGAACGCCTGGAAGCCCGGTGCGGAGTCCAGCTCGTGCTGATAGGTCGAGCGCAGCTCGGTGTAGACCACCGGGACACCCCTGATCGTCGCCTTCGCCGTCACGAGGCCGAGCTTCGTGCGCAGCTTGCGGAACGTCACGCTCCCGGCCGGCGTCGGGTCGGCCAGGCTCGGCGTCCAGCTCTCCCGGCGATCGACGGCCTCCATCGCCTCGCACCGGCCGCGGAAGCGGTAGGCGGTCGAGGCGAGCGTCGCCTTCGAGCCGTCGGCGTTGCAGAGGTCGAGCGCGTAGACGTCCGTGATGTCCTGGCCGGCCGAGGTCGCGCTCCACGCGTAGTCGCGGCCGCGCCCGAGCTCGACGTAGGGGCCGGTGCCCGGGATGTTCGCGCCGCGCACGTCGAAGCCGGGACCGTGGGCGTCGACGGTCCAGAAGATCTCGGGCTGGAAGTAGCCGGCCTGCGCACCGAAGACGGCCAGCGGCCGCCCGGTCTCGGATGTGCGCGCGGAGACCAGGACGGCGTTGGAGTCCGAGGTCGGGAACTGCAGCAGGCCCCGGACGATCCCGGGCCGCGAAGCGCGTGCCCGGGCCGCCGGCGCGCCGACGGTGGTGGGGACGAACTTCAGCGTCCCGGGGTCGGGCAGCGCCGCACCGCCGAGCGGGCGTCGCGGGACCTGCCCGTAGGGGAAGCCCTTGCTCGCGGTGGCGGTCACGGGCGCCTCGGGGTCGTCCGCGGACCGGAGGTCCTGCCAGACCTGGAGGCCGCGGCGGGCGCCGAAGCGCGCCATGTCGGCCATCAAGAGCTGGACCTGCTCGAGCTCGTCGCCCCCGCCCTTGCCGAGCTGGGCGCCGATCAGCGACGCCACGTTGAGCACGTCTGAGACCTTCCACGGCTCGGGCCCCAGCGGACGCCCGAGCGCCGGGTACTCCACGGGCAGGAGCGTCGGGTTCAAGGCCGCCGCGGAGATGTACGCGTTGACGCCGTCGCACCAGGCCTGCGCGTCGTCGACGAGGTTCCGGCCGGCCTGGCCGTAGAGCCGGGGCAGCTGCTCGACCTGCCGGGCGAGGTCCTGCGGCGTGTAGGGCGCGATCTCCCACTGCTTGCGGTCGGTCTCGACGTTCGCCCCGCCGGCGAACGACGCCAGCGACGCGTCGCCGTAGTGGCGCAGGACGTCCATGAAGAAGAGCCGGTCCTCGGCGACCGCGTAGCCGATGCCGAACGCGGTCCCGGCGCGCGTGCCGCCGTAGACGTGCGGGACGCCGAAGCTCTTGTCGCGCACGATCGTCACGTCGCCGCGCGGGCTGTACGTGCGCTCCACGTCGTCGGGGCGCGCGCCGAAGCTCGCGTCCGGGAAGTAGCTGCCGATGTCCGCGTCCGCCAGGCCCGGGGTGGCGTAGAGGAGGTTCGTGTAGAGGTCGCGCTGGTCGGCGAAGTGTGGCGGCCGCGTGCCGCCGACCAGGAACGCCCCGGCCTGCAACACGTTGGCGACACCGGCCTCACCGGGCGGGACGATGCCGAAGAAGCGGCCGGTGGCTGTGCCCTCGTACGGCCCCGGGACCGGCGCGCCGGCGGCGGCGGGCGCCGTCACACCGAGGCCGGCGGCGACGATCACGGAGAGCCATCCGGTGCGCACCGCCGCGAGCCTACCCCGGGCATCGCCGGCGCAGCGTCACCTCCGCGAACGTGAGGAGTTGGAGGCGCATGCTCCCCACCCGACGGCTCCTGCCGCTGCTCGTGCTGACCGCCCTCGCCACGGCGCCGGCCAGCGCCGCCGCCGCGCCCGACAACGACGCCCGCGAGGACGCGCAGCCCATCACCCGCCTGCCCGCGGCCGTCGGCGGCGACCTCCGCGGCGCCGCGCTCGAGGAGAAGGAGCCGGGCTCCGGGTGCGGCGAGCTCGCCGCCTCGGTCTGGTTCCGGATCGACCCGGGCCGCACGCGACGGGTCGTGGTGCGCCTGGCCGCGAGCGGCGACCTCGACGCGACCCTCGACGTCTTCGAGCGCGTCCGCTCCCAGGACCGCGGACTCACCTGCGACCGCTCCGACGCCAACGGCATCGCCTCCGCCGCGTTCAAGGGCGTCCGCGGGCACAGCTACCTGGTGCGCGCCGGCCGCCGGGACGGCGCGAGCGCCGACGCCTTCCGGCTGGTGGCCGAGCCGGTCGGCGACGGTCTGCGGCTGCCGGGGCCGTCGCTGCCGCCCGGCGGCGTCGGCGCGACGCTCGACCGCCTGCAGAGCACGGCCAACGCGTGGTCGGTGCTGCTCCAGGAGGGCGTTCGCTACCGCGTCGCGCTCTCCCACCCGGGCCGGGCCTGCATCGGCGGCGCGGTGGTGGCCCCGGGGGCGCGGCTGGCCGATCTGCCCGTTGCGACGCTCGGCTGTGAGGGCTACGCGCTGATCACGCCCCGGAGGACCGGGCGCTACGCCGTGGTGGTCCGCGCCGCGGCCGGGGTGCGCGGCCCGCAGCCCTACCGCCTTCAGGTGGCGCGGGCCGGGCGCGACGACTCCGCGCCGGGTCGCAGCGTCGCCAACTACGCCCGTCTCCGCGGCCATCTCGACGGCCGGCGCACCGACCGCCTCGACCTCTACGCCTTCGACGTGACCCGGCGCAGCGTCATGTTCCTGCGGCTGCGCGCCGCGCCCGACCGCCGCATCGACGTGCGACTGATCGACGCAACGGGCCGCCAGCTCAAGTGCGCGTGCGGCTCCCGTGGCGCGGTCGAGCTGCGCAAGGGGCTGCAGCGCGGCCGCTACTTCGTCGCGGTCCGGGCGAAGGACCGCACGGCCGGCCCTTACGAGCTGCTGCGCGCGTCGCGGACGATCACCAAGAGCTCGCTGTCGCGGGCGATCGACGTCGTGGCGCCGGGCGCGCTCGAGACGCTCACCGCGGTCGTCGCCCCCGCGGTCCCCGGCCCGGTGAGCTTCGAGATCCAGCAGCTCGATCCGCTGAGCGGCTGGCAGTACGTGCGCACGGTGCGCGGACAGGCCACCGCCGGGATCGCGACGGCGACGTTCGCCCCGCCGACGATCGGCCGCTGGCGCGCGCGGGCCACCTACATCGGGACTCGCGGCCGCGCGCCGAGCGAGACGGGCTTCGCCCCGTTCTCGGTGGAACGCCCGCTGCGGGAGTGAGCGGCGCGGTCAGACGAGGGTGACGGTGACGCCGGCGTCCATCGCGGCGGCGGCCATCCCGCGATCTGCGGTGATCAGCGCCGCGTGCTGCTGGGTGGCGAGCGCCACGTACAGCGCGTCGTATAGGCAGAGGTTGTGGCGCAGCGCCCACGCGCGGTGCGCGAGCGAACGCGAGGAGACCCGCTGGATCGGGCCGGTGACCAGGCGGGAGACGGCGAGCTCGGCGCGGGCCGTGTCCAGCCGCCCCCCGCGCTCGAGTCCCCTCAGGGCGTTCATCACCTCGGCGTCGATGATGTCCGGAGCCCAGGCCGATCGATCCCGCAGTGCTGCGGTGACGACGCGGCCCCGCCGATCTGCGACGACGGCTTGGACCAGGGCCGAGCCATCGACGACGATCACGGCGCGGTCTCGTCGCGCCCCTCTCGGACGAGCTCGGCGACCAATCCCTCGGGCAGCTCGGCCAACGGTGGCCCTGCCTCGATCGCGTCCAACCAGTCGTCCATGGCCGGCAGGGCTTGATCGCGAGCAATCAGATCGAGGAGGTAGTCGCGCACCGTCATCCGGCGAAGAGTTGCGCGGCGGCGCAGCTCCTCGTGCACGTCTGAGGGGACGTTCTTGATCTGAAGGTTGCTCACCGAATGACTCTAGCATGCTTTGAGCATCCTCGAGGTTTGCTCGAACGCGGGCTATCCCGCGAAGCGCGGGGCGACTTGCAGCTCCTTGGTGAGCCCCGTGAGGACCTCGTGGCCGTCGTCGGTCACCACGACCAGGTCCTCGATGCGCACCCCGACCGCCCCGGGGACGTAGACGCCGGGCTCGACGGTGACGACGTTCCCGGCGACGAGGGCCACGTCGCCCTGGCGGCTGAGGCGCGGGCCCTCATGGACCTCCAGGCCGACGCCGTGCCCGAGCCCGTGGCCGAAGTGCTCGGCGTGGCCCGCGGCGTCGATGATCGTGCGGGCGACCGCGTCGACCTCGCGGCCGAGCGGCCCGGGCGCGACGGCCGCCAGCGCCGCCTGCTGCGCCCGCAAGACGACGCCGTAGACCTCGCGGTCGCGCTCGTCGACGTCCTCGGAGGTGGCGAAGGTGCGGGTGCAGTCCGAGGCGTACCCGTCGAGCTGGGCGCCCCAGTCGACGACGCAGAGCGTCCCCTCGCAGATCACGACGTCGCGCGGCGCGGCGTGCGGGAGCGCGCCGTGCGCGCCGGCCGCGACGATCGGCGGGAACGAGGCGCCCTCGGCGCCGCGACGGCGCATCGTCACCTCGAGGTCGAGTGCGACGGCACGCTCGGTGCGGCCCGCCAGGCCGCGGGTCAGGACCTCCTCCAGCGCCGCGTCGGCGAGCCGCTGCGCGGCGCGGATGCGCTCGAGCTCCTCGGGGTCCTTGACCCGCCGGAGCGCCTCGACCATCCCGCCCGCCGCGACAAGCTCGACGTCGTCGCCGACGAGCTCGGCCAGGCGCGCGTGCTGCTTGACGCTCACGCTCGCGTCGTCGAAGCCGAGACGGAGCGGGCCGGAGGGCAGCCCCTCGGCCAGCTTCTCGAGCAGCTCCTGCGCGATATGGCGCTCCCAGACGGGATCGAGCTGCTCGGCGCTCTGCGTGAGGTAGCGGAAGTCCGTCACGAAGCGGCGCAGGCCGCTCTCCCCCACGAGCGCGATGCCGCTGGAGCCGGTGAAGCCCGTGACGTAGCGCACGTTGGCCGCATCGGTGACGAGCGTCGCGTCGAGGTGCTCGGCACGGACGGCGTCGGCGAGCCGGTCGGCGCGGTCAAGCGTCATCCAGGGCCTCCTTGACGGCGACCAGCGCGTCCCGGTAGCCGTCTGGCCCGCGCCCGCTCACGGTGGCCAGGCACAGCTCCTCGACGACCGACACGCGGCGCCACCCCTCGCGCTGGGCGACGTCGGAGAGGTGTACCTCGACCGCGGGCAGGCCGGCGATCTCGAGTGCGTCGCGGATCGCCCACGCGTAGTGCGTCCAGGCGCCCGGGTTGATGACGATGCCGTCCGCGAGGCCTTCGAGGGTGTGGAGGTGCTCGACGAGCGCCCCCTCGTGGTTGGTCTGGAAGAAGCGCGTGGTCAGCCCCAGCTCGCTGGCCCATTCGGTGATGCGGTACTCCAAGGCGTCGAACGTCAGGCCACCGTAGTGGCCGGGGTCGCGGCGACCGAGCTGATCGAGGTTGACGCCGTGGACGATCTCGATGCGGTTGCGCACGCTCACCGGCGGGAGGTTCGCAGGAACGGTGGGCGGGCGGACGCATGACCGTCGGCCTAGCAGTCGACGATGAGGATCGACCGCTGCGATACGGCGACCAGCGGTGCGGCGTGACGCCCGGCGGGATCGCGCCAGCCCTGGCCTATCCCCGTCGATGCCGGCTCAACCGGCGAGCTCGGCCACCGCGGCGAGCAGGTCGGCTGCGCTCACCGGGCGGCCGTAGCGCACGTCGCCCACTCCGTCGACGAGCACGAAGGGCACGTGCTCCTCGACGCGCTTCTTGTCCCGCGCTGTCGCCGCGGCGACCGCGGCGGGATCGATGCCCTCGATCGTGGTCGGCAGCCCGGCGGCGGCCAAGAGCTCCGCGACGTCCGCACGCAGCGCGGGCTGGCCCGAAAGCGTCAGCGCCGCGAGCAGCCCGAGGCCGACGGCCTCGCCGTGGCGCAGGCGCGCGTACCCGGTCACGGTCTCGATCGCGTGGCCGACGGTGTGTCCCAGGTTGAGGACCTGGCGGACGCCGCCGTCGCGCTCGTCGGCCGCGACCACCGCGAGCTTCGTGCGCGCGCAGGCGAAGATCGTCGCGTCGTCGACGGCGCCGCCCGCGGCGACGTGCGCCCACAGCGGGCCGCCCGCGATCAGCGCCGTCTTGAGCACCTCCGCGTAGCCGGCCGCGTGCTCCTCCGGCGGGAGCGTGGCGAGCGTCGCGGGATCGACGAGCACCGCGGCGGGCTGGTGGTAGGCGCCGACGTAGTTCTTGGCCTCGGGGAGGTCGACGCCCGTCTTGCCCCCGTAGGCCGAGTCGACCTGCGCGACGACGCTCGTCGGGACCTGCACGACC
>JBBQEV010000075.1:0-20434 GCA_038321325.1 Solirubrobacterales bacterium
CCCGCCCCCGGCCCCCCCCCGCGCCCGCCCCGCGGGGGCCCCCCCCCGGGGGGGCGCGGGGCCCCGGCCCCCCGCTACAGTGCGCCTCTCATGGCAGTCGACACGACGGTCCAGGTCATCGCCCCGGGGGCGGGCGAGTCGGTCACCGAGGGAACCGTCCTCGAGTGGAACGTCGAGGAGGGCGGCCGGATCGAGCTCGACGAGACGGTCGTCGAGATCTCGACCGACAAGGTCGACGTCGAGGTCCCGTCGCCCGTCGCCGGGATCCTCGTCAAGCGGTACTTCGAGGAGGGCGACACGGTGAGCGTGGGCGCCGTCCTCGCCGACGTGCAGCCCGGCGACACGACGGCCCCGCCCGCGGCCGACGAGCCCGCGCCGCCTGCCTCCGGGGGCGAGACGATCGACATCGTCGTCCCCGGCGCCGGGGAGTCGATCACCGAGGGCACCCTGCTCGAGTGGCACGTCGGGGTCGGGACCGCGGTCGACGTGGACGCCACGGTCGTCGAGGTCTCCACCGACAAGGTGGACGTCGAGCTCCCCTCGCCGGCGAAGGGCACGATCACCGAGCTCCTCGCGACCGTGGGCGAGACGGTCTCCGTGGGGCAGGTCATCGCCCGCATGACCACGGACTCCGCGGCCGCGAACGGCGCGGGCGCGGCGAACGGCGCAGGCTACGCGCCCGCCGGGCCGCCCGCTCCGCTCCCTCCGTCCGGCGGCACCGCCGGCGTCGGCGCCCCGGAGAGCGGGTCGGGGTCGCCGCCCGTCGGCGCGAGCGTCTCTCCCGTCGCCGCGCGCGCCGCCGCCCACGAGGGCGTGGACCTCGCGACGGTCACGGGCACCGGCCCCCGCGGCCGCATCGTCAAGGCCGACGTGCTCGCACGCAAGGCCGCCACCGCTCCGGCGAAGGCGACCAACGGCGCGAGCGCGGCGGGGCCCTCGGCCGCCCCCGCGGGCGCGCAGCCCATCAAGGGGGCCGCCGCGGTCCTCGCGCGCTACATGGACGAGTCGCGCTCGATCCCCACCGCGACGTCGTTCCGGACGATGACGGTCACGGCGATGGACGCGCGCCGCCGCCAGCTCAAGGCCGCCGGGGAGAAGGTCTCCTTCACCCACCTGATCGCCTACGCCGTCGCCCTCGCGGCCCAGCAGGAGATGCCGGCGATGACCCGGCACTTCCTCGAGCTCGACGGCAAGCCGAACGTCGTCGACGACGACGCGGTCCACCTCGGCATCGCCGTCGACGTCACGACGAAGAAGGGCCGCACCCTCATGGTGCCCGTCATCAAGGACGCGGGCCGCAAGTCCTTCGCCGACTTCAGGGCCGCCTTCGACGCGCTGATCGCCCAGGCGCGCGAGAACACGCTGACCGCCGACGACCTGCAGGGTGCGAACGTCTCGCTGACCAACCCGGGGGGCATCGGGACGGTCGCCTCGGTCCCGCGGCTGATGAACGGGCAGGGCACGATCGTCGCCACGGGCGCGATCGCCTACCCCGTCGGCCTCGCGGCGGTCGGGGAGGCCGTCGGCGCCGAGAAGGTCATGACCGTGACCTCGACCTACGACCACCGCATCATCCAAGGGGCGGAGTCGGGGCAATTCCTGAAGGTCGTCGAGGACTACCTGCAGGGGGAGAACGGCTTCTACGACGGCGTCTTCGCGTCGCTCGGCGTCGCGCTCGGGCCCGCCCCCGAGCGCCCGGCGCCCGTCGCGGCGGCGCCGGCGCCCCCCGACGCGGCGCCGGCGCCGGCCGCCGGCGCGATGCCGAGCGAGGAGCTGCTGCAGGCCGTCCAGGCCGCGGTCTCGCTGCTCAAGGCCCACCGCACCCACGGGCACCTCGCTGCCCGCCTGGACCCGCTCGGCTCCGAGCCCGAGGGCGATCCCGCGCTGGACCCGGAGCCCCTCGGCCTCACGCCGGAGCTCATGGCCCAGATCCCGGCCAAGATCCTCCGGATGCACGTCCCGGGGACGACGCTCGCCGACGCCCTGCCGCGCCTCCGCGAGACCTACTGCGGCACGATCGCCTACGAGATCGAGCACATCTCCTCGCACCGCCAGCGCACCTGGCTGCGCGAGCGCATCGAGTCGGGGACCTACCGGACCGCGCTCACGAGCGACGAGAACCGCGCGCTGCTCAAGCGCCTCGTCGAGGTCGACGCGTTCGAGCGCTTCATGCACAAGGCCTACCTGGGCCAGAAGCAGTTCTCGATCGAGGGGCTGGACATGACGGTCCCGATGCTCGACGAGATGATCCAGCTGAGCGCCGCCGACGGGGCGCGCGAAGTGGTCGTCGGGATGGCCCACCGAGGGCGCCTCAACGTGCTCGCGCACAACCTCGGCCGCCCGTACGAGACGATCTTCGCCGAGTTCGAGGGCGTCGCGACGCTGGAGGCGATCACGACGATCCCGCAGGGCGGCACCGGCGACGTGAAGTACCACCACGGCGCGCAGGGCTCCTACCAGCTGCCCGACGGCGAGTCGATCCTCGTCAACCTCGAGTCCAACCCCTCGCACCTCGAGTTCGTGCACCCGGTCGTGCTCGGGGCCGCGCGCGCCGCGCAGACCACGCGCCAGGGTCCCCACGCGCACCGCGACCAGGCGGCGGCGGTGCCCATCGTCCTCCACGGCGACGCCGCCTTCCCGGGGCAGGGGGTCGTGGCGGAGTCGCTGAACCTCCAGGCCCTCGACGGCTACCAGGTCGGCGGCACGCTGCACCTCATCACGAACAACCAGGTCGGCTTCACCACCGACTCGGAGGACTCGCGCTCGACCCGGTGGGCCTCGGACCTCGCCAAGGGCTTCGACGTGCCGATCATCCACGTCAACGCCGACGACGTCGCCGCCTGCGTCACCGCGGTGCGCCTCGCGTTCGCCTACCGCCAGGAGTTCGGCCACGACGTGCTGATCGACGTGATCGGCTACCGCCGCTTCGGCCACAACGAGGCCGACGAGCCCGCCTACACGCAGCCGGAGATGTACGCGCGGATCAAGGCCAAGAAGCGCGTGGCCGAGCTGTTCGCCGACCGGCTCGTCGAGACCGGCGCGATCACGCAGAAGGAGGTCGAGCAGCAGCGGCAGGACATCTGGGACGAGCTGACGCGCCTGCACGCCGAGCTGAAGGACCAGATCGCCGAGGCCGCCGAGGCCGACGGCAGCCACGCCACCCACCAGACGGGCGAGTACACGCTCGACCGCACCCCGTCGCCCGAGGTCAAGACCGCCGTCTCGCGCGGGCGCCTGGAGGTGCTCAACGAGGAGCTCCTGCACACGCCCGAGGGCTTCACCGTGCATCCCAAGCTCGCCAAGCAGCTCGAGCGCCGCCGTGCGGCGGTCACCGAGGCCGGCGGGATCGACTGGGCGCACGCCGAGTCGCTCGCGTTCGCCTCGCTGCTGACCGAGGGGGTGCCGATCCGCCTGACCGGGCAGGACACCGAGCGCGGCACGTTCTCCCAGCGCCACCTCGTCTTCCACGACGCCAAGACGGGACAGACCGTCTCGCCCGTCCAGAACCTCCCCGGATCCCTGGCGCCGATCGAGCTGCACAACTCCCCGCTGAGCGAGATCGCCTGCCTCGGCTTCGAGTACGGATACTCTCAGGAGGCCCCAGAGACGCTCGTGCTCTGGGAGGCGCAGTTCGGCGACTTCGCCAACGGCGCGCAGGTCATCGTCGACCAGTTCATCGTCAGCGGCCTGGCGAAATGGGGCCAGTCGTCGCGGCTGACCCTGCTCCTGCCCCACGGCTACGAGGGCTCGGGCCCGGAGCACTCCTCGGCCCGCCTGGAGCGCTTCCTGACGCTCGCCGCGGAGGGGAACATCCGCGTCGCGAACCTCACGACGCCCGCGCAGTACTTCCACCTGCTGCGCCGGCAGGCCCGGGTGGCCAAGCAGCGGCCGCTGGTCATCATGACCCCGAAGTCGCTGCTGCGCCTGCCCCAGGCGACCAACCGCCTCGAGCATCTCTCCGAGACGCAGTTCTTCCCCGTGCTCGGCGAGCCGCGCGTGCCGATCGAGCAGGTCGAGCGCCTCGTGCTGTGCACCGGCAAGATCTACTACGACCTCATCGGCCACCCCGCGCGGCAGGACAACCCGGAGGTCGCCATCGGCCGCGTCGAGCTGCTCTACCCCTTCCCCGAAGGCCCGATCTCCGAGCTCATCGCGACCTACCCGAACCTGCGCGAGGTCATCTGGACCCAGGAGGAGCCGCGCAACATGGGCGCGCGGGCGCACATGTTCCCCCGGCTCATGCAGATCCTCCCCGAGCACCTGGGCTTCGGGTACGTCGGCCGGCCGGAGCGCGCCAGCCCGGGCGAGGGCTACCCCGCCGCCCACAACATCGAGCAGAACCGGATCATCCGCACGGCGCTTGATCTGTCCGTGCCCCTGTCGCTCTACCCGGTCAAGACGCCGGGCGAGCGCTGAGCGCCCTCGACGGGGTCGTCTTCGACCTCGACGACACGCTCTCGGACTACACCGCCGTCGAGGCCCGCGTCTGGGCCTCGACCGCGGCCTCCGTCGCCGAGGCGCTGCCGCACGCCGACCTCGAAGCGGCGCGCGTGGCCTTCTCCCGCTGCCGCGAGCCGCTCTTCGAGCGCGTGCTGCGCGGCGAGTGGGGCGTCGAGGAGTTCCGCCGCGGCCAGCTCTCCGAGGCGCTGGCGCCGTGGGGCCCGGTGCCCGAGGCGCTGCTCGCCGAGCACGCGGCGCTGCGCGAGGCGCTAGTCGGCGAGGCCGTGCCCGTGGACGGCGCGCGGGAGCTGCTGGGCGAGCTGCGCCGGGCCGGCCTGCTCGTCGGCGTCCTCACGAACGGAGCGGGGGCGCTCGTCGGGCGCAAGCTCGCGACGCTCGGGCTCGAGGCACTCCTCGACGCGGTGGTGACGGCGGAGGAGGCCGGGGCGCCGAAGCCCGACCCCCGCGCCTACGCGGCGGCCGCCGCCGCGCTCGGCCTCCAGCCGGGCCGCCTCGCGATGGTCGGCGACCACCTCGAGTGGGACGTGGCCGGCCCGCTGCGCGCCGGCTACGCCCGCGCGGTGTGGCTCGCGCGCGACCGGGGTGCGGGCGACGGGGAGGCGCCGGAGCTGCCGCCGGCCGCGCTCGTCGTGCGCACCCTCGCCGAGGTCGGAGCCGCGCTCGGCGTCACGTCGAGCGCGTGAGGCCGTCGCGGGCTCATCGCGGGTGCTCAAGGCCGGTCCCCGCGGCGCTCACGCCCGCGTGCCGACCGCCGGCGCGCGTGGCGCAGGGACGGTCGGTTCCCGGCGTACCCGCGCCTGGAGGCGGTGGACGAGGACGCGGTGGTCCCGCGTCGTGGTGATCTCCCAGCGCCGCTCCGCGGCGGCGAGGAACGGGGCGGCGGTCGCGCGGCCGGGGTCGGCGAGCAGGACCTCGGCGGCCAGGCGCGGCAGGAGGTCGAGCAGCGGCTCGACGTTGCGCTCCTCGTAGAGGACGTCGGCGAGCAGCACGAGATCCCACGGCCCGCGCGCCACGAGCGCATCGGGGGAGCGCCAGTCGCAGACGAGCGCATCGACCTTCACGTCGTTGCGCGCCGCGTTGTCGCGCGCGGCGACGACCGCCTCGGGCGCCCAGTCGGTCAGCGTCGTGCGCGCCCCGCCCGCGGCGGCGGCGAGCCCGGGGAGGCCGAGGCCGCAGCCCAGCTCGAGCACCCGCCGGCCGTCCAGCGCTCGCCGCGCGACCGCCCGGGCCAGCGCGATCGCGCTCGGCCACAGCTCCGCCCAGTAGGGCAGGTACTCGTCACGCGCGTCGAAGGCGTCCTCGTCGAGCAGCGCCTCGGAGTCGCGCGGCCGCGCGACCAGAACGTCGCGCCCGTCGCCGAGGGCGACGACCTCCACGATCGGGTCGGGCCCCGCGCCGCCGCCGGCCATCAGCGCCCCGCGCCGTCCAGCGCCTCGCGGACCGCGGCGGCGCCGGGCGCGATGTCGGGCTCGAGCCGGTCGAGCAGCTCACGCCAGCCCGCATGCAGCGCGATCGCGCGGCCGACCCGCTGCACGGCGGTCGGGAGGTCGCCCGTGCCCCCCGCGGCCAGGCCGGCCCAGAAGAGCAGCTCGTGGCTGTCGGGCGCCAGCAGGCTCGCGCGCTCGTAGCGGTCCCCGGCCTCCGCATGGCGCCCTTCGCCCGCCAGCTCGTCGCCCTCGGAGGCCAGGTCGTAGGCGTCGCGCAGGTCGAGCAGGCGATCGAGCTCGGCCAGCGGATCGGGATGGTCGTCGACGCGGAGATCGACCGCGGTGCGCCACGGCTCCCGCGCGGCGGGGGCGACGAGGATCGCGCACGACTGCCGGCCGCGCGCGTCGCCGCCCTGCGCCTCCGCCGCGTGCAGGGCAGCCGTCAGCCGCCGGGCGAGCGGCCCCGGGGCGCGCTCGTAGGCCTGGGCCATCGCCCCCCACACCGACGGCGAGGCCATCATGTTCGCCTGGGCGGCGAACCCCGTTCCGGGCTCGTGGCCGGCGAACTGCACGCAGCGCTCGCCGGTGTGCACCGCGACCGCGCCGGCCGCGCTGACCACCGCGACCTGGCGGAAACGCGCCTGCTCGTCGGCGGCCACGAGCTCGTCGAGGGCGTCCTGCGGCGCGCGCCCGGCCTCGAGCAGATCGAGCAGCCGCGGCCCGTAGGCCGGCTCGACGATCGACTGGGTCGCCACCGCCCCGACGCCCGAGCGCGCCCAGGGGACGAGCGGGCCCACGGCGAACCAGTGCGACTGCACCGCGACGCCGACCTCGCCGGTGGCGGGATCGTGGGCGACGATGGAGTACGTCCCGCGGCGGATCATCCCGACGCAGGCTAGCCGCGCCCGATCTGCGCTTCTGAGAGCTCCCGCGCCGTCCGGCGCGGTGCATCGCGTAGCGTCGGTGCCACGCGATGGACGCCGAAGCCGCCCCGCTCACCGACCCCGCACCGTCGCCCGCGCGCCGCGCGGACGCCCGCCGGGCGGCGATCCTGGCGCGGGTCCGCGCGATCCCCGAGGGCTGGGTCCGCACGTACGGCGACGTCTCCCCCGGCGCCCCGCGGCTGGCCGGCACGGTGCTGCGCGGCGCCGCCGATCCGGCGCTGCCCTGGCACCGCGTGGTGCGCGCCGACGGCACGCTGGCCCGGGGCGCGCACCAACGGGCGCTGCTCGACGCCGAGGGCGTGCCATTCGACGCGCGCGGCCGCGTCGCGCTGGGTGTGGCACGCTTGCCGGCGGCCCATGTGGATCCAGCGTGACCTCACCCTCGACCCGCATCCGCGGGGCATCCACCTCGTCACGGGCGCGGTGCTCGACGCACTGCCCGAGCTCGGCACGATCAGTGTCGGGCTGCTCCACGTCTTCATCGCCCACACCTCGGCCTCGCTGACGGTCACCGAGAACGCGTCGCCCGACGTCCGCCGCGACCTGGAGGGCTGGCTGGACGCGGCCGCGTCGGAGGCCACGCGCTGGGAGCACAGCCTCGAGGGCGCCGACGACATGCCCGCGCACGTCAAGGCCTCGCTCATGGGCGCGTCGCTCACGCTCCCGGTCCGCGGCGGCGCGCTCGCGCTGGGCACGTGGCAGGGAGTCTGCCTCTGCGAGCACCGCGACCGCGGCGGTCGGCGGCGGCTGACGCTCACGCTGCACGGCGAGGGCTGAGGGGGCGGCCCGGGGGGCTTGGGCCCTGGCGGCCGTAGATGGCGCCCGTACGACCCAACCCCCAGGGCGCCGCGCGGCGCCGCGTGGCCTCCGCGCGTCGGCGAAGCAACACCCTTGTAGCTTGTGGGCGATGCAGCAGCGCGCGCGCCCCGAGCGCACCCTCTTCGTCCTGAGCCTTGGCACGATCGCCTTCGCGCTCGGCCAGACGATGATCATCCCCGCGATTCCCGACATCAAGGCGTCGCTCGGGGCGTCGTCGAGCGGCGTCGCCTGGCTGGTCACCGCCTACTTCCTGACCGCCTCGATCTCGACGCCGATCGCCGGCCGGCTCGGGGACATGTTCGGCAAGCGCAAGCTGCTGGCGGTCTCGCTCGCGCTGTTCGCCGCCGGCGGCCTGCTCTCGGCGGTCGGCTCGTCGCTGGAGGTCATCGTCGCCGGCCGCGCGCTGCAGGGGCTCGGGGGGGGGGCGTCTTCCCGCTCTCCTTCGGGATCATCCGCGACGAGTTCGGAGCCGAGCGCGTCCCGGCGTCGATCGGGCTGCTCGGCTCCACCGCGGGCGTCGGGGGCGGGATCGGCCTGCCGCTCGGCGGGCTCATCGCCGACACCGCGTCGGTCTCCTGGATCTTCTGGATCAGCGCGGTGCTCGGCGTCGTCGCCGTGGTCACCACGCTGCTCGCCGTGCCGGAGTCGCCGCTGCGCTCGCCGGGCCGTGTCGACGTCCGCGGCGCGCTCGTGCTCTCCGCCGGGCTGACGCTCCCGCTGCTCGCGGTCTCGCAGGCGACGAACTGGGGCTGGGGCTCCGGCCGGACCCTCGGGCTCGTCGCGCTCGGGCTCGGAGTGCTCGCCGCGTGGGTCAAGCTCGAGCAGCGCACGCCGGAGCCCTTGGTGAACATGCGCACGCTGGCGCAGCGCACCGTCCTGACGACGGACGTCGCGACCTTCCTGGTCGGCTTCGGCCTGTTCGGCTCCTTCGTGCTGATCCCGCAGCTCGCGCAGCTGCCGACCGACACGGGCTACGGATTCGGCCTGAACGCGACCGTGGCCGGCCTGCTGCTCGCCCCGAGCGCGCTGCTCAGCCTGTTCCTCTCGCCGCTCTCGGGGCGCATGGGCGGGCGGCTCGGCGCCCGGGTCCCGCTGGTCATCGGCTGCGCCGTCGCCGCCGTGGCGCTCGGGCTGCTGGCCATCGCCCACGGCTCACCGTTCGTCACGCTGCTGTGGTCGGCGCTGCTCGGCGTCGGGGTCGGCTTCGCCTTCTCCGCGATGCCGAACCTCATCATCGAGGCCGTCGACCGTCACGAGACCGGCGAGGCGACCGGGGTGAACACCATCGCCCGGAACGTCGGCGCCTCGCTGGGCTCCGCCGTCGGTGGCGCCGTGCTCGCCTCCGACGTCCTGGCCAGCGGCTTCCCGACCGAGGCCGCCTTCACCGCCGCCCTGGCGATCTCGGCGGTCGGGTCGCTCGTCGCCGCCGGCGCCGCGATGACGATCCCGGCCCGCCGCGCCCTCCGCGCCCCCGAGCCCGTGCGCGTGCATGCTTGAGGCCCGCAGACGGCGCGCCTCGGCCGAGGTGGAGGCCGCGATCCTCACCGCCACCCTCGAGCTCGTGGGGGAGCGCGGGTACGCCGGCCTCGTCGTGGACGCCGTGGCCGAGCGCGCGGGCGCGGCGCGCTCGGTGCTCTACCGGCGCTGGCCTGACAAGGCGCACCTCGTCGCCGCGGCGCTGGAGCACGCACAGGCCGGGCTGGTCCCCGACGACGGCTCGGGAGAGCTGCGCACCGATCTGCAGACCGTGCTGCGCAACGTCGCCGACCTGCTCGCCGGACCGGTCGGCGCGGCGTGCGCCGCGCTGCACGCCGAGCGCTCGGCCAAGCCCGAGGTCCGCGCGGCGGCCGCGCGCGCTGGCCTGGACACGCGCAAGCGGGCCATCGCGCGCGTGCTCGAGCGCGCCGTCGCCGCCGGGGAGCTGCGGGCGGGCGTCCTCACCTCGCAGGCCGCGCACGCCGGGACGGCGCTCCTGCTGTTCCACCTCTTCGAGGGCGAGCGCCCGATCGACCACGCGCTCGCCGACGCGATCCTCTCAGACGTCGTCTGGCCCGCGGTCGCGCGCTGGGCGCCTCACGCCTGAGGCGCGATCCGCGCGGCCGGTCGCCGCGCGCGGAGGCCACGCGCCCATCCTCCTTCACCGCGCGCCGCGCCGCTGGGCGGCGTGCCGCGCCCGGCGGAACTCCAGCACGTCGCCGTCCACGGAGCGGTCGGCCAGCGGCGCGCAGCAGAGCCGCTCGGGGAGGATCGGCGTACGCAGGAGCTGGCCGTCGGCCGTGCGCGCGACGTGGACCGCGTGGGTGCCCGCCCGCGAGCTGACGACGCGCTCGAGCCGATCGCCGCAGAACAGGAGCCCGACGCCGTCGTCGGCGGCCCAGCCGGCGGGCAGCACGTCGCTCGCCACGGAGGCCTCGTAGACGGGCAGGCGCTCGCGCTCGGTGTCGGCGTGCACGGAGAGCGAGTGGGGCAGAAGCCCGAGCCCCTCGACCGGGCGCGGGATCCCGGTCGACTTCGTCACCCCGCCGGCGAACCAGCACATGGCGCCCGCGCTCAGCCCCGCGAGCACCACCCCGCGCTCCCACGCCTCGCGCAGGATCGCGTCGAGCCCGTACTCGCGCCAGATGGCCAGCATCGAGCGCATCGACCCGCCGCCGACGTAGACGACGTCCTGGCCCAGGACGAGGTCGCGCAGGGAGATCCCGCCGGTCTCGCCGAGGCGGAACAGCGACAACTCGGTGGGGAGGCAGGGCCGGTCGCCGTAGGCCGCGCGGAACCGCGTCACCTGCGCCTCCGCGTCCCCGGAGGCCGTCGGCAGGAAGAGCAGCCGGGGCACGGGCTTGCCGGGCAGCGTCAGGATGAACTCGTCGAGAGCGGGATTCTCCGGCTCCATCGTGAAGCCCCCGCCGCCCATCGCGAAGATCGTCCGCTTCGCGGGCTCCGTCGGCACGGGGCTACGCGGCGACGGCCGGGGCGATCGTCGCCCCGAGGTCGCGCGCGTCGAGGGGGGTCTCGACCGGCTCGCCCACCAGCGCGTCGACGCGGTATGCGCCCGCCCCGGGCTTCGAGGTCACGACGTCGTGCAGCTCGGTGCCGAGGAAGTGCAGCGCGCACCCGTCGTCCACGCCGAAGCCCGCGACCATGCCCCCGCGGATGTGGTCGTGGAACTCCCGTCGCCGCTCGGGCTCGGCGTCGTAGTGCACGCAGTTGGAGAACGGCAGCAGCCCGAGTCCGCGCACGCGCTCCGGGGGTCCGTGGAAGGAGGTCACGGCCTCCTCAAACCAGCACAGCGAGCCGGCCGAGCCGCCGCACAGGATCGTCCCGTTGCGCCAGCACTCTTCGAGGATCTGATCAAGCCCGTTGGCCCGCCAGGCGCCGAGCATCGAGACCACGCTCCCGCCGCCGACGTAGATGATGTCCTGGGCGAGGAGGTGCTCGCGCAGGCAGCCCTCCACCGCTCCGGCGCCGCGGTCACGGCGGAACAGCGAGACGTGCGAGGGGTCCGCGACCGCGGAGAACGTCCGGTAGAAGCGCACGACGTAGTGGTCGGCGTCGCCGGAGGCCGTGGGGACGAAGCAGACGCGCGGCCGTTCGCGGCCGGTCAGGGCGAGCACGTGGTCGTCGAGCAGCGGGTTCCCGTTCTCCATCGAGAAGCCGCCACCGCCGAAGGCGATGATCTGCGGGGGCCGGCCCATGGGGCAAGTGTGCCTCGACCATCGCCGCGCCGCCTCGTCCGCGGGGCCGAAGGCCCCTGTACCGGCGGTCGAGCGGTGGCGCGACTCACCTACAGTCGGCGCCATGATCGAGATCGCTCCCGACGTCTTCCACCTGCCGCTGATGCCGCGCCACGGGATCAACGCCTACGTGATCGGCGACGTCGTCGTCGACGCCGGCCTCGCGAGCTCGGCGAAGAAGATCGTCGCCGCGGTGTCCGGACGGACGCTGCGCGCCCACGCGCTGACGCACGCGCACGTCGACCACGCGGGCGGCTCCCGCCGGCTGGTCGACGCGCTCGAGTTCCCGCTGTGGGCGCCGGCCGGCGACGCGGAGGACGTGCGCACGGGGGAGCCGGCGGTACCCGAGGGCCGGCTGAAGGCGCTGATGACCTTCGCGTCGGGCTTCGACGGCGTCGACGTGGCGCGCGAGCTGCGCGAGGGCGACGACGTCGCGGCGGGCTTCGTGGTCGTCGACGCACCGGGCCACTCCCCCGGCCAGGCCGTCTACTGGCGCGCCGCCGATCGCGTCCTGCTCACGGGCGACGTCTTCACGAACATGAGCCTGGTGACCACGGCCGTCGGGCTGCACGAGCCGCCGAAGCCGTTCACGATCGACCCGGCTCGAAACCGCGCGTCGGCGCGGAAGGTCGCCGCGCTCGAGCCCGACGTCGTCGGCTTCGGGCACGGGCCGGTGCTGCGCGACGCGGCGCCGACGCTCGCGGCCTTCGTGGCGGGGATGACGGCCTGAGTGCTTTACTTATGTATCTACTTATGCTTTACTTGTCGAGACAAGAGAATCGAAGACAAGGAGAACCTCATGGAAACCCATGACACCCCCAAGCAGGACAAGCAGATCACCGTGGCGGTGCCCGAGGAGCGGGTGCCCGAGTTCTACGCGTTCTACGGGCGCTTCCTCGCCTCCGAAGGGTTCGGTCGGCGCGGCCGGCCCGGGCCCGGCGGCGGCCGGGCGTCCCACGGGCGCTGCGGCCACCGCGGCGACCAGCGCGCCACCGACGCGCAGCCCGCCACCGAGGCCGCGGCCTCCTGATGGCGGACAAGCCGGTCACCGTGGCGGTGCCGGAGGAGCGCGTACCCGAGTTCTACGTCTGGTTCGCGAGCTTCCTGGCCGCCACGCCCGGCGCGGAGCCGTCGGGCCCCGCCTGGGGCCCGCCTCGCGGCGGCCCCGGGCGCGGTCGCGGCGGCCCTCCGGGCCGCTGGGCTGACGCCGAGCCCGAGCCCTGGACCGCCGCCGACGCCGACACGGCTCAGTGGCTCTACGCCAAGCTCGCGCCCCCCGCGCGCGAGCTCTTCGACCTCCTGCTCGACGAGGCGGGCCGGCGATGGTCGGGCAACGCGCTGGCCGAGCGCCTCGGCCTGGAGAAGGGCGCCCACGGCGTCGCGGGCATCCTCGCCTGGCCCGGGCGCTACTGCCGCAAGCTCGGCCGACCGCTGCCCATCGCGACCGAGAAGCGCGAGGACGGCGGCACGGACTACTGGATCGAGCCGCCCGCGGCCGAGCTCTTCGCCGCCGCGCGCTCCTAGCTCAGCTCAAACGCCGTGCACCCGGCGGTCGAGCGCGTCGAGGACGGCGCGGTCGACCCCCGGGTCGAACTTCCGGGCGAAGTCGCACGGGGACGCCAGCAGAAGGGGCAGGTCGCCGGCCCGCAGGATGCGCGGGCGCGGGGCGTCGCGGTCCCACAGCGTGAACCTCCGCGTGTCGCCCGACAGGCGCAGCGACGGGTCGTTGGCGAGCACGGTGTGCACGAAGGACTCCGTCGGGATGAGCGTCCGCCCGTAGTGGCGCACGACATCGCCCCGCGCGTCGGCGAAGCGCGCGACGGCCTCGACGGCCTTCCGGGAGAGCGTGAACCAGTCGGCCCCGCGATGGCAGGTGAGGCCCGGCCCGAACGGGGACGAGAGGGCCGGAGCGCCGACCCACGTGCCGCTCGGCATGTCGCGCGTCTGCACGAGCGGCCGCGCCCGGACCGCCGCGCCGGCAAGCGGCGCCAACGGCGCCGGGAGGCGCCGCCACCGGTAGTGGTAGCGACGCGCGAACTCGTCGACCGTCCGCGAGCGCAGGGACGGCGCCGGGACCGGGAGCGTCTCGATGAACGCGTCGACGGGGGCCTCCGCGAGCGAGCACTCGATCGCCGCGACCGGCCGGATGGGGTAGTCCTGGCCCGACAGCAGGACCACCCAGTCGAACGCCGCGGACCGCAGCAGCCAGCGCAGGCAGCGCAGCACCATCGCGAGCTGCGAGGCCTCCCCCCACGCCACCGGCGAGGGCGGCTCGATGCGCAGGACGCCGAGCGCGTCCAGCCCGGCCGGATCGATCCGGCAGCGCCGGTCGTCGTGGTGCAGGGCGATCGGCGCCTCCGCGCTCCCCGCCCGCAGCGTCCGCGCGAGCCGCGCGACCTGGTCGGGCAGCAGGTAGGACGTGATCAGGTAGGCGACCCGCGCGTCCGACATCGAGGGGGCCGGCCGCCGCGCTCCGGGTTACGGCGCGAAGAGGGTCAGCTCGGGCTCACGCTCGCCCCGGACCACCTCGAGGTCGACCTCGACGCAGGCGATCCCGCGGGCCTCGGCGAGCACGCGCGCCTGCGGCTTGATCGACTGGGCGGCGAGCACCCCCGCGCAGAGCTCCATCGCCGGGTCGCGGCGGATGCGCTCGAGGTAGCGGGTGAGCTGCTCCACGGCGTCGATCGTCGCCACCCGCTTGATCTCGACCGCGACCCAGCCGTCCTGGTCGTCGCGGCACATGAGGTCGACGGGGCCGATGTCGGTCGGCCACTCGCGGCGCACGAGGCGGAAGCCCTCGCCGCACCACGCCGGCACGGCGGCCAGCGCCTCCTGCAGATCGCGCTCGACCCCGTCCTTCTCGAGCGCCGCCGCCTCGCCCATGTCGTGTGAGACGTCGGAGAGCACCGCGACGATGCGGATCTCCAGGCGGTCCTCCGTCGCCCCGGCGAGCTTGCGCACGACGATCCGGCCGTCGCTCTCCTCGACGACCGTCGGCGGCGTCATCCAGTTCTGCGGCTTGACCGACGAGCCGCCGTCGTGCCAGACCGAGACCCCGCCGTCGACCTTGATCATCAGCAACCGGACGGCCTCGGGCAGATGGGTGGTCAGGCGACCGGTGTAGTCGATGGAGCAGCGGGCCACGATCAGACGCATGCGACCACGCAACCTACGGCGCCGGCCGGATGGCCGGCGCCCATCTCCGTCAACTCCCGGCTAGTGGGCGCGGAACGTCAGGTACTTCGACCTCGCGGCCTTGTACGGCGCGAGCCCCTTGTAGACGACGCGCACCCGCCAGGCGCCCTTGCGCTTGAGCTTCGCCTTGAACGTGAAGGGCTTGGAGGCGGGCTTCAGGCCCCCGACGAGCTGGCGGAACTGGCGCTTCTTGTTCTTCCACTGCCACTCGACGGCGACCTTCCCGCCGAGCGACGGCCGGCCCGCCGCGCCGCGGGAGAGCACGCCCTTGAAGCTGCAGGTCGTCACCCTTTTGGCCTTCTTGCACGAGGGCTTCTTGCCGAGCTTGAACACGGGAGTCAACGAGGAGGCGAGCGATCCGGGCGCGACCTTGGCGACCTTCACCGCCTTGGTGACCACGTTGCCGTTCTTGTCGAGCGCGGTCACCTCGATGGTGTGCGGGCCGACGGCCAGCGCGCCCGATCCCTGCCAGGGCGCGAGGGCGAACGTCGCGCCGTTGGTCAGCGCGTCGGTGAAGTTGCGGATCTCCTTGCCGCCGTCGTAGGCGTAGCTGACGCGGCCCAGCCCCACCCCGGTGTCGCTCGCCGACGCCTTGAGGTCGAGCTTGTCGACGAACTGCTGGCCCTCGGTCGGGGCGAGGACGTTGAGGTCGGGGGCGTTGAAGTCCCCGCACTCCCCGGCGCCCTGCGCCCCCGCGGCACCGAAGCTCGCGAGCGCCGGCTTGGCGCTCCCGTCCCCGCGCAGGAGCCCGTAGGGGTTGCCCGCGTCGTCGCGCAGCGTGAACCAGGCGGCGGCGACGACATAGGTGTCGTTGGCCATGCACTGGAAGCCCTTGGTGAGGAACGCAGCCTGTTCTGCCTCGCTCACCCCGGCGGCCTTCTTGCCGGCGCTGTCGCCGCTCGCACAGACCGCGCTGGTCGTCCCCCAGCCGATCTCCGTCATCCAGATCGGCTTGTCGTCGCCGTTGGCCAGCATCGCCCCCCGGACCTCGCGGTAGCCCAGGAAGGAGAACTGCCCGATGCGGCCGTTCGGGTCGCGGTAGAAGACGTCGGGCCCGACGATCGAGCACGCGGTGTCCGTATGCACCGAGACGCCGTCGAAGGAGCCCTTGGCGCCCTGCGCGTAGAGCGCCTCGATCCAGTTGTAGTTGTTGCCGGTGGTCGGGCCGGTGAGGACGGTGGCGTCCGGATCGTTCGCCTTGATCGCGGCGTAGGACTTCTTCAGCATCGAGGTGTAGAAGGGGGCGTTCGGCGGCTCGTCGCCCCAGAACTTGGAGGCGTCGGGCTCGTTCCACACCTCGTACACCGGGGCGGGCACGCCGGACTTGCTCAGCCACTTCGCGAGCTCGCCGGTGAACTCGGCGTACTCGTCGGGGTTGCGCGGCCGCCGGTGGATGCCCTGGCCCGCGCCCGCCCAGTCCGGCGCGTCGAGGATGACCATGATCGGCGTCGCGCCGCGCGCGCGGACCTCCTCGGTGCGCGTCTTGAGGTCCGTCGTCGCCGGGGTCGGAGTCACCGGGCCCGCGGCGGTGAAGTCGACGTTGCTGTTGGGCTCGAAGTTCTTCCAGGGCACGAAGAAGCGGACCTGCTTGGCGCCCTGGGCCAGCGCCACCGGCGCATCGGCGTAGGAGCTGATGTTCAGCCCGGGCGTGGCAGCGTGGGCCGGTCCGGCGGCGAGCGCGCCGGCGACGGTGGCGCCGAGCAGGACGAGGCGACGGCGTGACATCAAGCGGTTCTCTCAGAAGTCGGCATCAGCGGGGCACACTAGGCAACTGAACCCCGTCCCCGCCACGTCAATTCGGCCAGACGCCGGAAACCTGAAAGCTCGCGAGAACGGCGACGCCTCACGCCGCCGGGAGGACGCGCGGGACGGCCGCGCGCAGGCGCTCGAGGAGCGCGCGGACCTCGAGGTCGTCCGGGGCGAGCTCCTGCGCCCGCTCGGTCGCGGCGACCGTGTCGGTCACGCGATCGGTGCGGGCCAGCGCGTGGGCGTACCGCGCCCACGCCGGGGCCGACTCCGGGTTCAGGAGGGTCGCCTGCTCGGTGGCGGTCACCTCGCCCCCGAGGTTCCCGGCGAGGTGGTGCGCGAGCCCGAGGTCGAGCAGCCCGGTCACCGACGGGCAGAGCTCGCGGGCGCGCTCCAGCGCCTCGATGGCCCGCTCGCGATCCATGAGCCGCAGCCGCAGACGGCCGACGCGCTCCCACTCGCCGGCGTCGGCGGGCGCGCGGCGGGCAGCGCGCTCGGCCGCCTCCACCGCGAGGTCGTAGGCGCGCATGTCCTCGTAGATGCGCGCGGCGTAGCGGTGCGGCGCCGGCCGGTCGCGTTCGTGGCGCGCCCAGTCGCGGACCGCCCGGCCCGCCGCCGGCAGGTTGCCGCCCTGCCAGAAGGCGAGGGTCATCAGCCGCAGCACCGCGGTATTCGCCGGCTCGGCGTCGCGGGCGTAGATCAGCCGCTGCGCCGCGAGGGGGTAGTTGCCCTCCGCCATGGCGTGCTGCGCGGCGGTCATGAAGCGCTGGACGCGCTCGGCGCCCGGGTCGGGGCGCGAGAAGTCGACGAACTGCAGCGAGCCCGCGGGCACGGTGCGCACCCCCACGGAGAACTTGATGCGGGCCCACTGCGAATCCCCTTCGGGCTCCTCGGTGAAGTAGATGCCGGTGACCGACCCCACACCCCACTCGGGGTAGGAGAGGCAGCGCGCGTAGCGATGCACAACGGAGTGGTCGGGCATGCGCGTGCCGAACGGGTCGTGCTCCGCGCGGTCCTTCGCCGCGGCGCGCGCGGCCTCCTGCGCCTCGTAGTTGCGCCGCCCCGCCTCCTCGCGTGCGCGCCGCGCCGCTGCGGCGCTGACCTTCACCGCGTTGCGGGAGACCCGGCCGCCCCGCGAGCCCTCGGCCAGGCGCTCGAGCGTATCGGCCGCCTCGTTGATCGCCTTGAGGTGGCGCTCGTGCTCGAACTGCCGGCCGGGCGGGGCGAGGTCCGGATGCCAGACCTTCGCGAGGCGGCGGCGCGCGAGCTGCACCTGGCGCTGGTCGAACGGCGCGTCGAGCTCCAGGAGGAGAAGGGACTGCTCGATGTCGAGAACCTGCGCCACGGACGCACGGTACCGCCGGATCCCGCGACGCGCGGGTTCGAACACGCCCGCTGCGCCGGGTGCCGCCCCGGGGTCAGTCTGGACGGCGGTGGCCGCGCGAGCGGTTTCCCCGGGCCGTGAGGTTCCGCCGCGCCAATCCCGCGTCCGCCGCACCCGCGTCCGCCACCGCGGGTGCGAAGCCGTGGCCGGCGTCGGCGTCGCAGCGCACCACGCGACCCCCGCGGGGTACGAGCCGCACCGCTCCGGCCCGCGGCGGGTCGGGCCGCGACGAGGATTGGAGGTACCGGCTCCAATATGGAGCCTGGTACGCCAACCTCGGAGGAGGGCTGGGCGCCGTTGCCCGGACTCGTCGCCGCCCCTGTGCGAGCTCGGCCGGACGGGCCCGACCGTCAGGCCAACGCTCGCGCGGTCGCGGCCCGACCTGGAGCTTGCGGTCGTCCTCGACCTCTGCTGACCCTCACACGCGAACGAGCCCGATCCCGTAGCCCACCCGGTCGGGAGCGGCGACGATCTCCTCGACCTCACGGCCGGCGCTGATCTCGCGCCAGAAGCGCGGCACGTCGCCGGCCCAGCTCTCGCCCTCCTTCACGGAGTCGGTGCCCGCGTTGATGTCGTGCAGCGCGATCAGGCCTCCCGCGCGCACGAGCGGCGCGTACAGCTCGAAGTCACGGCGGACCCCCGCGTAGGAGTGGTCGCCGTCGATGAAGAGGAAGTCGAGCGGCCGTGAGCCCAGGAGCGTCTTGACGCGCTCCACCGTGGCGGGATCGTGCGAGTCGGCCTCCAGCGACGCGACGGTCTGGCCCGGCCTGCCGACGTGGCGCCGCAGCGACCGGGTGTAGAAGGGCGCCGACCGGTCGACGGTGACGACGATCCCGTGGTCGGCGCAGACCCGGCTGAAGGACCACAGCGTGCCACCGCGAAACGTGCCGATCTCGCAGATCCGCTCGGGGCGCAACGCCTGGAGGCGCTCCAGCAGTGCGGCGAACTCCGCCGGGCGCTGCGTCGCGTAGGGGTGGTCGATGTCGACGTAGACGTGATGCAGGCCGGCGCCCGCGTTCATCGTGCCGGCGTGCGCGTGGAGCGCCCGTGCCGCCGCGACCGGGTCGGCGTCGAGGCGCCCGGCCCGGCGCGCCGCGCGGATCTCGCGCCGGAGCACGCGGTAGAACCAGATGGCGGCCACCGAGGGCGGCACCCGGTCGCCCAGGACCGCCGCCGCCCACCGTTCGAGCGAGCGGCTCATGCGCGGGCAAGCCTACACGCACCCAGATCGTCTCTATCCTCCGCTTCGATGAGCTCCTCGTACGTCTACACGATGCACAAGCTGACCAAGCGCTACCCGCCGGACAAGACGGTGCTCGACGAGGTGACGCTCTCCTTCTACCTCGGTGCGAAGATCGGCGTCCTGGGCTACAACGGCGCCGGCAAGTCCTCGCTGCTGAAGATCATGGCCGGCCTCGACGAGGACTACCGCGGCGAGGCGCAGCTCGGCCCGAACGCGACCGTCGGCATGCTCCAGCAGGAGCCGGGGCTCGACGAGTCCAAGGACGTGCTGGGCAACGTCGAGGACGGCGTGCGCGAGACCAAGGACCTGCTCGACAAGTTCAACCACCTCGCCGCGAACTACTCCGAGGAGACCGCCGACGAGTTCGCCCGGCTCCAGGACAAGATCGACGCGGCCGACGCCTGGAACCTCGACACCCAGCTCGAGTACGCGATGGACGCCTTGCGCCTGCCGCCCGCCGACGCGGAGGTCGCGAACCTCTCCGGCGGCGAGAAGCGCCGGGTCGCGCTCTGCCGCCTGCTGCTGCGCGCCCCCGACCTGCTGCTCCTCGACGAGCCGACCAACCACCTCGACGCCGACTCCGTCGCCTGGCTCGAGCGCTACCTCGCCGACTACAAGGGCGCGGTCGTGGCCGTGACCCACGACCGGTACTTCCTCGACAACGTCGCCGGCTGGATCCTCGAGCTCGACCGCGGCAAGGGGATCCCGTACGAGGGCAACTACTCCCACTGGCTCGAGGCCAAGGAGAAGCGACTCAAGCAGGAGGACCGCCAGGACAAGTCGCGCCAGCGCCAGATCTCGGCCGAGCTCGAATGGGTGCGCATGAACCCGAAGGGCCGCCGGACCAAGTCGAAGGCGCGTCTGGCCCGCTACGACGAGCTCGTCAACGAGGCCGACAACGTCCGCCTCGACGAGGTCACGATCCAGATCCCGCCGGGGCCGCGGCTCGGCGACACGGTCATCGACGCCAAGGGGCTCGCCAAGGGCTTCGGCGACAAGCTCCTCTTCGAGGACCTCGAGTTCAGCCTGCCGCCGGCGGGCATCGTCGGCATCGTCGGCGCCAACGGCGCGGGCAAGTCGACGCTCTTCAAGATGATCGCCGGGCAGGAGCAGGCCGACGCCGGCACGCTCACCCTCGGCGACACGGTCAAGCTCGCCTACGTCGACCAGTCGCGCGACTCGCTCGACCCGGACAAGACGGTGTGGGAGGAGATCTCCGACGGCCTCGACCTGATCAAGGTCGGCAAGCAGGAGATCAACTCCCGTCAGTACGTCTCGGGCTTCAACTTCAAGAAGGCCGACCAGCAGAAGAAGGTCGGCAAGCTCTCCGGCGGTGAGCGCAACCGCGTGCACCTCGCGAAGCTCCTGCGGACCGGCGGCAACGTGCTGCTCCTCGACGAGCCGACCAACGACCTCGACGTCGAGACGCTCCGCGCCCTGGAGAACGCGCTGCTCGAGTTTCCCGGTTGCGCGGTGGTCATCTC
>JBBQEV010000076.1:0-20025 GCA_038321325.1 Solirubrobacterales bacterium
CCGGTGGTGCAGTGCAACATCGTCGAGCGCGGCGCGATCAACGGCATGGGCGGCTGCATGGTCGCCGGCGGCGCCTGCATCGGCTGCACGATGCCGGGCTTCCCCGACAAGTACAGCCCGTTCTACAAGGCAGCGCCCGGCTCTGCGGTCTCGGGTGCGGTCTCCGGAGTCACCGGCGGCGCCATCCGCCGGCTGCGGCGGATGACCATGAAGGCCGGCAACACCGAGGCGATGTGGGACAAGGCCGGCGAGATCCCCTCGGGATGGTCGGACGACACCAGCGGCACGGGCGCCGTGGGCCGCGCCGAGTCCTTCTTCTACAAGAAGCTCCAGTACCGTGGCTCGGTGGACTACACCAAGCGGAACAAGAAGCAGCCGCTGCCCCAGAGCCGCAATGCACTGAGTCCGTCGGGCGCCAGCGGTGGCCGCGGCAACCGAACCACGAAGCGGGAGAAGGTCTAGATATGTGCTTCAAGAATCTGCCCATCGAATTCGACGCGGCGGGCAACGCTTCGCTCAAGGCGGGCGTCGCCAATCCGTACTCGTACACCGAGACGCCGTTGGCCACGCCGATCGAGGACGACCCGGAGCGCATGCGTGAGCTGTTCGCCCGGAACTCCGAGGTCCGCCGGGTCGACTTCGACCCGGTGACCAGGGTCGCGGGCGCGCTCGCCTTCCACACCGTCGTCGACCTCGAGAGCCGTGAGGTGCTCGAGACCGCATCGATGGCCACGCTGTTCCGCGGCTACGAGATCATCCTCAAGGGCCGCGATCCCCGCGACGCGATCTTCATCTCCAGCCGCGCCTGCGGCGTGTGCGGCGGCGTCCACGCCACCTGCTCGGCGCTCGCCTGCGAGATGGCGTTCGGGATCAAGCCGCCGCCGATGGGCGTCGTCGCTCGCAACCTGCTGCTCTCGGTCGAGTACCTCTACGATCACCCGATCCACCTGTCGCTGCTCGCCGGCCCGGACTTCTCCGAGGCGGCCGTGCGCGAGACCAACCCCGAGATCTGGGAGCGCGCCCTCGACACGAGGACGCGGGGCCGGCACACGCACGGCTACGAGTTCATGTCCGAGCTCATGACCGACCTCACGCCGCTCACCGGCAAGCTCTACCTCGAGGGCCTCTACTACACCCGTCTCGCGCGTGAGGCCTACGTCCTCATCGGCGGCAAGTACCCGCACCCGCAGACGGTCGTCCCGGGCGGCGTCAGCACGAACATCGACGTCTCCGACCTCAACGAGATCATGCTCCGCGTCGTCAAGTACTTCGACTACGGCCGCAAGACCGCTGCGATCTGGGACGACATCAGCGAGTTCTTCTACGAGATCAACCCGAAGTACCGCGACATCGGCACGCGCCCGGCCAACATGATCGAGCCCGGCCAGTGGGACGACCCGTACGTCTACGACGCGGAATACAAGAACGCGGACTCCTGGGGCAACTCGCGCTGGGCGCCCGCGGGCGTCCTCGTCGACGGCGAGCTGCGCACGTCGAGCCTGCAGATGCTCAACGCGGGCGTCGAGGAGTTCGTCGAGCACGCCTTCTACGAGGAGTGGACCGGCGCGGGCACGAACAACGAGTACTACAAGTTCAAGACCGACCCGGCCGGCAACCCGCTCTCGCCGTGGCACCCGTGGAACAAGGAGACGATCCCGAAGCCGACGGCGACCAACTGGAAGGACAAGTACTCCTGGTCGACCGCGCCGCGCTGGGACCGCCTGGCGATGGAGACCGGCGCGTACTCGCGGATCTGGATCGCCGCCGCGTCGCCGCACTACCGCAACTCGCGCTACATCGAGTCGACCGGGCACAGCCTGAAGATCCACCTCCCGAAGGCCGATCTCCCGAACACCGAGATCGAGTGGCACATCCCGGAGACCTGGGGTGCGTTCGAGCGCAACCGCGCCCGCGCGTACTGCATCCTCTACACGGCCGCGATCGCGTACGACAACCTGCAGCTGGCCTACGAGCTCCTCCGCAAGGGCGGGCCCGACGCGAAGCTGTCGACGCCGTACAAGATGCCGACCGACCACCGGATCGGCGTGGGGCTGTGGGGCGCCGGCCGCGGGTTCCTGACCCACCACATGGAGATGGACAAGGGCGTCCTGGAGAACTACCAGATCCTCACCCCTTCGACGTGGATGGCCTCGCCGAAGGATCCGTTCGGCAAGCCGGGCCCCTACGAGGAGGCCGTGCTCGCGACGCCGCTGCTCGAGAACTACGAGCGGCCCGAGGACTTCAAGGGCATCGACGTGCTCCGGGCGATCCGCAGCTTCGATCCCTGCATGCCCTGCACCACGCACATGCACATGGACGGCCGCACGGTGTCGCGCGAGATCGTCAGCTGCGCGTGTGGCTCCGATCAACCCGGGCACCAGCACTAGGTCGGCGGGAACCCGGGGAGCACTCAGCGAATGCGCGTGCTCGTCTGCGGGGTGGGGTATCGGTTCTTGCGTGACAACGCGCTCGGGCTCTACATCACCGATACGCTCGCCCCGCAGGCGACGAACGGGATCGAATTCGAGGATCTCGGCTATCACCCCGTAGGCTTCACCCAGAACCTCAACGAACGGCCGGACTACGACCGCATCGTGTTCGTCGGTGCGGTCGACCGCGGTCGCGAGCCGGGCACGGTGACGACCTACCAGTATGACCACGCTCTCCCACCCCTCGAGGACATTCAAGAGCACATCGGCGACTCGGTGACGGGCTCGATCTCGCTCGACAACCTGCTGGTCGTCTCGGAGGCCTTCAAGGCGCTGCCGGAGGACGTCTGGGTCGTCGAGGTTCAGCCCGGCGACGAGACCTGGGGTGAGGGCTTCAGCCCGGAGGTCGACGCCAAGCTCCCGGAGATCACGGAGACGATATGGAATTTGACCAAGCTGTAGCCGAGCTCGAGACGCTCGTCGGCACCCTCGAGCGCGACGGCGACGAGCGCGCGCTCATGCTCCTCCAGCTCATGGACGCGATCCACCGGCCCGCGTTCGAGCTCGTGCTCGCCGGAGAGCTGGAGCATCCCATCGCCGAGGCGGTCCTGGGCATGTACGAGCTCATTCCCCTCGACGAGCGCGCCCAGGTCGAAGAGGCGCTCGACGAGATCCGCCCCTACATGGAGTCCCACGGCGGGGGCCTTGAGCTGCTCGACGTCGTCGGAGGCGCCGTTCACGTGCGCATGTCGGGCTCCTGCAACGGCTGTGCCGCTTCGGCGATGACGCTCCAGCGGGGCGTGGAGACCAAGCTGCGCGAGCGGATCCCGTGGTTCGAGGAGATCGTCGCTCACGAGGACGAGGAGGAGGCGGGCGCCGACGCCGACGGCTTCGCGCTCCCGCTGCTGCAGATCGACTTCCGCGCGAGCGGCAAGCCGTCGGCCGACGCGGGCGAGAGCGTCGCCGCGCCCGCGGACGGCGGTGACCTCCTGCAGATCGCCAAGCTCAAGCGCCCGGTGTTCGTCGACGTCGGTCTGCTCGCCGACCTTCCTGCCGGCGAGATGATGGTCGCGGACGTCGACGGCAACGAGATCCTCATCATCAACCTCGAAGGCGAGCCGTATGCCTTCCGCAACGTGAGCCCGGTCGACGGGCGCAACCCGATGCAGGGCGGCCGGCTCTCCAACGGCGTGCTGGTCTGCCCCTGGCACAACACCGCGTACGACGCACGCTCGGGCAAGCGCGTGGACAACGAGCCCGACGAGCCCGGGCTGGCCGTCGTGCCGATCGCGGTGTCCGACGGCGTCCTCCAGATCGCAGCGAACGTCGCGTGAGCGCCGCCGCCCCGCTGAAAGGTCCGGATGCGGTGCGGTCCACGCGCATCCTCGTCGCCGGCGTGGGCAACGTGCTCCGCGGGGACGACGGCTTCGGCCCCGCGGTCACCGAGCTCCTCGGGCATCTTCCCGAGGGCGCCGAGGTCATCGAGACTGGGACCGGTGGCATCGCCCTGCTGCAGGAGCTCATGGCCGGCTGCGACGGACTCGTCCTCATCGACGCCTGCGACCGCGGCGCGGCGCCCGGGACGGTGTTCGTCCTGGAGCCCGAGGTCGGCGAGGGTGTCCACGTCCCCGACGTCCACCTGGCCAACCCCGACCGCGTCCTCTCGATGGCCAAGACGATGGGCTTCCTGCCCGACCGCGTCCGCATCATCGGCTGTCAGCCACTCGAGACCGAAGAGCTCTGCCAGGGCCTGTCCCCCGTGGTCCAACAGGCGCTTCCGCTCGCCGTCCAGAAGGTCGAGGAGACCGTCCATGCATGGCTTTGACTCGATCGAAGAGCTCCACCAGGCGCTGCGCAACGAGCGCTACCTCGTCGACGACGGTCTCGGCACCGTCGTCTTCCTCGCGCTCAAGCTGCGTCGTCCCCTGCTGCTCGAGGGTGAGCCCGGCGTCGGCAAGACCGAGCTCGCCAAGACGCTCGCCGCCATCTCCGGCGCCCCCCTCATCCGCCTGCAGTGCTACGAGGGCATTGACGTCCATCACGCGCTCTACGACTGGGACTACCCGCGCCAGCTGCTCCAGCTGCGGGCGGGCGGGGCGACGCAGCTCTACTCTGAGGAGTTCCTGCTGCGCCGGCCTCTGCTGGAGGCCCTCGCGCAGCCCGGGTCCGTCCTGCTGATCGACGAGCTCGACCGCGCCGACGACGAGTTCGAGGCGTTCCTGCTCGAGTTCCTCTCGGAGTTCCAGGTGACGATCCCGGAGGTCGGCGTCTACAAGGCCGAGCAGCCGCCCGTCGTCATCATCACCTCGAACCGCACCCGCGACCTGCACGAGGCGCTCAAGCGCCGGTGCCTGTACCACTGGATCGACCACCCCGACTTCGATCGCGAGCTCTCGATCCTGCGCACCCGGCTGCCGCACATCGGCGAGCAGCTGGCCACCCAGGTCTGCACCTTCGTCCAGGACCTGCGGTTCTTGGACCTGTACCGCGCTCCGGGCGTCGGCGAGACACTCGACTGGGTGGAGGGCGTCCACGCGCTCGGGCGCGACCAGCTCGACGCCGGCACCGTCGACCGGACCCTCGGAGCGCTGCTCAAGGAGCGCGACGACTTGGAGCGCATCCGCGGCCGGGGTCTCGCCGAGCTCGTGGTGCGCTCCCAGGAGCCCCGGGGATAGTGAGCGCTCCTGCCGCAGTGCGATGGCCGACGGACGAGGCGATCGTCCGCGCCGCGATCGACTTCGCCCGCGCGCTGCGGGCGAACGGGCTGAGGACCAGCGTCGACAGCGAGAACGTCTTTCTCCGCGCGCTCAGCGAGGTCGACGTGCGCTCGGGTGAGGCCGTCTACTGGGCCGGGCACTGCGCGTTCGTCCAGGGCCCCGAGCAGATCGCGATGTACTCGTCGATCTTCGAGCGGTTCTGGGAAGGGCGCCCGCTGGCGGCCTCCCACCGCGGTACCGAGCACGGCGAGAGCGACGCCCGGATGAACACCTCCGCCCACCACGGTGGTGAGGCGCTGCCGCAGCTCGACGGCAAGGGCAAGGAGAAGGTCGCCCTCGACGGTGACAATCACCGCTCCGACCGCGACATCCCCGACGCCGACGGGGAGGACTCCACGAGCGACCAGCAGGTCGGTGTGCTCGTCGCTTGGAGCGCCACCGAGGAGATGTCCGACGGCGGCTCGATGGGCTATCAGCGCGACGAGCTCGCGGCGCTGCGGCTGCTGGCCGACGAGATCAAGAAGGCTCCGCCCAAGCGCCGCTCCCGGCGCCAGCGCCCGTCGCCGCGCGGTGACCGCTTCGACGTGCGCGGCACCGTCCGCCAAGCGATGATGACCGACGGCGAGGCCTTCCGGCTTGGGTACACCGAGCACCGGATGGTCCCACGGCGCCTGCTCTTCATCTGCGACGTCTCCGGGTCGATGGAGCGGTACTCGCGTGTGCTGCTGGCCTCGCTGAAGGTCGCGGTCGGCGCGGCTCGCAAAGCCGAGGCCTTCGCGTTCGCCACGCGGCTCACCCGGGTGACCGACACGCTTGACGGGCACGACTTCGAGCGGGCGCTGGAGGGGGCGCGCGCTTCGATCCCGGACTGGTCGGGCGGCACGCGCATCGGTGGAGCGCTGGCCGAGTTCAATCGCGGCTACGCGCGCCGCGGGTACGCTCGCGGCGCGATCGTGATGGTCGTCAGCGACGGCTGGGACCGCGGCGACCCCGACGTGCTCGCCGTCGAGGTCCAGCGTCTCCAACTCCAGGCGCGGCGGCTCATCTGGGTCAATCCGCGGCCGATGGAGGTCGACGCGCAGCCGCTCGCGATCGGCATGCGCGCCGCGATGCCGTTCATCGACGAGTTCGTTCCCGGCCACGACCCTCGGGCCGTGGCCGGCATGGCCCGCCTGATCGCCGGAGTCGACGGCGCGCGACCGCACCGCAAGCTGATCGTGAACGCCCCCGTCAGAGCGTGAAGTCCCTGCAAGACGCGGGGTTTCCGGACGGTCGTCGGCCCCCCTGGAACTAGGCGCGTCGATACGTGTCCCACACACACAGCGTTGTGGTACGTTTCCCCCATAATGTTCCCCCGTGTAGGAGGCGTCTGACGGTGACCTTGGCAGCAGGTTTGACTGGCTGGTGGGTTGGCATAACCCTCGGTTTCACGATCGTCGCGGTGATCGTGGTGCTCGTCGCGATGATCCTCACGTACGCCGCGCGGATCTCCGATCAGGCGCAGGACGGGATCAAGCTGATGGACGAGGCACGCGCGAACACAGACCCGGTCTGGCGGATCCAGGAGGTCAACGCCTCATCAACCAACATCTGGAGGTCCGCGGAGAAGGCCCGCGACCTCCTGGAAGGAGACGCAACAGGTGCTTACTACTCCCGATGAACGCATCATGTGGATGATCATCCTCGGGCTGGGGGGCGTGGTCGTCCTCGTCGTCATCGTGCTGCTCACGATGCTGCGCTCGATCGTCCAGGAGATCGACGCGGGCGTGACCTACCTCTGGACGGTCACCAAGCGCACCGCGATCAACACCACCGGCATGTACCAGTTCGCCGGCACGGCGTCGGTCCTGCGCGCGCTGCGCGAGGAGCTGCTGCGCCACGAGAAGTTCTTGGCGCAAGCCACTGACACGAGGGTGCACTCATGAACGCGGACCTGACCGGGCAGGAGAAGCTGCTCACCGTTCTCACGGTCTTCGAGATCGTCGCGCTCGTCGTGGTGCTCGCGATCTATCTGCTGCTGGTGGCGAAGCTGCTGCGCTCGATCGCCTCCACGCTCGCCGAGGTCGCCTGGGGCGCGCGCGCCGTCGAGCGGCAGCTGCGAGCGAGCCGGTCGAACATCCGCCAGGTCAACGCGGCCTTGACGGACATCGCCCAGGTCGCTCCCGGCGTCGTCCGCATGGCCGACGACTACGCGCTGATGAGAGGGCGGTCCTGATGCTCTGGTGGATCGGCAACATCATCTTCGTCTTCGTCATCCTCCCCGTGGTGGTGGTCATCCTGATTCAGGTCCTGAGCCCCATCCGTGAGATCCGTGCGTACGCCGACGACATCTCCGAGCACGGTGGCCTCTTCGGGCCGCACCTTGACGCCACCGCGGAGCTCGCGGAGACGCAGAATCTCGTCAAGCAGGTCAACGGCGGCCTCATCGCCTACGTCGGCGCACTCGATCGGATCGGCTAGGAATCTCATGAAGCCCCAACACGTCGTCACCCTCCTGGGCGTCGCGATCGCAGTGGTCGTGATCGCCCTCGCCCTCATCGCCATCATCGTGGAGCTGCGCAAGGTCTACATCCAGCTCATCGTGATCCTCGGCGCCGTCGCCGAGACTGCCGACAAGACCGCAGGTCTGGACTCGGTGACCTCGTCGCTGGCCGGCGATCTCGCGGCCGGCGAGGCGGCCCTCGCCGCCGGCGTCGATCGTCTCGAGCACCGGCTGAGTCGCGACGAAGGCGGATCTGTCGCCGCCGGCCCCGCAGGTGGGTCGGTCCGCTACTGAGCATCGCGCAGCGTCTGAGGAGCCGCCGCCGCGACAAGCGCGCGGCGGCTCCCGGAACCGGGCCGGGCAGAGGCCGCTCGCGTCACGGCCCGCGCAATCTGCGGTGCGCGTCACGGCGGCGCGGACCGGTCTGCCGGCTCCGTTCGCGCCACGCTCGCGTGCGCACCCGGGTGACAGCCTCCCAGACGTCACGATCACACCCGCGAACCGATAGAGTCAATTGTCATGAAGCTTGCAATCGCTGGTAAGGGTGGATCGGGCAAGACGTCGATCTCCGGAACAATGGCGCGCACGCTCGCGCGCGACGGGCACCGTGTGCTCGCGATCGACGGGGACTCGAACCCCAACCTGGCGCTGACGCTCGGGATCCCCGCGCAGCGCATGAGCGAGATGCCGACGCTGCCGACCACCCTGCTGCGCCGGACCCCGGACGGCGCCGAGCTCACGCAGACGCTCGCGGAGATCAAGGCGTCCCACTCGGTCACCGGGCCCGACGGCGTCGAGCTCCTCGTCATGGCGCATCCGCAGCACGCGAACACCGGGTGCCTGTGCCACATGCACGCCACCGTCCGAACGATCATCGACGCCGCTTCGAGCGACGAGAAGGACGTCTGCCTCCTCGACACCGAGGCCTCGCCGGAGCACCTTTCGCGCGGGACCGCGCTCTACGCAGACACGATGCTCGCGATCGTCGAGCCGTACTTCAAGTCGCTCGAGACCGGGCGACGGATGGCCGTCCTGGCCCAGGATCTCGGGCTCGCCAACGTCGCGCTGATCGCCAACAAGATCCGTGACGAGCGCGACCTGGAGGCGGTCCAGACGTTCGCCGACAAGCACAAGCTCGAGCTCGGGGGCCATGTCCCGTTCGACGAGCTGTTCGGCGAGGCCGAGCGGGCCGGGGTCGCGCCGCTGGACGTCAGGCCGGAAGCACCGGCCATGCACGCAATCGCTGACATCGCAAGGAGGTGGGCTGGTAATGGACGTAGTAGCAATGGACGAGCTTGAGGTTCTTCGCGTTCGGGACGAAGTGCTGCAGGCCATGTACTGGATGCGCGCGGAGGGCATCTCCGAGCGCCCCACGGCCGAGGAGCTGGCCCGGTTCCTGGCGATGGAGCACACCACGCTGCGGGCCTTCCTCGAGCGGTTCGTCGCCGACGACCTGCTCGAGACCGACGGTGACGTGTACGAGCTGAGCGCCAAGGGGCTCGACGACGGCAAGCGGACCTTCGCCGACGAGATGGCCGATCTGACCAAGCCGACGCACGGCGAGTGCGACGAGGACTGCTGGTGCCATGACTCACCCGAAGCTGCCGCAGACTGCTTGCACAACACCAAGCATGCCCACGCCCACTGAGAAACCCGCCGCCGGGGCGCTTCCGAAGAACTTCCTGCGGCCGTGCCTGCTTCTGCTGTTGCGTGAGCATCCGGCCCACGGATACGACCTGATCGAGCGGCTGCGACCGTTCGGGTTCGTGCGGGAGGATCCGGGTCGGCTGTACCGGGCGCTGCGGGCCCTCGAGGCCGAGCGCATGGTCCACTCCGCCTGGGAGCCGTCGGGAAGCGGCCCGGACCGGCGGACCTACACGATCACCCGTCGCGGCATGGAGGGACTGCACGACGCGGCCCGCGAGCTCGTGACGAGCAAAGCGATCCTCGAGGTGTTCCTCAGCCGGTTCTCCGAGTTCGTCGCGCTGGACTCCAAGCGCGCGCTGGACTCCAAGCGCGTGCTCGCCTCCAAGGGCTGAGCACGCGCAGCACGCAGGGACGCGGCGCGCGCGCGTAGCACGCAGGGAGGTTGGCGCGCGCAGCACGTCAGGGAGGCCGGCGCGCTTCGCGGGTGTCGCGCGGTCAGCGCGACAACGCGGCGGCCGTGTAGGCGATGCGGATCGGCTCGCACCAGATCACGACCGACCGCGCGTTCCCGAGCTTGACCCCACGGGGGACGAGGTAGTTCTGGTCGCCGACCGTGGCCTTCAGGTTGGCGATCTTGACGTGCCCGGCGGCCAGGATCGCGCGGGTGGTCTGCGGCGCACGGGCGGGGCTGAGCCAGACGGCCAGATCGGTGTTCGCGGTGGTCGAGAAGCCCTCGATGCGCAGGACCGAGCGCCCGCTCGCCAGCCGGTACAGGGTCACCCGACCCTTCCCGCGCCGCTCGAGCTCCTTGAACCGGCCTCGGGCGACCACACGGGTACCGGCGGCGCTCAGCGCCGGGAGGGGGGGCTCGACGAGTGGCGTCGTGACCTGCTGCTCGACGGTCATCTCCCAGGCGCCGGGGGCAGCGACGCGGAGCGTGATCCTCCCGCGCCCGGTGCCGTCGGCGGTGCCCGGCTTGGGGCAGGCGCCACGGCCGAGCGGCTTGCCCTGGGCGGTGACGGTGAAGCTCCCCTCCGCGCAGCGCCAGCGGACCCGCCACTGGACGGCGTCGGAGGCGATCTCGACGGGGTTGACGCCAGGACCCTGCCCGCGGATGACCTTCACCGGCGCCCATCTCGGCGCCGCGCGCGTGAGCGCGCGCTGCTCGTCGTTCTTGGCCCGCGACTCCACCGCCACGAACGGATCCGGGCCCTGCCCCGCGCGCTTGGCGTCACCGCCTCCGCATCCGGCGACCAGGACCCCCACGAGCAGGAGGAGCGCGCCGGCGCGGGTGCGGGCGTCGCGGCGCGTCATCCGTCGCTCCGGTCCTGGCGCGCCCGGGCAGCCACGAGCTCGCCGATCCGGCGCCCCATGGCGAGGCCGTCCTTGCCGTCGATCGGCCAGTGGATCCCGCCCCACACCCGCGAGTCGGCGGCCTCCTTGGCGCGTGCGCGCCACAGGGCGGCCTCGTCCGGATAGATCTCGGAGAGCACCTCCGCCGCGGCGCCGGAGTAGGTCGCGTGCCCGGACACGTAGGCCGGGAAGAACGGAGTCTTCAGCAGCGGCTTCCAGCCCGGGGCGAGGCCCGAGTCGCGGACCCCGTTCTCCGGGCGCGGGTACCAGTACGCGTACTTCGCGTCCCATGAGGAGACGCCGGCATCGGCCATCGCCACCGTCAGCAGGGCCATCGTGCGCGCCGCGGCGGGGGTGCTCACCGGGTCCTGGTCGAGCTTGTTGAGCACGACCTGGATCCAGACGCCGGGCGGCAGCGGAGTGCCCTCGCCGCCGGCCCAGAAGAGGGCTGCGCGCTTCTGGCGCGGCGTGAGCTCCTTCTGCGCGCGGACGACCAGCCGCACCTGCTCGAGGAAGCCTGGGGTGCCGAAGGCCGGCGGGGGCGGCGGACGCAGCGCCTTTCCCGAGGACAGGACCCACGTGCGCCAGGTTCCCGCGAGGGGCTGCACCGGCCGGCCCACCGTCCCGGGCGGAGAGGTGTAGTACTTCGGCGCCCCGCCGGGGGGCTTGCCCTTCCACGGGCGATCGGCGCCGTCGCCGCGAGCGCGCTCGATGACTTTGGCGGCGACGGCGTGGCCCAGCGCGGCGCCCGCCTTCACGTCGCTGGGGCGGTTGGCCCCGGCGACCACACGGGCCTCGCCGATCGCCGAGGCCTCCTCGCGGTAGTCGGCGGCCGGCGCCTCGGGGTAGAGCTCGGCCAGCACGTCGGCGGCGGCGGTCGCGATCGCGGCGTGCTCGGAGGGGTACGAAGGATCGTCGGGGCGCTCGAGCGCCCCCTCGACCTCGGGGGCGGGGCGACCGTAGACACGCTTGAAGTGGTACGCAGACACCGCCGCGTCGTGCATCGCGACCGACACGAGCGCGTAGTTGCGCGAGGCGTTCGGGGGGTCCTTGGCGCGCTCGGAGACCAGGGACAGCGCGTGCTCCAGCCAAGGCTCGATGGCCGGCTTTCCTGCCACGTCGCGGGCACGCTTCAGCTTCTCCGGGGTGCGGTCGCGCACCGCCGCGACCGCGGCCGCGTCGTCGGCGCGCTGCGCAGGGGATCCGTCCTTCGGGGGCGGAGGGACCGACACCGACGTCGCGGAGGGGAGCACCCACGTGCGCCACGCTCCCGGGTCCTTCAAGGCCTCCGCGCTCCGGCCGGCCTTCTCGCCGCCACAACCGCCAAGCAACAACGACGTTCCGGCGATGGTGCACGCCGCGGCTATTCTGCTCGAACGCACCACCTGATCTCTAGCAAAGATCCGCCCTAGACGCGCGCCACGATGCCCCGGGGTCGGCCGGCCCTTGGCGCGCGCGGCGAGGGGGTGTAGCATCACCGGCGTGAGCCAGCTATGAAGATCGCCGTCGCAGGCAAGGGCGGGGTCGGCAAGACCACCGTCTCGGGCACCGTCGCACGCGCGCTCGCCCGGCAGGGCCAAGAGGTGCTGGCGCTCGACGCCGACCTCAACCCGATGCTCGGCGTGTCCCTCGGCGTGGGCGGCGACCAGACCGATCTGATCGTCGCGGCGCGGCAGGCGGTCGCCGCCGGCGACGCCGAGCACGCGCCGACGGTCGAGGGCATCGTGGACCGCTTCGGCGCCGATGCTCCCGACGGCGTGCGCCTCGTCGTCGCCTCGCGGCTGGAGGTCATCGACCCGGGCTGCATGTGCTGCGGAGTGAACCCCTCGAACCTCGTCCGCCAGCTCGAGCACGGCGACCGCACCGTCGTCTGCGACCTCGAGGCGGGCCTCGGGACGCTCGAGCGGCTCGAGGCCGGTGACGTCGACGTCGTCTTGGTCGTCGCCAACCCCACGGCCAAGGCACTGGAGGTCGCGCGACGCGCGATCGAGCTCGCCGAGGACTGCGCCGAGGTGATCGTCCTGGCCAACCGCGTCCGGGACGAGTCCGACGTCGAGCTCATCCGTGAGGTCCTCGGGGACCGCGAGCTGGTCGTCATCCCGGAGGACACCGTCATCGCGGCGGCCGACCGGGACGGCACCGCACCGATCGATCACGACGTGGACGCTCCCGGCGTCGCCGCGCTCGTGCGCCTCGCCGAGCGCCTCGCCGGCGCCCCCGTCCCCGTCTGACGGCAGACCTCGCGCCCGGGCCGCGCGCTCGCGCGGCGGGGCGTTCCGCGCCACGTCCGACCCCGCTGGGCCGGACGTGGCTGCGAGCGTCGCGCCCTCCCGCGTCGCGCCCTCCCGCGGGCCACGCACGCGATCACTCGCGGGCGGGCTCCGGCTCCGGGGCGGACTTCCTCGGGGGCCGGCGGGCCGGGCGGACGGGCGGGTCGCCGGAGCCCGTGGAGCCGCCGGATCCGCTCGATCCGCTGCGCTTCAGTGCCTCGCGCCCAAGCAGCGCCAGCCCCAGGAGGCCGAGGACGAGAGCGCCGACGCGCAGCACCCCCTTCGCCAGGCCCGACAGCCGAGCGGGATCGCTCACGGCGACGGCCGCTTCGGCCAGATCCTGCTTCTGCGTGGCCGGGATGCCCGCCCGCGTGTCGGTCCACAGCCCGAGCGCCGCCCGGTCGTCCGAGATCAGCGCCAGGCGGCTGCCGAGGTCGGGCAGCCCCTCCTTGGCCCCGAACCCGATCCGCGAGTCCGACGGGCGGCTGGAGAGCCGCACGGCATGCGTGAAGCTCTTCCCGTGGTCGAAGGAGGACTGGAGCGAGGCCTCGTTCCTGAGGTTCTCCTTGTCGGCACGCCGGTCGTAGTACAGGACGTCGACCCGTCCGTCGGGAGCCACCGCGAGCTTGGGCAGGTACTGGGCGGTCCCGTCGCGCTGCTTGGTGTCGTTGACCCGCGTCGGACCCTGCCAGGTGTTCGCGCCCGGCTCCAGGGACCAGAGCAGCACGTCGGGCGCGCCGTCCACGTTCGAGTGGAAGGCGGCGTACACGCGGCCGTCGCGGTCGACGGCCACCGTCGGGGCCATGGCGAGGAACACGATGAAGCGACCGATCGAGGTGAGCCGATCGCTGACTTGGGACTCCGACCACGTCGCGCCGCCGTCCCGCGACCGCGCCAGCACGAGCGAGTAGCGTCCGACGTATGGAGGCCCGCCCATGCCCTCGTGGCCGCCCTCGTAGTCGAGCTGGTCGTTGCCCACGTCGAGGTACAGCGTGTAGAGCGTGCCGTCGCGGCCCACGACGGGCGCGGGGGTGACGACCCGGGCGCGGGCGCGGCTGCTCACGCGCACCGGCTTGGTCCAGGTGGCCCCGCCGTTGTCCGTGCGGATGACCGCGATCGGGTTCCCGGTGGTCGTGAACTTCAGGGTGCCGACCTCGTTGGCCTGCAGCCAGGTCATGTAGAGGCGACCCGGCCGGACCGGGTCGGCCGCGAGCCGCACCTGGAAGGCAAGCGGTCCGCGAACCCTCAAGGGGAAGGAGAGGGTGCGGCCCCCGTCCTTGGAGGTCGACAGCCACACCTCGTTCGGGACGTTCCCGGGCCCTCTAAGCGTGACGAAGGACAGGTACAGCGTTCCGTCGGTCGAGAACGCGACGTCGGGGTTGTAGCACTTGCCGCGTCCCTTCCGTGGCTGGGGGATCTCCGTCTGGGTCCAGCGGGCGCCACCGTCGAGGGAGACGTGCAGCGCGCAGTCGAAGACCGGGGTGTCGATGCGGCTCGACACCGCCAGGTTGCCCGGGTTTCGAGGATTGCGGACGAGCGTCGGCGAGTTGTGCGCGCTGAAGTCGTCCGGCATCCGGGCTGAGACGTTCACCGGCTGGTCCTGTCCGACGAGCGCGACCGTCGGGCTCTGGTCGAAGGCCGACGACACCACGAACGCCCCGATTGCGACGAGCACGAGCGAGGCTCCGAGCAGCGCGGCGAGCAGCGAGCCTCGCGAGGCCGTCGGGGCGGGGGGCTTCGCGTCGGGGGTGGGATCCGAGGCGCTCGACTTCCGAGCGCCGCCCTGAGCCCCCATCTAGGCGGTGCCGGTCGTGCTGCCGGGGGCGGCAGCCGCCTCACGGCGGCGCCGCGTGCCGCAGCGGACGGCCGCAGCCGCAACGGGCCAAGCCGAAGCGCCGCTCACGCCGCTCCGCAGATCGCCGGTGTCGCTGGCGCGCGCTCCTCTTCGCATCGGACCTCCCCCTGCTCCTGCATGGATGTGACGTAGATTCCTACTGCGCCCCGACTCGTCCTGCAATAGGTGTCAAGAGCACATAGCAGGAGGTCCGCCTCGGCCACCCTCGTCCGGCGCGAGGTCCGGTACGTCGAGGTGATGCCCGTCGTCGACGAGGTGATGCGTACCCTATCCGGCCGTGGCCTCCGCCGTTCAACGCGGCCCCCAGAAAGACGACGAGCCCCGACGCCGGTGGCGTCGGGGCTCGTCGCTCTCGTGCTACGAGAGGGAGAGAGAGTCGGGGTCGCCTCGAGGACGACCCCGACCTTCAGCTATCTCTCAGTCGCTGGTGCGGCTTGCCGCGGAGCGGCGACGCTGCGTGGCGACCACGAACCCGCCGGCCAGACCGGCGAAGCCGAGGCCGAGGATCGCCAGACCGGCGACGACGCCCGATCCGGAACCGCTCTGCCCCGCTGCGGAGACCTTGGCGGCCGCGATCGGCGAGGTACCCGCCGCGCTGACGCCGTTCCACAGGTCACCAGTGGCGCTGCGGGTCGACGGTGCTGCACTGCGGGTCGGAGCGGCTGCCGCGGGTGCGGTGGCCTTGCTCGCCGGAGCGGCGCTCGACTTCGCCTTCGGCGCGGTCGGGGTCGCAGCCGCCGGCCGGGCTCCGACGGTCGGGGCGGCCGTCGGGGCCACTGCCGAGCCACGCGCCGGAATCGCTGCGGCGGGGGCCGAGCGCGGTGCGCTCACGGTCGGCCGGGCGGCCGGGGTGCTCTTCGCCGCGTTGGTGCCCTGACGGCGGGTCGCGCCGCTGGTCGTGGCCGAACGTCCGCTCGTGGTCGCCGAGGCGCCCGATCGGGCGGGGGACGACGACGGGGCGGAGGTGCTGCCGGCCGGTGCTGCGGCCGTCGCCGGGGAAGCAGCCGCAGCGGCCGGAGCCGACGCGGGGGCCGGGGCGGACGCAGCCGGAGATGCCGGAATCGGCACCGCCTGGCCGGAAGCGGCAGAGCCCGTGGTGGGCGCGGGCTCACCCGCGGGGGCGGGCGGAGAAGACGGGGTGCCGAAGCCCGCCGGGGTGCAGGCCCAGGCGAGGCTGGCACCGCCCACGGCGACGCTCAACACCGCCAGAACGGTCAACCAGATTGTGCGTGCTCGGTTCTGCATCGGGACTCCTCGTAGACGGGTTGTGTGGAAGATACCGCGTTCATACACGAACGCAACGCAATGTGCAAGCTAAATGCGCTTCGTACCTAGCGGCGCGCCCGAACCGACCGGATCGCACTGCGCTGGAATGAGCATAGACGCATTCGCGGCGAATCCAGAGGCCGGGTTCGCCGACGCACACCGCGCCCGTGTAGGGTCGGCGCGATGAGGGTTGCGGTGGTCGGCAAGGGCGGTGCGGGAAAGTCCGTGATAGCAGGGACGATGGCCCGGCTCGTCGCCCGGCGGGGGACGCCGGTGCTCGCGCTCGACTCCGATCTGCTCCCGGGACTGTCGCTCAGCCTGGGCAGCGGCCCGGACCCGGTGCAGCCGCCACTGCTGGCCGCCGCCGAGAAGGACGCGACCGGGCAGTGGGGATGGTGCGACGGCATCGACGCGGTGATCGCCGCGCAACGGTTCTCCACCGCCGCACCGGACGGGGTGCGCCTTTTGCAGCGCGGCAAGGTCCCGCGCGAGGGCTTCAACCCGATCATGGGCTCGAGCCGTGCGTTCTGGGAGGTGGTCCACGGCCTAGTCGGCGCGCCGGCCTTCCGCGACTGGGCCCTCATCGGGGACACGCCGGCCGGTCCGCAGTCGACGGCGGAGGACTGGGCGCCGTACGCGGAGACCTACCTCGTCGTCGTCCAGCCCGGCGTCCAGTCGGCGCTGACCGGCCGGCGGGTGGCGCGCCTGGCGCGCCTGCGCTCCCCCGACGCGGCGGTCAGGTTCATCGCCAACCGCGTCCATGACGAGGAGGACGTGCGCCACGTGGAGAAGCTCGTGGGTGAGCCGGTGTTCGCCTCGATCCCCGCCGACGAGGGCGTGGCCGCGGCGGAGCGCCTCGGCGCGGCTCCCATCGATCACACGCCGGACTCGCCGACGATCGCCGCGATCGCGCGGCTGCTCGCGGCCCTCGACGATGCCGCCCCCGTCGCCGCCGGCGCCTAGCCTGCGCCCGGACGAGGCCGCAACGGCCTGCCGGGGCGGCGGATCTCGCCGCCGGTGACCGAACGGTGACCGAGGTGCGGCCCGAGGGCGACCGCGAGCGCTGGAACCGCAAGCACGCGAGCGTGCAGGTCGGCGGATGGGCGCCCCGGCCCTGGCTGGTCGACCACCGGGCGCTCCTCGACGAGCAGCAGGGCCGCCGCGCGTTGGATGTCGCGTGCGGGCGGGGGCGCGAGGCACTGTACCTCGCCGAGATCGGGTTCGCGGTCGATGCCCTCGACGTCTCCGACGTCGTGGTCGACGCACTCGCGCGCGCGGCGCGCGAACGCGACCTGGCGGTGCAGGCGCGGCGGGTCGACCTCTCCGCGGTCCCCCCGCCGCTCGCGAGCGGCGTCTACGACGTCGTCACCTGCTTCTACTTCCTGCTGCGCCCGCTGCTGCCGGCGCTCGCCGCCGCACTCGCGCCCGGGGGCCTCCTGTTCTACGAGACGTTCACACGCGACCACGTCGAGGTCCTCGGCGGGGACATGAACCGTGACGTCCTGCTCGGCCACAACGAGCTGCTCCACGCCTTCGGCGCGCTGCGCGTGCTTCGCTACCGCGAGGCGGTCATCGGCGAGGAGCGCCGCCGGGCGGTGGCCAGCCTGGTCGCGCGGCGCCGGTGACGCGTCCGGCGGGCGGGCCCCGTGACGGCGAGGCGCACCCGCGTCGCGGGCACCCTTCCAGCGCGCGTAGGTGACCCGAGCACCTATTGCGCGGCGCAGACGGGTGGACTAGCTTGCCGAGGCGTCATCGCACCGATTCGCTGTGCGTTTCCAAGGAGAGCAGAATCATTCGTGGTCTCACGCGGGTCTCGGTCCTGTTGACGTTCGCCGTGTCAGTCGCGGCCCCGGTGGGCGCGCAGGCCGACACCCTGGAGGTCGTGGGCGCCACGAACCTCGGCGGCGCAGGGCTGAACGGCCAGGTGGCCACGGTCGGCAACATCGCGGTCGTCGGCTCCGGGGTCCTTCCCGCGTCCGGCGTGCGCTCGGCGTTCTACTCCACCTACCCGTGCCCGGCGACGACGGTCAAGGTCGTCGATGTCGCGACACCGAGCGCGCCGGTGGTCAAGTCCGTGATCTCCATCGAGCAGGGCGCCGTCCCCAACGACGTCGCGGCGCTGCGGGTCAACACCCCTTCGTTCTCCGGCGTCCTGCTGGCGGTCGCCTTGGTGCGGTGCGGCAACACCACCGCGGCGAACGCCACCGAACGCGGGGTGGCCTACTACGACATCACCGATCCGACCGCCCCCAGGTTCCTCGGTCGCTTCAATCCCGACGAGAACTTCTTCTTCACCACCGATCCACCGTGCAGCCTCGCCGACTCGACGCGCTGCGCCTCGTCGAACGACAACGTCACGCTCGTCCAGCGCGAGGACGGCAAGGTACTGTCACTCTCGACGGAGCCCTTCTCGTCCAACAGCCAGCCGGGCAATGTCCGCATGCAGTGCGGGACCCCGGGCTTCCCGGCGAGCTGCAAGTACCGCGGCGACGTGCGGATCGTCGACGTGACTGATCCCAGGAGCCCGACCTTCGCCGGCTCGTTTCCCAACGCTGCCGAACTGAACAACGGCGTCGAGCAGCGGCCGTCCGGCTTTACGCCGCCGGGAGGGGTCGCCCAGCGCACCAGCTTCTCCAACAACGGCTGCCGGAACTACAACGGAGCCAACGGCGTGGGCGTCCAGAACGGCAACCGCGCCCTCGTCCCCTATTTCGACGCCGGGCTGTTCACGGTCGACATCGCCAATCCGGCCACGCCGACCACGCTCGGGCGCTTCGCCTATCCGACCGATCGGGCGGTCGAGGGGAACGCCGCCTACGTGGACTTCGCCACGGCGGGTGGGCGCCAGCTCGCGCTGATCGGCGAGAACGACTGGGTCGGCCCCCAATCGAGCCTGCGGATCGACGGGACGAGCTCGGTCGCCGGTTCCAAGTTCGCGTGCGAGGCGATGTACACGCTGTTCGACCCGGAGGACACCGCGCAGGTCTACCGCAAGCCCGGAGGCCAGCTTCCGGGCCAGGTCGTCTACGTCGGGCGCGCCTGCCCGGGCGACGTGTTCCCCGGCAACCCCAACGTGGCCGGCAAGATCGCGCTGCGTGACCTCGCCCGGCAGGCCGACCGCGAGCCCGCAGCGGGGACGAACTGCTCGGCCGGCGCCGCGGTCAGCCGGCTCCAGGAGGCCGGGGCGATCGGCGTGGTGATCGCCAACACGAGTCTGGTCACCGTCTCGCCGCAGGCGATTAGCCCGGATGGCGACCCCGTCGTCGGGCCGGTGGAGCTCAGGATCCCGGTGTCGATGATCGACACGGGAGATGGAAACGCGCTGCGTGACGCGCTCTGCCCCGCGCAGACCGGCGGCGGTTGCGGGCCGGGCGGCGGGTCGCTCTCCGGTGCGATGGTCGACAGCAAGGGAGAGTGGGGCGCGCTGTCGGTCGTCGACGTGACCGATCCGGCGGCCCCGACGCTGCGCGGTACCTACCGGCCACCCGGAGCACAAGTCTTCCCGCCGCCGGACCTCGGCGTCTACGCGGTGCATCACGCTGTCGCACGCGGGTCGACCGCCTTCGTCGCGGGCCACGCGAACGGGGTGCGGGCCATCGACTTGACGAGTGCCAACCCCGCCGAGATCGCCGCGTTCGTGCCGCCGGACCGTCCGGACCCGACGTCGAGCATCCCCGCGAAGGCGAACGTCGTCGGCGTGGACGTCGCCGCGAACGACAGCATCGTGGTCAGCGACGTCAACTCGGGGCTCTACGTGCTGCGTCTGCGCCCGCCGCCCGCCTCCGTGACCGAGCCGCCGGCGACCACCCCGGCCACCACTCCGGCAGTGGCCCCTCCCCCGCCGCCGCCTGGGGTTTCGCCTGCGCCGAAGCCGCCGTCGCCGTCGCCGTCTGCGGTCACGCGTCGGCGGGGGAAGCTGAGCGCGCGGGTGACCAAGGCCGACCTGCGGGCGCCGTTCCGCTTCACCACCACGGGCCGGCTGAGCTTGCCGTCCGGGATCGCGAAG
>JBBQEV010000077.1:0-19924 GCA_038321325.1 Solirubrobacterales bacterium
GTCCAGGCGCCCCAGGCCGAGCCCGGCGAGGGCGAGCTTCTCCTCCGGCGAGCTGCGGTACAGCCGCAGGATCGCGCGCTGGGTGCCGAGGTCGAAGCCCGTGATCGCGTCGTCGAGCCAGTCCGCGGGCAGCGGCTTCACGTTGCCCCCACGCGAGAGCCGCCGGAGCGTCCACCGGTTCGTCGCGCCCATCAGGACCTCGCCGACGCCGGCCGTGCGCCACAGCCGCGCGAGCCGGTGCCACCGGTAGCCCGGCAGCAACGGCACGCAGTCGATGATCACGAGGCGCTCGACGCGCTCCGGGAAGCGCTGCGCGAGCAGCAGCCCGACGGCTCCCCAGTCGTGGACGACCAGCCGGAACCGGTCGATCTCGAGGTGGTCGAGGAAGGCCTCCAGCCAGCGGTTGTAGCCCTCCATCGTGTACGCGCCGTCGGCGCGCTTGCCCGAGCGCCCGAAGCCCGGGAGGTCGGGGGCGATCCCGCCCACGCGCTCCAAGAACGGCGCCCACAGGCCGGCGGAGTCCGGCACGCCGTGGACGAAGAGCACCGGCGGTGCGTCGTCCGGGGGGGCCGAGAGCCAGAAGACGGGCTGCCCGCCGAGCTCGTCGTGGTGCTCGGTCGGGGCGGGCACGCGCTTCAGCCTATCGGCGCCTCGCGCGCCGGATGCTGGCGGCGGCCAGGCCGTCCCCGATGGTGGGCTTCGGGCAGCGCCCGGGGAGCTTCGGGCAGACTCACGACCCGATGCGAACCCTGATCCTCGGTGAGGCACTCGTCGACCTCGTCTGCGAGCGGCCCGTCGCGACCCCCGGCGAGGCCGACCGCTTCGTGGCTCACCCCGGCGGCGCGGGCGCCAACGTCGCGGTGACCGCCGCCCGCGCGGGCGCCGACGTCGCCCTGGCGGGCGGTGCCGGGGACGACACCTGGGGCCGCGGCCTCCGCGACCGGCTCGCGGACGCCGGGGTCGCGCTGGACCACTTCGCGCTGCTGCCCGGCGTCCGCACCGCCGTCGCGTTCGTGACCGTCGACGCCGACGCCGAGCCCGACTTCGTCATCTACGACGAGGGGCTGGGCGCCGTCACCGCGGAGCTCGGGGAGCGGCTCGTCGCGGCCGTCGAGGCCTGCGACGCGTTCTTCTTCTCCACCGGCACGATGGTCGGCGACCGGGAGCGCGCCCTCACCCAGGCCGCCCACGCCCGCGCGCTCGAGCTCGGCCTGCCGGTCGTCTTCGACCCGAACCTGCGCCCGGGGCGCTGGGGCAACCCGGGCCGCGCGACGACCGTCGCCCGTGACTGCGTGCCGGGCGCGTTCCTGGTGAAGGCCAACCGCACGGAGGCGCGGCTGCTGACCGGGGAGGACGACCCCGCGCGCGCCGCGGAGGCGCTGCTCGCGGCCGGCGCGCAGACCGTGGTCGTCACCCTCGGCGCCGACGGCGCCCTCCTGCGCGGCTCGGGGCTGCGGCGCGATGTGCCCGGCCGTCCCGTCACGCCGGTCAACACGACCGGCGCGGGGGACACCTTCGCCGGCACCCTCCTGGCGCGCATGGCCGGGGCCGGGTGGTACCCGCCGGCGATCGCCGCGGGCCTCGACGAGGCCGTCGCCGCCGCGGCGCTGGCTACCGAGCGCTGGGGTGCGCTGGCGTGAGAGGGATCGCGGGTGCGTCGCGTCGCGGACCTCGGAGAGCATGAGCGCGGCGGACGCGCCGTAGCGGCCTCGCGGGTCCGCGCCTACCGGGCGGCGAGGTCCGCGGTGACCAGGCTGACGCGCTGGCCGCGCATCGCGCCGCGGGCGCGGCCGACGCCGATGATGCGGTAGCCCCCGTCGAGCAGCGCTGCGCGGTGGACGGGGGAGGCCAGCCACATGCGCACGATCTCCCGCGCACGGGATGAGACGCCGCGCGGCGCGAAGGCGAGCAGCTCGCCGGCCACGCGGAACGTGCCGGCCCGCGCGATCCGCCGGGCGAACGGGGTGCCGTCGGAGGACGTGTGCGAGAGGCGGCCGTAGCGCAGCTGGTCACGCGTGCGCCCCTCAGCGGAGCGGGAGAGGGTGCGGGCCGCGCGCAGGGCCGGGAGGCCGCGGGCGACGCGCTCTGCGTTGACGGCTCGGACGACGGCGCGCTCGGGCGGGGCCAAGGGGGCGGACATGCCGAGAGCGTAAAGCAGTCCGCCCGGAGGGTGAGATCCGGCCTCACCCCCCGCTCCCGGCCGGGCATCGCGCAAAGATCTGCCATACTGAGACTAAGATCTCCCCAGGCGCCCCCTCGTAGCACCGAAGCGCCCGGTTCCCCCTCTTCACCCAAGGAGCCACTCATGGCCAAGACCATCGGCATCGACCTCGGCACGACGAATTCGTGCATGGCCGTCCTCGAGGGCGGCGAACCGACCGTCATCGAGAACGCCGAGGGCGGGCGCACCACCCCGTCGGTCGTCGCGTTCGCTAAGTCGGGCGAGCGCCTCGTCGGGACCGTCGCCAAGCGCCAGGCGGTCACGAACCCGCAGAACACGATCTTCTCCGTCAAGCGCTTCATGGGCCGCAAGGAGCGCGAGGTCAAGGAGGAGGAGTCGATCGTCCCGTACAAGGTCGTCTCGGGCACCAACGGCGACGCGCGCATTGAGGCCGACGGCAAGCAGTACTCCCCGCCGGAGATCTCCGCGATGACGCTCGCGAAGCTCAAGGCCGACGCCGAGGCCTACCTCGGCGAGACCGTCGACTCCGCCGTCATCACCGTGCCGGCCTACTTCAACGACGACCAGCGCCAGGCGACGACCGACGCGGGCAAGATCGCCGGCCTCGAGGTCAAGCGCATCATCAACGAGCCGACCGCGGCCGCGCTCGCGTACGGACTCGACAAGGAGACCGACCAGACGATCCTCGTCTTCGACCTCGGCGGCGGCACCTTCGACGTGTCGGTCCTGGAGATCGGCGACGGCGTCTTCGAGGTCAAGGCCACCGCGGGCGACAACCACCTCGGCGGCGACAACTTCGACAAGGCGCTCGTCGACTGGCTCGCGGCGGAGTTCAAGCGCGACCAGGCGATCGACCTGAAGGCTGACCCCATGGCCCTCCAGCGCCTCTACGAGGCGGCCGAGAAGGCGAAGATCGAGCTCTCCTCCGCGCAGGAGTCGCAGATCAACCTGCCGTTCATCACCGCGGACGCGAGCGGCCCGAAGCACCTCGACGTCCGTCTGACCCGATCCAAGCTCAACGAGCTCACCGGCGACCTGCTCGACCGCGTGGTCGCCCCGGTCCGCCAGGCGCTCGACGACGCCAAGGAGAAGGGCGCCGCGAAGATCGACCACGTCGTGCTCGTCGGCGGGATGACGCGCATGCCCGCCGTGCAGGAGAAGGTCAAGGAGCTCACCGGCCAGGAGCCCCACCGTGGCGTCAACCCCGACGAGGTCGTCGCCGTCGGCGCCGCCATCCAGGCCGGGGTGCTCGCGGGCGACGTCAAGGACGTCCTCCTGCTCGACGTCACCCCGCTGACGCTCGGCATCGAGACCAAGGGCGGCGTGATGACCAAGCTCATCGAGCGCAACACGACGATCCCGACGCGCAAGAGCGAGGTGTTCTCCACCGCGGAGGACAACCAGCCCTCCGTCGAGATCCACGTGCTCCAGGGCGAGCGCGAGATGGCGACCTACAACAAGTCGCTCGGCAAGTTCCAGCTCACCGGCATCCCGCCGGCGCCGCGCGGCGTGCCGCAGGTCGAGGTCGGCTTCGACATCGACGCTAACGGCATCCTCTCGGTCTCCGCGAAGGATCTCGGCACCGGCAAGGAGCAGAAGATCGAGATCAAGGCCGGCGGTGGCCTCTCGGACTCCGAGATCAAGTCGATGGTCTCCGACGCCGAGTCCCACGCCGACGAGGACAAGCGCCTGCGCGAGCTCGCCGAGGCGCGTAACAACGGCGAGAACGCCGCCTACCAGGCCGAGAAGCAGGTCAAGGATCTCGGCGAGGCGGTCGACGACCAGTCCAAGGGCGAGATCGAGGAGCGCATCAAGGAGTTGCGCGAGAAGCTGACGGGCGAGGATGCCGCGGAGATCACCGCGGCGACCGACGCCCTGCAGACCGCGTTCCACAAGGTCTCCGAGGCGATGTACGAGCAGGCGCAGGCCAAGTCGGAGGCCGCGGCCGCGGCCAACGGCGGCGGGGCGGGTGGGGATGGGTCGGTGGACGCCGAGGAGGACGTCGTCGACGCCGAGGTCGTGGACGAGGGCCGCTAGGGGATGAGCGACGAGCAGACCCGAGCCGCCGCGGAGGAGTCCGCGGCGGCGGCGCCCCACGTGCCGCCGGCCGATCACGACGAGGCGCCCGCGTCCGCCGAGGAGGCCCAGGCCGCAGCGACCGACGCCCTGGACGAGATCACCATGCCCGCGTCCGCGGCGGTCGCCGGCGAGGAGGTCGACTCCGCCGAGGAGGTGCTCCCCGCCGCGGAGCCGGACTACAAGGACCTCTACCTGCGCGTGTCGGCCGACATGGACAACCTGCGCAAGCGCGCGCGCCGCGACGTCGGCGCCGCGGACGCGCGGGGGGTCGGCCGGCTGGCCAAGGAGCTGCTGCCGTCGATCGACAACCTCGAGCGCGCGCTGCAGGCCGCCGAGGCGGCCGAAGGGCAGGGCGAGCACGACATCACGAAGGGCATCCGCCTCGTGCAGGCGGAGATCATGGGCGCGCTGCAGCGCGCGGGCATCACGATCGAGGACCCGAAGGGCCGCCCGTTCGACCCGCATCGCCACGAGGCGCTCGCCCAGGCGCCGGTCGAAGGTGTCGACCCCGGCGTCGTCGTCGAGGTCTACCAGCCGGGCTACGTGCTCGGCGACGCGGTCCTGCGCGCCGCGCGGGTGGTCGTGTCGAGCTGATGTCCACCGACCTCTACACGGTGCTCGGGGTCGACAAGAAAGCGACCCCCGAGGAGATCAAGAAGGCCTATCGCAAGCTCGCGCGCCAGTACCACCCCGACCGCAATCCCGGCAACCCCGCCGCGGAGGCCCGCTTCAAGGCGATATCGGGCGCCTACGACACGCTCGGCGACGCCGAGAAGCGCAAGCAGTACGACCGCAGCGGTCCGCTCGGCGGCGCGGGCGGCGGCGCGGCGCCTGGCGGCTTCTCCGACATCGGCGACATCTTCTCCAACCTGTTCGGTGATCGCGTCGGTGGCGGCGGGGGCCGCAGCGCACCGCCGCGCCAGCGTCCCGAGCGCGGCAAGGACCTCGAGACCGAGGCCACGATCACGTTCGTCCAGGCGATGGAGGGGGCGCAGATCCCGCTCACCGTGCCGACCGCCGAGGGCTGCAAGACCTGTCACGGGACCGGCGCCAAGCCCGGCACGTCGCCACGGATCTGCCCGCTGTGCCAGGGGCGAGGCATCGAGTCCCAGGGCCAGGGGCTCTTCTCGATCTCCACCCCGTGCTCGCGCTGCGGCGGCGCGGGGACCGTCGTCGAGGATCCGTGCCCGACCTGTCAGGGCTCGGGCGTCACGCGCACGGTCAAGAAGTATCGCGTCAACATCCCCGCCGGCGTGAAGGACGGCTCCAAGGTGCGCCTCGCGGGCAAGGGCGCACCCGGTCCGCACGGCGGCGCGCCCGGCGACCTGTTCGTCGTCACGCGCGTGCCCCCCTCGCCGGTCTTCGCGCGCAAGGGCGACCACCTCGAGGTCGAGGTGCCGATCACGTTCCCGGAGGCCGCGCGCGGCGCCGAGGTCGCGGTCCCGACGCTCAACGCCACCAAGCGCCTGCGGGTGCCCCCGGGAACGCGCTCCGGCACCGTGCAGCGCCTCCGCGGGGAAGGCCCGCCGCGCCTGGGCGCCAAGGGCCGCGGGGACATCCACTACCGCTTCGTCATCGACGTCCCGGCCTCGCTCTCGCGTGAGCAGTCCGACGCGGTCGACAAGCTGTCGGCGACGATGCCCGGCGACCCGCGCTCCGACCTCTTCGCTCAGGCCGCCCCCGCGGAGGCCCAGGCGTAGGCCATGCCGGCCCCGCGGCGCACCACGCGCACCCGCACGACGATCACCGTCGAGCACGACCGCGGGGTCTTCATGATCTCCGTGGCCGCCGAACTCGCCGAGATGCACCCGCAGACGCTGCGCATGTACGAGGCGCGCGGGCTGATCGAGCCCAAGCGCTCCCCGAAGGGTACGCGGCTGTACTCCCAGGCCGACGTCGACCGGCTGCGCCGCATCCAGGAGATGACGGGCGCGCTCGGGCTGAACCTCGCCGGCGTCGAGCGCGTCCTCGAACTCGAGGAGCAGCTCCGGCGCATGGTGGCGCGGGTCAAGGCGCTGGAGCGCCGCTCGGCCCAGCTCCAGCAGGAGATCGCCGGCCTGGAGGACCGCCGCGACGAGGTCCGCGCCGACCTCGTCCGCTACGAGGCGCGCCCAGGCAGCGAGATCGTCCGCGCCGCGGACGCGCGCCCGCTGCGCCAGAGGATCCGCGTGGACCGGGGCTGAGGCCGCGGCTGTTCGCGAGGGCGCGTCCTCAGCGCGCGCCAGCGGCGCGCAGCTCGTAGGTCCTTCCCCAATTCCTCTTGACGGAGCTGTTCCAGGCCAGGCGCCGGACGAGCGCCGTGGTCCCCGTGGCCCCGGCCAGCAGGAGTCCGAGCGCCGCGGCCAGCCCAGACACGCTCGACAAGACGAAGATCAGCGTAAGCGTGATGCCCGCCGACGCCCCGAGCCCAGTCGCGTAGCGCGACCAGTTCTCCTCCGGGTCGGTGCCGTACGCGGCCCACCCGGCGCCGAGACCTGAGCGCCGAGCGAGCCGAGCCAGGAGCTCGACGGCGAGGGCGAGTCCGATCCAGGCCGCGGTCAGCGCGAACCAGTTCGTCGGCACGGTCAAAAGGATGTAGCCCTGGAAGAAGAGGTACCCCTGCCAGTCCCTGAGCGCCGCCAGGCGGAACGACTTGGGTTGGCATAGCGGAAGTCCCCGCCCTACAGCCACGCCGCCGGCCCCAAGCCTGCCGCGGAGCACTCCCGCGATCCGGATGCAGAAGATGAGCACGCCGACAACGACGAAGGTCATGAGGACGTTCGTGGCGTCGCCGACGCCGAACAGTTCGCCGACTACGGAGATCGCCGCGCCGAGCGCGACCCACGCAAGGGAGGTCGCCGCAGCCGAGATCGCGCCCGCCATGACCGGGCGGCGCCGGAGCCATCGCTCGAACCACGCGTCAGTCAGCGCCAGTCGCTTGTCGAGCGCCCCCAGCGGCCCGTGCTGGAAGCCCGCAGCGACCACATCCGGCGCGCCGAACGCCGCGATCGCCCGACGCTGGGCCTCGGCCCAGAGCGCTGCGCTCGGCCGTCCGGGAAGCTCGCGCCGCTCGATCTGCGCGACCAGCTTCTCGTGCTCGCCCAGCGCCGTCTGGTTCAGGTGCTCGCCGGCCTCCTCGAGGATCCGGCTGCGGCTTTGCATCCCCACGACGAGCGCGTCGTTCAACGCGGCCAGGTAGCAATTCAGGTTGTCCATGGGTGCCGGCTCGGTCATGCCGCCGGCTCCAAGGCGCGCGTCGTCGCGCGTGAGAAGCTCAGCCACGCCGAGGTCTTCTCCTCCAACGCGCCCCGGCCCTTCCGGGTGAGCCGGTAGACGCGGCGCCGGCGCCCGTTCTCGACTGACCACTCCGACTCGATCAGGCCGCTGTGCTCGAGGCGGTGCAGCGCGGGGTAGATGGTGCCCTCCTGGAGGTCGAACGCCCCCTCGCTGCGCCGTTTCAGGTCGTCGATGACCCCGTAGCCGTGGGCGGGCCCGGCCTGCAAAGCCGCGAGCAGCAGCATCTCCAGGTGCCCCTTCAGCGTGTCCCCTTTCATACCTGGTGATGCTAGGTATACGACGGGCGGCTGTCAAGCGGTGGCCTTGTCCCCCGCGCGAAGGCCGTAGGAGACGGTGGCTGCGCGAGAACGCGACATCGCACGTTCCTCGGCCGCCCCCCGACGAACGTGCGGCGAGAGACGACGAACCGCGGGGCGACCTACTCGTCGCCGACCTCCGACGGGTCCTCGTGGCCGCGGGTCGTGCCGCCCTCGCCCTCGGCCTGCTCCTCGGCGGCCTGGCGGCCCGGGTGGCCCATCGGCAGGTCGTGCGGAGAGATCTCGTCGTGCGCCTCGTCGGTGTCGCCGAGGGGCCGTCCGTCGTCTTCGAGGATGTCCGCCGGCGGGGCCTTCGCCTCGCTGTCGGCGTCGGCCTGGCTCTCGCCGCGTTCGTCGTCGCTCATGGGCGGGAACCTACCCGGCGCCGGGGGCGGGTATCCCGCGTCAGGCGTCACCGCGGGTCGTGCCGTCGCCTGCGGCGGCCTGGCGCTCAGCGGCCTTGCGGCCCGGGTGGCTGCGCGGCAGGTCGTGTGGAGAGATCTCGTCGTGCGCTTCGGGCGTGTCGCCGAGCGGGGTCTTGTGGTCGGGCGGGACGGGACCGAGCGGCTCGCGCGTCCTGCCGTCGTGCGGCGAGGACTCGCGACGCCGCCTGATGCGGGACTGGATCAAGTTGCTCATCCTCAGAGGTACACCTCCGGGCGGCGACGGGATCAGTGAGTGTGCCCACGATCACGCTCGGATGGAGCGCCAGATCTCAGTCGGCTACACTGAGATCTGCCATGAACGCCGACCGCTTCACCACCCGCACCCGCGAGGCCCTCGAGGCCGCCATCGCCCTGGCCGCCGCGCGCCGCAACCCGCAGGCCGGGCCCGAGCACGCGCTCGCCGCCCTGCTCGAGCAGGAGGAGGGCTTCACCGTTCCCGTCCTGCGCCGCGTCGGCGTCGAGCCCGGTGTGGTGCGGGAGGCCAACGCCGCCGCGCTCGACGCTCTGGCGACCCTGCAGACCGACGGGGAGCGTCCCGCGATGAGCTCCGAGCTCGCCCAGGTCATCCGCGGCGCCGAGCACGAGATGCGCGAGCTCAAGGACGAGTACGTCTCGGTCGAGCACCTGCTGTTGTCGCTCTCGGCGCACGGCTCCAAGGCCGGTGACGCGCTGCGCGCGGCGGGCGCCCGCCGTGAGGCGCTCCTGGAGGCCATCACGGCGATCCGCGGCTCCCACCGCGTTACCGATCCCGAGCCCGAGGGCAAGTACGAGGCGCTCAAGAAGTTCGGCGTCGACCTCACGGCCCGGGCCGAGGAGGGCCGCCTGGACCCCGTCATCGGCCGCGACGACGAGATCCGCCGCGTCATCCAGGTGCTCTCGCGCCGCACGAAGAACAACCCCGTCCTCATCGGCGAGCCCGGCGTGGGCAAGACCGCCATCGCCGAGGGGCTCGCGCAGCGCATCATCGCCGGCGACGTGCCCGACGGCCTGAAGGGAAAGCGCGTCATCACGCTCGACATGGGCGCGCTGATCGCCGGGGCGAAGTTCCGCGGGGAGTTCGAGGAGCGCCTCAAGGCGGTCCTCAAGGAGGTCTCCGACGCGAACGGCGGCGTCATCCTCTTCCTCGACGAGCTGCACACGATCGTCGGCGCCGGCGCCGCGGAGGGCGCCGTCGACGCCTCGAACCTGCTCAAGCCGATGCTCGCCCGCGGCGAGCTGCGCGCCGTCGGCGCCACGACGCTCGACGAGTACCGCAAGCACGTCGAGAAGGACGCCGCGCTGGAGCGCCGCTTCCAGCCCGTGCGCGTCGACGAGCCGAGCGTCGAGGACACCGTCGCGATCCTCCGCGGCCTGCGCGAGCGCTACGAGACCCACCACGACGTCACGATCCAGGACGCCGCGCTGATCGCCGCGGCCACGCTCTCGCACCGCTACATCGCCGACCGCTTCCTGCCCGACAAGGCGATCGACCTCGTCGACGAGGCGGCCGCCGGCCTGCAGGTCGAGAACGACTCCCAGCCGACCGAGATCGACGAGGTGCAGCGGCGCATCCTCCAGCTGCAGATCGAGCAGACCTCGCTCCAGCAGGAGAAGGACACGGCGTCCAAGGAGCGCCTGGCCACGCTGGACGCAGAGCTCGCCGAGCTCGAGGAGTCCTACGCGGCGATGGTCGCCGAGTGGCAGAACGAGAAGCAGGCGATCCAGGGCACCTCCGACGTGCGCACCCGCCTCGACGCCGCGCGCCGCGAGCTCGAGCGCGCCGAGCGCGAGTTCGACCTCGAGGTCGCCGCACGGCTTCGCCACGGCGAGATCCCCGAGCTCGAGCGCCAGCTCGCCGAGGCCGAAGCCAGCGAGGAGGGCGAAGAGCGCCCGAAGACGCGCTTCCTCAAGGACACCGTCGACGCCGAGGACATCGCGCTCGTGGTCGGGCGCTGGACCGGCATCCCGGTCTCGCGCCTGCTCGAGGGCGAGGTCGAGAAGCTCGTCACGATGGAGACGCGCCTGCACGAGCGCGTCGTCGGCCAGGACGAGGCGGTCGCCGCCGTGAGCTCCGCCCTGCGCCGCTCCCGCGCCGGGCTGCAGGACCCCGACCGGCCGATCGGCTCGTTCCTCTTCCTCGGCCCGACCGGCGTCGGCAAGACCGAGCTGGCGCGCGCGCTGGCCGAGTTCATGTTCGACTCCACCGGCGCGATGATCCGCCTGGACATGTCGGAGTACATGGAGAAGCACTCGGTCTCGCGCCTCGTGGGCGCACCCCCCGGCTACGTCGGCTACGAGGAGGGCGGCCAGCTCACCGAGGCCGTCCGGCGGCGCCCCTACGCCGTGGTGCTCCTCGACGAGATCGAGAAGGCCCACCCCGACGTGTTCAACGCGCTGCTCCAGGTCATGGACGACGGGCGCCTCACCGACGGCCAGGGCCGCACGGTGGACTTCAAGAACGTCGTCCTCGTGATGACCTCCAACGCGCGCGACGTCGAGGCGACGTTCAAGCCCGAGTTCATCAACCGCCTCGACGACATCGTCGAGTTCCACGCCCTCGATCGCGAGCACATCGGCGCGATCGTCGTCAAGCAGGTCGCGCTGCTCGTCGGCCGGCTGCGCGAGCGCGGCATCGAGGTCGTGCTGACCCCGGCCGCCCGGGAGCTCCTCGGCACGCTGGGCTACGACCCGGTGTACGGCGCGCGGCCGCTCAAGCGCGTCATCCAGAAGCGCGTGGTCGACCGCCTCGCGCTCGCGATCCTGCAGGACGAGTTCGTCGCGGGCGACACGGTGAACGTCGACGCGGCGGGCGACGACGTCGTCCTCACCGCGGCGCCGCGGCAGCCCGCCGCCCTCACTTCACGTTGACGCCCACCGTGTAGAACAGGAAGCCCGAGCGCGTCGTGCCGCGCGCGTAGCGCTTGCGCGTGTCGAACTGCAACCGCCAGGCACCGCGACGCGGGAGGAACGGGAAGAGCCGGCGCCTGCTCGTGCGCAGGAAGCCGCAGGCCTGCGTGGCGTTGCCGAGCCGGGTCGTCTGCGCCACGCGCCCGCTCGGGCCGACGTAGTGCACGTAGACCGGCGGCCGGGTGTCGCCCTGAAGCGAGAAGCCGTACAGCGAGAAGCGCACCCGCAGCGAGGTCGGGTTGCCCGTCGAGGGCTTGAACGAGGCGAACAGGCGCGAGACCGTGAACGACGTGGTGGGCGTGTTGGCGCCCTCCTGCACGCTCAGGCGGAACCGATGCTGGCGCGCGACGCGCGAGACCGTCCGCAGGCTCGGCGCGACGAAGCGCCCCGACATGTTGCCGGCGGCGTCCGTGCTCCCGTTGCCGCCGGTCAGCGGCTGGCCGTCGAGGGTCACCTGGTAGGCCGCGTTGGGCGTGAACCCGCTGCCGCTCAGTTTGATGGTGTCCTCGCGATCCTGCGGGTCGGCGAAGCACGCGCGGTCGACGCGGATCTCGGCCGCCTGGGCGGGCGCTGCGCCTCCGGCGACGGCTCCGATGGTCACCAGGAGGGCAATGGACCGCGAACGCATGGCCCGATGATGGTAGAAGGACGTCATGCCCACCTACATCATGCTCACCACGCTGACGCCCGAAGGGGTGCAGACGGTCAAGAACAACCCGCAGCGCATCCGCGAGGTCAACAAGGAGATCGAGCAGCTCGGGGCGACCGTCAAGGCGCAGTGGTCGACGCTCGGCCGCTTCGACTTCATCAACATCGTCGAGGCGCCCGACGAGCACACCATGGCGCGCGTCTCGCTCGAGCTCTCCTCCCGCGGCACGTCGCGCTACGAGACGCTCGCCGCGATCCCGATCGACGACTTCATCGCCTCGCTGTAGCGCATGAAGATCCTCGTCGTGGGCGGAGGCGGCCGCGAGCACGCCATCGTCCGCGCGCTCGCGCGCTCGCCGCAGCGCCCGGAGCTGTTGTGCGCTCCGGGCAACCCGGGGATCGCCGCCGACGCGCGGATCGTCGACGTGACCGTGACCGACCTCGAGGGCCTGGTGCACGTCGCGCGCTCGCGGGAGGTCGACCTCGTGGTCGTCGGCCCGGAGGGGCCGCTCGTCGGCGGGCTGGTCGACTGCCTCGGCCGCGCCGGGATCCCCGCGTTCGGGCCGAGCGCGGCGGCGGCGCGCATCGAGGGCTCCAAGGCCTTCGCCAAGGAGATCATCGCGGCGGCGGGCGTGCCCGCGAGCGCGAGCCGCGTCGTGACTTCCGTCGAGGAGGGCATCGCCGCGATCGACGGCCGCTACCCCGCGGTGGTCAAGTTCGACGGCCTCGCCGCCGGCAAGGGCGTCGTGCTCCCCGCCGGCGAGGGCGAGGCGCGTGCCGCGCTGGAGGCGTTCCTCGTCGAGCGCCGCCACGGCCCCGGCGACGTCGTGGTGGAGGAGACCCTCGAGGGCGAGGAGCTCTCGCTGCTGGCGCTCTGCGACGGCGAGCGCGCCTACCCGCTCGCGCCCGCGCAGGACTACAAGCGGATCTTCGACGGAGACCAGGGGCTCAACACCGGCGGCATGGGCTCCTACTCACCCGTTCCGGCGGCCGGCGCGGAGGATCCCGCGGCGCTCGCGGCGCTCGTCCACCAGCCGATCCTCGACGAGCTGCGTCGCCGCGGCACCCCGTTCACCGGCGTGCTCTACGCCGGGCTCTTCCTGACCGCGGAGGGGCCGAAGGTCTTCGAGTTCAACGCGCGCTTCGGCGATCCCGAGACCCAGGCCGTGCTCCCGCGGCTGCAGAGCGACCTCGCCGACCTCCTGCTCCGCGCGACCCGCCCGGGCGGCCTGGCCGCCGCGCCGCCGCTCGCGTTCTCCGACGACTGGGCGGTCACGCTCGTGCTCGCGGGCGCGGGCTACCCCGAGCGCTCGGCCTCGGGGGACGTCATCACGATCGGGGAGCTCCCCGACACCGTCGAGGTCACGCACGCGGGGACCGCGCGCGACGTGGACGGCCGCCTCGTCACCGCGGGCGGCCGCGTGCTCAACGTCACCGCGCGCGCGTCCACCCTCGGCGGAGCCCGGGACGCCGCCTATGCTGCCGCGGAGCAGATCACCTTCGAAGGGCGCCAGCTGCGGACGGACATCGCGCTGCGCGCCGTGGACGCGGGAGCGACGAGATGACCGAAGCCGACGACGAACGCGCCCTCGCGGCCCCGGACTCAGAGCCCGCGCCCGGCGAGCTCCCCCTCACGGAGGGCGAGGTGGAGCGCGAGCTGGACATCCTGGTGACCGATCCGCCGCTGGTCGGGATCATCATGGGCTCGAAGTCGGACTGGGACACGATGCAGAAGGCCGGCGACGTCCTCGACGCCGCGGGCGTCCGCTATGAGATGCGCGTCATGTCCGCTCACCGGGAGCCGGACGTCGTCGCCGACTACTGCTCCAACGCGCAGATGCGCGGCCTGCGCGTGATCATCGCCGGCGCCGGCCTCTCCGCCGCGCTGCCGGGCGCCGCCGCCGCGCACACGGGCCTGCCGGTCGTCGGCGTCCCGCTGACCTCGTCGCTCAGCGCGGCGGGCGGCCTCGACGCCATCCTCTCCGTGGTGCAGATGCCCCCCGGGGTGCCCGTGGCCGCGGTCGGCCTGGACAACCCGAAGAACGCCGGCCACCTCGCGCTGCGGATCCTCGGGGCGTAGTGGGCGGCGCCGAAGGAGAAAACCGGGCTTGTGTTTACGCGCCAGGACGCGTTAGCGTCGCTCGACTGGGGCGACCGTACGCCCCGCACTGATCGGGGGGAAGCAGATGACCAAGCGCATGACGATGCTGATCGTGGCGCTGTCCGGGTTCGGGGTCGCGGTCGGGGGCTGCGGCGACGACGAGAACGCGGCGACGACCGCCGCGACGACGACGACGACGGCGGCGCCGGCCGAGGCGCCGGCGGGGGCGACCGCCACGGAGCCGGACACCAGCTCCAGCCCGGCCGCCTCCGGCGTGCCGGACACGCCGGAGGCAAAGCAGGCCATCGTGGCCTGCAAGGCGCTGGCGGCCACCAACCCTCAGCTCTCGGCCAAGGCCAAGGACAAGATCGGCGAGATCTGCGATAAGGCGGGCAGCGGCGACGCCGACGGGGCGGCCAAGGCCTCTCGCGAGGCGTGCGAGGCCATCGTCGAGGACACCGCGCCGGCCGGCGCGGCCAAGGACACCGCGCTCGCGGCCTGCAAGCAACCGACGGCCACTCCCTAGCCCGTCGCTGCCGACGCGCACGCGCGTCGGCAGCGAGCGCCTTTCGTCTCGACGGCTCGACACCTCCGCCGGGATGTGGTTGAGTTGGGTGCGCCAAGTCACGGCGTCACAGATCGCGGCCGAGAGGGGGACACATGCGTCGGGGGGTGCGTATCCGGTTCTGGGTCGAGGCCGGGGCGGCGGGCCTGACGGCGCTCTTGCTCGTGGTCACGCTCGTGTCGCGCGAGTGGATCGAAGCGGCCTTCGGCATCGATCCTGACGGCGGCAGCGGGGCGGTCGAATGGGCCGTCGTCGCGGCGCTGCTCGCGACGTCGGCAGCGTCGTCCATGATCGCTCGCGCTGAATGGCGCAACCCGCTGCGACCGCGCGGCTTTCCGTCTGCCGGTTCCTAGCGCCGGGATCGTGCCCGGTCTCATGCTCCCGATCGAGGTCCTGCGATGAAGCTCCGCGCCGGACGGTCCCGGTGGTGCGGCGTGTGCCGGTCGGGGTTGCTGATCGTGTTCGCCTGGCGCAAGCGCAGGTGGTCGGGTGCGTGTGGGTGCCTGGCGTGGCTGCTCGGGCTCCTGGGGTGCGCGTGGCTGGCGAGCGTGGTGCTGCGGCTGCTGCGCCGTCGCGGGCGCGACCGCTTCGCGCCGCCCGACGGCGACATCGACCCGACGAAGCGCCCGATGCCGGTTCAGCAGCGTGTCCCGGCGAAGACCTACCGCCGGCCCGACCCGTTGATCTACTGCCAGACGTACCTCATGGCGCAGGGCGTGGCCGTCACCTGGGACAACCCGGACATCCGCCTCGAGCGCAAGGGCAAGGTCGTGCCGTCGCACGCGCTGAAGGCGGGCACGGACTACGAGATCGTCGCACGGGTGTGGAACGGGTCCGACGAGGCTCCCGCGATCGACCTTCCGGTGCGCTTCTCCTACCTGGAGTTCGGGATCGGCACCGTCCGCCACGAGCTCGGGGTCGGCAAGGTCGACGACCTGCCGGTAAAGGGCGCGCCCGGCCTGCCGGCGTTCGCGCGCTTCGGGTGGAAGACGCCCAGTGCCCCCGGTCACTACTGCCTCCAGGTCGAGCTGGAGTGGCCCGACGACGCCAATCCGGCGAACAACCTCGGCCAGGAGAACACCGACGTCCAGGCCTTGAACTCGCCGCGCGCCCGCTTCGTCGTGCCCGTGCGAAACGACGCACCGGTCCGGCGTCGGCTGACCTTCGAGGTCGACTCCTACGCGATCGGCGAGCTCGCGCCCTGTCCCCCGGGCCCCCGGGACGGCGACGTCACTTCAGCGCGCGCGCGAGAGGCGCACCGTCGCCGGGCCCTCGCGAGGCACACCCGGGGCGCCCATCCGGTGCCGGAGGGCTGGACCGTCGAGTTCGGCCCCGAGGAGCTGACGCTCTCCCCCGGCGAGCAGATCGAGCTCAGCGTCGAGGTCGTGGCGCCGGACGGCTTCGAGGGCCGGCAGGGGTTCAACCTGAACGCGTTCGCCGAGGACAGGCTGGTCGGCGGAGTGACCCTGACCGCCGAGGGCAAGGCGTGAGAAGGAGCCGCTGAGATGGCCGCCGAGTACACGACATGCGTCGAGCCGGCCGACTACGAGCCGCTCGAGATGACCGAGGAGATCGTCGTGGGCGTGGCGGCGTTCGTCGCCGCGATCTTCTCGGGCGGCATCGCGCTCATCGCGCTGGGCCCCGTCGTCTTCTCCGCGGTCCGCAAGGTCCTGGAGTACATGCTGCACGGCAAGCTCGTGTGCCTCGGTGGCGACCGCTGCGCGGTCGGCTGGATCGCCGAGCTTGAACCGGTCGGCTTCGACAAGCCCTTCCCCAGCAACATCGACAACGACTACTCGCTGAACCTCCTGCTCGCGCCCGACTCGCCGCGCGACTACGAGCGCGACGCGAGCGACGCCGGCGCCGCCGAGCGGGCGAACCTGAAGATCGCGCAGGCGGCGCCCGTCCAAGGGGCGCTCGTCACCGAGCAGCCCTCGACGCCCGAGCCGCGGGACCCGGAGGCCGGCGCCGGCCGCTACCACGGCTACTTCTCCTGGTTCGAGGGGCCGGACATCGGCACGCGGTTCATCATCGGCGACAAGCAGGTGCACGTCCCGTTCTCGAAGTCGCCGAAGGGCCGCTTCCCCGTGCCGGTCTTCCACGCGGAGTTCGAGGGGTCCCGCCCGAACGACCTGCTCTCGGTGCTCGACAACATCCCACCCGGCCTCGGCAAGCTCTGCAAGGTCCCCATCATCGGGAAGATCGCCTGCGCGATCGTCTCCGCGCTGTTCGCCCCGATCGTGGCCGTCGCGCTGATCGCCGCCTGGGCGGCCGCCGACGGCGGGGACCCGGCCGATGCGGGCGACGGCACCGTGAAGGTGGGCGACCTGGTCGTCGTGAACGGACGCTGGAACTACGACGCAGGGCACAGCGGTTGGAACGAGCTGCACCCGGTCAAGACGATTCAGAAGCTCCCCGATCCGGCGGTCGACTGGTCCCGATTCGACGACTTCCACCGGCGCGTGTGCAAGATGACCTCGGAGGCGCCGCCACGGCCCGAGACGCCGCACACCAAGCCCACCGGGATGACGCCGGAGCAGCAGACCGTGTGGACGGCACAGCAGCAGCCCGAGCACACGTGGGAGCTGCACCCTTCCGTCGACGGCTGCGAGCCGGCCGACGACCCCGCGGGCATCCCCCCCGTGCGGTGAGCGGCGCAGCGCCGCGAGCGTCCGCGGCGCGTAGATGGCGCCATCCCATAGATTGAGCCCATGAAGGGCATCGTCTTCAACCTCTTCGAGCAGACGGTCGTGGAGGCGCACGGCGAGCTGATGTGGGAGACGCTCCTCGACACGACGGGCCTCGACGGGGTCTACACCTCGCTCGGCAGCTATCCGGACGCGGACTTCTTCTCCCTCGTCGCGGCGACCTCCGCGGCGCTGGCCGTCCCCGCGGACGAGGTCGTGAGCGGGTTCGGGCGTCACGCCATGTCGCTGTTCGCCGAGCGGTACCCGCACCTCTTCACCGGACACTCGGAGACGCGGTCGTTCGTGCTGACGCTCAACGACATCATCCACCCCGAGGTCCGCAAGCTCTACCCGGGGGCGATCGTCCCCGAGTTCGCGTTCGACGCGAGCGATCCGGCCGGGCTGGCCATGGACTACTACTCGCCGCGCAAGCTCTGCGCATTCGCCGAAGGGCTGCTGCTCGGGGCCGCGGACCACTACGGGCAAACGATCCGCATCGAGCAGCCGAAGTGCATGAACCGGGGGGATCGACGGTGCCGCCTGGAGATCACGTTCGGCCGATAGGCACAGCCGACGGAGACGCGCTCGAGGCCCGGCTCGCCCGGCTGGAGCGCCAGCTCAAGCGCGAGCGGGCGATCCGCCGCGAGGCGGAGTCGATCTCCGAGAGCGCCACCCGCCAGCTCTACGACCGCCAGCAGGGTCTGGTGCTGCTCGAGACCGTCGCGACGGCGGCCAACGAGGCGACCGAGATCGGCGCCGCGCTGACCGTGTGCCTGGACGCGATCCGCAGTCACGGAACCTGGCGGCTGGGACACGCCTGGCTGCTCGACGAGGCCGGGGACCTCGTCTCCACGCTGATCTGGTCCGGTGCGGACGCGCGCGACGCGGAGTTCCGCACGTTCTGCGAGGGCCTCGTGTTCCGATCTGGGGTCGGTCTGCCCGGCCAGGTCCTCGCTCAGCGCACCGCGGTGTGGGTGTCCGGTCCCGAGGAGGTCGGCCGGCTGGTGCGGGCCGAGGCGCTGAGCGCCGCCGGCCTGCGAACCGCGGTCGGCTTCCCGCTGCTGGCCGGCTCGGAGATCGTCGGCGTCCTCGAGTTCTTCGCCGATCGGGTCATGGCGCCCGACCCGGAGACCCTGAGCCTGATGACCCAGATCGGGACCCAGCTCGGACGCGTGGTCGAGCGCGACCGCGCGGAGCAGAGCCTGTTCCACCAGGCGACCCACGACCCGCTCACCGGCCTGGCCAACCGGGTGCTCATCGTCGACGCGCTCCGGCGCTCGCTCTCCCGTCAGCTCCGCCGCGCGGACGACGAGGAGCGCCTCGGGGTGTTCTTCCTCGACCTCGACGGGTTCAAGGCCGTCAACGACACGCTCGGCCACGCGGCGGGTGACCGCCTGCTGCGCATGGTGGCCCAGCGGCTCGGGATGACCATCCGGCCCCAGGACACCTTGGGCCGCCTCAGCGGCGACGAGTTCGTGATCGTCTGCGAGGCGCTGACCGCGGCCCGTCCGGTCGTCGGGATCGCCGAGCGCCTCGGCCGCGTCCTGCGCCGCCCCTTCGAGCTCGACGGCGAGCAGTTCCTCGTGACCGCGAGCGTCGGCATCGTCCTCGCCGAGGGGTCGGAGCGGCCGGAGGCCCTCATCGAGCAGGCCGACGCGGCGATGTACCAGGCCAAGGCGCTGGGCCGCGCGCGGTACGAGCTCTTCTCCGAGGAGCTGCGGGAGCGGATCGTGCGCCAGCTCGAGCTCGAGCGGGCGCTGCGGCACGCGATCGAGCGCGACGAGCTCTGTCTGCACTACCAGCCGGAGATCGACCTGCGCACCGGCGGGGTCGTCGGGATCGAGGCGCTCGTCCGCTGGCAGCGGCCGTCCGGGCTGATCATGCCCGGCGAGTTCATCCGGGTTGCCGAGGAGACCGGGATGATCCTCGCGATCGGCTCGCAGGTGCTCGGGGAGGCGCTCGAGCAGCTTGCCGTATGGCAGGCGGACTCCCTGATCGCCGAGGCGCCGTGGATGTCGGTGAACCTGTCGGTGCGGCAGCTCTCCGACCCCGGGCTCGTGGCCCGGGTCTCCGACGCGCTCGGCGCCAACGACGCCGACCCGGCCCGCCTTTTCCTCGAGGTGACCGAGAGCGTGATCCTCGACGACGCGGAGGCCGGCTTGAAGGTGCTCACCGCGCTCCGGTCGCTCGGGACGGAGATCGCGATCGACGACTTCGGCACCGGGTACGCCTCGTTGTCCTACCTGCGGCGCTTTCCCGCGTCCGTGGTGAAGGTCGACCGCTCGTTCATCGCCGAGATCGACGTCGACCAGCGCACCCGCTCGATCGTCGAGTCGATCGTCGGCATGGCGCGCGCCCTCGGGCTGACGCTCGTGGCCGAGGGGATCGAGACGGCCGGCCAGCTCGCGGTCGTGCGGGAGCTCGGCTTCGACATCGGGCAGGGCTACTACTTCGCGCGCCCCGCGCCGGCCGGGGAGATCTCCACGCTCCTGCGCGCCGAGCGACCCTTCCTCGAGGCGCTCGGCGGTGAGGCCGGAACCTCCGCTCTGAACGGGGCCGGCAAGGAGATCGGTCAGGCCTCCGGCGCGGCGGGTCCGACGGTCGCCGGCGACCCCGCCTCCTAGATGAGTGATTCCGTTGGTTGGAGCGGTTTAGTGGTCGTAGGCGGTGAGGTGGCGGCCGGGATCGCCGATGTTCCAGTTGTGCCAGAGCCCGGCGGCGAGCGCGAGCAGGCGTCCGGCGATGCGGGTCATCAGGC
>JBBQEV010000078.1:0-19275 GCA_038321325.1 Solirubrobacterales bacterium
CGCGGGGGGGGGAGCCGGTGTCACCCCCCCGCCCCGGGTCGCGCGCCATTGCGCGCTCGGGGGGTGGGCGCACTGGGCCGCTCGGCGCCGGAGGTCGGGGTGGAGCGCATCGCCGGCGCGTTCGGCAAGGGCGGCCGCCGCGCCGCGCTCATGCCCTACCTCATGGGGGGCTTCCCCGACCTCGCGCGCTCGCGGGCGATCGGCGCGGCCTACGCCGACGGCGGGGCCGACCTCGTCGAGCTCGGCGTCCCCTACTCCGATCCGCTGGCCGACGGCCCCGTCATCCAGGCCGCCGGAACCCGCGCGCTGCGCGCCGGGGCCACGCTCGACGGCGTCCTCGGGGTCTGCGAGGCGCTCGCGCCGCGGCTCCCGGTCGTGCTCATGGTCTACGCGAACGTCGTCTACGCCCGGGGGATCGCGGCGTTCGTGGCCGCGCTGCGCGATGCGGGCGCGAGCGGGCTCATCGTCCCGGACCTGCCGATGGAGGAGGCCCCGCTCGTGCTCGAGGCCTGCGACGCGGCGGGCCTCGCGCTCGTCCCGCTCGTCGCGCCGACCTCCTCCGACGAGCGCATGGGCCGCATCGGCGCCCGCGCCCGCGGCTTCCTCTACACCGTGGCGGTGACCGGCACCACGGGGGAGCGCACCGCGCTCGAGGACGCTTTCGGCCCGATCGTCCGCCGGGCCCAGGCGCACACCGACGTCCCCGTCGCGGTCGGGTTCGGGATCGCGACGCCGGACCAGGCACGCGCGGCCGCCGACGCCGGCGCCGACGGCGTGATCGTCGGCTCGCGCCTCGTGCGGGCCGCCGCCGAGCACGCCGACGACCCGGTCGCGGCCGTGCGCAGGCTCGTCGCGGGCCTCGCCGCCGGCCTGGACGCCTGAGCGCCGACGGCCGCTCGCCCGAACCCCTCTTGTAGACTTCGCCGCCATATGGGTCTCGTCGCAGCCACCACCGCCGGCCTCGTCATCTGGATCGTCGGCTGGGCCCTCGGGACCAAGGCCATCGACTCCTTCCTGGTCACCGTGATCGTCATCCTCGTCGGCGTGGCCTTCCGCATGGTGCCGACGCTCCCGGGCAACCGGGAGGCCTGAGTCCCCGGGCGCGCGGGCGCCGTCGCGATGCGCCCGTGCCTGGCCGGGATGCTGACCGCCGTGCTGGCTCTCGGGCTCGCGGCCTGCCAGCGCGCGGACCAGCAGGCCGGCGACACGGGAGCGACGACGCTGACCGCCTACGCGAGCCTTCCCCTCCAAGGTCCGTCGGGGCCCGACTCCCAGGCCGTGGCCAACGGGGCGCGGCTCGCGCTGCGCGAGGCGGGCGGGCGGGTCGGCGACCTCGTGGTCAAGCTCGCGGTGCTGGACGACTCGACCCCGGACGCGGGGCGCGCGGACCCCACCCAGACGGCCGACAACGCGCGGATCGTCGCGCGTGACCGCACCGCGATCGCCTACCTGGGTGACGGGCCGTCGGGGGCCACGGCGGTCTCCCTGCCGATCCTCAACGCGGCCGGGGTGCTGCAGGTCAGCCCCACGAGCGGGTACGGCGGGCTCACGGGGCCGCGCGACGCCGACGAGGGCGAGCCCGAGAAGTACTACCCGTCGGGGGTGCGGACGTTCGCCCGACCCGTGCCCGGCGACGACGTCCAGGCCCGGGCGCTGACGGCCCTGCTCCGGACGGACGACTGCCGCCGTCTCCAGGTGCTCGACGACCGCGACGTCGCCGGGCGCGGACTGGCCGACACGGTCGAACGGCTGGCCACCGCGGCGCGGATCGACGTCGTCGACCGCGACGCGCTGCGGGTGGACGCCGACGTGGCCGACGAGGCCGCGAGGATCGTCGCTCGCCGCCCCGACTGCCTCGTCTTCGCCGGCGCCCTGGCCGCCTGGGTGCCGCGGCTCTTCGACGCCCTGCACCGGGCCGACCCGCAGCTCGAGCTCTTCGGCGGCGAGGGCCTCGCCTCCGACGCGTTCGCCGCCGCCCTCGAGCCGGGCACCCAGGCGCGGACGCAGCTGACGGCACCCCCGGGGGTCCTGGAGCCGCTGCCGGGCGTCCGCGCGTTCGTCCGGGCCTACCGCGCCGCCTTCGGCGTCCCCGCGCGCAGCGGCGCGCTCTACGGGTACGAGGCGATGCGCCTCGTCCTCGCGGCGATCCAGCGCGCGGGGACGCGCGGCAACGACCGCACGGCGGTGATCCGCGCGCTGTTCTCGCTGGGCGCGCGCGAGAGTCCCCTCGGCCGCTACCGCATCAGCCCGGACGGCGACACGACGCGCACCGCCTACTCGCAGCTCGGCCTCCGCGACGGCCGCCTCGTGCGGCGGCGGACGGGCTCCTTCCCACCGGGCTGAGCGCAACCCGGCGCGCGCGCGGCGCCACGTTGAAGGCCGGTTCAGGTCCGTCGGTACCCTGTGGCGATGGCAGAAGACCCTCGTCGGCCGCCCGACGACCCGCGCCACCCCTCCGACGACCAGCGGCTCGCCGTGGACGACGGTCGCGGCAAGTCCCCGGACCGCAAGAAGGAGCCGGCGCGCACGCCCTGGCGCGTCGACCCCGCTGCCGACGGGCGCGGGAAGCCCGACACCCCCAAGGGCAAGATGGGCGGCATGCGCTGGCGCGGGGTCCTCATCGCGATCGTCGTCATCGTCGTGCTGAACCTCTTCCTCACGACCCTGCTGCCCGGGGGCGACCGCCCCACCCGGATCTCCTACAACCCCACGTTCGTCGAGCAGGTCCAGCAGGGCAACGTCAAGCAGATCGCCTCGCGCGGGGAGACCATCTCCGGCGAGTTCAAGCGCGAGTTCGATCCGCCGGGCGACGCGAAGCCGAACACGAAGTTCACGACGGAGATCCCGACGTTCGCCAACGGCGACCAGCTCTCCCGCATCCTGCAGGAGGCCAAGGTCGAGATCAACGCGGAGCCGCCCACCGCGGGCCGCTCCTTCCTGGCGAGCTTCCTCATCTCCCTCCTGCCGACGCTGCTGATCATCGGCGTCTTCGTCTACTTCATCCGCAAGGCGGCCTCGGGCGCCGGAGCGGGCGGCATGGGCGGCTTCGGCAAGTCCAAGGCCAAGCGCGTCGACCAGGAGGCCAACCAGCTGCGCACGACCTTCGACGACGTCGCGGGCATCGACGAGGCCGAGGACGAGCTCAAGGAGATCGTCGACTTCCTCAAGAACCCCGACAAGTACAAGGCGCTCGGCGCGCGGATCCCCAAGGGCGTGCTGCTCAGCGGCCCGCCCGGCACGGGCAAGACGCTGCTTGCCCGGGCGATGGCCGGGGAGGCCGACGCGGCGTTCTTCACCGCCAGCGCGGCGGAGTTCATCGAGATGATCGTCGGCGTCGGCGCGTCCCGCGTGCGCGACCTCTTCGAGCAGGCCAAGAAGGCCGCCCCCGCGATCATCTTCATCGACGAGCTCGACGCGATCGGCCGCACGCGCGGCGGCGGCAACGCGATGGGCGGGCACGACGAGCGTGAGCAGACGCTCAACCAGATCCTCACCGAGATGGACGGCTTCGACCCGTCGATCGGCGTCATCGTGCTCGGGGCGACCAACCGCCCGGAGGTCCTGGACTCCGCGCTGCTGCGCCCGGGCCGCTTCGACCGCCGCGTCACCGTGCAGCCGCCGGACAAGGTCGGCCGCGAGGCGATCCTCAAGGTCCACACCCGCTCCGTGCCGCTCGAGGGCGAGGTCGACCTCTCGGGCATCGCCTCCTCGACGCCCGGCATGGTCGGCGCGGATCTCGCGAACCTCATCAACGAGGCCGCGCTGCTGGCCGCGCGCCGCGGGCACAAGCGCGTCGACCGGCAGGACCTCGGCGACGCGCTCGAGCGCGTCGTGCTCGGGGCCGAGCGCAAGGTCGTCATGAGCGAGGAGGAGCGCGAGCGCACCGCCTACCACGAGGCCGGCCACGCGCTCGTCGGGATGCTCACCTTGGGCGCCGACCCCGTGCGCAAGGTGTCGATCATCCCGCGCGGCATGTCGCTCGGCGTGACGATGAGCGCGCCGGAGTCCGATCGCTTCAACTACGACCAGGGCTACCTGCGCTCGAAGATCCTCGTCGCGCTCGGCGGCCGCGTGGCCGAGGAGGTCGTGTACGGCAACATCACCACGGGCGCCGAGTCGGACATCCAGCAGCTCACGGGGATCGCGCGCGGCATGGTCACGCGCTGGGGCATGAGTGAGGCGATCGGGCCGATCGCCGTGGAGGCGTCGAACCCGAACGGCATGCTGCTCCCCGGCTCGGAGGGCTCGTCGCAGGCGACGCAGGAGCTCATCGACCACGAGGTCCGCCGGATCGTCGACGAGGCCCACCACGACGTCGAGATGCTCCTCACCGAGCACCGCGACAAGCTCGAGTCGCTCACGCGCACGCTGCTGCAGGACGAGACGCTCGACGAGGACGGCTCCTACGCCGCCGCCGGCGTCCCGCACCCCACGCCGGCCGAGCGCGCGGCGATCCGCGAGGAGCGCGACAACGCCCGCGCCGCGCTGAGCGCGGGCACCAACGGCGACACCCCGGCGGGCGACCACCCCGACGGCGGCGGTACGGTGCCCGAGGACGAGCGCCCAGGCCTGGAGATCGCGCCGCGCCCCGGCATCGGCAACGACACGCAGGCGATCCCCGAGCCGACGCACTACGACGGCCCGGCGGGGCTTGAGCGACCGGAGAAGCCGCTGCTGAGCTGACGGCCCGGGCTGGGCCGGCTCAGCCCAGGGTGTTCTCGAGCGCCGCCTGCAGGTCGGCGTGCTGAAACGCGTAGCCCCCGGTGAGCGGGCGCTCGGGCACCGCGCGCTGGCCCTCGGTGACGATCTCGGCCATCTCGCCGTAGAGGAGCTTGATCGCGAAGGCCGGGATGGGCGCGAGGCTCGGGCGGTGCAGCGCCTTGCCCAGGGCCGTGGAGAACTCCTTGTTCGTGACGGGCTCGGGCGCCGCGCCGTTGTAGGCGCCGCTCCAACTCGGGTCGTCGAGGGCCTTGAGGTAGAGGCCGACGATGTCGTCGACGTGGATCCACGGCATGTACTGGTCGCCGCCCGCGACGGGGCCGCCGATCCCGGCCTTGAACGGCGGGAGCATGGTCTTGAGCGCGCCGCCGCCCGCGTCGAGCACGACGCCGGTGCGGATCTTCACGACGCGCAGCCCCAGGCCGCCGGCGAGGTCGGCCTCGCGCTCCCACCGCACGCAGACGTCGGCGAGGAAGTCGCTTCCCGCCGGGGTGGACTCGGGGATCCGCTCGTCGCCGTGCTTGCCGTAGATGCCGACCGCGGAGGAGGCGACGAGGGTCGCCGGCTTGGGCGCGGCGGCGGCGATGCCGGCTACGAGGTTGCGCGTCCCGACTTCGCGCGACTCGAGGATCGCGCGCTTGACCTGCGCGCTCCAGCGCTGGGCGACGGGCTCGCCGGCGAGGTGGATCACCGCGTCGCGGCCCGAGAGGGCGCCCGTCGGCGCCGGGCCGGCGCTCGAGTCCCAGGCGACGGCCTCGACGCCGAGCGCCTCCTGTGCCTTGGCGGGGTTGCGCGAGAGGACCGTGACCGTGCCGCCGCGGGCCTTCAGGGCCGCGACGAGCTTGGTGCCGATGAGCCCGGTGGCGCCGGTGATCGTGACGTTCATACGAGGGGCTACGCGCCAGCGGCGGCGCGGGGATCAGCCGGGTCGCCGCCGCGGCCGCGAACGCGAGCGCCGCGCCTCCGCCGGAGATCGGTCGCGCCGTCCCGTCGGGCCGAGCGCGGCGACTACCGTCATGCCCATGAGCAACTGGAGCACGGCGAACATCCCCGACCAGGCCGGCCGGACCGTGGTCGTCACCGGGGCCAACTCCGGGCTCGGCTTCCACGCCGCGCGGGAGCTCGCGCAGCACGGCGCGACGGTGGTGCTCGCGGTGCGCGATGTCGCCAAGGGCGAGGAGGCCGCGCGCGGGATCAGTGCCGGCGTCGAGGTGCGACAGCTCGACCTCGCCGACCTCGACTCCGTCCGTCGCTTCGCCGAGGCCTGGGACGGTCCGCTGGACCTCCTGGTCAACAACGCCGGGATCATGGCGCCGCCCTACGCCAAGACCGCGCAGGGCTTCGAGTCCCAGCTCGGCACCAACCACCTCGGCCACTTCGCGCTCACGGGCCTGATGCTCCGCTTCCTGCTCCTCACCGAGCGTCCCCGCGTGGTCACGCTCTCCTCGCTCGTGCACCGCATGGGCAAGATCCGCTTCGACGACCTCCAGAGCGAGCGGAAGTACCAGCCGTGGCGCGCCTACGGCCAGTCCAAGCTCGCGAACCTGCTGTTCGCCTTCGAGCTGCAGCGGCGCGCGGACCACGCCGGGGCGAACCTCACGAGCGTCGCCGCCCACCCGGGCTACGCGGCCACCAACCTGCAGAAGGGCACGTCGAGCAGGCTGCAGGACCTGATCATGATCCCCGGCAACCGGCTCATCGCCCAGTCGGCGCAGGACGGCGCGCTGCCGACGCTCTTCGCGGCGGTCGAGCCGCTGCCCGGCGCCGCCTTCGCCGGGCCGGGCGGCATCGGCGAGATGCGCGGCGGCCCGAAGCTCGTCGACGCGTCGTCCGCGGCCAAGGACCCGCAGACCGCCGCCGCGTTGTGGACCGTCAGCGAGGAGCTCACGGGCGTCGCCTTCGACTTCGGCGGCGCCGCGGCCTGAGGCGCCGCGCCAAAGCCGGGCGCGGCTAGGGTCAGACGGCATGGCTCAGACCAAGCCCGACGAGCTCTACCTGATCGACGGCAACTCGCTGGCCTACCGCGCGTTCTTCGCGCTGCCCGAGTCGATCGCGACCTCCACGGGCTTTCCGACCAACGCGATCTTCGGCTTCGCGAGCATGCTCGTGAAGCTCCTCACCGAGCATGGCTCGCAGCCGACGATCTGCGTGTGGGACAAGGGCCACTCCGGCCGCAAGGAGGTCTACGCGGAGTACAAGGCGCAGCGGACCAGCCGGCCGGACCTCTTGAAGCAGCAGTGGCCGCACATCGTCGCGCTCTGCGAGGCGTTCGGCTACCCCAACGTCTCCGTCGAGGGCTACGAGGCCGACGACGTCATCGCCTCGATCGCGGAGCGCGCGCGCGAGGTCGGCGTCCCCTCGGTGATCGTCACCGGCGACCGCGACGCCTTCCAGCTCATCGGCGACGACGGGCTCGTGAAGGTGATGGCCACGGCGCGCGGGATCACCGACACCAAGCTCTACGACCGCCAGGCGGTCATCGACCGCTACGGCATCGCGCCCGAGCTCGTCCCGGACTTCTACGGGCTGAAGGGGGACACGTCGGACAACATCCCGGGCGTCCCCGGCATCGGCGACAAGACCGCCTCCGACCTCCTGCAGCGGTTCGGCGACCTCGAGACCGTCCTCGCCTCGATCGACCAGATCTCCGGCGCCAAACGCAAGGAGAACCTGACCACGCACGCGGAGAACGCGCGGATCTCCAAGCGGCTGGCGACCATCCAGCGCGACATCCCGGTGCCCGTCGACCCGACCGCGGAGCTCACCCGCGCGCCCGACCGCTCCAAGCTGCGCGAGACCTTCCGCCACTTCGAGCTGCGCGACCCGCTCCGCCGCCTCGAGGAGGCGCTCGGCGACGCGGACGCCGCCGCGCCCGCGCCCGTCGCCCAGACCACCATCGCCTCGAAGGTTCGCGAGGCCCCGCTGGCCGCGCTGGCCGGCGCGCTGCCGGCGAACGCGGAGGTGACGGTCGCGGTGCGCCCGCCCGAGGTGGCCGAGGGGGAGCTCTTCGCCGCCGAGCCGACGTGGCGCTGGGCGGCGGCCGCCGGCGACCTCCTCCTCGCGGGCGAGTGCGAGCGACCTGAGGACCTCGTGGCCGCCCTGGCCGACCGGCCCGTCGTGGCCCACGACGCCAAGCGCCTCGGCGTCGTCCCGCCGCACCTGGTCCACGACACGCTGCTCGGCGCCTACCTGCTCGAGCCCGCGCGGCGCGGCTACCCGTTTCGCGAGCTGGTGGAGGAGCGCGGCTTCGCGGCGGAGGTCGACGACCCGGCCGCCGCGGACGCGCTGCTGATCGCCGCGCTCGCCGGCTGGCAGCGCGAGCAGATCACCGCGCGCGGCCTCGAGCCGGTCATGGCCGAGATCGAGCTGCCGCTCGTCGTCGTGCTGCGCGCGATGGAGCAGGCCGGCGTGCGCCTGGAGCAGGGGCGCTTCGCGGTCATCAAGCGCAAGGTCGACGAGGAGATCGCCACGCTCGAGCGCGAGGTGTGGGAGCTCGCGGGGGAGGAGTTCGTGCTCGGCTCCCCGCAGCAGCTCGGCCACGTGCTCTTCGAGAAGCTCGGCCTGACGCGGAAGCGGAAGGGCAAGACGGGCTTCTCGACCGACGCGCGGGTACTGCAAGCGATCCGCCACGAGCACCCCGTCATTCCGAAGATCGAGCGCTGGCGCGAGCTCAACCAGCTCTCCAAGACCTACCTCGACGTGCTGCCGCAGCTCACCGACGCCGAGGACCGCATCCACACGACGTTCATGCAGGCCGCGGCGCAGACCGGCCGCCTCGCGAGCACGGACCCGAACATGCAGAACGTGCCCGTGCGGACCGAGCTCGGGCGCGAGATCCGCGGCTGCTTCGAGGCGGCCCCCGGGAACGTGCTGCTCTCCGCGGACTACTCGCAGGTGGAGCTCCGGGTGCTCGCCCACGTCGCCGACGAGCCCGTGCTCAAGGAGATCTTCCTGCGCGGCGAGGACGTGCACACCGCGACCGCCGCGCAGGTCTTCGGCAAGGCTCCCGCCGACCTGACGCCGATGGACCGCTCGAAGGCCAAGATGATCAACTACGGCATCGTCTACGGCCTCAGCGACTACGGCCTGGCCGACCGCCTGAACATCGCCCGCGACGAGGCCAAGGCGTTCATCGACGCCTACCTCGCGCGCTTCAGCCGGGTCCACGCGTTCATGACCGACACGATCGAGCGGGCGACGGAAGAGGGCTTCGTGACGACGCTCTACGGCCGCCGCCGCCAGATCCCCGAGCTCAAGGCGCGCAACTGGCAGGTCCGCACGCTCGGGGAGCGCCTCGCGGTCAACACGATCATCCAGGGCACCGCGGCCGACGTCATGAAGCTCGCGATGATCGGCGCCCACCAGGCGCTCGCGCGCGAGGAGCTGAGCACCCGGCTCATCCTCACGATCCACGACGAGCTGCTCTTCGAGGGCCCGGAGGCCGAGATGGACCGCGTCCGCGGGCTGGCCGCGCGCGAGATGGCCGCGCCGTGGCCGCACCTGCCGCCGCTCGCCGTCGACGTCGGCGTCGGGCGTACGTGGATGGACGCGAAGTAGCGTGGACCGCACGACGGCGGTCCTGGCCACCGCTGCCGCGGGCGGCCTCATCGCGCTCCAGGCCCCGATCAACGGGCGCTTCGGCCGCGAGATCGGCGCGCTGCCCGCCGCGAGCGTCTCCTTCGCGCTCGGCCTGGCCGCGCTGCTCGCGCTCGTGGCGGTCCGTGGCGAGGTCGGGCGGATCGGTGGCGCCGGCGGTGTCCCCTGGTGGTACCTGACGGGCGGGATCCTCGGCGCGGTCTACGTGACGACGGTGCTCAGCACGGTCGGGACGCTCGGGGCGGGCGCCGTGGTGGCGGCGACGATCGCGGCTCAGCTCTCGGTGTCGCTCGTCGTCGATCAGTTCGGCTGGCTGGGGGTGGCGAAGGACCCGATCGGCGCGAGCCAGGCCGTCGGCGTGGTGCTCCTCGCCCTCGGCGTCTTCCTCGTCGTGCGGGAGTAGGCGGCACCCGGGGGGACGGTCGTCGGCCCGCGCGGCGCGCTCCTCCGACGGGGCGCGGTCGTACGATCCGGGCATCGAGCTCGACGGATCCAGCGGGTGGGCGCCGGAGCGCGCCGAGAGCGGGAGGCTCAGCCACGACGTCCGCGAGGAGCTGCTCAAGGCGATGCGCGCCGGTGCGTTCCCCGACGGGAGGCTGCCGCCCGAGGAGCGGCTTGCCCGCGACATGGGGATCAGCCGCGCGACGATCCGGGCCGCGCTGCAGAGCCTGGCCGAGGACGGCATCGTGTCGCGGCGCCGCCGCCACGGCACGGTCATCAACGAGCGGGTGCTGCGCGGCAGCGTGCCGCTCAACCGCTTCGCCTCCTTCCGCGACCTGGTCGAGCAGTCCGGGTACACGTGCACGGTCGAGCCGACCGTCCGCCGGGTCGTCGTGGCGGGTGCGGAGGTCGCGGCGCTTCTCGGCCTCGAGGCGGGCGCCGAGGTCCTGCTCGTGGAGCGGCTGCTGCGTGCCGACGGGCGGCCGGTGATGACGGTCACCGACGCGATCGCGCCCGCGCTGCTCGCGCGCGCCCTCGACGAGCTCACCGACGAGGCGTCGACGTTCGCCTTCATCGCGCGCAACGCGCGGGCGACGGTCGACCACTCGACGCTGGAGATCGTGCCGAGCGTCGCGACGGCCCAAGCGCCGCGGCATCTCGGCTTCCCGGTCGGTACCCCGTACGCCGAGCTGCGCGAGGTCCTGTTCTCGCCGGCCGGTGACCCCGTGGCGTTCTCGCGCATCGCGGTCGACGTGCGGCGCATCCGGCTCACGGTGGCCCGCCGCGACGCCTGACGACGGCCACTTCGACCGGCTGTACAAGCAGGTATGGACCGTTGTCCGAAGATGCCGGGAGCGCCCCCCGCAAAGGTCTGACCTATGTCAGCCACCCTTGCCCCGGCGCCCGCCGGCGAGCTCAAGCGGGAGTTCACGTTCCGCTCGACGTTCTCGCTCGCGTTCGCGTTCATCTCGCCGATCATCGGCCTCTACACGATCTTCGCCCTGGCGCTCGGGACGGCCGGGCCGGCGTTCTGGCTGGGCTTCTCGATCGTCCTGGCGGGCCAGTTGCTGGTCGCGCTCGTCCTGGCCGAGCTCGCCTCGGTCTGGCCGCTCACGGGCGGCCTGTACAAGTGGACGCAGAAGCTCGCGGGCCCCGGCGTGGGCTGGGCGGCCGGCTGGGCCTACGTGTGGACGCTCATCGTCCTGGTCACCGCCCAGTGCTACGCCGCCGCGCCGTTCTTCACCGGCCTCGTCGGGATCGAGGATCCGAGCAAGACCCTGCTCCTCGGCCTGGCCGCGGCGATCCTGCTGCTGGCGACGGCGGTGAACGTCATGGGGCCGCGCGCGCTGAAGCTCTTCGTCGCCATCTCGATCACCGCCGAGCTCCTCGGCAGCGTGGTCATCGGGACGATCCTCCTGCTCTTCTTCCGCGAGCAGCCCCTCTCGGCGATCTTCGACGGCCCGACCGGGAAGGGCGTCGGGCTCGCGCCGATGCTCGCCGGCGTCGCGCTGATCGGCTGGAGCTTCATCGGGTTCGAGAGCGCCGGGGACATCGCGGAGGAGGTCGAGGACCCGGCCCGCCAGGTGCCCAAGGCGCTCGTGACCTCGCTCGTCGTCGTCGCGGTCATCGTCATGTACGCGGCGCTCGGGCTGATCCTGGCCATCCCCGACCTCGGCGCCGCGATCTCCGGCGACGTCTCAGACCCGATCTCCGCGACCGTGACCGCCCAGCTCGGCGCGGGGCTGGCCAAGCCGCTCTTCGCCCTCGTGGTCCTGGCCTTCGTCGCCGGCATCGCCGCGGTGCAGGCCGCCGCCTCGCGCGTCCTGTTCGCGCTGGCCCGTGACCGCGAGCTGCCGGGCGCCGCGTGGCTCGGCGAGCTCTCCGGCCGCGACAGCCTGCCCCGCAACGCCATCGGCGCGAGCGCGGTCGGCGCCGCCGGCCTGCTGCTCATCGTGCTCTCCGACAACGCCTACGCGACGCTCATCTCGATGGCGACCGTCGGCTTCTACATCGCCTTCGCGTTCCCGGTCGTCGCCTGCCTGCGCGCTCGGCTGCAGGGCCGCTGGGAGCCGGGGAGCTGGACGATCGGGCGCTTCGGGCTGGCCGTCAACGTGATCGCGGCGCTCTGGCTGGCCTTCGAGATCGTCAACATCGCGTGGCCCCGGCTGCCCGGCACGCCGTGGTACGTCAACTACGGGGCCGTCGCCATGGTCGCGGTCGTGGCCGTGGGAGGCGTCGTCGTGAGAGCGGTGATGCAGACCCGCGCCGCGGAGGTTCCCGCCCCGGCGTCCGCCGCCAAGCAGGCCGCGTAGCCGTGAGCGAGCTGCTGGCCACCACGCGCGTCCTGCCGGGCGCGGCGACCTGGTCGGGCGTGCTGCGCCGCGGCAGCGCGCTCGAGCTCGAGGACGTCGAGGGCGGCGCGAACGTCGCGCTGCTCCTGATCGACGCGCACCGGCCGACCGAGCGGCTCAACGTGCCCGACTCGCTGAAGGCGCAGCACGTCGCCCGGATCACCGCGGGCGTCGCGCTCTACTCCGACATGGGCCGGGTCATGGCCTCGGTGATCGAGGACACCTGCGGCTGGCACGACCCGCTCTGCGGGCACGGCCGCCAAGACGAGCTCGAGGCGCTCCGCGGGCCCTCGACCTACGCGGCCGAGCGCAACGCGGTGCGCCGCGGGGCGCGTGAGGAGCTCGTCCTCGAGCTGGCCAAGCACGGCCTCGGCGCCCGGGATCTCGCCGCGACCGTGAACCTGTTCAGCAAGGTGACCGTCGACGCGGTCGGCCGGCTTGAGTTCTGTCCCGGCAGCTCGCCGGCCGGAGCGCGGGTGGTGCTCCGCGCCGACGCCGACGTCCTCGTCCTGCTGAGCACCGCGCCGCACCCGCTGGACCGCACGCCGGGGTGGCGCCCGCGGCCGGTGGCGATGGACGTGCGCGAGGTTGGGTCCGCCGCGTCGGACGACCCGGTCCGGACCGCCTGCCCCGAGAACGAGCGCGGCTTCGCCGCCGCCGACGCCTGGACGGAGCCCCGATGAGCACGGTCGAGCTGCCCGCGAGCCCCCTGGACCCCGCCGACGCCATCCACGACGCGGTCGTCCAGGCCGGCGACGGCTGGACGCGTCTGGTGCGGGCCGGCGAGCACCTGCGGATCGTCGACCTCGAGGGCAACCAAGCCGTCGACACGCTGTTCTACGACGCGCGCGACCACGCCGAGCGCTACAGCGCGCAGGACACGATCCGCGCGCAGGGAGCGATCTACCTGACGACCGGCTCGCGGCTGCTCACCGGCTCGGGGCGCGCGCTGATGACGATCGTCGCGGACACCGTCGGGCGCCACGACACGCTCGGCGGCGCCTGCTCCCAGGAGAGCAACGTCGTGCGCTACGGCGAGCACACCCGCCACATGCACGCCTGCCGGCAGACGTTCCTGGCCGAGGCGCTCGCCCACGGCCTCGAGAAGCGCGACCTCACGCACAACGTCAACTTCTTCATGAACGTCCCGGTGACCCCGGACGGCGGCCTGAGCTTCGAGGACGGGCTCTCGCGACCGGGCAAGTACGTCGAGCTGCGCGCCGACGTCGACACGCTCGTGCTGATCTCCAACTGCCCGCAGCTCAACAACCCCTGCAACGCCTACGACCCGACGCCGGTCCGGCTGCTGGTCTGGGCGGCGGAGGCCTGACGTGCTCGAGGTGCTGGCCGCCGGGCCGATGACCACCGTGCAGGAGTACCCGGGCCGCCGCGGGCTGTGGCCGGTCGGCGTGCCGCCCTCGGGCCCGATGGACGCGCTCTCGTTCCGGCTGGCCAACCGCATGGCCGGCAACCCGTCGGGGACGGCCGCGCTCGAGGTCACCGTGGGTGGGCTACACGTGCGTTTCACCGCGCCCGCCACGATCGCGCTCGGTGGCGCCGACATGGGCGCCCGGCTGGACGGCGAGCGCGTCGCCCGCTGGGAGCCGATCGCGGTGGCGGCGGGGGCCGAGCTCGTGCTCGGCTGGGCGCGTGGCACCGGCCTGCGCGGCTACCTCGCGGTGACCGGGGGCTTCGCGGTGGAGGAGGTCCTCGGCAGCCGCGCGACGTTCCCGCTCGGCCGCTTCGGCGGGCACGAGGGCCGCGCGCTCGCGCCCGGCGACGAGCTGGCCTACGATCCCGGGGCGCGCGGGCCGCGCCGCGCGCTCAACCTGCCGCTGCGGCCGGTGCTGCGCCACGACTGGCGGCTGCGCGTGCGCCGCGGGCCGCACGACGACCCCGAGTTCTTCACCGAGGCCGACCTCGAGGCGCTCTTCGGCGACGGCTGGACGGTCGGCGCGCAGTCCGATCGCACCGGTGTGCGGCTCGAGGGCCCGACGCCCGCGTGGGCGCGCCTGGACGGCGGCGACGCGGGCCTGCACCCCTCAAACCTCCACGACAACGCCTACGTCGTGGGCTCGCTCATCTTCACCGGCGACGCGCCGGTGCTCGTCGGCCCGGACGGCCCGTCGCTCGGTGGCTTTGTCTCCCCGTGCGTGATCGTTCGGGCCGACCGGTGGAAGCTGGGCCAGCTCCGCGCGGGCGACCGCGTCCGCCTGGAGGCCGTGGACGCCGCGGAGGCCGCCGCGCTCGACGAGCGCCAGGAGCGCTGGCTCGAGCCGCGCGGGCGTCCGTGGCGGGCGCCCCGGCCCGTCGACTTGTCGGTTTGCCACCGTGGAGGTGGCAAGCCGACAAGTCGACGCAGCGCCGACGACGTGCTCGTGCGCCGCTGCGGCGACGACGCGCTGCTCGTCGAGTTCGGGGTCAACACGCTCGACCTCGAGCTGCGCCTGCGGGCGCACGCGCTGCAGCTGCGCATTGAGGAGGCGGCGCTGCCCGGCGTGGGGGAGCTTACGGCCGGCATCCGCTCCTTGCAGGTGCAGTTCGACCTTCACGAGGTCGCCGCCGACGACCTCGCGGCCGCGGTGAGCGCCCTGGCGGCGGACCTGGGCGATGTCCGCGGCATGGAGGTGCCCGGGCGGATCGTGTACCTGCCGCTGTCGTGGGACGACCCGTCGGCGCGCGAGGCGATGGAGCGCTACATGCGCCTCGTGCGGCCCGACGCGCCGTGGTGCCCGGACAACATCGAGTTCATCCGGCGCGTCAACGGACTGGCCGACCGCGACGAGGTGGCCGAGATCGTCTTCGGCGCGAGCTACCTCGTGCTCGGGCTCGGCGACGTCTACCTCGGCGCCCCGGTCGCCGTCCCGATGGACCCGCGCCACCGCCTCGTCACGACGAAGTACAACCCGGCGCGCACGTGGACGCCGGAGAACGCCGTGGGCATCGGGGGTGCGTACCTCTGCGTCTACGGCATGGAAGGCCCCGGCGGCTACCAGCTCGTCGGCCGCACCACGCAGGTGTGGAACCCGCGCGAGATCGGCTCCGGGCGGCCGTGGGTGCTGCGGCCCTTCGACCAGCTGCGCTTCCACCCTGTGACCACCGAGGAGCTCGACCGCCGGCGCGCGGCGCTGCTGCGCGGCGAGCTCGAGCCGGCGACGGAGTCGTGCGCGTTCCGCCTGGCCGACCACGCGGGCTTCGTGGGCGAGCACGCCGGCTCCATCGCCACGTTCCGCACGCGGCAGCAGGCGGCGTTCGCCGTCGAGCGCGACGCGTGGCGCGCGGTGGCGGCGTGAACGGGGCCGGAGGGCAGGCGCTTGATGGCTGCGTGCCGGCGCTGAGCGGCGCAGTCGGGGCGACGCTCGTCGCCGACGAGCCGGCGCCGAGCGGCGTCGTCGCGCTCGCCGCCGCGCATCGTTCCGGCGAGCGGGACCTCGCGGCGACCGTCGAGGCGCTGATCACCGCGCTGGCCGCGCCCGGCGGCGACCCCGCCACGTGGATCTCGCTCGTGTCCGCCGACGCGCTCCGTGCCAGGGCCGCCGCACTCGCCGCCGGCCCGCAGGACCTCCCGCTGCTCGGCGTCCCCTTCGCGGTCAAGGACAACATCGACGCCGGCGGGCTGCCGACCACCGCGGGCTGCCCGAGCTACGCCTACGCCCCGGAGCGCTCGGCCTTCGTGGTCGCCCGGCTGCTCGCGGCCGGCGCGATCCTCGTCGGCAAGACGAACCTCGACCAGTTCGCGACCGGCCTGGTCGGCACGCGCTCGCCGTACGGGGCGTGCGCGAGCGTCTTCAGCCCCGAGCACGTCTCGGGCGGGTCGAGCTCGGGGTCGGCCGTGGCGGTCGCCCGCGGGCTGGTCGCCTTCGCGCTGGGCACGGACACCGCCGGCTCGGGCCGGGTGCCTGCCGCGTTCAACGGCCTGGTCGGCCTCAAGCCGACGCTCGGGCGCCTGAGCACCGGCGGTGTCGTCCCGGCGTGCCGGACGCTCGACTGCGTCTCGATCTTTGTCCGTGACGTGGCCGACGCCGCGGCCGTGCTGGCGGTCGCGGAGGGCTTCGACGCCGGCGATCCGTTCTCCAGGCCGCCGCAGCCGGGGCCGCCGGGCCGGGCCGCGCGGCTCGGCGTGCCGCGCGCCGAGGAGCTCGTGGCGCTCGAGGACGGGCCGGTCCGCGAGGCTTGGACGGCGGCGGTCACGCGCGCCGCGGGGCACGCAGAGCTCGTCGAGGTCGACCTCTCCGCCTTCCTGGAAGCCGCCGAGCAGCTGTACGCGGGCCCGTGGGTCGCCGAGCGCTACGCGGCCGTCGGCGCCTTCCTCGACGGCGGAGGCAGCGACGTCGACCCGATCGTGCGGCAGATCGTCGTCGGGGGAGCCGACGCGACGGCAGCCGAGGTGTTCGCCGGGCTCTACCGGCTCGCCGCGCTGCGCCGCCGGGCCGAGGCGGCGTGGGACGACGTGGACGCGCTGCTGCTCCCCACCGCACCGTTCCACCCGACACACGCCGAGGTCGCCGCCGACCCGATCGGCGTCAACGCCCGGCTCGGCGTCTGGACGAACTGCGTCAACCTGCTCGACCTCGCGGCCGTCGCCGTCCCGGCGGCGCCCCGCGCGGATGGCCTGCCGTTCGGCGTCACCTTCGTCGGCCCGGCGTGGTCGGACGCCGCGCTCCTGCGACTCGCCGCCGCATGGGAGCGTGACGGCGAGGACGCCTTCGAGGTCGCCGTGGTCGGCGCGCACCTCTCCGGGCTGCCGCGCAACCCGGAGCTCCTGGCCCTCGGCGGCCGCCTCGTCGCCGCGACCCACACCGCGCCCGCCTATCGGCTCTTCGACCTCGGCGACGGCACGGGCCGCCCGGGCATGGTCCGCGACGAGGAGTCGGGGGCCGCCGTCGAGTGCGAGGTCTGGAGCCTGGGCGCCGCGGCGTTCGGGCGCTTCGTCGCCGCCGTGGCCGCCCCGCTGGCGATCGGCACCGTCGAGCTCGCCGACGGCGAGCGCGTCAAGGGCTTCCTCTGCGAGGCCCACGCGCTCGCCGACGCCGAGGAGGTGACGCGGTTCGGCGGCTGGCGCTCCTGCCTGTCGGCTGCGCCCGCGTGACCGGCACCGCGCTGCTGGTCATCGATCCGCAGGTCGACTTCCTGGCGATGGTCGAGCCCGGCGGGGCGCGGACCTGCGGCGCGGAGGCGGCGCTCGCGGGCATGGCCGGCCTGGTCGCCGCCGCGCGCGCTCGCGGGGCGCCGGTGGTCTTCACCCAGGAGCTCCACCGGCCGGGGCGCGTCGACGTCGGCCGCGAGCTCGACGGCGACGAGCCCGAGCACTGCGGCGAGGGCACCCCGGGCGCCGAGCTCGTCGCGGCGCTGCGGCCGGGGCCGGGCGAGCATCTCGTCGCCAAGCGCCGCTACAGCGCGTTCTTCGCCACCGATCTCGACCTCCTGCTGCGCGGGCTCGGCGTCGAGACGATCGTGGCCTGCGGCTTCCTGAGCGACGTGTGCGTGCACTACACCTGCGTCGACGCGCACCAGCTCGACCTCGGCGTCCACGTGGTGCCCGCGGCCTGCGCCGGCTCGAGCGCGGCGGCCTCGGTGGCGGCCTTCGCGGCCGTCGAGTACCTGCAGTCCGGCGCGATCCTCTCGCCGGAGGCGGCCGCGTGCGCGCTCGGCGGGGAGCCGACCGCTACGCCGGGACGGCGGGAGCCGGGAGCGCCGTCCGCGCCGGACCGTCGAGCACGAACCGCGGGTCGGCGATCTCGAAGTAGTGCGCAAAGACGTAGTCGATGAGCTTCTGCGTGCTCATGAGGTCGAGCAGCCGGTCGGTGACCGCGGAGGCGTTGATGCGCCCGAACCCGCGCTGCGCGCGCAGCAGCCAGCGGAACTGCCAGCGCGTCTCCTCGGAGAAGGCGGCGTAGCGCTCGAGCGCCTGCTCCCGGCTCTGGCGGCCGTCGAGCACGAGCCGGAGCTCGCGGCCCGCGGCCAGGCCGAAGTAGAAGGCGGTGCGGATGCCCTCCGCGGTGAGCGGGAGGCAGTGCCCGGCCGAGTCGCCGACGAAGAAGACGCCGTCCTCGGTCGCCGCGCGCAGCTCGTGGGGGATCCAGTTTCCCTGGTAGGCGTTCGGCTCCAGGCCGAGGTCGTGCGTGAGCTGGACGGTCTCGTCCTTGACCTTCCGGCGCGGATCGAAGGAGCCGACGCCGATGCGGACCTCACCGTCGGCGGGGAACGCCCAGCCGTAGCCCGCGGGGACGTACTTCGGGTCGAGCCACAGCTCCAAGTCGCGGCCGGTCGCCGGCGGGTGGACCTCGAGCCCGCGCGAGAGGCGCGCCTCCGGGGGCTGGATCGCCTCCGGCGCGTTGGAGAGCGCGCGGCGCCAGCCCAGCGCGTCGACGATCAGCGGCGCGGTGAGGTCGCCGCGGTCGGTGTGCACGACGTCGCCCGTGCGGCCGTCGACCTTCGCGGTCTCGAAGACGGCGTCGTCGCCCTGCGCGCGCAGGAGCTCGCAGAGCTGGCGGTAGTCGAAGGTGGAGAACGTGAACGGCAGTCGCCAGGAGTACGTCTTCTTCGGGCGGTGCACGACGAGATCGCCGAAGGTCTGCCGGATCGACGCCTCGACGCCCAGGTTCACGAGCCACTCTGTCGGCGCCGCGCAGGCGGAGGTCTGCCGCTCGCCGATCTCGTAGCGGTCGATCATCAGCACGCGCGCGCCGCTGCCCTGGAGCTCGCGCGCGACCGACAGTCCGGCGAAGGACGCGCCGCAGATCACGACGTCCCAGGCGCCGCCGAGGGGGGTGCGCTCGTCGCCCCGCTTGGTCGCTCGAACCGGCATCGAAAGGCAGTCTAGGTCGCGCGGGGAGCCCGCACCGGCCAGGACCGACGCGCTAGCATCGTCGGACTAATGACCACCTTCCCACCTACCCAAGAAGCCAAGGTCGTCGAAGGTTCCGACGGCCTGCTGCTCGAGATCGACGGGCAGATCGTCCCGAACTACGACGCCACCTTCACCCTCTTCGAGGAGGGCGAGGTCGTCACCGGCATCGTGGTGCGCATCGACAAGGACGAGGTCCTCGTCGACATCGGCTACAAGAGCGAGGGGGTCATCCCCTCCAACGAGCTCTCGATCCGCAAGAACATCGACCCCGGCGACGAGGTCGAGCTCGGCGAGGAGGTCGACGCGCTGGTCCTCACC
>JBBQEV010000079.1:0-19023 GCA_038321325.1 Solirubrobacterales bacterium
GGCCGAGCGCTACGCCGATCGCGTGCTCGTGCTCGCCGACGGCGAGGTGCTCTTCGAAGGAACCCCGCCGGCGCTCGAGCAGGCCGTCGGCGCGCCGGAGCGCGACTTCGAGGCCGCGTTCGTCGCCTTCCTGCGCGAGCATGGGCACTAGAGGATGACGGCGTACCCGGTCAGCTCCATGTCGACCCGCGGGGCCTAGGAGCGCGGGCGGATGCGCTGGCTCCTGGTCAAGGACCTGCAGATCCTCCGTCGCTCCCCTGGGCTGCTCGCGCTCCTGGTGGCCTACGCCGTGGTCGTCGGGCTGCCCGTGGGCTACGGGATCTCCGCGCCGCCGGCCAAGCCGAGGGTGGCCTTCTACAACGGGGTCCCCGCCGCGAAGAACACCTTCGACCTCGGCGGCCGCAAGGTCGACGCCTCGAAGTACGCGGACGCGATCTTCGAGGACATCGAGCCGCTCCGGGTCGACTCGCGCGAGGAGGCGATCCGGGCGGTGAAGGACGGCCGGGCGCTCGGCGCGCTCGTCCTCCCGGCGGAGATCACCCAGCAGCTCCAGAACGCGACGAGGCTGCCCGGGATCTCCGAGCCGCCGACGCTCGAGCTCTTCTACAACGCCGACAGCCCGCTCAAGCGGCGCTACGTCGAGCAGACCGTGAAGGCGCGCCTCGCCGACGCGAACCTCGCGCTCTCCGGCGAGGTCACGAAGGTCGCGACCGGCGCGCTCCGCGTGCTCCTCGAGGGCGGGCCGTTCGCGCTGCCCACGGGCACCATCGACGTGCTCGGGCTCAGGCGCGCGAAGGCCACGCTCGAGGAAGCGGCGCGCGGGCTCGGCGAGCGCGACCCGCAGCGCGCCGCGATCCAGCGGGTGATCGACTTCGCGGACGTCGCGATCAGCTCGCTGAACTTCGCCGAGCCGGTGCTCGGGGCGATCTCCGCGCCGATCCGGGTGGAGACGACCGTGGTGTCGGGGGACTCGGGCACGCTGGCGAGCTTCGCGGTGGCGGCCGCGACGGCGATCACGCTCATGTTCGTCGCGGTGCTGCTCGGCGCCGGGATGCTCGCGCTCGAGCGTGAGGAGCACGCGTACGGCCGGCTCGTCCGCGGGCTCGTCCGGCCGACGGCGCTCCTGGCCGAGAAGGTGCTCCTCGGGGCGCTGTGCGCGTTCGCGGTGGGCGCGGCGCTGCTCGGGCTGCTGGCCGTCTTCGGGTCGGTCCCGCTGCGCCGCGCGCCCCAGTGGCTCGCGGCGCTCGCGCTCGGCGCGGCGGGCTTCGCGGCGCTGGGGGTCGCCGTGGGGGCGGTCACGAGGGACGTGCGTGCCGCGTCGTTGCTGAGCTTCCTGCTCTCCCTGCCGATCGCCGCACTCGCCCTGGTGCCGAGCGGCACGGTCGGGGACGTCGCCTTCGACGTCGTCCGCGCCGTCTCCGCGCTCTTCCCGTTCAAGCCCGCGCTCGCGGCGCTCGACGCGGGGCTCAACCGGAGCGGGGGCCTCCTGCTCCCGCTCGCGCACCTCGCGACCCTCACGGTCCTCTACTCGGCGCTCGCGCGCGTGGCCCTGCGACGCTTCGACCTCCGATGAGCCCGACCGTCCCCCGCCTGCGCCTCGAGCGCGGCAAAACGGCGCTGCGTCCGTTCGCGCGCGGCGACCTCGACGCGCTGCTCACGCTGCGGCTCTCCAACCGCGACTTCATGGCCTCCTACGAGGCCGATCGCTCCGACGCCTTCTTCTCCCGCGCCGGGCAGGCGCGCGAGATCGCGCTCGACACGGAGGCGTGGGCGGCCGGGGCGGGGTTCGCCTTCGCGATCGTCGACCGGCTCGCGCGCGACGAGCGGCTCATCGGCCGCATCGCGCTGAGCAACGTCGTGCGCGGGCCGTGGCAGAACGCGACGCTCGGCTACTGGGTCGACCTGGCCGCCAACGGGCGCGGCCACGCGACCGACGCCGTGTATCTGCTCTGCCGCTTCGCCTTCGAGCACGCGGGGTTGCACCGCGTGCAGCCCGCGATCATGCCGCGCAACGCGCGCTCCCGGCGTGTCGTGGAGAAGGTCGGCTTCCGCCAGGAGGGCACCGCCGAGCGTTACCTGCGCATCGCGGGCGTGTGGGAGGACCACGACATCTTCGCGCTCACGCGGGAGGAGTGGAACGGGGGGAGGTGAGGCGCCGCACCGCCTTGATCGCTGCTGCCTCCGCGGGACCGCGCGTTCGACGCCGTGCCCGGGCTCGTCCGCGTGGATCCGCTCGACGCCGCGGCGGTGGCGGCGCTCGGCGTCTGAGCGGCCCGACGCGCTCTGGCGCCGCTCTACCCTGTGGCCCGCATGGCCTTCCCCGCGACCCGCCTGCGCCGACTGCGCAGCACCCCCGTCCTCCGTGATCTCGTCCGCGAGACGCGGCTGGCGCCAGCCGACCTGGTCATGCCCTACTTCGTCCACACCGAGCCGGGTCGCGCGCCGGTCGCGGCGATGCCCGGGGTCGACCGGCTGAGCGTCGACGAGCTCGTGCGCGAGGCCGGGGAGTGCCGGGCCCTCGGCGTTCCCGCGGTGCTCCTGTTCGGCATCCCGGACGCCAAGGACCCCGAGGGCTCCGGCGCCTGGGACGAGGAGGGCGTGGTGCCGCTCGCCGTCCGCGCGCTCAAGGCTGCCCATCCCGAGCTGCTGGTCATCACCGATCTCTGCCTCTGCGAGTACACCGACCACGGCCACTGCGGCCTGCTCACGGCAGACGGCCGGGTCGACAACGACTCCTCGCTCGAGGCGCTCGCGCGCGCGGCGGTCGCCCAGGCCCGCGCGGGCGCCGACGTGATCGCCCCGAGCGACATGATGGACGGCCGCGTGGGCGCGATCCGCGCCGCCCTCGACGGGGAGGGTTTCGCCGGCACGCCGATCATGGCGTACTCCGCGAAGTACGCCTCGGCGTTCTACGGGCCCTTCCGGGAGGCGGCGGGCTCGGCGCCGGCGTCGGGCGATCGCCGCGGCTACCAGATGGATTCCGGCAACGCCGACGAGGCGCTCCGCGAGGCCGCGCTCGACGTCGAGGAGGGCGCCGACCTCCTGATCGTCAAGCCGGCGCTCGCCTACCTCGACGTCCTCTGGCGCATCAAGCAGCAGTCCCGCATGCCCGTCGCCGCGTACAACGTGAGCGGCGAGTATGCGATGGTCAAGGCGGCGGCCGCCGCCGGCTACCTCGACGAGCGGAGCACCGTGCTGGAGACGCTCACCTCCATCCGCCGCGCCGGCGCCGACATCGTCATCACCTACCACGCGAAGGACGCCGCCCGATGGCTTCGACCGACACCCTGAAGACCGACGGCACGCTCGACGGGCCCGACAAGATCCGCGCGCGCAAGGACGGCGCCGCGGTCCACCTGAGCGAGCGCGACAAGCGGCTGCTCGATCTCATGCAGGGCTCCTTCCCGATCCAGCCGCGCCCCTACGCCGCGGTCGCCGCCGCGCTCGGGACCTCCGAGGACGAGGTGCTCGCCGACGTGCGCCGCCTGCTGGCCGACCGGATCATCCGCCAGGTCACGCCGATCTACGACACGCGCGCGTTCGGCTACGGCTCGATGCTCGTGGCGGCCAAGGTCGACCCGGAGCACCCGTGGCGCGCCGCGAAGGTCATCAACGCCCACCCCGGCGTCTCGCACAACTACCTGCGCAACCACGAGTTCAACATGTGGTTCACGCTCGCGGTCGAGGAGGACTCCCAGCTCGGGCTCCAGGGCACGCTCGACCATCTTCAGGAGCTCACCGGTGCCGAGTCGATCCGCCAGCTGCCGACGCTCAAGCTCTTCAAGATCCGCATGGACCTGAAGATGTCCGGCACGACCGAGGATCTCGCGAAGATGGCGAGCGTCGAGGAGCCCGTCGAGCTCGCCAAGCAGGCCTACGACGAGTGGGACCGCGAGGTCGTGCGCGCGACCCAGGGCGACCTCCCGGTCGAGCCGGCCCCCTACCGCCAGGCCGCCGCGACGCTCGGCGTCACCGAGGAGGCCCTGGTGGAGCATCTGCAGGGAATGCAGGAGCGCGGGCTGCTGCGCCGCGTCGCCGCGATCCTCTTCCACCGCCGCGCGGGCTTCAGCGCGAACGGCATGGGCGTGTGGAAGGTTCCCGACTCAGACATCGCGCGGATCGGCCCGCGGATGGCCGCCTACCGCGGGATCTCGCACTGCTACGAGCGCCCCACCTACAAGGACTGGCCGTACTCGGTCTTCACCATGGCCCACGGCCGCTCCAAGGAGGAGTGCGACTCGATCCTCGACGCCATCGCCGCCGAGACGGGCATCACCGAGCGCGCGACGCTGTACTCCTCCACGGAGTTCAAGAAGATCCGCCTGCTCTACTTCACCGACGACTTCCGCGACTGGGAGCGCGAGCACGCGGGCGCCTGACGCCCTGAGCGATGTCGGTCTCCCTCTCCGACGCGAAGTCCGCGGAGCTCTACGCGCGCGCGGTCGAGCGGCTGCCGGGCGGCGTGAACTCGCCCGTGCGCGCGATGCGCGCGATCGGCCGCGACCCCATCTTCATCGACCGCGCCGTGGGGGCGGAGATCATCGACGTCGACGGCAACCGTTACGTCGACTTCGTCTGCTCGTGGGGCCCGCTGATCCACGGCCACGCGCACCCGGAGATCCTCGACGCGGTGCACGCCGCCGCGGCGCGCGGGACGACGTTCGGCGCCCCCACGCTCGGGGAGATCGAGCTCGCCGAGGAGGTCGCCCGGCGCATGCCGTCGGTCCCGATGCTCCGCATGACCTCGAGCGGGACGGAGGCGGCGATGAGCGCCGTGCGCCTCGCGCGCGCCGCGACGGGCCGCGAGAAGCTCCTGAAGTTCGCCGGGGCCTATCACGGCCATCTCGACGGCCTGCTCACCGAGGCGGGCTCCGGCCTGGCGACGGCGGCGCTGCCGTCGTCGCCCGGGGTGCCGGCCTCGGCCACCGCGAACACGATCGTGGTCCCCTGGAACGACGGCGAGGCCGTCGTGGCCGCCTGTGCCCGGCACGAGTTCGCGGCGCTGCTCGCCGAGCCGTACCCGGCGAACATGGGGCTCGTCGAGCCGCACGAGGGCTTCCTCGAGCTGCTGCGCAACCAGGCGACCGCCAACGGTGCGCTGCTCGTCTTCGACGAGGTCATCACCGCCTTCCGGGTCGGCCCCGGCGGCGCCCAGGAGCGCTCGGGCGTGGCGCCGGACCTCACCGTGCTCGGCAAGGTCATCGGCGGCGGCCTGCCCGCGGCCGCCTACGGCGGCTCGGCCACCCTGATGAACCTCGTCGCCCCCGCCGGTGACGTCTACCAGGCCGGGACGCTGAGCGGGAACCCGCTCGCGGTCGCGGCCGGGCTGCAGACCCTGAGGATGCTCGACCAGCAGGCCTACCTGCGCCTGGGGTCGATCACCGAGGCGATGGCCTCCGGGCTGCGCGAGGCGGCGGCCGCCGCCGGGGTCGGCGTGCAGGTGACCGCGGTCCCCGGGCTGTTCACCGTCTTCTTCTCCGACGTGCCGGTGCACGACTACGTCGGCGCGAAGGCGTGCGACGGCGAGGCCTACGCGGCCTGGTGCCGCGCGCTGCTGGCCCGCGGCGTCTACCCGCCCGCCTCGCAGTTCGAGGCCTGGTTCCCGTCCCTGGCCCATACGCGAGAGCATCTCGACTCGGCACTCGACGCGGCGGCCGCCGCGTTCGCCGACGTGGCATGAGCGTCCTGACGCGGCTGGCCGAGGAGCTGCGTCAGGAGGGAGGGCTCCTGGCCGCCGCCGTCCTGGCGCAGCCCGCCGGCCCGACGCCGCACGGCGAGCTCGCGGCCCGCGGCCCGCTCGCCGCCGGGCGTGAGGAGGAGCTGGCGCTGGTGGTCGAGACGGTGCGCGAGGGCTACCTCCTGCACTACGCGGCCCCGCGCGTGCTCGACGGCTCCGACCCCGACCTGGCCCTGCTGGCCGGCGATCGGCTCTACGCACTCGGGCTGGCCAAGCTCGCCGACGCGGGGGACCTCGCCTCCGTCCGCGAGCTCGCCGACGTCATCGCCCTGTCCGCCGTCGCCCATGCCGGCGAAGAGCCGCGGCTCGCCGACGCGGTCTGGCGGGCCGGGGCGGGAGCCGTCGGCTGGGGCGCGAGCCCGGAGCTCGCGGCGGCCAAGACCGCCGCACGCGCGCACGAACTCGGCGCCGCCGCCGCGCTGGAAGCCGTGGCGCGCCAGCTTGCCGGCGACGTGGCGCCCTGAAGCCCGGTCTCGGCGTGGCCCCGCCACCACGCCTCTATCCTTCATCCGGCGATAAGGTTCCAGCCCCCATCGGAGCCTCCCCCACCCGGGGGTTTCACCAGGAGTCCCGCATCCGTGCCCGATCGTCACACCACCGAGAGCAAGTACACGACCGACCGGCGGATCCCAGGCGCCTTCGAGGGAGAGACGGTCAACCGCCGCCGCTTCATGACGGCCTCGGCGCACGCCGCCGGCGGCGTCGCGACGATGGCCTTCGTCCTGCCCTCGCTGGCCTTCGCGTTCGGCCCGATCTTCGAGGCGCAGGAGGAGCCGTGGCAAGACGTCGGCGCCGCCGAGGAGTTCGACACCACCACCTACGTCCCCAAGACGATCACGATCGCCTCGGGCGTCGGCGAGGCCGGGAAGTCGACGGTCTACATGCGCCGCTTCGACCCGAAGATCGATACGGAGCCGAAGGACCAGTACAACGACTTCATCGCGCTCTCGACCCGGTGCATGCACCTCGGCTGCCCGGTGCGCTTCGTCCCGGCCGCCGGGCGCTTCATCTGCCCCTGCCACGGCGGCGTCTACACGTTCCGCGGCGAGGTCGACGGCGGCCCGCCGGTCCGCCCGCTCGATCGCTTCTACACGCGAAAGCGCGGCGACCGCGTCGAGGTCGGCCCGCGCTTCTCGGTCAACCGCGAGATTAAGCGGTTCTCCCCTCGCGACCCCGGCCAGCCCCTCGACGGGATCGGGCAGTACCTCTACCCGTCGCGCCCCTCGATCCGGAAGCTCCCGAACACCTAGGCCCCTGACTGATGCCGAAGATCAAGCTCCCGTCCCCTCCGATCCCGGAGAAGCTGACCCCGCGACCCAAGCGGCCGGGCTCGCCCGCGACCACGCCGAGCGAGCGGCGCGCCGAGACCAAGATCTCCGCCGTCGCCTGGGTCGACGAGCGCACGTCCATCTCCGGCGGCGCGCGCTGGATGATGTTCCGCAAGGTCCCCAAGGGGACCAACTGGTTCTACACCCTCGGCTCCGCGACGCTCTTCGCGTTCCTCTCGCAGACGGTCACCGGCGTCTTCCTGGCGATGTTCTACCGCCCGGACGCGGCGGGCGGGGCCTACGAGTCGGTCCGCTACGTCAACAACGAGGTCTTCCTCGGCGAGTTCGTCCACGGGATGCACAAGTGGGGCTCGTCGGTGATGGTGATCCTGATCTTCCTGCACATGGCCAGGACGTTCTTCTTTGGCGCCTACAAGTACCCGCGCGAGCTCAACTGGGTGATCGGCGTGGCCCTGCTGGTGCTCACCATGGCGATGTCCTTCACCGGCTACCTGCTGCCGTTCGACCAGCGCTCCTACTGGGCGACGATCGTCGGCGTGAACATCAACGGCACCGGCCCGTTCCTCGGGCCCTACCTCTCGGACTTCCTGCGGGCCGGGCCCGAGTTCGGGGCGACGACGCTCTCGCGCTTCTACGCGATCCACATGCTGCTGATCCCGGGCATCCTCATGGCGCTCATCGGCGCGCACCTCTACCTCGTGGCCAAGCTCGGCACGACGGCGCCGCCGTGGATCAAGGCCGAGTCGCCGGTCGAGAAGGAGGAGCGGGCGTGAACCAGCGCGAGAAGGAGCAGTACCTCCGCGAGTTCGCGCTGCTCAAGCAGCAGGGCAAGCCGTTCTTCCCCTACGCCGTCGCCAAGGACGGCGCGATGGCGATCGTGGTGATGATCTCGATCATCCTCATGTCGCTGGTCCTCGGGGCCGAGCTCGGGCCGAAGGCCGACCCGACCACGACGACCTACAGCCCGCGGCCGGAGTGGTACTTCTTCTTCCTCTTCGAGCTGCTGAAGGTCATCAAGCCCGCCAACCTCGTGGCGCTGGCGACGCTCGGCGTCCCGACGATCTGCATGATCCTGCTGTTCCTGCTGCCGTTCTACGACCGCAACCCGGAGCGGCGCCCGGAGCGGCGCCCGATCGCCACGACCGCCGGCATCTTCACGATCATCGCGATGGGGTACCTGACCTACCTCGGGGCGAACGCCGGCTCGCCGACCCAGATCGACATGCCGACGCCGCCGCGGATCGTCGCGCAGGGCGGCCCCATGCTCCAGAAGTACGAGGCGGGCAAGCAGGTCGTCGCGCAGGTCGGATGCGAGGCCTGCCACAAGTTCGGGGAGAACGGCAACAACGGGCCGGGCCCGCCGCTCACCGAGATCGCGGCGCGCCTGCCCAAGCAGGCGATCGCCCGGACGCTGATCAACCCCACCGCGCCGATGCCGTCGTTCAAGAAGCTGCAGGCCGATCAGCCCGAGAAGTTCGACGCGATGGTGACGTTCCTGTCGCAGCTCAAGTGAGCTCCCCCGGTCCCGCGGCCTCGGGCACGCTCGAGGAGCCGCAGGTCCGGGCGATGTTCGACCGCATCGCCCGGGTCTACGACGTCATGAACTCGGTCATGACGGCCGGCCTGCACCACCGCTGGCGCCGGCGGGCGATCGACCTCGCCGCCGTCGGTCCCGGCGCCCGGCTCCTCGACGTCGCCACCGGCACCGGTGACCTCGCGATCGAGGCGGCGCGCCGCGTCGGCCCGGCCGGCGAGGTCGTCGGCACGGACTTCTCCGAGGCGATGCTCGGCGGCGCGCGGCGCAAGCCGACGCCGGTCCCGATCGTCTTCGAGTGGGGCAACGCGCTGGACCTCGCCTACGCGAGCGACCGCTTCGACGCGGCGACCGTCGGCTTCGGCGCCCGCAACTTCTCAGACCTCGACCAGGGCCTGCGCGAGATGACCCGTGTCGTGCGCCCGGGCGGCCGCGTGGTCGTGCTGGAGATCACGACCCCGACCAAGCCCCCGCTGTCGACGTTCTTCGAGGCCTGGTTCGACCGGCTCGTGCCGTTCCTCGGGCGCTTCGACGACGCCTACGCCTACCTGCCCGCCTCGGTGAAGCGCTTCCCCGGGCCGCACGAGCTGGCGGCCCGGATGGACGCCGCCGGCCTCGAGCGCATCCGCTACCTCGTGACCGCGGGCGGCATCATCGCCATCCACGTCGGCGAGAAGCCCGCGCCCGGCGCCGGTCCCCCGCCGGCTGAGGACCCGACCGCGGGCGCCCCGCAGCAACCCGCCGAGGGGTCGGCCTGACCGCCGGGCAGGAGTCGGCGCCGATCGTCGCGGCCGCCGGGCCGTGGGTCCCCGGCCTGCTGGCCGCGATCGAGACGCGTCTGACGGAGATCGCCGCCGCCCACGGGACGCGGCTGGCCGAGCACGCCGGTGCGACGATCGCCGCGGGCGGCAAGCGCCTGCGCCCGCTGCTCGCGCTCGTCGCGGCGGGCAGCGAGCCGGAGGCGCCGGCGGGCCTCGTGCGGGCCGGTGTCGCGGTCGAGCTCGTCCACTCGGCGACCCTCGTGCACGACGACGTCCTCGACGCCGCTGCGCTGCGCCGTGGCCGCCCGACGGTGTGGGCGAGCGCCGGGCGGGGGGCCGCCACGGCGGCCGGCGACGTGCTGTTCGCCGCCGCGTTCGCCGAGCTGGCGCGCAACGAGCGCGCCGACGAGGTCCGCGCGCTCTCGCGGGCCGGGAGCGCCCTGGCGACGGGGGAGCTGCTGCAACGCGAGGACGCCTGGAGGCGCGACGTCTCCGTCGAGCGCTACCTCCACCGCTGCGAGCTGAAGACCGCACGGCTGTTCGAGGCCGCCTGCACGCTCGGGGCCCTCGAGGCCGGCGGCAGCGACGACGACGCGGAGCTCCTCGCGCGGTTCGGGCGGCGCGTCGGGCTGGCCTTCCAGCTGCTCGACGACGTCCTCGACGTGTCCGGCCCCGCCGAGCGCACCGGCAAGCATCGCGGCACCGACCTGCTCGACGGCACGGTGACGCTCCCGTTCATCCTCGCCCGCGAGCGCTCCCCGGCGGTGGCGGCGGTCGATCCGCGGGCGATCACCACCCCTGGGCAGGCGGAGGCGCTCTGCGATCAGATCGCCGAGACCGGCGCGCTGGAGGCCAGCCGGAAGCAGGCGCTCGCGGTCGTCGAGACGGCCAAGGCCGAGCTCCCGGCGGGCGCAGGGCCCGCGCAGCGGCGGGCGCTCGAGCTCATCGCGGACTCGGTGGTCGCGCGGTACTCCTAGCTCCAGGCGGCGCTCAGAAGTCCTCGGGGAGGATGAGCCCGGCCTCCAGCGCCTTCACGAAGCGCTCCACCTCGTCCTCGATGTTCGCGTGCATCAGGCGCTTGAGGTCACGGACCACGGCCTCCGTGCCGAGGTCGAGCAGCTCGTCGAAACGCTCGACGGCCTCCTGCCCGTGGAGGCCCGAGCCCCGCCACTCGCAGTTGGGGCAGCGGAGCAGCACCTCCCAGTGCTCCGGCCCGGCCTCTTCCCAGTCGATCGGGTAGACCAGCTCGGACGTGCACTCGGCGCAGCGGTGCAGATCGGTGGGGGCCGCGCTCGGAGTGGTCGCCGGCGGCGTGACCTCGGCGTCCTCGAAGTAGACGACCTCGATCGTCTTGCCCGAGGGAAGGACGACGCGGCGGACGTGATGCTGGTGATCTGGGGAGGAGGGCATCTCGCAGGAAGGGGAGAAGGTCGGGTCGCCTCCTGCATCGGTCAGGACCCGCCCCGACTTGAGCGTGACCCGTCCGCGTGACGGGCGACTGCGCCGACGTTCGCCCTCGACGCCGCGTCGCTACCCTTTTCGTGCCCCCTTTCGTAGGAAGGAAACGCCCGCATGCCCAACATCGGCCCCATGGAGCTCATCGTCGTCCTGGTGATCGTGCTCCTCGTCTTCGGCCCCAAGCGCCTGCCGGGCCTGGGCAAGCAGCTGGGCAGCGGCATGCGCGAGTTCAAAGACTCCATCTCCGGCAGCTCCAAGGACGACGACGACGGCGATGCGTTCGGCCGTCCCGCCCTGACCGAGGCGCAGAAGGCCGAGGCCGTCGTCGACCCCGTCGAGAAGCCCGTCCCGAAGCCCGCGGCGAAGCCCGGCGCGTAGCGCTCCCTCGCCCCCTCAGCCTCGCGCCGAGCACGACCCCCGATGCCCAAAACCAAGGTCCGGCCGATCGGTCACGAGGACCGGCTGAGCATCGTCGATCACCTCGACGAGCTGCGCAGCCGGCTGATCGTCTGCATCGCCGCCTTCGCGGTGTGCTTCGGCGTGGCCTACTGGCAGAACAACGCGATCCTAGAGGTCGTCAACAAGCCCTTCACCGACGCCAAGGCGCCGACGAAGGACAGCGACTTCAACCAGGGTGGCAAGGGTGGCGGAGGGGCGCTCGCACAGACCGCGCGCTACGACCGCGGGGTGTCCGAGGCGCTCACGGCCGCCGCACGCGTGACGAAGATCAACCAAGCCGCCCTGGCCGCGCTGGCCCGCGACAAGAGCGTCCCCGCGGCCACCGTCGCCCAGGTGAACGAGAGCTCACGCGCCGTCTCGGACTTCGCACGCAAAGCGCAGGCGGTGGGCAGGGCGATCCCCGACGCGACGCCCAAGCCGGTGACCCTCGGGGTCACCGAGCCGTTCGTGACGACGTTCACCGTCTCGAGCTACGCGGCACTGCTGCTCGCGCTGCCGTTCATCCTCTTCCAGATCTACGCGTTCCTGTTGCCGGCCTTCAGCCCCCAGGAGCGCAAGACCGCCGTGCCGTTCATGGCGATGGTGCCCGTCCTGTTCGTCTGTGGCGTGATGTTCGGCTACTTCGTGGCGCTCCCGCGGGCGGTGGACTTCCTGCTCAACTTCAACGCGGACAAGTTCGACATCCTCGTCGGGGCCCAGCAGTACTACAAGTTCTCGGTGGTCCTGCTGCTCGCGGTGGGGCTGCTCTTCCAGATCCCGGTCGGCGTGCTGGCGATCACGCGTCTGGGGATCCTCACGCCGAAGCAGCTCGCCAAGAATCGTGGGTACATCATCCTCGCTGTCGCGGTCGTCGCCGCGGTCGCGACGCCGACCCCGGATCCGGTCACGATGCTCGTGACGATGGCCCCGCTGCTGATCCTGTTCGAGTTGAGCCTGCTGCTCTCCCGGATCTTCGCCAAGCGCGCTGCCGGCCGTCCGTCCCGGTGGGACTGGGACGACGAGGACGACGACGAGGACGACGACGACCCCTACGGCTTCGACGAGCCCGAGCCCGGCGACGATCCGCCCGGGGAGGACGACGATCCCGACGACGACGACCCGGACCCCGGCGACAGGGCGGCCGACCACGCCGCCGAGGCGGCCGACCACGCCGACGCGGTCGCTCATCACGCCGACGCCGTGGCCGCCGCGTCCACGGGCGAGCACGAGCGCGCCGAGCCCCCACGCTCGCGGCCGCAGTCCGACGTCTAACCTCCTGGGCCGATGCTCTTCGATCTTCGCGGCCGTGGCCGCCGCCGCACCGTCCAGGTCATCTACCTCGGGCTCGCCGTCCTCATGGGTAGCGGCCTGGTCCTCCTGGGCATCGGAGGAAGCAACAACGGCGGGGGGCTGCTCGACGCGTTCACCGGCGGCGACTCCGCGCCGGACACCGGCATCTTCGGCGATCGCCGCAAGGCCATCGAGAAGCGCGTGCAGGCCAACCGGAAGGACGCACCGGCCTGGGCCGCCCTGGCCCGCGCGCGCTACCAAGAGGCCAGCGCCGCCGGGGGGGTCGACGCGACGGGCAACTTCAACGCCGACGGCAAGGCGCAGCTCCGTGAGGCCGACCGCGCCTGGAAGCAGTACCTCGCGCTCGAGCCGCCGAGGCCCGATGCGACCGTGGCCGTGATCATGGCGCAGGTCTACGGACCTGCCGGTCTCCAGCGCCCCACCGACGCCGTGGCCGCGCAGGAGATCGTCGCCGACACCCGCCAGGACCTCGGCAGCTATCTCCAGCTCGCCAGCTTCGCCTACGCCGCCAATCAGACCCGGAAGGGCGACCTGGCCGGAGACAAGGCGATCGCGCTGGCCACCAAGGACCAGAAGGCCCAGATCAAGATGCAGGTCGAGGGCCTCAAGGCGCAGGCCGCCCAGGCCGCCGTGCAGGCGGCCAAGGGCGCAAGCCCGCCCGCGGGCGGGCTTCCCGGCGTGCCCGCTCCCTGATCCTCGACCTTGCCGGCGGGCTACAATCCCGCGCCGCGGGCCGTTAGCTCAATTGGCAGAGCAGGGGACTCTTAATCCCAAGGTTGAAGGTTCGATTCCTTCACGGCCCAGTCAGGGGCATTCCGGTGGTCAGTCCGTAGTTGCGGGGCCGCCGGACGTACCATGATCGCAGGGTCCGCGCGTCGTTCTCGCGCGAGTCCGGAGTTGGACTGGCTCCTCGTCCCGGGGAGGACCGGTCGCAAGGGCCGTCAGTCCGGAGTGCCTTGGCGCGCACGCGTTCCTGAAACGACGAAGGCCCGGACGGTGCCGGGCCTTCGCGGTCAAGACGCTGATCGAGCTAGTCGGGCAGCTTCGGCATCGTGCCGTAGGTGTGCTGTCCCTCCGGCATGAGCTGCCCCTTCGGCAGCTCCATGTAACGGCTGATCTCGAGCTGATCGTCGGCCCGATCGATCGGGCGGATGCCGGCGCGTGTGCTTATGGAGGACCACTGTCCGGCGAACTCGCGCGTCACGTCCCGCAGCTGAGCTGCTGACGGACCGTGGGCCGGCCGGTTCTCGTTGATCGCGAGGTTGAAGCCGAGCGATTTGGCTTCGTCTTCCGCGAGTTCGTAGGCCCCCGTCGCGGTGGCCACCCGGGAGGCCGTCTGCCTGAGGTGCGAGAGACCGATCATCATCTCCAGCGTCCCTTCGTTGGCCGTCCGCAGCCGAGCCGATGACTTGCCGGCCACCCCCTTCGCCTGCTGTGCGGCGAAGGTCGCCTCTACGCCGTTGCGATGGACCGAGAGCGCAGCCCGGGTGACCGCCCACCTGTCCTTACCGGTGTGGGGCAGGTAGGTGTAGAGCCGCGGCTCGTCCCGCGGGCGGGTTGCCACTTCCTTGCAATTGGGATCCTGGATCGGGCAGTCCCAACGGAGCCGGGGGTTCCAGTTGATCGGCAGCTCACCCCGCGCGGGTCCGCCCCGCCGACGCCGCGCCACAGCGTCGACGAAGTCGCAGTGGTTTCGCTTCATTTCTCCGTGCGCGCAGTGGGGCACTCCTTCGGTCTTGATCCACGGAGTGCCCTCGGCGACCTTGCGGAGGCGGAAGCACGGGTGGATCCCGTGATAGCCCTCCAGCGCCAAGAGGAAGTCCTTGCTGTGGCCGTAGAGCGCGTCGCCGAGGAGAATCTCGACCGGACATTCCGGCCACAGCTGAAAGAGCAGCCCGAGGAGGCGCCAGGTGACGATTCGCTCGTCGGCGATCGCCGGCACGACCATCCAGATCAGCGGCAACGTGCTCGCGAGATCGGTGAGGACGATCTGGCGATAACCGAACCAGCTCTTGCCAGAGTTGAAGTACTGGAATCGCGCGCCGCGGTCACGTCCTCGCTGGCGGATCAGCAAGTCCCGCTCGGAGACAGGCGCAGACTGCGGAGCGTGGGCTTCGATGGCAGAGCCGTCTGCGATGAGCCTCCGGCCGATGTCGGGATGGACGGGGCGGCCGTTCGCGTCGACGAGGGCGGCCATCTGTTTGATGAGCTCGACGTTGCAGACGAGGAGCATCTCCGGGGAGAGCTTGCGCGTGAGCGCGGCGACCGCGTCGTACATCCCGGAGTTCGAGCCCCAGTCGCAGTCCACGTACGGGTAAGCCAATCCACCGCTGTCTTCCGCTGCTCTCGCGAACGCCCAGGCCGCAATCGGCTCCTGCTGGAGCCTGGTCCAGCAACCCTTGATGTCCTGGCGGCAGAGGCCGAAGGCGCCCATGACCAGGGCAGCCGACGCGCCCGACCGGTACCGCGACACCGGCCCGTGCCGCCCCCGCGTCATGAACGCGTCGTGCAGGTCAGCAACCGGCCCGAGACGCATGATGGCCGCGGCCTGGACAACGGGATGCTGAGTCGCGCTCTCTGAGCCCGAGGTCGGTCGGAGGCGAACCAGCTCCTTCTTGAGGCTCGGATCGATCTTCCGCTGCTCCTCGAAGATCGCGAGCGCCCGGTTTAACGCCTCCTCCTCGGTGGAGGAAGGGTCCCTCCGTCGTTGCTCCGCAAGCAGGCGCTCGAGGTAGGACCCGTCCTGAGCCGGACTCCCGTTCCGGCGCAGTCCGTACGGCCGCGGGTCGTGGTGCGCTTCACCCGCGGGTTCGACAGCGTCCGCCGCCCCAGGAGGAACGCCCGAAGCGAGCTGCTCAACGGTCATTGAAGTACAGGACCTTTCGTATCAACCGGATTCGGGCCGCAGCAGCCGCCGCAGCGCCTCCGGGTCCGACGGGACGCCGCCCCTAGGCTCGCCCGTCGGCTCGCCGTGCACGAGCGCGATCGCCCTCTCCGTCGTCAGCGCCAGCCCCCCGCCGCGTCCGACCGCCGGCGTGTTGGGGGCGTCCACCTGGGTTGGCTTGCTCATTGCATAAATGACTAACACAAGAGGACGGAGTCTGTCAAGCGGCCGGTGAAGGACCTGCCTCGACCTCCCTGACGCGGCTAGGCGGCCAGCTTGCGCCGCGAGAAGCTGTGGACGTCGTGCGTCTCGACCGAGCCGACCGAGCCCTCGATGCGCTCGAAGAAGTCCCAGGCGGCGCTCAGCCCACCGTCCGGCCGACGCTCGTCCAGCTGGCAGCGAACCAGCGCGAGGCGGTATTCCGCGAAGTCCGTCGGCTCGGCGTCCTCGACGCCGGCCAGCCGCAGCGCCGACGCGATCAACTCCATCGCCGACATCGACGGCGGCACGTTGGCGTTCATTAGGTTCGACAGCGTCGGGTTGGACAGACCCCGACCCGACGGGTCCACCCGCTTGGTCAGCCGCGACAGCGCAGCCAGGCTGACGTCGGTGCGCTCGTGCAGGGCGCGGAAGGTCTCGTGGAACGGAAGCGGAGCCATCAGGGGTACCCGGGAGTCTCGGGTACCCGAGTCTAGACCGGCAGGCAGCGAACGGCAACGTCTAGCCGAGGCCGAAGGACTCTGAAGCGCCGGGCAGCGCTCCTCCTCTCAGGATTGGTTAGCACGCGAGCGGCTGGAGCGCGTGCGTAGAGCGGCCCGGCGCACCAAGGTGGGCTCTTCACGCGGACTCACCGACTCGCGGCCGCGCCGTTCTCTTCCGCACCCGCGCCGTCCCGTCCGTCCGGAAGATCCGGACTGGCCGGACGGCCGTTACGTCCGTAGACTCGGCGCATCCCCGACCTGCCCCAGTCCACCTTCGACTTGCGCCAGACCTTGGCGACGCTCGCTGACGACGGGCGCCTCCGGGTGATCCTGCGCCTCCTGATCGAGCCGACCACCCGAACTGACCTCATGGACGGGCTCAAACGCATCGGTCTAGGACGTACCGCCGCCTACGACACCATCAACGCGCTCGAAAGCCAGCACGTCATCCACGAACGCGGCAAGCGCAAGCACTTGGAGCTCACAGATCCCGACGGGCTCGAACGCGTCATCGACGCCGCCAATGAGTGCGCCACGACGATGCACGCTCAGGGGCTCCGCGACGCCCAGACCTTCGCCGCTCGCAAGAAGGCTCGCCTCCTTCCGCCCGACCTGCCGGCCGAGGAGCTGGACGCAATCCGACGGCCGAGCACGGTCCAGAGCGACGTGCCACCTCCCCTCGCTGACGCCGACGCGTCGGTGACGCACTTCGTCTACCACGGTCTCGACGACGAGCCCGTCCCCGAGGAGTTGCTCGACCGCGCCGCCAGCTACGACCCGGTCGCCCGCGTCCTGCACGTCAACCTGGCATGGCGAGTCCTGACCTCCCAATACCGCTACTGGGAGACCGTCTACTCCCACTTCCGCGAGAGCTACTCCGAGTACATCAGGGACACGGTGCTCGACGAGATGCTCGATCACATCCACCTCATCGTCCTCTACGCCGAGCAGCACGCCGCCAACGCCAGACTCAGCCCCGTTGACGAGGTCCGGGCGCTCGTTACCCCCGAAGCGCTAACCGCCGCCGCCTTCCCGACCCAGGCACGGCACGTCGCACTCAAGAAGAAGCTCGCGCAGAGACTCGGATCGGCGGACAGCTCCGTGATCGATGCGTTGCAGAGAGTCTCAGAGGTCGTCTTCGAGAAGTAGCAACCGGCCGGCGCCTCAGATGGTTTGCGCCAGCGCCTCCACGCCCGATGACACCTGGCCCGAGAGTCGCCCGAACGAGACACCGACAACAGGTCCTTCCAGCTACGCCGAAGCGAGACGCCCGACCGCGTTCCGCGACGCTACCTCCGTCGTACTACCCCGGGGGCTTGTCGCGCCTACGAGCTGCGTTCGCTGCTGCTGCACATGGCCAGTGCAAGACGTCGGAGTTCAGCGAGGGCCAGCGCGCCGCGACCGGAGTGTGAGAGGGTCGAGCGCATGAGCTTCGTGTGCCGCTCGTTGCCCTTGTCGCCAGCGTCCTGCTGGTTGCCGCGCCTAGATGAGTAGTTCCACGGGTTTCATGCGGTGTAGTGGATCAGGGAGCGGCTGGGGAGGCCGAGGCGGTGGTTGAGCGCGACGGCGGCGGCGAGCGCAAGGAAGCGGCAGGCGAGGCGGGTCCGCAGGCCGTGCAGGGTGCGCGCGCCGTGGCGTTCGAGGGTGAGGATGTCTTTGGCGGTCCAGAAGATGCTTTCGATGCGCTGACGGATTGGGGCGAGATTCGCGCCGCGGCCAGGTTCGTCCTTGCGGCGGGGCCGCAGGAAGGTAATGTCGAGGTCGGCCGTGCGGGCCTCGAAGTCGCGGCCGGCGTAGCCCTTGTCGCCGATCAGCGTGAGGTGTCCGGTGCGGTTGACGCGTTCGAGCATCTTGAGCGCGACGTCGCGTTCGTTGGCTTTGGGACTGGTCAGCTCGATCGCTCGTGGGGTGCCGTCGGGCGCGCAGAGCAGGTGCAGCCGCATGCCCCAGAAGTGGCGACTGTGGCTGGCGCAGTACCCGTAGTCGGCCGCGTCGGCCAGCGCGCCGCCGAGGCTGCTGTGACCGCCGCGCTTGACCGTCTCGCGCGATCGCGCGCATTCCACGGGCGTGGAGTCGACCAGCAGCACATCATCAGTCCAACCCGGGCTGTGGCTGGCGAACATGCCGATCAGCCACTCGATCGTGTCAGCCAGCCGATCTCGGCGCTTAAAGAACCCCGAGCGCAACGTCAGGGCGGGAAAGAAGTGCCCGAGTCGCTTGATCGCGGTCCTGATGAACCGCTCGTCGCTGGTGATGCCCATGATCGCCTGGGCGACCGCGAGCGTGACGACCTCCGCATCAGTCAATCTTCTCTTGGCGTTCCCGGCCCGTTCGGGCAGGAGATCGTCAGCGGTGCAGAACACCGAGATGAGCAGCAGGTCGAGGTCGGCGTCCATCGAGGCCCCCAAGGTCGGCGCTGGCACTACAGAGCACCGTCGACTTCGACCTGACTGCTTATGTTCCCTTCGACCCCGACCGCCCGACCACGGCCGTGGAACTACTCATCTAGGAGGCGGCCGATGACTCGCTTCGACGCTTTGAGACAGAGGGAGAAGCGCTTGGTGGCGGAGACAGTGGTGCCTCTCCGGATCCGCACGCGCAACCCATGAAGCATCACCGCGGCTGCTCGACGAAGACGAACACTTCTTCAGTCAGTGGCCTCGCGATGCTCGGCAGCGTCGGCAACCACGGTGCGCTTGCCTTCCAGTGACATCGAGCCGGGATGCCCGCGCCCCGGCCACGGTGTCAAGAGCAGGAGCAGACGGGTGTCCGACGTCGCATGCACGGCGTGCCGCTCGCTCGGGTCGAATTCGATGACAACTCCCGGCGTCCCGGAGATGCGCTCGCCAGCGACAGTCGTGATCTCGGTCTCTCCGCTGAGTACGACGACCCACGCTCGTTCGTGCACCT
>JBBQEV010000080.1:0-18786 GCA_038321325.1 Solirubrobacterales bacterium
CGCCCCCCAACGCGCCGGCCGGCGGTCCCGACACCGACCCCCCCCCGCAGGGTCCGCTGGGCTGAGCCCGGCCCCCCGCGGCGGATCGCCCGCCACCCCGGTCTATCCTCGCCGGTGCGTAGGGTCGGAAGATGGACCGCCTCGGCATCCGGCTGAAGGTGACGCTCGCCCTCACGACCGCCATCGCCGTGCTCCTGACGGGGCTGGGTCTGTTCGTCTACTTGACACTCCGCTCCGACCTCGACCGGACGATCGAGCAGGGCCTGCAGTCCCGCGCGGGCGACATCAGCGCCCTCATCCGCGAAGCCGACGCCGGCTTGCAGACCGGCGGCAGCCCCTTGGCCAAGCCGGGGCAGAGCTTCGCCCAGGTCCTCGACCTGCGAGGCCGGGTCGTCGACTCGAGCCCCGAGCTGCGTCGCACCCCGCTGCTGGGGCCCGCGGAGCTCGCGCGGGCGGGCGCGAGGCCCACCACGGTAGACAAAGGGCAGCCGCTGCTGCAGGAGGACTCGCGGCTCTTGAGCATCCCCGCCCTGGGTGCCGACCGGCAGCGCCTCGTGATCGTCGTCGGGACCTCGTTGGACAGCCGCGACGAGGCGCTGCGTGCGCTCGCGGGACTGCTCCTGCTCGGGTTCCCGGTCGCCCTGGGGCTCGCCTCGCTGGCGGGGTACGCCGCAACGGCGGGCGCCTTGCGACCCGTGGAGTCGATGCGTCGTCGTGCCGGGGAGATCTCGGCGGGGACGCCCGGCCAGCGGCTTCCGTTGTCGGCCGCCGAGGACGAGGTCCATCGGCTCGGCGAGACGCTCAACCTCATGCTCGACCGCTTGGAGAGCGCGTTCACCCGCGAGCGGCAGTTCGTCGCGGACGCGAGCCACGAGTTGCGCACCCCCCTGGCGATCCTGAAGACCGAGCTCGAGCTCGCGCGCCGCGCGGGTCGCTCCGTCGAGGAGCTGCAGGAGGCGCTGGGGTCGGCCATCGAGGAGACAGACCGCCTGGCGCAGCTCGCCGAGGACCTACTGGTCATCGCCCGCTCCGACCAGGGGCGGCTACCGGTCCGGGCGACGCGACTGCCGGCGGTCGAAGTGCTCGACGACGTCCGGGCGAGGTTCACGCAGCGGGCCGGCGACGCGGGCCGCCGCATCCACGTCGACGCGGACTTGCAGGTGCAGCTGACCGGCGACCCACTGCGCCTCGAGCAGGCGCTCGGCAACCTGGTCGACAACGCCTTGCGGTACTCCGATGGAGACGTGCACCTCGAGGCGCATCGGGTGGGCGGGCGTGCCACCGTGCTGGCCGTCGTCGACGAGGGTCCCGGATTTCCCGAAGACTTCCTGAGCCGCGCCTTCGAGCGCTTCTCGCGAGCCGACCATGCTCGCGGACGAGGTGGCGCGGGGCTCGGCCTGGCGATCGTGGCGGCAATTACGACGGCCCACGGCGGGACGGCGGAGGCCCGCAACCGCCCGGGTGAACCCGCGCGCGGAGAGGTCCTCCTCACGCTGCCGGACAGCTCCGCCGGCGGCGCCTGAGGCCATCGCTCATGCTCGGCTCATCGCCTCACGGAGGGCTCACGGCCGCGACGTAGCTTGCCCCGTGTTGCACCCCTCCCCCAAGCGAAAGGCACCATCACATGTTCTCCCTCAAGCACATCCGCACCGGCGCCGCGACCCTGCTCGCGCTGTTCACCCTCAGCATCGGCGGCGCCGCGGTGGCCAACGCGGCGCAGTCGCCCTCGACCCCGCCTGCGGCGGTGAGCACCGCCACCACAGCCAAGCCGGCCGTCGACGTCGCCGGGCCCAACGACAAGGCCGACGCGGCGACTGACGTGGCCGGGCCCAACGACAAGGCCGACGCCGCGAGCGACGTGGCCGGGCCCAACGACAAGGCCGACGCCGCCGGCGAGTCGGTCACGGAGGTCCCGGGCGGCGACGGCCCCGGCGGGCACGCCGACGAGGTGCCCTCGCAGCGGTAGGAACCCGCGATGACGACCAGCGCGACGGCGGCCCCCAGGCCGCCGTCGTCCGTCGTGGGCCGTCGGTGGCCGGCCCCTCATGCTGCGCTCATCGCACCCTGCCACTGTCATCGGCATGCGCGTCCTGATCGTCGAAGACGAAGTCAAGATGGCCAGCCTCATCCGCCGCGGCCTGCGGGAAGAGGGCCTCACGGCCGACGTCGCGATCAAGGGCGAGGACGCGCTGTGGATGGCGGGCGCGACGGACTACGACGCGATCGTGCTCGACGTCATGCTCCCGGGCATCGACGGCTTCGAGACCTGCCGCCGCCTGCGCGAGGACGGCGTCTGGGCCCCGGTGCTGCTCCTGACGGCACGCGACGCCGTCGAAGACCGCGTCGCCGGGCTGAACGGCGGAGCCGACGACTACCTGACCAAGCCCTTCTCGTTCACCGAGCTCACGGCCCGCATCCGCGCCCTCGGCCGCAGGGGCAAGATCGAGCAGGCCATCGTGCTGTCCGCGGGCGAGCTGCACCTGGAGCCGTCGAGCCGGCGGGTCTGGCGCGGCGACGAGGACATCTCGCTCTCGGCCAAGGAGTTCTCGCTCCTGGAAGCCTTCATGCGCCGCCCCGGGCAGGTGCTCGACCGCCTCCAGCTGCTCGAAGCGGCATGGGACTACGAGTACGAGAACCGCTCGAACGTCATCGACGTCTACGTGCGCTACCTCCGCGAGAAGGTAGACCGGCCCTTCGACGTGGAAAGCATCGAGACCGTGCGCGGGTCGGGCTACCGCCTGCGCCGCGACGGCGGAGGGAACTGACGCACACCACGGGCATCTTCACGAGACGCCAACATCGCCCAAACCGCCGGCAACGCGACCGACTTCAGGATCGGCCCATGTCAACCACCACCGCGCTTCGCGGCTCCGCCGCCCAACCCTCCCTCGGCCGCCAGATGCTCAACAAGGTCCCCGAGGTCACCCTCTACTTCTGGGTCATCAAGATCCTCTGCACGACAGTGGGAGAAACCTTCGCCGACTACCTGAACGTCAACCTCAACTTCGGCCTGACCAACACGACCTACGCCATGGGCAGCCTGCTGGCCATCACGCTCGTCTTCCAGTTTCGCGCCAAGCGCTACGTCCCCGGCCTCTACTGGCTCGCCGTCGTCCTCATCAGCGTCTTCGGCACACTGATCACCGACAACCTCACCGACAACGTCGGCATCGCGCTGCAGACCACCACCATCGTCTTCAGCATCGCGCTCGCGGCCACCTTCGCCGCCTGGTACGCGAGCGAGCGGACCCTGTCCATCCACAGCATCTTCACCGTCAAGCGCGAGGCGTTCTACTGGCTGACGATCCTGTTCACGTTCGCGCTGGGCACCGCCTCCGGTGACCTCCTGGCCGAGAAGCTCGCAGTGGGCTACTGGAAGTCAGCGCTCATCTTCGGCGCCGTCATCGCGATCATCGCCGTCGCGCACCTCCGCTTCAAGCTCGACGCGATCCTCGCGTTCTGGCTGGCCTACATCCTGACCCGCCCCCTCGGCGCGTCGATCGGCGACTACCTCTCCCAGGAGAAGTCCGTCGGTGGCCTGGCCCTCGGGACCACGAAGACCAGCATCCTGTTCCTCGTCGCGATCCTGTCCGTCGTCACCTACCTGACCGTGACCCGAAAGGACGCCACGCCGCCCGAAGCCGTGCCAGCCTGAGCGCCGCCGGGGGTGGGTTCTCGCGCCTGGCGTGGAACCTCACCCCCCGGTTTCGCGCGGCACCCGTGCCCCTCCGCCCCCGGGCGGAGGCACGTACCCTTTAGCCCGGACCTCCCGGTCCCAACACGGGTTAGTACAAAATTGAGCGTATCGCACGCGGAGCACGCGAGCACCATCGGCCAAAGCAACTCGTCCAGGTCGAGTTCGGCCACGACGAGCCGCCCTCAAGCCAACCGCGCAGCCCTCAGCGCCAAGTACCGCTGCTCGGGGAGGCTCGCCGTCATCCGCGCCGCCTGCCGGTAGGCCGCGCGCGCGGCGACGAGCTCGCCCGCGAGCTCGAGGAGGTGGCCCCGCACGGCCGCGAGGCGGTGGGTGTGCGCCATGCGCTCGTCGCCGTCGAGGGTTCCGAGGAGCGCGAGGCCGGTGCGCGGTCCGTGGACCATGGCCACCGCGACGGCGCGGTTGAGGGTGACGACGGGGCCGGGCGCGATGCGCTCGAGCACCGCGTAGAGCGCCAGGATCTGGGGCCAGTCGGTCTCCTCGGCGCTCGGCGCCTCGTCGTGCACCGCGGCGATCGCCGCCTGCATCTGGTACGGGCCGACCGCCGCGCGGCCCAGGACGCCCGTGAGGATCGCCACGCCCTCCTCGATGAGGTGCGTGCTCCACAGGCCGCGGTCCTGCTCGGCGAGCGGGACGACCGAGCCGTTCGCGGTCGTCCGGGCCGCCCGCCGTGCGTCGGTGAGCACCATGAGCGCGAGGAGCCCGGCGACCTCGCCCTCTTCGGGCATCATCGCGTGGAGCAGGCGCGTCAGCCGGATCGCCTCGGTCGTGAGGTCGGCGCGGTGCAGCTCCGGCCCCGAGCTCGCGGAGTAGCCCTCGTTGAACACGAGGTACAGCACGTGCAGGACGACGCGGAGGCGCTCGGCGCGCTCCGGCTCCGCGGGGAGCTCGAAGCGGGCGCCGGTGCTCCTGATGCGCTCCTTGGCGCGGCTGATGCGCTGGGCCATCGTGGCCTCGGGAACCAGGAAGGCGCTCGCGATCTCCGCGGTCGTCAGGCCGCCGACCGCCCGCAGGGTCAAGGCGAGCTGGGACGGCGACGAGAGCGCGGGATGGCAGCACAGGAAGAGGAGCGCGAGCGTGTCGTCGTGACCCGGCGACGAAGCCGCGTCCGCGGTGGGCCGCTCGAGGACCGCGGCGCTCTGCTCCCGGTCGCGCCGGGCACTCACGCTGCGCCACTCGTCGACCAGGCGCCGGGAGGCGACGGTCGCTAGCCACGCGCGCGGATGCTCGGGGACGCCCGCCCTCGCCCACTCGAACGCCGCGGCGAGCAGTGCCTCCTGCACGGCGTCCTCGCAGGCGTCGAAGCTCCCGTGCCTGCGCACGAGCGCGCCGAGGACCTGCGGCGCGAGCTCGCGCAGCAGGTCCTCGATGCGGGCTTGCGTCCTCACACCTCCGGGGGACCGTCGGCGATGCGGCGCACCTCGATCGGCGCGTGCACGAAGTCGACGATGCGGGTGGCGATCGCGACCGCCCGCGCCTCGTCCTCGACGTCGACGATCCAGTAGCCGACGAGCGACTCCTTGGCCTCGGCGTACGGGCCGTCGGTCGGGACGGAGAGGCCGTCGCGGAAGCGCACGGTGGTGGCCTGGCGCCCGTCGGTGAGCCCCTGCGCGTCGACGAGCTCGCCAGCCTCGCGCAAGTCGTCGTTGAGCGCGTGCATGAACTCGATCATCTCCTTGATCCAGTCCTTCGACTGGGTCTCGAGCATGGTGGCCGCTTCACCGAAGGTCATGATCATGTACTTCATCTCAGTCTCCTTTGTCCGGGCCCCCGGGATGGGTGCTCTCACCCTCCGATCGGAGCAGGCCCACCGTTCTCGACATCCACGCCGAAAAAGTTGTGGCGGGGCCTCCCGGCCGAGCCTACGGGGCTCACAGCTCGTAGGTGAGCCACCGCGAGCGCCGGCCGCCCAGGCGGTCGTAGACCGCTTGCGCGCGGTGGTTGTCCGGCGCGGTCTGCCAGCTCAGCGCGACGCAGCCGCGCGCCCGCGCCCGGTCGCGGCAGGCGAGGACGAGCGCGTCGGCCGCGCCGCCGCCGCGGGCCTCCACCGCGACGAAGAGGTCGTTCATCACCGCCAGGCGCCCGAGCCGCGTCGTCGACCACGTCCAGAAGATCGTCGCGAAGCCGACCGCCGCGCCCCCGGCGTCGCGCGCGAGCAGCTGCACGCCCTCGTGCCCCGGATCGGCCAGCAGCCCGCGGCAGAACGCCTCGATCGCCGCCGGCTCGCCCGGGCACGCGTAGAACTCCAGGTAGGCCGCGACGAGCGGTACGAGCTCCGGGAGATCGGTTGCCGTGACGGGGGCGATCGCGCACGTCGTCATCCGGCCGCCGCGCGCAGGGCCGACAGCGTGAAGAGCGCCCGCAGCTCCAGACCCTCCGCGGCGAGCGCCGCCCTGCCGCCCGCCTCGCGGTCGATGACGCAGACGACGGTGGCGACCTCCGCGCCCCGCTCGCGCAGCGCGTGGGCGGACGCGAGCTGCTGGCCACCCGACGTCACGACGTCCTCGACGATCGTCAGGCGGCGTCCGGCGACGTCGCCGCCCTCGGCCAGCTTGCCGGTCCCGTAGGCCTTGGCCTCCTTGCGGACGAAGAGCGTGGGCAGGCCGCAGAGCTGCGACATGACCGTCGCGAGCGGGACCCCGCCGAGCTCGAGGCCGGCGAGCGCGTCCGCGTCGGCCGGCAGCAGCGCGACCACCGCCGCCGCGATCTCGCGCAGCAGCGCGGGGTCGCCCTCGAAGAGGTACTTGTCGAAGTACTCGCTGCTGGTCGCTCCGGAGCGCAGCCGGAACTCGCCGGTGAGGTGGGCGCGGTCGTGGACGCGACGGGCCAGGGACGCCGCGTCGCTCAGGACATCATCCCCGTGAACTGCCCGCCCGTGACGTTGAGCACCTCCGCGGCAGTATCGATCACCGTCGCGTGGACCGACGTCTCACGTCAGAGCCATCTGAGCCGTTGACCTCGCGAGACGCCGTTCCATGACCTCGACAGCCTCCGGGTTGACGTCAATGAGGACGTATCGTCGATCGAGCTTCGAGCAGACGGCACCGAGCGTTCCGGATCCCGCGAAGAAGTCGAGGCACCAGCTCCCCGGACGCGACGAGGCCGCCACCATCCGCCGAACGATGCCTTCGGGCTTCTGTGTCGGGTAGCCGGTCTTCTCGCGTCCGTTCGTGGCAACGATCGTGTGCCACCAGACGTCGGTCGGTAGCTTCCCCAGCGCAACCCTTTCGGCGGTCTGGAGTCCCGGGGCCATGTACGGCTCTCGATCGACCTCCGAGGAGTCGAAGTGGTATCGGTCGGGATCCTTCACGTAGACGAGGATCGTGTCGTGCTTTGCCGGCCAGCGTGTCTTGCTTCGAGCCCCAAAGTCGTACGCCCAGATGATCTCGTTGAGGAAGCAGTCGCGCCCGAAGATGTCGTCGAGTAGGAGCTTGCAGTAGTGCGCTTCTCGGTAGTCGATGTGAAAGTACAACGTTCCGTGCTCCGCCAGCAGGCGATGCGCATGCTCCAGCCGCGGGGCGATGAAGCCGCAGTAATCGTCGAACGCGTCGAGGTAGGATCGGACGCCGACTTCGCGCGAGCGGTAACGGCGACCTGCGAAGCCCGTGCGGTCACCGGCAGGATCGGCGACGACCGCGAGCTCCCGTCGCTCCTGACGCTTACGGGTGTTGAACGGCGGGTCGACGTATATGACGTCGAACGTGCCATCCGCCAGACGGGGAAGGACGACGGCGTTGTCCGCCTGGAAGACGAGATCATCGTCGAGGACCAGAGGTCCGGCGTCGGCCGTCGGGTCTCGGATCAGTCGCACGATCGTGAAGCTACTGGTCGGCCAGGCGGAAACGAATGCTTCGTCTACGCGAGTCCGAGCTCGTCGAGGATGCGACGGACACGCTCGGTGTCGGCCGCGGCCTGGCTCTTGGCCTGTGCGAGCACCTCCTCCATCGCTGCGCGGAGCCGCGGGTAGGCGGCGCTCTCGGCGGCGCTCCGCGAGACCGCCGCAGCGAGATCCGCGTCAGAGTCCAGCCGGAACTCGCCGAATCCGTTCAGATTGAGGGTTGACGACTCAAACGGGTTCTCGGTGTGCTGTCCGCGCACGCGGCGACTCATCTCCAGGACGATCCGGTGAGCGGGAATGACGTACCAGGCGTCCTCGCCCGAAACCCAGACGACAAGCGGTATGTACTTCACCGCGCGAACCTGGTTGAGCGTCGTCGTCTTCTTCGTGTGCTTGATCTCGACCGTTATGTCGTTGAGAACGGCGTCTCCGAGAGCCGCCTTCGCGCAAGGCGCGGCGCCGGTGATGGCCATGAAGCGCCTCTCCGCCTCCTTGCCGCTTGCGCTGATTCCGGGCTCGCCCGCCGCGGCTGCGGCCGGAATGTCTTCCTTCTCACGCTCGCTCATATCAGGACATCATCCCCGTGAACTGCCCGCCCGTGACGTTGAGCACCTGGCCCGAGACGAAGTTCGACCACGGGGAGCAGAGGTAGAAGACGCCGCCCGCGGCCTCCTCCGGGGTGCCGGGGCGCCCGAGCGGGATGACGTAGGAGGCCATGTCGCGCATCGGCTCCGGGATGCCGAGCTGCACCGTCTCGCCGTCGATCTCCATCGTGTTGTCCTCGACCTTGGGGGCCGTGAGCCGCGTCTGGATCCAGCCGAAGGCGACCGCGTTGACGTTGATGGAAAACCGGCCCCACTCCTTGGCGAGCGTCTTGGTCAGGCCGACGACCGCGCTCTTGCCCGCGGCGTAGTTCGCCTGCCCGGCGTTGCCCATCGTGCCGGAGATCGAGGAGACGTTGACGACCTTGCGGAACGTCTCGATGCCCTGCTCGCGCTCCCGCTTGGCGGGCTCGCGCAGGTGCGGCGCGGCCGCGCGCAGGACCCGGAACGGGACCACCGTGTGGATGTCGAGCATGCGCGCAAACCAGTCGTCGCTCATCTTGTGGAGCGGCGCGTCGAGCGTGTAGCCCGCGTTGTTGACCACGATGTCGATCTTCCCGAACGCGTCGATCGCCGCCTGGACGAGCTCGTCGGCCGCCTTCTCCTTCGTGAGGTCGCCCGCGTAGACGGCGGTCTCGCCGGCGATCTCCGAGGCGGTCTGCTGCGCGACGTCGGCGTCGAGGTCGTTGATCAGCACCTTCGCGCCGTGCTCGCAGAGCAGCTCGGCGGTGGCGCGGCCGATGCCGCGGGCCGAGCCGGTGACGATCGCGACCTTGTCGTCGAGGACTCCCATGCAGTGTGCTCCTAGCGGTTGGGGCGGTGAGGCCCGAGGCTAGTGGCGTCCGGCGCGTTGCCGCGCTCAGCGGCAGTCGCGGCGCAGGTCCGCCCGCTGGCGCCGGACGGTGCGCTGGTCGCCGAGCGGCACGTCGGCGAGCCGCTGGAGTGCGAGCTTCACGCGCGGCTCGGAACCCTCCGCATAGGCGTTCTGCAGCTCCGTCAGCCCCCGGGCGTAGGCGTCGTAGAGGCGGAGGTCAGAGGTCGGCGGGCGCAGCGCGGCCTGGCAGCGACGATCCTTGACCTCGCGGTTCACGGCGGTGACGAGCCGCCGCGTCGCGGCGATCTCGCGGTCGAATGCAGCGCGCAGCGGGCGTAGGCGGGTCGCGCATTCCGCGTAGGTGCGGCATGTGCTGAGGGCCTTGTCGGCGGCGGAGTCGTCGATCACCGCGACACAGCGCGCGCGCTCGGCCCGCAGCAGGCGGTCGGTCCGGCTGAGGCCCCGGCAGGTCCGAGCGAAGCGCTGTCGCTCGGCGTCGGTGATCTCCCGGGCCTCGAGCGGTGCGCTCGCCCGCAGGAGCCGGTCGATCGCGGCCACGCGCCCGGGGCTCAGCGGCGGGCGCGGGCCGGCGGAGGCGCCGGCCGCGCCGGCGAGCAGCGCGCCCGCGATCACCACGGCGCAAAGCGACGACCGGCAGGCAGATCGGACCATGTGAGCGCTCTCCTTCCTCGGCACGCGAGCCCGGCCTGGCGCCGGGGGGAAGCGCGCAGTATCCACCACCGCGCGTCCCGTTGGGCGACGTGCGCGGTGGTTTTCCGCGACGCCGCGCTCGGTAGGGTCCGCGCCGTGAGTCCCGATGCCGTCTCCTACGCCGTCGGCGACGCCGTCGCCACGATCGCGATGGACCAGCCGCAGACGCGCAACGCGCTTTCCGGCGAGCTGCTCGAGGCTCTGATCGCGGCGTTCGCCCGGGCCCGCGAGGACCCGGCCGTCCGCGTCTGCGTGCTGGCCTCGACGCACCCCACGACCTTCTCCTCCGGGGGGGATCTCGCGGGCTTCGCGGCCGACGTGCCGCTCGTCCGCAAGCACGAGGCCGGCGCGCGCTTCCCCGCGCTGTTCCGGACCATCGGGACGCTCGGCAAGCCGGTGATCTGCGCGGTGGGTGGGCACTGCCTCGCGGGCGCGCTCGGGCTCGCGCTCGCCTGCGACCTCGTCGTCGCCGCCGACGCCGCGACGTTCGGCACCCCCGAGATCGACGTGGGGCTCTTCCCGTTCATGGTCATGGCGCTGATCTATCGCAACGTCGGGCGCAAGAAGACGACCGAGCTGCTCCTGCTCGGCGAGCGCATCGACGCGGACGCGGCCGAGCGCATCGGGCTGGTCAACCGCGTGGTCCCGGCGGCCGGGCTCGACGCGGCCGTCGCGGAGTGGGCCGGCCGGCTGGCCGCGAAGTCGCCGCTGCTCATGGCGCTCGGCAAGGACGCGATGTGGCGCCAGCAGGACATGGCCCTCGAGGAGGCGTGGGAGTTCCTGCGCTCCCAGCTGACGATCGCGCTCTCGACCGAGGACGTCCGGGAGGGCGTCGCGGCGTTCTTCGCGCAGCGCGAGCCGGTGTGGACGGGCCGGTGAACGAGGTCGCCGCCGTCGCCCTGCTGTGCCGCACGTCCGACCGCGGGCCGGAGGGCTCGCTGGGCGCGGCCGCGCTCTCGGTGCTGACGCGCGCGCGGCTGATCGGGACGCCCACGGCCGGGAGGGTCGGGCGCTGGGAGGACGACCTGCGCGACTCGCGCGGCTGCCTGCTCGAGGCCGGCGGCCAGGTCGACGACGCGCTGGGCGCCGGGCGGCGGCCGCTGCTGTTCGCGGGGGACTGCTCGGTCGCGCTGTCGACCCTGCCGGTCGTGGTGCGCCACCGCCCTGACGCCTGGGTCTGCTGGATCGACGCCCACGCGGACTTCAACACGCCGGACAGCTCGCCGAGCGGCTACCTCGGCGGCATGCCGCTCGCGGGGGCGTGCGGCCTGTGGGAGACCGGCTTCGGCGCGGGTCTCGACCCGGCGCGCGTCGCGATGCTGGGCGTGCGCGACGTCGACGGCGCCGAGCGCGTGCTGCTCGACACCCAGGGCGTCGGCCGCCCGCACGGCCCCGAGGCGCTCGAAGGCCTGCCGGTCTTCGTCCACCTCGACCTCGACGTGCTCGACCCCGCGGTGCTGCCGGCGCCGTTCCCCGCGCCGGGAGGCTGGAGCCTGGAGCGCCTCCACGACACGCTCGTGACGCTGGCGGCAGGCGCGGAGGTCATCGGCGCCGAGGTGACGAGCACGCATCCCTCCTACGTCGACGCGCTCTTCGCGGCGATCTCGCCGCTGCTCTGAGGGCGTCGGCTCAGAAGCCCTTGTAGGGCAAGAACTTCCCGTCGTAGGTGACCTTCACGCGGTCGCCGGCGGGGTCGGCCACGCGCTCGACCGCGCAAGTGAAGTCGATCGCGCTCATGATCCCGTCCCCGAACTCCTCGTGGATGAGCTCCTTGATCGCCGCCCCGTAGACCTGCGTGATCTCGTGGAAGCGGTAGAGCAGCGGGTCGGTGGGCACGGCGGCGCCGAGCCCCGCCTTGGTCGGGATCACCTGGAGCGCCGCGGCGACCTCCTCAGCCGACGAGCGCCTCGGCGGCGCGCTGCGCCTCGTCAGCCGTCAGGACCGTCTGCCCGAGCAGTGCGGTGGTGGCCCACACGGGCGAGCGGCCGATGGCCGCGGCCAGCTCGGTCCAGGTCAAGCCGTGCTCGAGGCGGGCGGCGACGATGCGGCCGGTGGCCTCCTCGCGGGTGATGGGCGTCATCGGGCGTTCCTTTCGGCGGACGTCGTGGTGGGCGAGAAGGCCCGGGTGGTCGGTGGTGGCGGGCGGTGATCGAGCCGCGCGCCTCGGGTCGGCGGGAAGGTTTCGGGCCTCACCGCCCGGCGGGCCGCCAGATCGCCCCCTCCAGCCGCGTCACCGGGTCGCGGGCGGCGGGAAGCGCCAGGAGCTCGGGCAGGCGCGCGGCCAGCTCGAGCGCCGAGACCGCGGCGTCGAAGGCGTCCTCGGAGGCCACGGCGATGGCCAGGAGCGCCGGCGGGACGCGCGGGTCGTGAGCGAGATAGGCCTCGCGCGCCTCGGCGGAGCGCTTGACCACCGGGCCGGTCAGCGCCCGCGGATAGATCTCGAGCGCCATCGGCGCGCGCGCCGCGTCCCACGGCCACAGCGCGAAACCCGCGCCGCGCAGCACGCGCAGGAGCGGCATCCCGCGGATCGATCCGGTCCCCACCGCGCCCGCGCCGCCGATCTGGAACACGGACTTCGGCCGGAACGCCGTCGTGCCACCGACGCCCGCGCCGGCGCTGCCGTCCGCGCCCGCGGTGTCGCCGGCGCCCGCGCCGGCGCTGCCGCCCGCGCCCGGCCCCGCGCCCAGCGTCGCCTCGCTGACGCGCAGCTCGGGTTCGCCCGTCCCGCGCGCCGGCCGCGCGCGGCCGGGGCGGCCCCAGAACGGCGGCGCGCACGCGGCCAGCCACGCCTCGCCGTCGCGCGCCACCCGCGACCACAGCGCGTCGACCGTCGCGCACCCCTGCTCCCGCACGAACCAGGCCGGGAACGAGAACGCGAAGTCGAAGCCCGCCACCACGTCGCCCGCAGCGACCACGAAGGCCACCGCGGCCTCGCGGTCGAGCCCGCCGGTGAGCGCGACGAGCTGGCCCTCCCGCGCCTCCGCGACCCAGATCCGCCGCTGCGGCGCCCGCCGGTCTCCCGACCAGTCGATGGCGAGGACGCGCGGGGGGCGCATCGACAGAGGTCGCGGCGGTGGACGAGACGCCGCGGCGGGCCGGTGCCTACACCACCGGCAGCAGCGGGATGTCGTAGAGGACCGCGAGCACGACGAACGCTCCCACCGCGAAGGCGGCGACGATCCCGGTGGCGATCCGCTGCCCGCGCGTCGTGGCCTGCGCCTTGCGCTTGGCCTTGTCCGCCTGCACGAGCGAGCGGTCCAGCAGCCGCTCCGCCCAGCTGAACTCGAGGGCGAGCAGCGCCAGCCCGATGGGGATGACCACGAAGGCCGGGCCGGGGAGCAGGAGCATCGCCGCGCCCGCGAGCACGAGGATGACCCCGGCGACCACGAACGCCGCCCGGTACAGGCGCCCCTTCTCCCGGTGGGTCTCCTTGCGTCGCTTGAGCTTGGTGACGAGCTTCGGCTCGGGGTCGGCGGTCGGGGCGCCCACGCCGGTGGAGTACCCGTCGGCGGCGTCGTCGGGCGCTCTGGTCGGGGGCGTTGACACGCATCGATTCTACCCGTCACGCCGGTGGGCTCACGCGCTTGCGGTTGCGCTCGAGGGCGGTCGCTCGCAGGCGGTGGACCGCCGCGGCTCCCGGACCCGCACTGTGCGCGACCTCACGGCGTGAACGCCCTCGCCGACCTAGGTTCGAAGGGTGACGCTGCGCCTCCGGGACATCCGCTCCGACGACAAGCCTGCCCTGGTGCGCTTCCACGGGCGCCTGTCCGGCGACACGCTCTACCGGCGCTACCACGCCGCCAAGGGCGAGCTGACCTCCAGCGACCTGCGCTATCTCACCGAGGTCGACGGGCACCGTCACGTGGCGCTGGTGGCCGAGCTCCCGCCCCCGGCGCTCGACGGCGCCGCGGGCCCGGTCGCCGACCGGGCCGGGTTTGCGGGCGGCCCCGAGCTCGCGGGCGTGGCGCGGCTCGTCGTCGACCCGGGACGTCCGGGGGAGGCCGAGATCGCGATCGTCGTACGGGACGACGCGCGCGGCCACGGACTGGGCGCCGACCTCGTCGAGGGTGTGCTGGCACGCGGCGGCCAGGAGGGCGTGCGGACCGTCGTCGCGCAGGTCCAGGGCGACAATCACCGCGCGCTCCGGCTGTTCGGAGGACTCGGCTTCCGGCAGCGCTCCGGCTACGGCCCGGTGGTCGAGCTCGTGCGCGAGCTGGGAGGTTGGTGTCAATCAGGGACGACGAGCCTTTGACACCAACCTCCTGGGCTGATCCGGCGCGCTCTCCCCGCACGCCTCCGGATGCGCGCGCTCGCGGGATCGGCGAGAGTCTGCGCGCATGACGCTCCCGCTGGACGGCATCCGCGTGCTGGACCTCTCGCGCCTGCTGCCCGGCCCGTTCTGCTCGCTGCTGCTCGCCGACTATGGCGCGGAGGTCGTCAAGGTCGAGGACACCGGCGCCGGCGACTACGTCCGCTGGGCGGCGCCGGGGGTCGAGGGGGTGGAGGACTCGGCGAGATCGGTGCGCTTCCTCGCCCTCAACCGCAACAAGGCGTCCGTGCGGCTCGACCTCAAGGATCCCGCCGGGAAGGAGGCGTTCCTCACGCTCGTCGAGGGCGCCGACGTCGTCCTGGAGTCCTTTCGCCCCGGCGTGATGGATCGCCTCGGCGTGGGCTACGAGGCCCTCCGCGCGCGCAACGGCCGGATCGTGCTCTGTGCGATCTCGGGCTACGGCGCCGACGGCCCGCTCGCCGTCCGCGCGGGGCACGACATGAACTACCTGGGGCGGGTCGGGCTGCTCGGCCTCACCGGGGAGGCCGACGGGCCGCCCGTCCAGTCGGCCGGCCAGATCGCCGACGTCGGCGGCGGTGCGCTGATGGCGGCGTTCGGCATCCTCGCGGCGCTGCGGGAGCGCGACCGCTCCGGCGCGGGGCAGTTCGTCGACGTCTCGATGGCCGACGGCGCGCTGAGCTGGCTGGCGATGGACGCCGCGCGGGCGCTGCACGGCGAGATGCCGCGGCGCGGGGAGCTGCCGCTCAGCGGGAGCCTCGTCTGCTACCGCCCCTACGCGTGCGCCGACGGGTGGGTGACCCTGGGTGCGCTGGAGCCGAAGTTCTTCGCGGCGTTCTGCCGTGGCGTGGGCCGCGAGGACCTCACCGGCGCGCAGTTCGAGGCGCCGGGCTCGGCGGCGCACACGGAGCTCGAAGCGATCTTCCGCTCCCGGACGCGCGCGGAGTGGGAGCGCTTTGCCGGCGAGCACGACTGCTGCCTGGAGCCCGTGCTCGAGCTCGAGGAGGCGCTCGCGTCCGAGCTCGTCCGGGCGCGGGGGATGGTCGTCGAGCTCGACCAGCCCGGGGCGCGGGAGCCCGTTCGGCTCCTCGGCCCGCCCGTGAAGCTCTCGCGGACCCCGGCCGATCCGCACCGCCGCCCGGCCCCGGGCCTCGGAGAGGACACCGAGGCCGAGCTGGCCGCGGCGGGCTACACCGCGGGCGAGATCGCGGCGCTGCTGGAGGCGGGCGCCGCGGCCGGGCCGCCCGCTCCCGGGCCCCCCGGCGGCTCCTTCCTCGCGTGAGCCGCGCCGCCGGGGCCGAGCCCGACGAGCTGCTCGACGTCTTCGACGCGCGCGGCGGCCGGCTCGGCGTCAAGGGTCGCGCGGCGGTCCACCGCGACGGCGACTGGCACCACTGCTTCCACCTCTGGGTCCTCAACGGCGACGCGGTGCTGCTGCAGCGCCGCGGACGCCACAAGGCGTCGTGGCCGGGCAGGCTCGACGCGACCGCGGCGGGGCACGTCGCGGCCGGGGAGTCCGTGGCGGACGGCGGCGCGCGGGAGGTGCGCGAGGAGCTCGGGGTCGCCTACGCGCCCGGCCGGCTCGTGGCGCTCGGCGTGCGCGCGATCGAGGACCGCGCCGGCGGCATGGTCAATCGCGAGCTCCAGCACGTGCACCTCGTCGCCGACCCGCGGCCGCTGGCCGGCTGGACGGGCTTCGACCGCTCAGAGCTCGACGGGCTCGTCCGCGTCGGGCTGCCCGCGTTCTCCGCGCTGGTCGCTGGCGCGGGCGCCGGGCCGTGGCCCGCCGAGGCGTGGGACGGCGAGCGGGTGGAGCGCGTCGCGCTCCACCGCGACGACCTGCTCCCCGCGCGCTACCTCGCTGCGCTCGCGCTCGCGCTCGAGCGCCTCGCCCGCGGCGAACCCCCCGGGACGATCTGAGCCGTCGGCCCCTGCGTGGTGAGCGATGGGTCGTATGGCTCCATCAGGCGCCACGCTGGCCAGGTCACGTCACCGCCGCGATGCGCCACTCGCCGCCGATGCGCTCCAGGGTGATCGTGCGGCCGACCGGCCTGCCGCCGGGCGCGAGGAGCTGCGCGCGAGGGATCGTCGCGCGGTCGCCGGCGATCTGGCCTCCGGTCACGCGCGCCACGCGCAGCACCCCGGGGTCGATCCCGTAGCCGAACGAGCGGATCGTCGCCGCGCAGCCGAGCGTCCCCACCTGGGCGGTCACCGCCTGCCGGCCGGCCGGGGTGAGCAGGGCGCAGGCGTCCTCCCCCCGCTTCTCCTGCACCGCGGCGGCGAAGTCGTGCACGGTGCCGACGATCCGCGCGGTCTCGGAGGGCTGAGGCGCCGCGACGACGCCCACGACCGCGACGAGCGCCGCTACCCCGAGCGCGGCGAGCGGCAGCGCCGGCCAGGCCCGGTCGACCGCCCGGGCGGAGCCCCGTGCCGGCTCCCCGGCGCGGGGCGCGGCGCGCGCCCGGTCCCTCCGCGGCGCCCGAAGCAGCGCCGGCCGGTCGCGCGGCGGTGCATCAGGCACCGCCGGCCCGTCGCCCGGCTGCGCATCCGGCGGGGCGTCGAGCGCGCGGTCGCCGGGCGCCCGGCTCAGGCGTGACGGACGGTCGCCGAGCGGCAGCCGCGCCACACGGTCGCCGAGGCGCAGGCGCGCGACGCGATCCCGGAGCCCGACGCCCGCCAGGCGGTCGCGGAGGCTCATGCGCGGCACACCGCCACGAGGTCGAGGACCGCGTCGAGGCCCTCGGTCACCAGCGTGAAGTCCTCGGGAACAATCTCGGCGCCCGCGGTGGTCGCCCGCCGGCGCGTCGCGGTCAGCGTGGCGTCGTAGGCGAGCTGGAGCGCCCGGCGCGGCAGGTGGCGCCGGAGGCCGAGCGGGTCCAGGCGCAGGACGCGCTCCATCCGCGCCTTCTCCCCGCGGTCGAAGGCGGCGTAGCGCGGCGAGCCCGCGATGCCCCGCACGTCGACGGTGGCGAAGGCGGGCGCGAGGAGCGCGGCGAGCTGCGCGGCGTCGTACTCGACCCAGTGGTAGGGGTCGATGATCTCGTCGGCCCGGCCGAAGGTGAGCCGGTTCGGGGTCACCCACACCGCGACGCCGCCCGGCGCGAGCACGCGCCGCGCTTCGGCCACCACGCGCTCCGGGTCGGGCACGTGCTCGATGGACTGCACCGCGAGGACCGAGGCGAAGCTCGCGTCTGCGAAGGGGAGCGAGCGCATGTCGGCCACGACTGTCTCGCGGGACTGGCCGGCGAGCGCCGCCGCGTCGAGGTCGACGCCGACGCTCTCCCGCGGCGCCAGCGCGGAGAACGAATGCCCCGCGCCGCAGCCCAGGTCGAGCACGCGGCCGGCCTGCGGCAGCAGCGGCGCGCACAGGCGGTAGGCGGCCACGTGGCGCTGGAAGGTCGGGTTGAAGCCTCCCGCCGCCGTGGTGACGCGCTCGCCGGTGACCATCTCAGCGAGAGAACTTCCGCGAGCGCAGCACGCCGTGGCGATGGAGCACGAGGCGGCCGGCGGCGCCGAGCGTCTTCAGGCCGTAGGTCGTCGAGGCGCGCAGGCCGATCGAGGAGGCGTCGTCGAAGTAGATCGTCCGGGTCGGCACCTCGCCGATGCGGAAGCCGAGATGGACCGCCTGCATGAGCACCTCCGAGTCGAAGGAGAAGTCGAGCGCGTTGCGCAGGAACGGGATCCCCATGAGCAGCTCCCGCGAGTAGGCGCGGTAGCCGGTGTGCATCTCGGTGAGCGCGGTGCCGAGCACGCGGTTCTCGATCGCGGTGAGCCCGCGGTTGGCCAGCCACTTCCACCACGGCATGCCGCCCGCGCGGGCGCCGCCGGGCTGTGCGAAGCGCGAGCCGAGCACGAGGTCGTGCTCCCCCCGGAGGATCGGCGCGACGAGCTGGGGGATGAGCGAGGGCTCGTACTGGCCGTCGGGGTGGAGCATCACGACGACGTCGGCGTCCTGCTGGAGGGCCTGCAGGTAGCAGGTCTTCTGGTTGCCGCCGTAGCCGACGTTGTGCGGGTGCCAGAGCACGTGGAGCTCGGGGAGCGTGCGCGCGAGGCGCACGGTGTCGTCGGTCGAGGAGTCGTCGACGAGGATGATCTCGTCGACCCAGGCGCGGTCGATCGCCGAGACCGTCCGCTCGAGCGTGCGCGCGGCGTTGCGCGCCGGCATGACGACCACGACCTTGCGGCCGGCCTTCAGCGCGAGGTCGGGCGGCTCAGCTGCGGGCACGGCGGGCTTCGACGTAGGTGGTTCCCCCTCGGTGCATGGCGATCTCGGCGGCGGCGGCGAGGCCCGCGACCGGGGCGAGGAGCGCTCCGGCGGCGAGCGCCCGGCGGCGCTCGCGGGGCTCCTGGCCCTCGAGCCGAGCCTCCGGCCGGCGGACGGCATCGTAGAGGCTGGGGCCGCCGGGCACGCGCCCGACGAGCCCGTCGAGCAGCCCGAAGGCGACCTGCCCGCCGCGCCAACCGCTCACGCGCTCCACGGTCAGCCCGAGCGCGGAGAGCCGCGCGAGCAGCGCCGCCCGGGGGAGATGGACGAGGTGGCGCGGCAGGTCGAGCGCCAGCCAGTCGGGGCCGAACGCGCGGGCCTGCAGACTGCCCCAGTTCGGCACCGCGATCACGAGGACGCCGCCGGGGGCAAGGCGCTCGGCCGCGGCGGCGAGCTCGGCGGCGGGCTCGCGCAGGTGCTCGAGCGCGTGCCAGAGGACGATGGCCGCCCACCCTCCGGGGAGGTCGGCGACACGCGCGTCGCGCAGCGGGACGTCCGCGTCCGGATCCGCCCGGCGCTCGAGCCCGAGGACCTCGCGCCCGCGCAGCGCCCGC
>JBBQEV010000081.1:0-18201 GCA_038321325.1 Solirubrobacterales bacterium
GGCGGCGCGCCACGCGGCGGCCGATCGAGCGCCGGCGAGCCGCGCGCCGCGCGGCGGCGCGGCTCACGGGGGCCGACCCCGCGGCGCGTGAGGCGCCCGGCCGGCCGTCGAGGCCGAAGAGGCTCGTCAGCCCGACCAGGAAGATCCCGCGCCCGTCGGAGACCACGGCGTTGAACGCGCCGCGCCGGGTGCTCCACACCTTCTGCCCCGTCCGCGCGCCGAGCGCGGTGGTCGTCCGGGCGAGCGTCGAGTAGAAGACGAGGTCGCCGAGCACGGTCGCACCGCCCGAGACGCGCCCCTCGGCCTTCCGGCTCCAGCGCTCGCGGCCGGTCCGCGCGTCGAGGGCGTAGAAGCGCTTGTCGTAGGAGCCGATGTAGACCGTCGGCTTCCCGCCGGGCACCTGCGCCACCGCGGGCGAGCCGTAGACGAAGCCGCCGGTCCGCTTGCGCCAGGCCAGCGCTCCGTCGCGGGCCGCGTAGGAGTAGACGAAGCCGTCCGTGTTGCCGATGTAGACGCGCCCGTAGGCGGCCGCCGGTGTGGAGTAGAAGTTCCCGGCGCCGAGCCCGAACCGCGCGCCCCGCGTGCCCTGCTTCCACACCGGCCGCCCGTCGTCCGCGCGGATCGCGTGCATCTTGCCGCCGTAGTCGCCGAAGTACAGCTTGTCGCCGTCGAGCGCGAGGCCGCCCTTGACCGCCCCGTCGGCCCGGTAGCGCCAGCGCGTGAAGCCGTCGGAGGCGCGCAGGCCGAACACCGTCCCGTCCTCGGTGCCGAACGAGAGCGTGCCCCGGTGGAGCATGGGGGAGGACTCCGCGCGGCTCGGCAGCTTGCGCGACCACTTCGTCGAGCCGTCCCGCGCGCGGATCGCCGCGACGCGCCCCTGCTTGATGCCCTTTCCGCGCTCGAGCACCACGACGTAGACGACGCCCTTGGCGTAGGCGGGCTGCGAGGCCGCCAGCGTGCCGAGCTTGCGCTTCCAGCGAACGCGGCCGGTCTTGCGCGAGACGCCGTAGAGCGCGCCGTTGTTCTTGAGCAGGTAGAGGCTCTGGCCGCCCAGCGCGGGCGGGAACTCCAGGAGCACCGACCCGCCGAGCTTCCAGCGCTCCGCGAACGGCGGCCGCAGCCCCCGGTCGAGCGGGAGGTAGCGCGTCCGCGCCTTGTCGAAGCCGTAGTAGGGCCAGTCGAAGGCGGTCGGCTGTCCGCCGACGCCTTCCCGGGCGCGCGGCGCCGGCTTGCCGGGGGACGCGTCGAAGGGCACGTCGGCGTTGGAGACGTCCCTCGGCTCGGCGGAGCGGAGGTAGAGCGCGGCACCGCCGGCGGCCAGCGTCATCACGGCCACCGCGATGCCCAGCCACGCCAGCCACCGACGCTTGCGGGGGCGCGAGGGCATGTTCAGGCCATACGGTAGAGCCGTGGCCCGGAGCGTGCGCACGTCCCAGCAGGCGCAGGACGCCCTGCGGGGGCTGCCGGGGGGCGCGCGCGTGCTCGACGCCGTGGCCGCCACCGCGGGCGCCTGGGTCGTCGGGGGGGCGGTCCGCGACGCGCTGCTCGGCCGCGAGCCCGAGGAGCTCGACGTCGTCCTCGAGGGCGAGCTGCCCGCCTTCGCCTCCCTGCTGGGCGCCGGGCTCGAGGAGCATCACGAGCGCTTCGGCACGGCCACGCTGACGACGCCGGAGGGCCTGCGGGTCGATCTCGCCTCCGCGCGCAGCGAGCACTACGCCCACCCCGGTGCGCTCCCGGATGTCGCGCCCGCCGAGGTTGCCGCCGACCTCGCACGGCGTGACGTGACCGTCAACGCCATCGCCCTGCGCCCCGGGGAGCCGCTCCGCGCCCTGCCCGGGGCCCTCGACGACCTCGCCGCGGGCGTCCTGCGCGCCCTGCACCCGCGCTCCTTCGAGGACGACGCGACCCGGCTGTGGCGCGTGGCGCGCTACGGCGCCCGCCTCGGCTTCGTCCCCGACGCGGCCACGGCCGCGCTCGCGGCCGCCGCTCCGGCGACGACCGTCAGCGGGCCGCGCCACGGCAACGAGCTGCGCCGCACCCTGGCCGAGGCCGATCGCGTCGGCGCGCTCGAGGCCACGCAGGCGCTGGCGCCGCAGCTCTTCCCCGCCGGCTTCCGCGTGCGCCCGGCGACCGACGCGCTCGCCCTGCTGCCGCCCGGCGAGGGCCGCCGCGGCCTCGTCGTCCTCGCGCGCGCGTGCGAGACGGTGGATGCCGCGGCGCTCGTCGCCTGGCTCGACGCGCTCGCCTTCACCGCCGCCGAGCGGGACGTCGTCGCCGCCGGGTCGCGCGCGGCGACGCTGCACCCGCTGCGGGTCGCCGCCGACGCCGCCGCCGTCGCCCGCGCGGCGCGCGGCGCGCCGCTCGAGGTGGTGGCGCTGGCCGGCGGCGCGGGCGCCCGCCGCTGGATCGAGGAGCTGCGGCACGTGCGCCTGGCGATCGACGGCGGGGACCTGCTCGCCGCGGGCGTCCCGGCCGGGCCGGACCTCGGCGCCCGGCTCCAGCGGGCGCTCGACGCGCGGCTGAACGGCCGCGCCCCGTCGAGGGAGGAGCAGCTTCGCGTGGCGCTCGGATAGCTTGCGCGGTCTTGGCGCACCTGGACCCTCACCGCGACGACGTGCCGGTGTCCGCCCTTCCGGCTCCGTTCTCCTGGGCCGGTCACCACGTCGCGGCCGACCTCGGTGAGCACCACGTCCGCTTCACGACCCGGCGCGGCGGGGTCTCGCGCCCGCCGTTCGACACGCTGAACCTCGGCCGCTGGACCCCCGACGACCCGGGATGCGTCCGAGCCAACTACGGCGTGCTCACCGACGAGCTCGCCGTCGACCACGCGCGCATGGCGATGGGCCGCCAGGTCCACGGCAACGAGGTGCAGCGCCGCGACGAGGAGCCCGGCGCCCGGGACGAGCTGTTGGCCTGCGACGGCCAGGCGACCCACGTCCCGGGGGTGACGTGCCTCGTGCTCACGGCGGACTGCCTGCCGGTCGCGTTGCTGTGCGAGGGCGCGGTGGCGATGGTCCACGCCGGCTGGCGCGGGCTCGACGGCGGCGTGCTCGACGACGGGCTGCGCGCGCTGCGCGAGCTCGGCGGGCGCGGAGCGGTGACGGCGCTGATCGGTCCCGGGGCGGGCCGGGGGTGCTACGCGGTGGGCGACGACGTGCGCGCGCGCTTCGGCACCGCGGACCGGACGCTCGATCTCAAGGCCATCGCCGCGGAGAACCTCTTGGACGGCGGCGTGCGGGAGGTCCACGACGTCGGGCTGTGCACGATCTGCTCGCCGCGGGAGCTGTTCTTCTCCTTCCGCCGCGACGGACCCGACACCGGACGCCAGGCGGGGCTGGCGTGGCTGAGCTGATCCGGGGCCTCGACCCCGACCGGGTGCGCGACCGCCTCGCGGAGGTGCGCGCGGAGCTCGGCTCCGACGCGGTCGAGGTCGTCGTCGCCGTGAAGTACGTCGCGCTCGAGGAGCTCGGGGTGCTCGTGGAGGCCGGGGTCACCCACGTGGGCGAGAACCGCGCGCAGGACCTCGCGGCCAAGGCGTGCACGGCGGCGGGTGCGCGGCTCACCTGGGACTTCATCGGCCGGCTCCAGTCGCGCAAGGTCAAGGCCGTGCTCGAGCACGCGCGGCTGATCCACTCCGTGGCCACCGACTCGGTGCTCGCCCAGCTCGCCAAGCACGCGCCGGCGGAGACCGAGGTGCTCGTCGAGGTCAACGTCGCCGGGGAGCCGGGCAAGGGCGGCGTCGCGCCCGCCGAGCTCGACGCGTTCATCACCCGCTGCCCCGTCCGCGTGACCGGGCTGATGACCATGCCGCCGTACTCCGAGCGGGCGGAGGACTCCCGGCGCTGGTTCGCCGCGCTCGCGCAGCTCGCCGCCGACCGCGGCCTGCCGCGGCTCTCGATGGGCACGACCCAGGACTTCGCCGTGGCCGCGCAGGAGGGCGCGACGCTCGTGCGCGTCGGGACCCGGCTGTTCGGCTGAGCCGCGATGAGACCGCGCCCGAGGGAGGAGAACGCGCGTGCGCGGCTAATCTCCTCTTGTCATGGCACTCCGCGACACCTGGCACAAGACGGCGGTCTACTTCGGCTTGGCCGAGGAGCGCGATCCGGACTACGACGACGAGCCCGAAGCGCGACCCGAGCCGCAGGCACAGGTCCCGGAGCCCTCCCCTCGCGAGCGTCCGAACGTGCGCCGACTGGGCACCCGCCGCCGCGGCGGCGACTTCGACGACATCTTCGCCGAGGACGACGCGCCCCGCACCACGCCGCTGCGCGCCGTCCGTCCCGCCAACGGCGCGCCGCGCCCCGCCGCCGGCGGCGTCCGCGTGCACCTCGTCATCCCGAAGTCCTTCAACGACGCCCAGCAGGTTGCCGACAAGTTCAAGGACACGATCCCCGTCGTGCTCAACCTCCAGGCGACCGACAACGATCTCGCCAAGCGCCTCATCGACTTCGCCTCGGGACTGACCTACGCGCTCGACGGCGGGATGCAGCGCATCGCCGACAAGGTCTTCATGCTCACGCCGCGCAACGTGGAGATCTCCGCCGAGGAGCGCGCGTCGCTGATCGAGAAGGGCTTCTTCAACCAGTCTTGACCCGGCTCGGGCTGATCGGGTCGGGCAACATGGCCCGCGCGCTGGCCGTGGGCTGGGGCGAGCCGGTCCTGGCGACCGACTCCGGCTCCGGCCGTGCGGCCACGCTGGTCGCCGAGGTCGGCGGCGAGGCCATGGGCACCGACAACGCCGCGCTCGCGCAGCGCGCCGAGGTGCTCGTCCTCTGTCACAAGCCCTACCAGCTCGACGCCGTGGCGGCCCAGGTCGCCGGCTTTGGAGGCTTGGTGGTCTCCGTGCTCGGCGGCGTCACGCTCACGCGGCTGCGCACCGCCTACCCTGCTGCGTCCGTGGCCGCCGTGATGCCCAACACCGCCGTGGAGGTCCGCCGCGGGGTGACGCTCGTCGCCGAGGGCTCCGACGAGCCCGAGGTGGTCGCCGAGCGCTTCGGTCGCCTGGGCGCCGTCGTGACGCTGCCGGAGGATCGCCTGAGTGCCGGGACCGGCATCGCCGGGGTCGGGCCGGCGTACGTCGCGCTCATCGCCGAGGCCTGGGTCGACGCCGGCGTGCGCGCGGGCCTGTCGCCGGCGGTCGCGACCGCGCTCGTGCTCGACACGGTCGCGGGCGCGGCGGAGCTGCTTCGCGCCCACGACGGCGACACGCTGGCGGTGCGCCGCGCCGTCACCTCGCCCGGCGGGACCACGGCGCGCGGCCTGCGCGCACTGACGGACGCGGGCCTGCCGTCCGCGCTCCACGCGGCGATGGACGCGACGCGAGGTGCCGCATGACGACCGTGCTCGCCGCCGCGCTCAGGGTGGAGATCGGGAGCTTCCTCGCGGCGCTGATCACGGTCTACGTGATCCTGGTCATCGCCTACATCCTCACCCAGCTCTTCTTCGCCTTCGGCGGCCGCGTGCCCTACAACCGCGCGCTCTCCGCGGTGATCGGCTTCCTCGAGCAGGTCGTCACGCCGTACCTGAACCTCTTCCGGCGCTTCATCCCGCCGCTCGGCCCGATCGACATCTCGGCGCTCGTCGGCATCCTCGTGCTGCAGATCGGCGGGGGCCTCCTCGTCCGGCTGATCCGCGGGTACTAGGCGACGATGCGCGGTGACAGGACGGAACGCCAATTCGCCACGACCCGCAGGGCCTAGGCCTCGTGCGGAGGCCGTGGACCCGCGCGGGCCTCGTGCTCGCGGCGGTGCTGCTGGCCGACCAGGTCACCAAGGCGCTCGTCCGCGACGGGGTGCAGCTCGGCAGCCAGGAGCGGCTCATCCCGCTGATCAAGCTCGTGCACTCGCGCAACAGCGGCGTGGCCTTCGGGGTCTTCGCGGATCAGGTCGTCGTCGTGGTGCTCGTCATCGCGCTGGCGGTCGCGGCGCTCGTGGCGTACTTCGCCACCCACCGCGACCGGCCGCTCGCCTGGCTGCCGACGGGCCTGCTCGCCGGTGGGGCGATCGGCAACGTCGTCGACCGCGTGCAGTACGGGTTCGTCACCGACTTCATCAAGCTGCCCAGATGGCCCGCGTTCAACGTCGCCGACATGGCGATCACCTTCGGCGTCCTCGCCCTGCTGCTCGTCGTGGAGCGCTCCGATGACCGAGCTGCGCAGCACGCCTGAGGACGCGGGGACGCGCGTCGACGCGTTCCTCGCGGCGCCGCTCGGCTCGCGCTCGCGCGCCCAGCGCCTGCTCGAGGCCGGAGCGGTGACCGTCGACGGCCGGCAGGTCCTGAAGTCGGTCAAGCTCGCCGGCGGGGAGCGCATCGTGGTCGACGAGTCGCGGGAGCCGCCCGAGGCCGACGCCGACGTCGGCGAGGGGACGCCCGCGCCGTTCGGCGTCGCCTGGGAGGACGCGCACCTCCTGGTCGTCGACAAGCCCGCCGGGGTCGTCGTGCACCCCGCGCGCGGGCACCGCTCCGGGACGCTGGCCCAGGCGCTGGCCGGGCGCGCGGCGGGAGGGGAGCAGGACTGGCGCGCCGGGCTCGTGCACCGCCTGGACCGCGACACGTCCGGGCTGCTCGTCGTCGCGAAGTCCGAGCGCGTGCACCGTGAGCTCAAGGAGCAGCTCGCGGCGCGCGCGATCACGCGGGAGTACGCCGCGCTCGTGGTGGGCCGCCCGCCCGCCCGCTCGGGCACGATCGACGCGCCGATCGGCCGCGACCGCAAGGTGCGCACGAGGAACTCCACGGACACCGACCAGCCGCGCGAGGCGCGCACCCACTTCGAGCTCGCCGAGGCGCTCCCGCAGCACACGCTGCTGCGCGTGCGCCTGGACACGGGCCGCACCCACCAGATCCGCGTGCACCTCCAGGCCATCGGCTTCCCCGTCGCCGGCGATCCCGACTACGGGACCGCGGGCCTGCTCGGCCTGCACCGCCAGTTCCTGCACGCGGAGCGCCTCGCGTTCACCCATCCGGTGACCGGCGAGCCCGTGGTCACCACCTCACCGCTCCCGGCCGATCTCGCGGCGGCGCTCGAGCGGGCGCGCGGCTGACGGCGGAGCGCGCCGCACGTTGACGGCGGGGAGGCACGTGCGTCATCATGTGACAGAGCTGTCATGTGACAGAGCTGTCAGGTAACATGGTCGTCATGGATGACGATCCCATCCCCATCAACCCGGGCGGGACCGTGGATCCGGCCCACGTCGTCGGTCGCCAGCGGGACCTGGCTGAGGTGCTCACTGCGCTCGGGCGAGGGCACGGCGCGGCGCTGACCGGTGAGCGGCGCCACGGCAAGACGGCGTTCTCGGCGCTCGTCGAATGCGAGGGGCGGGAGCGGGGCTGGACCGTCATCAGCCGCAGCGTCGAGGGCGCTCGGACGGTCGACGACGTCGTCGCCATCCTGGCGAGCGATCTCGTGGCAGCGCTCTCCGGCATGGCTCGGGCCGCCGCGTGGGTGAAGCAGCGCGCGGAGCTCAAGGCCGGTCCAGTGTCGTTCGCGCCACGGGCACTCACCCTCGACGAGCTCTTTGTCCGAGGCCTGCGAGCAGGCGTCGCGCCTCGTCCTGATCCTCGACGAGCTCCCGATCTGCGCCCGGGAGATCGAGCGCTCGGACCCCGGCGCCGGCTCGGCCTTCCTGCACGCTCTGCGTCGCCTGCGGTACGACAACGACCCGAAGTTGACGATGCTCTGCCTCGGGTCGATCGGCTTTCATCATGTCGTGCCGCATCTCGGCGGGGCGATCAACGATCTCGAGAAGCATCCGTTGATGCCACTCGCCGAGCCGTTCGCCGACGAGCTGGCGTCACGGCTGCTGCGCAGCACCGAGATCCCAAGGGTGACGCGCGAAGGGCTGGTGCCCGCGCTCGGACGGGCATCCGAGGGCGTCCCGTACTACCTGCACCACCTGGCCGACGGGTGCGATCGCCGTCATGCCGCAGGGCGGATGCTCTCACCCGCGGTCCCCGGTGAGATCGTCGACGAGGCGATCAGCAGTCCCGACGATCCCTGGGACCTCAAGCACTACGTCACCCGACTGCCGACCTACTACGGCGAGGAAGCCCCGTTCGCCGGGGCGCTCCTCGACATCGTCGCAGTGCAACCGTGCGACCGCGGTGCGTTGCGCGACGCGCTCGACGCCGACCCGCGCGACTTCAGCGGCTTCGACGTGAGGGGCATTCTCAGCCGTCTCGAGCAGGATCACTACCTGCAAGTGCGCAGCTCCGGAGCGCACAGCTTCCGCTCGGACATCGTCCGCCGGTCGTGGCTGCGGTGGCGGGGATGAGCCCCGCGCTCGGATTGGTGCCCTTCACTCCCGGCGCGGTTCCGCCGGAGGTGCTCGAGGCGCGCACCGTGGCCCGCGTCGCCGTCCTCGACCGCCTCCTGAAGGCCGCCGCCGCCGCTCAGGACTCAGGCAGCCGGCGCCACACGCTCATCGTCGCTCCGCGCGGAGGCGGCAAGACCCACGTGCTGATGGTCTTCGCTCACCGTGTCCGAACCGACCCGGAGCTCACTGCTTCGCTGCGGCTCGCGGCGCTTCCCGAGGACGCCGCCGAGGTCGCGACGTACGCCGACCTCCTGGTCAGCGTCATCGAGGACGTCACGAGTGAGCCCGCACACGCCGCGGCGCGCGAGCTCCGCGCCCGCGGTGCTACGGCGGAGATGGAGAGCGTGCTCCTGGATGAGCTGCGCGGGAAACCGCTCGTGCTGGTGATCGAGAACCTCGACCGGCTGTTCGGCGACATGGGCCTCGTCGGTCAGCGCCGATTCCGGGCGTTCGTCGAGACGAGCCGCGCCGTCCTGCTCGCCGCCTCTGCCCCCGCGCTGTTCGACGCGGTCAGCAAGCAGTCGGAACCCTGGTTCGGGTCGTTCGCCGTCGAGCGTCTGGCTCCGTGGACCGTCGCGGAGGGCGCCGCCTTCCTCGAGCTCGTCGCGGCCGAGGCCGGGGACGCGGAGCTTGTCGCGCTGCTCAGCTCAGAGGTCGGTCGTGCCCGGTTGACGGCGGTCGATCGCCTGGTCGGCGGCCTGCCGCGGCTGTGGACGATCCTCGCCGGCTGCCTCACCGTGGAGCTGCTCGACGAGCTCGTGCCGCTGGTCCTGCGGACGCTCGAGGAGCTCGTGCCGTACTACCAGGCGCGGCTCACGGAGCTCCCGCCCTCCGAGCGCAAGCTCGTCGTGGCACTCTGCCGCGCCGAGACGCTCGGTGGGTCCGGGGTCCGCACCGTCCGTGAGCTGGCGCTGGCGGCCGGCGTCCCGGCGGAGTCCGCGTCCGGGCTCCTGCGCCGACTGGAGGACGCCGGCTGGGTCCGGGCGACCAAGCCGGCCTGGACCGACCGGCGGACGACCTGGTACGAGCTCCGCGAGCCGCTGCTGCGTTACCACGTTGCCTATCGCGAGCACGCCGGCGAGCCGCTGGGTCTGGTCGTGGCCTTCCTGCGCGCGTGGTTCTCACCCGTCGAGCGCCTCACGCACCTCGCGGGCGCCTCAGGCGGTTCGCTGGCCGAGGAGTACCTCGTCGCCTCGTTTCGCGACCAGCCGCAGACGAGCGACAACCTCTACGCATCGGGAGTACCGCAGGAGCTGCTCGCCGGCGCCCGCAAGTGGTTCCTGACGCAGGACTCGGCCGGAGCGTCGTTGGTTCGCAGCCGCGCGGCGGCGATCGCCGCGGAGACGGCGTCGCTCGTGGCCCTCGGCCGCGCGGACGAGGTGGACGAGGCTAGGCGGACGCGGCTTGCGTGCACGCCGGCCGCGCAGCGGGAGCTCGTCCAGGCGATCTCCGCCGCCGCGGAGCGCGCTGCGCTGGGGGCGCGGGCGGATGCGGCCATGAGCGTCGGCCTCGCGGCCGACCAACGGGTGGTGCTCGCCGGCCTCGACGCCGCCGCGTCCTGCGCCGCCGAGGCCTCTGTGGTCGACCGGGTCGCGATCGGCCTTCTGGCGCACGGCTGGCGGGGCGTGATCGGCGACGGGCAGGGAGCGTTCCGCGGGTTTGTCGCCCTCGCGACCCTCGCCGAGCGGCTGCCCGCCGAGCACGCCGCGCTGCGGCTGGCGATCGACGCCGAGCGCGGTTGCTTCGGCGTCGACTGGGGTGATCGGGCCGAGGAGGGACGGCGCGTCGAGCGGGTCCTCCGGGAGCGCGAGCGGCTGCTCGGCCCCGACCACCCCGACACGCTCACCAGCCGCAGCAACCACGCTTCCGTGACGGGTAGTGCGGGGGACGTGGTGGTCGCGCGCGACCTGTCCGCGACGTTGGTCGCCGACCGCGTGAGGATGCTCGGTCCCGACCATCCCCACACACTCAGCAGCCGCCACAACCACGCATTTGAGACGGGCGGGGCGGGGGACGCGGTGGCCGCGCGCGACCTGTTCGTGGCCCTAGTCGCCGACCACGAGAGGGTCCTCGGTCCCGACCATCCCCACACGCTCAGCAGCCGCAACAACCACGCTGACTGGACGGGTGAGGCGGGGGACGCGGTGGCCGCGCGCGACCTGTTCGTGGCGCTGGTCGCCGACTGCGAGAGGGTCCTCGGGCTCGACCACCCCGACACGCTCACCAGCCGCAGCAACTGCGCTCTCTGGACGGGTGAGGCGGCTCGGATGGTCGTCATAGGACTCGCGGATCCGTCGCGGTGCCGCCAGCTCGTCGATGCCCCGGGCGGATCGGATGAGTGGCTCGCGATCGACGAGTTGCTCCGCTCGGGTGCGGGGGCCGCGGAGCTGTCGGCGCTCGTGCGAGCTGTGGGCGACGCCGACCCCGCTGGCTCTCGGCTCGCCCTCCGGCTCACGGCCGCGGCTCAGGGGGCCGACGGCGTCGCCGAGCTCGAGGCGCTCGTCCTGTCGGTCGCGGGCGCGGGCGTCTGGGGCCGAGAGCACCTCCGCGTGTGGCTGGACCGCTGGTCCGCGGCGGTCGCAGACGTTCCCGAAGCAGGCGTGCTGGCCCTGGCTCTCGCCGTCATGCGGCGGGAGCTGGACGGGGACGCGACGGCACGGCCTTCGCTGCCGCCGGAGCTGCGCGAGATCGTCCCGAGGCTCCGCTCCGCCTGAGCGGGCGATCGATCGATGCGGAGTGCCGCCTCGTCGCCCGGGGTGCGATCGACCTGCCGCCCGGCCGCCAGCGTGGCGTCTGATGGAGGTATGCGGTCGACACGGCGCCACGCTGCGCGCGCTGCGTCAACCGGGCGCCCGCCGGGCCACCAGCGTGGCGCCTGATGAAGCCATGCGGCCCACACGGCGCCACGCTGGGCCCATCGCCGCGTCACCCCGGTAACCGCCGCGTGAGCCAGACCTCGGCGCGGTAGGGCCCGTCGACCGCACCGACCCCGGCCGCGTCGAGCTCGCGAGCGAGCTCCGCGAGGAACGCCTCGCGGCCGGGCATCGCGTTGACGTAGGACGTCGAGGCCGCCTCGGCGAGCAGGCCGGCGCGGTCGGTGGGGTGCGCGAAGCGGACCTCGCGGCGCTCGAAGGCGGCGAAACCGGGGTGGGCCTCGAGCGTCTCGCGGCCCCGTCCGGCGCGGAAGGCCGGGTGGTCGCCGCGGGCCGCGGACAGGCGCGCGTGGAACGCCTCCAGCGCCGGCGGGCGCTCCTCGGCGACCGAGCCGCGCCACACGAGCGCCAGCCGGCCGCCCGGCCGCAGGACCCGGTGCACCTCGGCGGCGGCCTCCGGCGCGAACCAGTGCCAGGCGTCGCCGACCACGACGGCGTCGACCGACGCCGCGGGCAGCCCGGTGGCCTCCGCGGTCGCGGCGTGGACCTCGGCGCCGCGGGGCAGTTGCCCGCGCATGTCCGCGTCCACCTCGACGGCGACGACCGTGTACCCGGCAGTCAGGAGCACGCGGCTGAGCAGGCCGGTGCCCGCGGCGAGGTCGAGCACCCGCGCGGGAGGCCGCGGCAGGTCGAGCGCGGCGACCACCTCCGGCCCGTAGCGCGCGCGGCCCACGTCGTAGGCGCGCGCGGCCGCGGCGGAGAAGCTGGAGGGCATGCCGGGACGCTAACCCAGGCTGCCCCTGGCTACACTGGCCGCTCCTGATCCAACTATCCGCCTCAGAGCCGGCGCGCCCTGCCCGACAGCCACCAATGCGCTCGACGGTCCGCGTCACACCACCAAGGCCCCGCGGCGACCGCACGTCAATCGAACAAGGGAGCAGTGCTACTGATGGCGACCCAGGTCGGCCTTCGCGAGCTGCTGGAGGGCGGAGTCCACTTCGGCCACCAGACGCGACGTTGGAACCCCAAGATGCGCCGGTTCATCCACGGTGAGCGGGGCGGCATCTACATCATCGACCTGCTCAAGACGCAGGTGCTGCTGCAGCAGGCCCAGGAGTTCGCCTCGCAGCTGAGCCACCGCGGCGGCGTCGTGCTCTTCGTCGGGACCAAGAAGCAGGCCAAGGACGGCATCAAGGAGCTCGCGGAGTCCTGCGGGATGCCGTACATCGACAACCGCTGGCTCGGCGGGCTGCTCACGAACTTCCAGACGATCTCGCAGCGCATCAAGCGCCTGCACGACCTCGAGCGCTACGAGACCGAGGGCCAGCTCGAGCTCCTGCCGACCCGCGAGCGGATGGCCGCCCGCGCCGACCTCGCCAAGCTGCGCAACAACCTCGGCGGCGTGAAGAACATGAAGCGCCCGCCGGACGCGATCTTCATCATCGACCTGAAGACCGAGGTCATCGCCGTGCAGGAGGCGCGCCGCCTGCGCATCCCGATCATCGGCCTGGTCGACACGAACTGCGACCCGGACGGCATCGACTACATCATCCCGGGCAACGATGACGCGATCCGCGCCTGCAACACGATCACCAAGGCGATCGCCGACGTCGTCGCGGAGGGCTATGGTGCCTACGCGGTGGTCGAGCAGGAGCGCCAGCGCGTCGAGGCCGAGGCCCAAGCGCGGCGCGTCGCCGAGCAGCAGGCCGCGCGCGCGGCCGAGGAGCAGGCGCGCCGCGACGAGCAATCCGCGCGGGAGCAGGCCGCCCGCGAGAAGCAGGCCGCGGCCGTGGCCGCGGCCACCGGCCAGACGGTCGCCCCGCCCACGACCGACCCGGCCGTCACGCAGGTCACCGCCGACGGCGGCGGCGACCGCAACGTCGCCGAGGCGCAGGTCGCCGCGGCCGTCGCCGCGCAGGGTCCCCCGACGCCGGAGCCGACCACGACGCCGAAGGCCAACGAGGAGCACCCAGAGGCCAAGGACCGTCGCCCGAACACCTCCCCGGAGGTCGCCCCGACCGCGGACGAGCCCGCGAAGGATCCCGCGTCGACCCCGGAGACGCCCGTCACCGACGCGGTCGAAGGAGCCCCGGCCGCCGATGGCTGACGTCACCGCGAAGGACGTCGCCGCGCTGCGCAAGAAGACGGGCGCGGGCATGATGGACTGCAAGAACGCCCTGACCGAAGCCGGCGGCGACGCGGCCAAGGCCGAGGAGCTGCTCAAGGTCAAGTTCGGCAAGAAGCTCGGCAAGCTCGCCGACCGCGAGGCCGCGGAGGGGACGGTGCAGTCCTACATCCACGCGGGCGGGAAGGTCGGGGTGCTGGTCGAGGTCGACTGCAACACCGACTTCACCGCGCGCAACGACGAGTTCATCGCGTTCGCACGCGACGTCGCGATGCACGTCGCCGCGTCACCGACCGTCAAGTACATCTCCGCCGACGACGTCCCGCAGGACGAGAAGGACGCCGAGCTGCGCGTCTTCCGCCAGCAGGCCGAGGCCGAGGGCAAGCCGGAGAACATCCGCGAGAAGATCGCCACCGGCAAGCTCAACAAGTGGCTCGAGGAGATCGTGCTCACCAGGCAGGTCCACGTCAACGCGGACAAGCACGAGTCCAAGACGATCGAGCAGATCCGCGAGCAGCTCGCGGCCAAGACCGGTGAGAACGTCGTCGTCCGCCGCTTCGCGCGCTTCGCCGTCGGCGAGTAGGTCTCAGATCCCGCCCGCCCCCGACGCCCCCGTGTTCCAGCGCATCCTGCTCAAGCTCAGCGGGGAGGCGCTCATGGGCGAGCTGGAGTTCGGCACCGACCCCGCGCGCGTCCGGGCCGTCGCCCAGGCGGTCAAGACCGTGCACGACCGCGGCGTCGAGCTCGCGATCGTCGTCGGCGGCGGGAACATCTACCGCGGCATGAAGGCCGCCGCGAGCGGCATGGACCGCGCGACCGGCGACTACATGGGGATGCTCGCCACGGTCCTCAACGCGCTGCCGCTCCAAGACGCCCTGGAGGAGGTCGGCGTGCGCACCCGCGTGCAGAGCGCGCTGACGATCGCCGAGGTCGCCGAGCCGTACATCCGGCGGCGCGCGATGCGCCACCTCGAGAAGGGCCGTGTCGTCATCTTCGCCGCCGGGACCGGCAACCCGTTCTTCACCACCGACACCGCCGCCGCGCTGCGCGCCGTCGAGATCAAGGCCGAGGCGATCCTCATGGCCAAGAACGGGGTGGAGGGCGTCTACACCGCCGATCCCCGCACCGACCCCGCCGCGGAGCTCCTCGCGGAGATCACGCACACCGACGCGATCGGTCGCGGGCTGAAGGTCATGGACGCCACGGCGCTCACCCTGTGCCGGGAGAACGGGACGCCGATCCACGTCTTCAACATGGACGACGAGCGCAACATCGACCGGATAGTGTCCGGCGAGCGCGTGGGAACCCTGGTGAGCACCCATGAGTGACCTGACCGACGAGCTGATCGCCGACGCCCGGGAGCGCATGGTCAAGTCGGTCGAGGCCACGCAGCACGAGTTCCAGAGCGTGCGCACGGGCCGCGCCTCGCCGGCGATCCTCGACCGGGTCGTCGTCGACTACTACGGCGCCGCGACCTCCCTGCGCGCCCTGGCGACGATCAACGCGCCCGAGGCCCGGCTGCTCACCGTCCAGCCCTTCGACGCCTCGACGATGAAGCTGCTCGAGAAGGCGATCGCCGACTCCGGCATCGGCCTGAACCCGTCCAACGACGGCAAGATCATCCGCCTCGCGGTCCCCGAGCTCAACGAGGAGCGCCGTCGGGAGCTCGTGAAGGTCGCGCGCGGCATCGCGGAGGAGGGCCGGATCAAGATCCGCAACATCCGCCGCGAGGTCATGAAGGACCTCAAGGAGCTCAAGGACGAGGGCGACGTCGGCGAGGACGAGGAGAAGCGCGCCGAGGCCGAGGTCCAGAAGGTCACCGACCAGCGGGTCGGCGAGCTCGACGCCGCGCTGAAGGTCAAGGAAGCCGAGATCCTCGAGGTCTGAAGGTGTCAGACGACGCCTCCGCCGCGACGCCGAGGTACGTCGCGATCATCACCGACGGCAACGGCCGCTGGGCGCAGTCCCGGGGCCTCTCGGTCGCCGAGGGCCACCAGGCCGGCGCCGACGTCGTCAAGGCCCGCCTGCGCGACGCGGCGCGCCTCGGAGTCCGCGAGCTCACGGTCTACTCCTTCTCCACGGAGAACTGGTCGCGCAGCGCCGAGGAGGTCACGGCGCTCATGCGGATGTTCCACGAGCGGATCCTCTCCGAGACGCCCGAGCTCAAGGCGGAGGGCGTGCGCATGCGCTTCATCGGGCGCCGCGACCGCGTCGCGCGCGCACTGCTCGAGCAGATGGACTGGGCCGAGGCCGAGACCGCGCACTGCACGCGCATCACCCTTTTCGTCGCGTTCGACTACGGCGGGCGCCAGGAGATCCTCGACGCCGCCGCGCGGTACGCCGGAGGCGGTGAGGAGGCCTTCCGGGCGCTGCTCTACGCGCCCGACATGCACGACCCCGACGTCGTCATCCGGACGTCCGGCGAGGAGCGGCTCTCCAACTTCCTGCTCTGGCAGAGCGCGTACTCCGAGCTCGTCTTCGCCGCCGAACTGTGGCCCGACTTCACCGCGGAGGCCTTCGAGCGCGCCCTCGGCGCGTTCGGCCGGCGCGCGCGGCGCTTCGGGGGTCGGGAGACGTGAGCAAGAGGCCGCACGGCCGCGGCGCCGCGCCGCGGCCGCTCGGCGCGCCGCCGCCGCGGGGCACCTCCGACCTCCAGCAGCGCGTCCTGATCGGCGTCCCCGCGGCGGCCGTCGCGCTCTTCTTCGTCATCGTCGGCGGCGCCCCGTTCACGGCGTTCCTCGTCGCGTTCGGGCTCATCAGCCTGCACGAGCTCTACGCGATGTACCCGCAGGCGCACCCGTCGCGCCTCGCCGGCTTCGTCGGCCTGGCCGGCCTCCTGGTCGCCGCGGACCTCGGCGGCAGCGACCAGATCGTGCTGGCGCTGGCCCTCGCGGTCCCGCTGACCTTCGGGCTGACGCTGCTCCAGCCGCGCGGCGGGGCGCCGGCGATCGCCGTGACGCTCATGGGCGTCGCCTGGATCGGCGTCGCGCTCGCGCACGCGGTGCTGCTGCGCGAGCTGCCCGACGGACGCGACCTCATCATCGACGTGATGGTCGGCACGTTCGTCGGCGACACGGGTGCGTACCTCGGCGGGCGCATGTTCGGCCGCACGCCGCTGGCCCCGTCGATCTCCCCGAACAAGACCGTCGAGGGGCTGGCGATCGGCATGGCCGCGGCGATCGTGGGCGTCGCGGTCGCGAGCCTGTACGAGGACTGGCTGGACATCGGCGACGCGCTCGTCCTCGGCGTGGCGATCGCCGTCGTCGCACCGATCGGCGACCTCTTCGAGAGCTACCTCAAACGTGACGCGGGCACGAAGGACACCGGCGTCGTCTTCGGCGCGCACGGCGGCGCCCTCGACCGCCTCGACGCGGTCTTCTTCAGCGTCGTGGCGACCTATTACGTCTGGCTCGCGCTGAGCTGATCCGGTACGTGCGTGGACGCGGCCGCGCGGGTCGGACATGCGTCCAGGGCGCGCGGGATCGTGTGACAAGGTTTCATACTCCCGGCCATGCTCGCGCCCCGCCGGATCTCAGCCCGCGTCGCCGGACGGACCTCGCGCCTCGTCGCCGCGGTCACCCTGCTCGTCCTCACGACCGCCGCCGCCGCCGAGGCCGCCCCGGCCCCCGTCACCGGGCAGGCCCGGGCCGGCGTAGTGAAGGGTCGCTACATCGTCGTCCTCGAGCGCAACGCGCCCGGGTCGGCGCGCGCGCGGATCCGGAAGCGGGCCGAGGGGCGGGGCGCCCGGGTCGCCCACGAGTACGGCCGGGCGCTGAACGGCTTTGCCGCGGCGCTGCCCGTCGCCGCGCTCGACGCCGTCCGCAACGATCCCGACGTCGCCTACGTCGAGGCCGATGCGGTGGTGTCGGCCTCGGTGACGCAGACGGGCGCCACGTGGGGCCTGGATCGCGTCGACCAGAGCAGCCTGCCCCTGGACGGGAGCTACACCTACACCGCGACGGGGGCGGGCGTGAAGGCCTACGTCATCGACACGGGGATGCGCTTCACCCACCAGCAGTTCGGGGGCCGTGCGGTGTCGGGCTACGACGCCGTCGACGGCGGCGCGGCCGACGACTGCAACGGGCACGGGACCCACGTGTCCGGGACCCTCGGCGCCTCGACCTACGGCGTGGCCAAGCAGGTCAGCCTCGTCGCCGTGCGCGTGCTCGACTGCGCCGGGAGCGGGACCACGTCCGGCGTCATCGCCGGCATCAACTGGGTAACGGGCGACCATGCGGCCGGTCAGCCGGCCGTCGCGAACATGAGCCTCGGCGGGGGCGTCTCGAGCGCGCTCGACCAGGCGCTCGGCACCTCGGTGGCCGACGGCGTGACCTACGCGGTCGCGGCAGGCAACGAGAACGCCGACGCCTGCAACGGCTCGCCGTCGCGGGTCGCTAGCGCCCTGACGGTCGGTTCGACGACGTCGACCGATGCCCGCTCGTCGTTCTCGAACTTCGGCACCTGCGTCGACCTGTTCGCGCCGGGGTCGAGCATCACGTCGTCCTGGTCCACGTCGGACACCGCGACGAACACGATCAGCGGGACGTCGATGGCCTCGCCGCACGTCGCGGGTGTCGCGGCGCTGTACCTGCAGGCCAACCCGAGCGCGACACCGGCCGCGGTCGCCGCCGCGGTGAACTCCGGCGCGACCGCCGGCAAGGTCACGAACCCGGGGGCGGGGTCACCGAACCGGCTGCTCTACTCCCTGGTCGGTGCGGCCCCGCCGCCTCCTCCCCCGGTGGAGGGTCCCTACGCCCAGGCGGTGATGGGGACGTCGGGGTTGGTGTCGTATTGGCGGCTGGGGGAGAGCTCGGGGTCGGTGGCCTTCGATGCGAAGGGTTCGAACAACGGCACGTATGCGGGGGGCACGTTGTTGGGGCAGCCGGGGGTG
>JBBQEV010000082.1:0-18129 GCA_038321325.1 Solirubrobacterales bacterium
CTCAAGGCCGCCCGGGCTCGCTAGCCCGTCACCTCGAACGGCATCTTCTGCCCGGCGGCGTAATGGCCCGCCATGTGGCAGATGAGCTCGTACTTGCCGGGCTTGAGATCCGCCGACACCGTGCCCGCCGCGCCACCGGCCAGGTCGTCGCCCTTGGCGAGGAACGTCGTCGGGTCGACCATGCCGCCGTCGACCTTGGCGGGAGCGGCGACCATCGCGAATCCGTGCATCGTCGCGCCCTCGTTCTTGACGCCGAAGGTCACCTTGCCGGCCTTGACCGTCGGGACGCTGGCCTTGATCCACATGTCGCCGAAGGTCACGTTGACGTCGGCGGGGCCGGCGGCGGCGGGGCTGCCGTGGCCGGCTGAGCCGCCCATGTCGTGCCCGGTGGCGGCCTTCGGGGCATGCGTGGTCGTCAGAACGCCGATGGCGCCCTTGACCGCGTCGGCGAACGCGTGCGTGACGAAGGGGTAGCTCCCCTCCTCGGCGAGGGTGAACTCGGCCCAGCCGCCCTGTGACGGCGCGAGGTTCATGGTCTGGCTGTCGGCGCCCGGCCTGCCCTCGAGGGCGGTGCGGTCGAAGAGCGTGCCGATGACGTGGAACGCGCTCCAGATGCCCGGGCCGGCGTTGAGGACGTACATCCGGACCCGCTCGCCCTTCGAGACGACGATCGGGTTGTCCTTGTACTGGTTCGCGTAGCCGTTGAAGGCGATCACATCCGGCTTCTTGGCCTCCATCTTGGCCATGTCAGCCGCCTTGCCGGGCTTGCCCAGATAGTACTCCTGCTGGGTCATCCACAGCTCCTTGTCGACCGGGGCGAGGTACCTGGGCTTGACGACGAACATGCCGACCATGCCGGCGCCCGTGTGCATCAGCACCGGCTGGGTCGCGCAGTGGTACATGAAGACGCCAGGGTGCCTGGCGACGAAGCGGTAGTGCATCGACTTGCCGGGTGCGAGGTCGGCGTAGCGCTTGCCGGGGTTGACCTCGGCGGCGTGGAAGTCGAGCGAGTGCGGCACCGTCACGCCCATCGCCTTGGTCGAGCCGTTGACGAGCGTGAAGTCCACCGTGTCGCCCTCGTTGACGACCATCGGCGGCGAGACGCCCGTGCCGCGGTGGTACACGCCGTTGACCGCGAAGCTCCAGACCTCGGTCGGCGCCAGGTCCTTGGAGACCTGGGTGACGTGCTGGAAGACGTCGACCTTGAACTTCTTGACGGCGCCGGCCGGCACCGCCGGCAGCGTCGGATCGACCTTCGTGAACTTCTCGAAGGCGATGCCCTTGGCGTCGGCCAGCGTCGGCGCAGCGGCGACCGCGGCGGGCGCGGCGGGCGCCTTGACCGGCGCGACGGAGGGCCGCGCGGGGGTGGAGTCGCCGCCCGTGGCGAAGGCGAACACGGCGACGACGATCGCGAGAAGAGCGACCAGGGCCGTGAGGACGAGGCCGAGCAGCATCCACTCGCGCCGGGCGCGATCGCGCCGCCAGTCGGCAGCGGTGATCTCGACGTGGACCGGGTCGACCTGGACCGGGGGATCTTCAATCAGCGTGGGCATGCCGACCATGCTTGCCACGCCCGCTCCATCGGGCATCGGCACTTTCCTGCACACTGGTGAGCGCGTCACCGCAGCCGCCGTCCGTAGTTCCCCCCACCGTCATGTCCCGACCCGTCCTCGACGAGCCTCGCCTGCGGCGCCTGATCGATGCGGGGCGCGGGCTGCTGGTCGCCACGCACGACGTCGACGCGGTCCTGGCGCAGCTGCTCGACGTCGCACGCGAGGTGACCGGCGCGCGCTACGCCGCGGTCGGTGTGCTCGACGACTCGAGGGTCGAGCTCGAGCGCTTCGTCACGGCCGGCATCGACGACGCCACGCATCGCAGGATCGGGGAGCTGCCGCGCGGCCGCGGGATCCTCGGGCTCCTGATCGAGGAGCCGCGGCCGCTTCGGCTCGACGACCTCGGCAGCCATCCCCGCTCGTGCGGCTTCCCGGGCGCGCATCCCGCGATGGGGACGTTCCTCGGCGTCCCGGTCGTGAGCCGCGAGGAGGTGTGGGGCAACCTCTATCTGACCGAGAAGGCGGGCGGCGCGCCGTTCACCGACGCCGATGAGGAGTCGATCGTCATCCTCGCCGACTGGGCCGCGATCGCGATCGACAACGCGCGGCTCTACGCGTCGGTCGAGCGGCGCCGTGACCACCTCGAGCGGGCCGTGCGCGGGCTCGACACGACGGTGGCGATCGCGCAGGCGCTCGGGGGCGAGACCGACCTCGACCGCATCCTCGAGCTGATCGTCAAGCGGGCGCGAGCGCTGGTGGGCGCTCGCACCCTGGTGATCGTGCTCGAGCAGGAGGGCGAGCTCGTGTTCGCGGCGGGGGCCGGCGAGCTGCCGGCGGGCGTCCACGGCCAGCGGATGCCGATCGAGGGGACGGTGACGGGCCGGGTGCTGCGCTCCCAGCACCCCGAGCGGCTCGTCGAGGCGCGCTCCGTGCTGAGCAGCTCCCAGGGGCTGCTCGGCCTCGCGGCCGACACCGCGCTGCTGGTGCCGCTCGCGTTCCGGGGTCGCTCCGTCGGCGTGCTCGCGGCGTTCGACCACCTCGGCGACGAGGCGACCTTCGACGACGAGGACGAGCGCCTGCTCGCGGCGTTCGCGGCGAGCGCGGCGACCGCGGTCGCCACCGGCAGGTCGTTCGAGGAGCAGCGGCTGCGTCAGAGCATCGAGGCCTCCGAGCACGAGCGCCGGCGCTGGGCCCGCGAGCTGCACGACGAGACGCTGCAGAGCCTCGCCGGCCTGCGGGTGGGGCTGTCCGCGGCCCTGCGCGGCAACGAGCAGGAGCTGCGGGCGGCGGTGGAGTCGGCGGTCGAGAACGTGGTCGAGGAGATCGCCAACCTGCGGACGCTGATCGTCGAGCTCCGCCCCGCCGCGCTCGACGAGTACGGCGCTGTGGCGGCGATCGAGAGCCTCGCCGAGCGCACCGCCGCGCGGCAGGGCATCGCCGTCGACGTCCGCGCCGACCTGGCCTGGGAGCGCGGTGACGAGCGGACGCGCCACACCCCCGAGCTCGAGAGCACCCTCTACCGCCTGGTGCAGGAGTCCCTGACCAACGCCGTGCGGCACGCCGGCGCGAGCCGCGTCCAGATCGACGTGACCGAGCGCGACGGCTACGTCGACGTCGCCGTCGGCGACGACGGCAGTGGCTTCGATCCCGTGGCGCAGGCCACAGGCTTCGGGCTCGTGGGGATGCGCGAGCGGGTCACGCTCGCCGCGGGGGAGCTCGCGATCGAGACCGGACCGACCGGCACGACCGTCCGCGCGCGGCTGCCGGTCCGGCGTGCGGAGGCGCCGAGCTAGCATCACGAACACCGAGGAGCCCAGTCATGAGCCGTGAGTTCGAGGTCACCCGCGAGGTCGACCTGCCCGCCGCCCCGGAGGACGTCTGGACCGCGATCACCGCGGAGACCGCGGCCTGGCAGTTCCCGACGGGGATGGAGATCCCCGCCGGCGCCTCGCCGCCCGAGGGGGCGCCCGTCACGACCTCGGACCCGCCGCTCCGCCTCGTGATCCGCATGGAGTCGCCGGACGGGACCTTCACCGCTACGGCGCCGACTCGCCCTCGAACCGGGCCGCGACCTCGGCCGTCAGCTCGTCGTCGCGCAGGCGCCGGCGGATCCGGCCGAAGGCGATCAGCCCGAAGAGCGCGGGCAGGCCGAGCTGGAACACGCGGTAGGCGAGGACCGCCGCCGCGGCCTGGGCCGCGTGGGCGCCGTAGACCACGAACATCCCGATCAGGCCGCCCTCGGTCCCCCCGACGCCGCCGGGGGTCGGGATCAGCGCACCCACCTGCCCCAGCGTGTACGCGAGCACGAACGCCCCGATCGGCGGTCCTTCGCCGCCGAAGGCCTGGAACGAGGCCCCGACGGCAGCGATCGCGAACGCCAGATAGCCGACGCAGCCGCCGACCACCAGCGGGTCGCGGGCGCGGAGCAGCGCGAAGCTCTCCTGCACGCCGTCGCGCAGCAGCGCCCCGAGGCGGGTTGCCGAGCGAGCGACGAGGCCCTGCGTCTGCGACGGCTCGCCGACCGGCAGGCGCCCGAGCGCCGCGACCGCCGCGACGGCGGCGACCGCCAGCCCGGCCGGCAGCAGCGTGCCGACCCAGGAGACGCCACTCGGCAGCAGGCCGAGGCCGGTCGCGGCGCCGGCGAGTGCGATCGCGGCGAAGCTCGCCCCGCTGGTGAGCAGGAACAGCGCGGCCGAGCGCGGAGTGGCGAACGCGCTCGGCACGCCGGCGCGCCGCATCACGAGCGCGCCGAGCGCCGGCCATCCGATACCGCCGGTCGGCAGGAGGACGTTGCTGCCCTGCTCGGCCATCCCGAGGTTCCAGCTCGCGCGCCAGCCGATGCGCCGCGACAGCGTCCCACGCAAGGCCGCGACGTAGCTCAGCATCGACGCGAGCACGCAGGCGAACGTGACCGCGAGCCAGGCCGGGTCCGCCCGGTTGAAGCGCTCGCGCACCTCCTGCAGCCCTGGCAGAACGCTGACCACAAGCGCCAGCACGGCGACGAGGACCACCAGGCCGAGCGCGCGCCGGCCGAGCGCGGCGCCGCCTGGAACCTCCTGCTGAGGCGGGTCCGTGTCGGTTGGCTGCCGGCTCGTGGCCATCGGACGACCGGTCGTAGCACAGGACGCCGAGCCGCTGAGGCTCAGACGTTGAGCGACGGGAACGGCGCGGCGGGCCCGGGGGTCTCGAGCCGCACACCCGCGTCGACGACGAGCGCGCCCTTGGGCGTGGCGATGACCGGGTCGAGATCGAGCTCCGCGACGGCCGGGTGCGTGGCCGCCAGCGCGCCGACGCGCAGGACGAGGTCGCACAGCGAGCCGAGGTCGGCCCGCGGGCGGCCGCGGTGGCCGTCGAGGAGCGGGAAGGTGCGCAGGTCGCGGAGCATGCCGTCGGCTTCGCGCGGGCCGAGCGGCGCGAGCCTGACCTGGACGTCGCCGAGCAGTTCGACCGCGACCCCGCTCGCAGCGCAGGTGACGAGCGGGCCGAAGGCCGGATCGCCGACGGCGCCGACGATCAGCTCCGTCCCGGCCGGCGCCATGCGCTGGACATGGAAGCCCTCGACGGGCGTCCCCGCGGCCTCCAGGCGAGCGGCCATCTCGCCCGCGGCGCGGCTCACGGCGCTCGCCCCCGCGAGCCCGAGCCGGACCCCTCCGGCGTCGCTCTTGTGGAGGAGACCCGGCGCGACCGCCTTGAGCGCGACGCGTCCGCCCAGCTCGGCGGCGGCGCGCCCTGCCGCCTGCGCCGACGCGACGAGCCGGCTCGCGACCACCGGGATGCCCCAGCAGCGCAGCAGGCGCTCGACCTCCGCGGGCGCGAGCCGGCCTCCTCCCCGCCCCAGGCCCGCGGCGATGACGGTGAGCGCCGAGACGGTGTCGGTGTCCGGCGGCTCGAACGGCGGGTCGGGCGGGGCCGCCCGTCGACGGGCGTGCCGGACGGCGTGGGCGAGCGCCCGCACCGCCTCCTCCGGGGTGGTGAAGCGCGGGACGGCGCCCGTGTCGGCGGCCGCTGGCGCGTCGGCCCCGAGCCACACCCCGAGCACCGGCCGCACGGCGCCGTGGGCCGCGGCGGCGATGCCGCGGGCGACCTCGCCCGCGCGGCCCGCCAGCGGCCGCACGAAGACGGTCACGACGGCGTCCACCGCGTCGTCGGCGAGCAGGATGCGCAGCGACCGCTCGTACTCACCCGCGGTCGCCGCCGCGGTCATGTCCACGGGGTTCGCGGTCGTGGACCCGCCCGGCAGCCGATCGGCGAGCGCCGCCCGCGTCGCCTCCGAGAGCGGCTCGACGCGCAGCCCGGCCGCCTCGCACGCGTCCTGGCACGCGACCCCGGGCCCGCCCGCGTTGGTCAGGACCGCCACACGCTCGCCGGGCGGCAGCGGCTGGCGCGCGAGCAGCGCTGCGACGTCGAACATCTCCCCCAGGCTGTCGGCCCGCAGCACGCCCGCGTGCGCGAACAGCGCGTCGACGGCCGCCGTCCGGCGGCCCTTGACCGCCACGATCGGCTTCGCCCTCGTGATGCGGCGCGCGATCCGCCCGAACCGGCGCGGGTTCCCGAACGACTCCAGGTAGAGCAGCAGCACGGAGGTGCCGGCGTCGTGCTCCCCGTACTCGAGGAAGTCGTTGCCGGAGAGGTCCGCCTTGTCGCCCATCGACACGAACGACGAGAACCCGATGCCCCGCGCCGCCGCCGCGTCGATCGCGGCGATCCCGAACCCACCGCTCTGGGCGGCGAAGGCGACCTTCCCGGGCGGAGGCGCGACGGGCGCGAACGTCGCGTTGAGGGAGGTCCCGGCACACGCGACGCCGAGGCTGTCGGGGCCCACCATGCGCATGCCCGCGGCCCGGCAGACGGCGAGCAGCACGTCGACCTCCGCGAGGCCCGCCGTCAGCACGACCAGCGCGCGCACGCCCTTGGCGCCACAGGCCCGCGCGGCGTCGACCACCGCGTCCGCCACCACCGCGATCACCGCGAGCTCGACCTCGCCCTCCACGTCGGCGAGCGCGGTGCCGGCCTCGAGGAGATGCAGTGACCCCGGGAACCCGGCCGCGACCAGGTTGCGCGCGACCTCGCCGCCGATGGTCCCGGGCTCGCCGGACGGGCCGATCACCGCGACCGACGACGGATGCAGGACATGGGCGACGGCCGCGACGTCGGCGGCGCGCTGGCGCTCCTCGAAACGCCGTCGCGCATCCCGTGACAGCGAGGTCGGGAACTCGAGCGCGATCTCCCCCTGCTCGCGGCGGGAGACGACCGGGAAGCCGGAGTCGTGGAACACCCGCACCATCCGGCGGTTCTCCGACAGGACGGTCGCGGTGAAGGTGTCGATGCCGGCGGCCGACGCCGCGTGCGCGAGGTGGGCGATCAGCACGGTGGCGATGCCGTGGCCGTGCCACTCGTCGGCCACCGCGAAGGCGACCTCGGCCTGCCCGAGCGACGAGCGGATGTAGGTGCCGTGCCCGACCACGATGCCCTCATCGCCGCGCAGCGCGAGCAGGGAGAGCCCCTCGTCGGAGTCGGCGGCGCGGCGGGCGGCCGCGTCGAGGTTGACGCCGGCGCTGAAGAAGCGAAACCAGCGAGACTCGTCCGAGAGCGCGGCGAGGAAGGCACGCAGCCGCGGCACGTCGTCGGTCGTCGCCGGCCGCACGTGCACGGTCGAGCCGTCGCGGAGCACGATCTCGGTCTCGACGGGCGCCATCGCCCGCGATCGTCGCAGCCGGGTAGGTCGGGTGGGAACTACGGACGCGCACCCGTGGTCCGACGGGATGCCGGCGCGCCCGGCGCGGCGGAGAGTGCAAGGCATGCACACCAAACTCGGCATCAACGGCTTCGGCCGCACCGGACGCGCGATGTTCCGCGCCGCCCACGAGCGCGGCGCCGACCTCGAGTGGGTCGGCATCAACGACCTCATGGAGATCGAGATGCTCGCGCACCTCCTCCGCCACGACTCGGTCTACGGGCCGTTCGACGGCGAGGTCGAGGTGCTCGACGGCGCCATCCGCGTCGACGGCCACGAGATCCCCGTGTTCGCCGAGCCGGATCCCGCCGAGCTGCCGTGGGGCGCCCTCGGCGCCGACGTCGTCGTCGAGTCGAGCGGCCACTTCCGCGACCGCGCGGGCGCCATGAAGCACCTCGAGGCCGGAGCGCGCAAGGTGATCATCTCCGCGCCGGCCACGGAGCCCGACGTCACCGTCGCGCTGGGGATCAACTTCGAGGCCGACTACGACCCCGAGCACCACCACATCATCTCCAACGCGTCGTGCACGACCAACTGCCTCGCCCCGCTGGCCAAGGTGCTGCACGAGGCGTTCGGTATCCGCCACGGCGTGATGACCACGATCCACGCCTACACGGGCGACCAGCGCCTGCTCGACGCGCCGCACAAGGACTACCGCCGCGCCCGCAGCGCCGCGGTCAACCTCGTGCCGACCTCCACCGGCGCGGCCAAGGCGATCGGCCTCGTCATCCCCGAGCTCCTCGGCCGCCTCCAGGGCTTCGCGGTCCGGGTCCCGGTGCCGACCGCGTCACTCGTCGACCTCACCGTCGAGCTCGAGCACGAGACCTCGGCGCAGGCGGTCAACCATGCGATCCGCGAGCGCGCCGACCGCGGCGCCCTGACGGGCATCCTCGCCTACAGCGAGGAGCCGCTCGTCTCGACGGACATCGTGAAGTCCTCCTACAGCTCCGTCTTCGACTCGGGCCTCACGCTCGTGACCGGCGGCACCCAGCTCAAGGCGGTCGCCTGGTACGACAACGAGTGGGGCTACTCCAGCCGCCTCGTCGAGCTCGCCCAGCGCGTGCTCGTGCCGGTCCCCGCACCCGCATGAGCACTGCCGTCCATCCGCAAATCGACCGAAGGTAGGCACCCCATGAAGGCTCTCGTGTACCACGGCCCCGGCCAGCGCGGCTGGGATTCGGTGGCTGACCCGACCATCATCGACCCGACCGACATCGTCGTCCGGATCGACTGCTCCACGATCTGCGGCACCGACCTGCACATCCTCAAGGGCGACGTGCCCGAGACGACGCCCGGCACCGTGCTCGGTCACGAGGCCGTCGGCACCGTCCAGGAGGTCGGGCCGAGTGTCACGACCGTGGCCGTCGGCGACCGCGTGCTGCTGTCCTGCGTGAGCGCCTGCGGGCGCTGCCGCTTCTGCAAGGAGCGCCGCTACGGCCAGTGCCTCGGCGGCGGCGGGTGGATCTTCGGACACACCATCGACGGCCTCCAGGCCGAGTACGCGCGCGTCCCGTTCGCCGACACCTCCGTCTACAAGGTCCCCGACACGCTCAGCGACGAGCAGGTGCTGTTCCTGGCCGACATCCTGCCCACCTCCTACGAGGTGGGGGTGCTCAACGGCATGGTCGCGCCCGGCGACACCGTGGCGATCGTCGGCGCCGGGCCGATCGGGCTCGCGGCGATCCTGACCGCGCAGCTCTACACCCCCGGGCGGATCGTCGCGATCGACCTGGACGACAGCCGCCTGGAGAGCGCCGTGCGCTTCGGCGCCGACACGACGATCAACAACGGCACCGAGGACCCGATCGCCGCGGTGATGGAGCTCACCGACGGGCTCGGCGCCGACGTCGCGTTCGAGGCCGTGGGCGTGCCGGCGACCTTCGAGCTGGCCACCGAGCTCATCCGTCCCGGCGGGCACGTGGCGAACATCGGCGTGCACGGCGCGCCCGCGGTCCTGCACCTCGAGAAACTGTGGATCCGCGACGTGACGATCACCACCGGGCTCGTCGACACGTACACGATCCCGCAGCTCATGCGTCTCGTCGCCAGCGGCCGCCTGGACCCGACGATCTTCGCCACCCACCACTTCGCGCTCGGCGACACCATGAGCGCGTACGACACGTTTGCCGACGCGGCGTCGACCCACGCGCTCAAGGTCGTCCTCGAGGGCAGCGCGAGCGGCCGGGGCATGAACGGCGCCGCCGTGGCGGCGACGGGCTTCGCGTGATCGCCCCGGGGCTCTGAGTAGTTCGCCCCCGCCGGGCGCGCTGTTGCTACGGATGGCGGCCCGGCAGCGATCTGTGACGCTGGGTCGGGCAACCACGACGAGGAGAACGACGATGATCCTGGTGCCCTACGACGGATCCGCTGATGCACAGGCGGCGATCGACCACGTGGCAGAGCTCATGCCCGGCGCGAAGGCGACGGTGCTGACCGTCTGGGAGCCGATCATGGACGCCCTGCTGCGCACCGGCTCGCTCGGGGCGGGGATGGGCGTCGGCCTGGCCGGGGCCTACGCCGAGTCCGAGAGCATCGACGCGGCGCTCAACGCGGCGGCGCTCGCGCGGGCGACCGAGGGCGCCGAGCGCGCGGCCGCCGCCGGGCTCATCGCGGACGCCCGCTGCGAGGGCCGCGACGGAGACGTCGCGAACACGATCCTCGTCGCCGCGGCCGAGGTGGACGCCGACCTCGTCGTGATGGGCACCCGCGGCCTGGGCGGCGTGAAGTCGTTCCTGCTCGGCAGCGTCTCGGCGGCGGTCGTCCACCACGCCGACCGCGCGGTGATGGTCGTCCCCTCGGCCGCCCTGGCCGCGCGGCGCCATGACCGCGTCCACCACGACCTGGCGCCCGTGTGACCTCGTCGCCGAACGGCCGGTCCGCGATCGAGCCCCGGGAGGTCCTGATCGTCGGCGGCGGGATCGCCGGGCTCGAGGCGCTGATGGCGCTGGCCGACCTCGGCGACAACCGCCTGCGCCTGCAGCTCGTCGCCGACCACGCCTCCTTCGTGCTGCCGCCCCAACTCCTCGGGGTGCCGTGGGGCCGTCCGTCGCTGCACGTCGACCTCGAGCGGCTGTGCCGCGCCTTCGGCGCGCGCTTCACGCAGGGGACCGTCACCGGCGTGGACGCCGGGCTCCGGGAGGTCTACACCGCCGGGGGTGAGACGCTCGCCTACGAACGGCTCCTGGTGGCGCCCGGCGCGCGGCGGGCGCTCGCCTACGGGGCGACCCGCACGCTCGGCTTCGGCGTCCTGCCCGACGCGCTCGCCGCCGACCTCGCCGGCAGCGTCACCGTCGTCGTCCCCGCCGGCGCGAGCTGGACGCTGCCCGCCTATCAGCTCGCGCTGCTCGCGGCGGGGGCCGGGCGTGACGTCCGCGTGCTGACCGCCGAGGACGTCGTGATGGAGGCCTTCGGGGACGGGACCCACGCGGCGGTGCGCGCGCTGCTCGACCGTCATGGCGTCGTCGTGGAGACAGGCCGTGCCCCCGACCCGGGGACGCCGGTCAACGAGCTGGCCGACACGGTGATCTCGCTGCCGCTGCTCAACGGGCCGGCGATCACCGGCCTCCCCCTCGACGGTCACGGCTTCGTGCGCGTCGACGCGCAGATGGCCGTTCCCGGCGTCGCGGGCGTCCACGCCGCCGGCGACGCGATCGCCTACGCGATCAAGCAGGGCGGCCTCGCCGCCCAGCAGGCCGACACCGCCGCCGCCGAGATCGTGCGCGCGTGCGGCGGCGCGCCCCCGCCGGCCCCGTACGCCCCGATCCTCCGCGGCAAGCTGACCACTCCTCACGGCGAGGAGCTCTACCTGCGCCGGGCGCTCGACGGCCTCGACGCCGGCCACACCTCCGACACGCCGCTGTGGGAGCCGCCGGGCGCGATCTGCGCGTGGCGGCTGGCGCTCTGGCTGAACTTCCACCGCAGCGAGCTCGAGCAGGCGAGCCACGACCTCGCCGCATGACGGCGCCCGTCGTCGCCGAGGCCCGCCCGGGCCGGCCGGCCGCTGCCGCGCCGTCTCGCGGACGCCGGCGCTACGCCGTGAGCGCCCGCGTGGCTGCGGCGCTGGCGTTCGCGTCGGCGGCCGTCACGCTGTACTGGACCCTCGGCGGCACCGCGGGGCTGGACACCTTGGGCGGCACGTTCGAGAAGCTCGCGCGCTCTCGCTCGGCCGCCTCCATCGGTCTCGGTGCGATGGTCGTCATCGCGAAGCTCGCCGCCGCGGCGCTCGCGCTCGCGCTGCTGCGGGGTCCGGCGAGGCTCCTGGCGAGGACCGCCATCGTCGGCGGCGCGCTGCTGGCGCTCTACGGCGCCGTCCTCGTCGGGGCGGGCGCGCTGGTGCTGACCGGCATCATCGACCCGTCGGCACCGGTCGACGAGTACGGGCTGCGGTGGCACGTCGCGTTCTGGGACCTCTGGTTCTTGCTCTGGGGCATCGCGCTGGGGGTCGGCGGCTGGCACGCCCAGCGCGCCCGGCCGGCGGGATGAACCCGGGCGGTCTCGGTCTCCGATCGTTCGCGCATGCGCCGGCCGCGTCCCGGATACGCTCGGAGGATGAGCGTCAACCTCGCCACGATCATGACCAGCAGCGCGGAGTCGGGCCCCGACCGTCCCGCGCTCAAGCTCGACGACATCGTCGTCTCCTACGCCGCGCTGGACGAGGCGAGCGCGCGCGTCGCGGGGATGCTCGCCAGCCTGGGCGTCGAGCCCGGAGATCGCGTCGGGATCATGCTCCCGAACGTCCCCTACTTCCCCATCGCCTACTACGGGGTGCTGCGCCTGGGCGGCGTCGTCGTCCCGATGAACGTGCTGCTCAAGGCGCGCGAGACGGGCTATTACCTCAAGGACCCCGAGGCGAAGGTCGTCATCGCGTGGGGCGACTTCGCCGAGGCCGCCGAGGCGGGCGCCAAGGAGGCCGGCGCGGAGTGCGTGCTCGTGAAGCCGGGCGAGTTCGAGAAGCTCCTGGGCGAGCACGAGCCGCTGCGCGAGGTCGCCGATCGCGACGGCGCGGACACCGCGGTGATCCTCTACACCTCGGGCACCACCGGCACGCCGAAGGGCGCCGAGCTCACGCACGAGAACATGCGCGAGAACGCGCAGATCGCCGTCGAGCTGTTCAGCATCGAGGGCGACGCGATGACGCTCGGGGCGCTCCCGCTCTTCCACTCCTTCGGGCAGACCTGCGGGCTGAACGCGACGATGCTCGCCGGCGGCTGCCTGACGATGATCCCGCGCTTCGACCCGGAGAAGGCGCTGGAGATCATCGAGCGCGACAAGGTCAACGTCTTCGAGGGCGTGCCGACGATGTTCTCGGCGATGCTGCACGCCAAGGCCACGGCGGACACGAGCTGCCTGAAGGTCTGCGCGTCGGGTGGCTCCGCGATGCCCGTCGAGGTCATGAAGGCCTTCGAGGAGAAGTTCGGCTGCAAGGTGCTCGAGGGCTACGGCCTCTCGGAGACCTCGCCCGTCGCCTCGTTCAACCACCCCGACAAGGAGCGCAAGCCCGGCTCCATCGGCACCCCGATCCGCGGCGTGGAGATGAAGCTCTTCGACGAGGACGGCAAGGAGGTCGCCGAGGGCGAGGTCGGCGAGATCGTCATCAAGGGCCACAACGTCATGAAGGGCTACTGGAGGCGCGAGGACGCGACGGCCGAGGCGATCAAGGACGGCTGGTTTCACTCGGGCGACCTCGCGAAGGTCGACGCGGACGGCTACTACTTCATCGTCGACCGCAAGAAGGACATGATCATCCGCGGCGGCTACAACGTCTACCCGCGGGAGATCGAGGAGGTCCTCTACGAGCACCCGGCCGTGCGCGAGGCGGCGGTCGTCGCGATGGAGCACGCCGAGCTCGGGGAGGAGGTCGGCGCGGCCGTCGCGCTCAAGGAGGGCGCGGAGGTCACCGTCGAGGAGCTCCAGAAGTTCGTCAAGGACGCCGTCGCCGCCTACAAGTACCCGCGCCGCGTGTGGCTCGTCGACGAGCTGCCGAAGGGGCCCACGGGCAAGATCCTCAAGCGGGAGATCGAGGTCCCCGCGGCGGAGTAGTGGAGGTCGCCGAGGCCATCGCGGCGCTGCCGGCCGCGCGCCGCAACGACGTGCGGCGCCTCGATGCGCTCGTGCGCGCCACCGTGCCGCTGCTCGCCCCGCACGTGCGCGAGGGGACGCTCGGCTACGGCCCGTACCGCTACCGCTACAACTCCGGCCGCTGCGGCGAGGCGGCGCGGATCACGGTCGGGGCGAACGCTCGCCTCGTCACGATCGCGATCGCGGCGATGACCGGCCCGGAGGAGTACCTCGCCGAGACGTTCGCCGGGCGCCTCGGCGCCGCCCGCGTGGGCCGGTCGTGCGTGCGCTTCTCCACGCTCGCGGCGCTCGACCTCGAGGCGCTCCGCGCGCTCCTCGTGGCGGCGGGCGAGCTGCCGCCGCCCGGGCTGGTCGACGCGGAGTAAGCGGTCGCCCTGAGCTGCGGCTCACGCGAGCTCGGCGACCGCAGGCCCCGCGCTGCGTCGCCGCCCCGCGGCGCGCAGCCCGTCCAGGGTCAGCACCACCAGCGCGGTCCACACGAGCGCGAAGCCGATCCAGCGGCTGAGCGGCAGCGCCTCCCCGGCCACGAGCCAGCCGATGAGGAACTGCAGCACGGGCGTGACGTACTGGAGCAGGCCGACCGTCGACAGCGGCGCCCGCGCGACGCACGCCGCGAACAGCAGCAGCGGGATCGCCGTGATCGGGCCCGCCGCCGCGAGCAGCAGCGCGTGGCCCAGTCCCGCGGAGGCGAACGTCGCGTCGCCCCGGCCGCCGAGCAGCGCGAGGAACGCCACGGCGGGCGCGGTGAGCACGAGCGTCTCAACGGCCAGGCCCTCCGCGGCCCCGGCCCCGGCGAGCTTCTTGAGCAGCCCGTAGCTGCCGAACGACGCCGCGAGCACGAGCGCGACCCACGGGAAGCCGCCGTCGTACGCGGTGAGCACGACGACCGCGACGCAGCCGAGGCCGAGGGCCACCAGCTGCGTGCGCCGCAGCCGCTCCTTGAAGATCGCGACGCCGAAGGCGACGCTCACCAGCGGGGTGACGAAGTAGCCGAGCGCCGCCTCGAGCACGCGGCCGGTGCTCACCGCGTAGATGTAGACGCCCCAGTTCGTCGCGATGAGCACCGCGGCGCCCGCGAGCAGCCGCCGCGTGCGGGGATCGGCGCCCGTGGCACGGAGCGCGCCGAGGCGCCCGGTGAGCGCGAGCAGGCCGACGACCACGAGCACCGACCAGACGATGCGGTGCGCGAGGATCTCCAGCGGGGCGGCCGGGGCGAGCTCCTCGAAGTAGAGCGGGAAGAGCCCCCACAGCCCGTAGGCCGCGAGCCCGAAGAAGACGCCGCTGCGCACCCGCCCAAGGTAGAGCCGCCGTGCTCGCCCGTCCGGGATGGGGCCGGGGGCTCCTGCACCACGGCTCCATATTGGAGCCAGGATGCAGGACCCCCGCCATCATGGTGCGCGTGACCGACACCACCGAGCACGGCGCGCCCCCCACGACCGCGTCGCCACCGCCCGAGCCGCTCCGGGCGCCCGACCCCACGCCTGCGCCGCGCCGCACCCCCGCCGAGGAGGCGCGGACGCTCGTGGCCGGCGCGACGCAGGGCGTCCTGGCGTCGCTGGCGGCCGACGGCGCGCCCTGGGGCTCGGTCGTGACCTACGGCGCGCTCGCCGACGGCGCGCCGGTGCTGCTCGTCTCCCTGATGGCCGAGCACACCCGCAACCTCGAGGCCGACCCGCGCGCGAGCCTCGTGGTCGCCGAGCCGCCGAACGACGAGAACCCGCTCGATCGCGGCCGCGTCACGCTGGCCGGGCGCGCGGTCCAGCCCGCCGGGGCGGCACGGAGTGCCGCGCGCGCGGCGCACCTGGCGGCGATGCCCTCCGCCGAGCTCTACGTGGACTTCGACGACTTCCGGCTCTTCGTCGTGGAGGTCGAGCGCGTGCGCTGGGTCGGCGGCTACGGGCGCATGGACTCCGTCGACGCCCCGGGGTACGCCGCCGCGGCCCCGGATCCCGTCGCGCCGCACGCCGACGGCGCCGTGCGCCACCTCAACGACGACCACGCCGACGCGCTCCTCGCGATGGCGGTCGCCCTCGCCGGCTTCACCGACGCGACCGCCGCCCGGTGCCTGCGCGCCGACCGCTACGGGCTCGGCCTCGCGGTGGAGACGCCGCGCGGGACGGCGTACCCGCGCCTCGGCTTCGCCGCGCCGGTCGCAGCGCCCGGCGGCCTGCGGGCCGCCTGCGTCGAGCTCACGCGCCGGGCCCGCGGGGGGTAAGCCTCGCGAGGCTCGTGGTGGCGCAGGCCTCGGTGCGAGATTGGAGCCACAGGCTCCATATTGGAGCCTGTGCGCTCAATCGTCGCTCGGAGCAGCCCCGGGCCGCGCCGGCCGGCCGCGTCAGGGCCGCACCCCGCGCGCCCACGCCTCCGCGGCCCCGATCCGTTCCCGCGGCGTCGGGTGCGTCCCCAGCAGCCAGTGGGCCGGCCCGGAGGGATCCGGGCGGCCGACGTTGCTCACCGTGATCTTCCGCTCGAAGGCGATGAACGGGCGGGGCGCGTCCGTGAGCGCCAGCGCGAAGGTGTCCGCCCGCGCCTCCACGCGTCGCGAGAGCTGGTTGGAGATCACGGTCACCGCGGGCACGAGGAGCGACAGCGCCAGGGCCAGCGCGGGCAGCGTCCGGGCGTCGGCCGTCGGGCCCGGCCCGAGGCCGTCGCCCCCCGTGAACGTCCGCGTGAGGACGGCCACGGCGAACAGGCCGAACGGCGCGACGATCAGCACGTAGAGCAGCCCGTGGCCGACGTCTGAGTAGTGCTGGTGGGCGAGCTCGTGGGCGAACACCTGGCGCTGCTCGTCGCGGGTGAAGCGCTTCAGGAGCGTGTCGTAGATCACGACGCGCTTGGTCGCCCCGAAGCCGGTGACGTAGGCGTTGGCCGCGGTCGTGCGGCGGCTCGCGTCGATCACGTAGACCTCTCCGACGTCCACCCCGGCCCGCCGTGCGAGCGCCAGGACGTCGGCGCGGACCGTGCCCTGCACCGGCGTGAAGCGGTTGAACAGCGGATCGAGCACGACGGGGGTGAGGAAGAGCACGAACGCGGCGCCGGCGGCCACGACGCCGGACGCGGGCAGCCACCACCAGCGCGGAAGGCGCCGCATGAGCCCGACGAGCGCCACGGCGGTCAGCGCCATCAGCCCGGCCTGGATCGCGGCGCCGAGCGCGACGTCCTGCGCCCAGCCCGGCCAGGACCGCGTCACCAGGCCGACGTCGATCCCGCGCCGGCGGCCGACCGCGCCGAGCGGCAGGCCGACGACCGTCAGCAGCAGCGAGAGCGCCGCGGCGGTCAGCGCCACGCGGAGCAGCACGTGGCCGCGGCCGGCGGCCGGATCGCGCAGCGGCCGGGGCGGGCGCGCGACGAGCAGTGCGAGCACCGCGAGGCCGAGCACCGTCGCGGCGAGGTAGAGCGGCAGCTCCGGCCCGCGGTAGTCCGCGGCCCGCGCGATTTGCTCCGGGGTGAAGTAGGCGGAGACCGCGACGTCGTCGGGGCGCACCACGCCGCCCCGGGGCCGGAAGGCGAGCACTCCCGCCTCGGCGACCAGCAGCGCGAGCGCCGAGGCGAGGACGGCCGGCACCCAGCGACGCTGCACGCGCGGAGTCTGGCAGCCCGCCGCGCGGCGGCGCGACACTAGATTCACGGCGTGTCAGATCGTCCCAGCGTCGTCATCGTGGGCGCCGGCTTCGGCGGCGTCGCCGCCGCCATCGAGCTGCTGCGGCACGGCTTCGACGACTTGACGCTGCTCGAGGCGGCGCCGGAGCTCGGCGGCACCTGGTTCCACAACACCTATCCGGGCGCGGCGTGCGACGTGGCCAGCCACCTGTACTCCTTCTCCTTCGCCCAGCGCACGGACTGGACGCGGCTGTGCCCGCGCCAGGCGGACATCCTCGCCTACCTTCACGAGGTCGTCTCCGAGCACGGCGTCGACCGCTTCCTGCGCACCGGCTGCCGGGTCACCGCGTGCCGCTGGAGCGACGCCGAGTGCCGCTGGAGCATCGAGCTCGAAGACGGCGAGACGCTCGCGGCCGACGCGGTCGTGCTGGCCACCGGGCAGCTCCACCAGCCCGCGACGCCGCGCCTTGAGGGCGCGGAGACGTTCGCGGGCCACACGTTCCACTCCGCGCGCTGGGATCACGACTACCCGCTGGCGGGCAAGCGCGTCGCCGTCGTGGGGACGGGCGCGAGCGCCGTGCAGTTCGTACCGGAGATCGCGGAGCAGGCCGCGCACCTCACGGTCTTCCAGCGCACGGGCAACTGGTTCATGCCGCGCAAGAACCGGCCCTACCCGGCGCTCGTTCGCGCGGCGGTGCAGCACATCCCGGGGTTGCAGACCTTCCGCCGGGGCTTCTGGTTCAACTACAGCGAGCTGCTGACCCTGGCGATCCGGCGCCCCACCACAGTCGGCCGCGTCGTCCGCCAGCTCTCCCGGGCGTTCATGCGCTGGCAGGTCCGCGACCCCGAGCTGCGCCGGAAGGTGTGGCCGGACTACACGTTCGGCTGCAAGCGCGTGCTCTTCGGCTCGGCCTTCCTCCCGGCGCTTCAGCGCGACGACGTCGAGCTCGTCACCGACGCCGTCGTGCGCCTGGCCCCCAACGGCGTGGTGACCACGGACGGCCGCCTGCACGAGGCCGACTGCGTCATCTGGGCCACCGGCTTTGCGACGAACGAGTTCATGTACGGCATGGAGATCACGGGCGCGGAGGGCCGCGACCTGCGCGCGGCGTGGGCGCAGGGCGCACACGCCCACCTCGGCATCACCGTCCCGGGCTTCCCCTC
>JBBQEV010000083.1:0-18066 GCA_038321325.1 Solirubrobacterales bacterium
CCGCTCCCGACGCGACACCCGCCGCCGACCCGCGTACTCGATATCGGTAAAACTCGACTGCGCAGTGCTCACCGCACCATGATCCCGCCCGCCCCGGCGGAAAACCCGGCCCAGGCACAAACAAAAATCAGCGGATCCCTAGCCTGACCGCGCGGCCACGGCGGGTCAACCCGCGCGGCCGGGGCCCGCGCCCGACGCGCGCTCGAGGCCGTGCAGCAGCGGCGCGACGCCCGCGGGCTCGGCGGCGATCGCCTCCGCGCCCGCGGCGCCGAGCTCCTCCAGCGTGCCGTAGCCCCAGCCCGCGCCGATCACCGCGAGGCCGTGGGCGTGGCCTCCGGTGACGTCGTGGTGGCGGTCGCCGACGAGCACGGCGCCGGCGCCCGTGGCCAGGCCGAGCGCCTCGAGCGTGCGGCCGACGGTCGCGGGCTTCTCCTCGCTCGAGGGCGGGACCGGGCCGCGGACGGCCGCGAAGAAGCCGTCGAGGCCGAGGTGCTCGAGCAGCGCGACGGCCATGGGTTGCGCCTTCGACGTCGCGACGGCCATGAGGTGCCCCTCGGCCGCGAGCTGCTCGAGCAGCCGCTCGACGCCGGGATACACGTCGGAGCCGCCGAGCATCGTCGCGGCGTAGCGCTCGCGGTAGGCGAGCACGACGTCGTCGACGGCGTCGACCGGGCGGCGCAGGAGCTCAGACCAGGTGTCGTGGATCGGGGGACCGATGCGGCAGACGAGGTCGGCCTCGGGCAGCTCGGCCTCGCCGAGCGCGCTCAGCGTCGCGTTGAGCGCCGCGACGATCCCCCGGCGGGAGTCGACCAGGGTCCCGTCGAGGTCGAAGAGGACCGCCGCCGGCACGCTCATTCGGTGCCGAAGAGGCGGTCGCCGGCGTCTCCGAGCCCGGGGCGGATGTACCCCTTCGCGTCCAGGCCGCGGTCCAGCGCCGCGACGACGATCGGTGGCAGCTCGGGCATCGCGGCGCGGACGCGGCGGACGCCCTCGGGCGCCGCGACCAGGCAGACCAGCGTCAGGTCCGTGGCCCCGGCCGCCACGAGCCGGGTGAGCGCCGCGACCGCCGAGCCGCCCGTGGCGAGCATGGGGTCGACCACGAAGACGGTCGCCTCGCCGATGACGTCGGGCAGCGACTCGTAGTAGGCCTCGGGCTCGAGCGTCTGCTCGTCGCGGCGCATGCCGAGGTGGCCGATCGCCGCCTCGGGCACGAGGCGCAGGAAGCCGTCGACCATCCCGAGCCCGGCGCGGAGGATCGCCACGACGGCGATCGCCCGGGCGGGACGCTGCGCGGGCGCGGGCTCCAGCGGGGTGAGGACCTCGAAGTCCTCGCGAATGAGGTCGCGCGTGGCCTCGTAGGCGAGGATCGCCGCCGCCTCGCCGAGCGCGTGCCGGAACTGCTCCCGGCGGGTGTCCGTCGCGCGCAGGACCGCGACGTGGCGGGCCAGCAGCGGGTGGTCGACGACGGTCAGTCCCTCCATCCGCGCGGACCCTACTCGCGGCCGCTCGCTCCGGGGGCTTGGCAGCTGGTGACCCACGATTGCGGTCTCGAGCTGCCAAACCCCCGTGCCGTCGCGCCGCGCTAGCGTCTCGGCCGTGCCCTCAGCGCGCCGCAACGTCGAGCTCAAGGGCCGCGACGGGGACCCCGCCGCGACGCTCGCCGCCGCGCTCGCGCTCGGTGCGAGCGACCACGGCGTGCTGCGCCAGCGCGACACGTACTTCGCCGCCCGCAGCGGCCGTCTGAAGCTCCGGGAGCAGGAGCCCGGTGGCGCGCAGCTCATCGCCTACGAGCGGGCGGACGAGGCGAGCGCCCGGCTCAGCGCCTATCGCCTCGTGGACGTCGACGATCCCGTCGCGCTCGCGGTCGCGCTGACCGACGCGCTCGGGGTCACCGTCGTGGTGGAGAAGGCGCGCCGGCTGCTGATCGACGACGGCGTGCGCATCCACCTCGACGACGTCGCGGGCCTGGGTGCCTGGGTCGAGCTCGAGGCGGTCGCGGCCGAGGGCTCCGACCTGCGCACGGAGCACGCGAAGGTCGCGCGGCTGCGCGCGGCGCTCGGCCTCACCGACGACCGGGTGGTCGCGGAGGGGTACGCCGCGCTGCTGCTCGCTCGCGGCGCCGCGACCGAGCGCCTCGTCGCGCTCGCGCGCGAGGTGCGCGAGCGCGCGTACGCTCCGTACTCCCGCTTCCGCGTCGGCGCCGCGCTGCGCGACGAGCGCGGCGGGCTGCACGCGGGCGCGAACGTCGAGAACGCGAGCTACCCCGAGGGCCAGTGCGCGGAGACGAGCGCGATCGGCGCGCTCGTCGCGAGCGGAGGCTCGCGCATCGAGGAGGCCGCGGTGCTCGCCGACGCCGAGCGCGTGACGCCCTGCGGGGGCTGTCGCCAGCGCCTCGCCGAGCTCGCCGGGCCCGAGGCGCGCGTGCACCTCTGCGGGCCGGAGGGCATCCGCTCCACGACGACCGTCGGGGAGCTGCTCCCGCTTGGCTTCGCGCTGCCCGCATGACCGGGCACGCGGCGGCGGTCGCCCACATCCGGGCCCGCACCGCGCTCGTGCCGCGCGTCGGGATCGTCCTCGGCTCGGGCCTCGGCGCGGTCGCCGGGGCGGTCGAGGACGCCGTCGCGTTCGGATACGCCGAGCTGCCGGGCTTTCCCCCGGGAGGCGTGGCCGGCCACGCCCGCACGCTCCACCTCGGGACGATCGCGGGCGTGCCCGTCGCCGTCCTCGAGGGCCGCGCCCACCTCTACGAGGGCGTCGGGGCCGCCGCGCTGGCGGTGCCGATCCGCACGCTCCACGGCCTCGGGGCCACGGCGGTGCTGCTGACGAACGCCGCGGGCTCGCTGCGCGCTGACGTGGCGCCCGGGCGCCTGATGGCGCTCACCGACCACATCAACCTCATGGGCGTCAACCCGCTCGTCGGCCCGAACGACGACGCCGTCGGCCCGCGCTTCGCGTCGCTCGGGGCGGCCTACGACCCCGGGCTGCGAGAGCGCCTGCACGCGGCCGCGCGGGCGGAGGGCATCGCGCTCGCCGAGGGCGTCTATCTCGCGGTCACCGGCCCGTCGTTCGAGACCCCCGCGGAGATCCGGGCGTTCCGGCGCCTCGGCGCCGACGCGGTGGGCATGTCGACCGTGCCCGAGGCGATCGTCGCCGTCCACTGCGGGCTGCGCGTGGCCGCGGTCAGCTGCATCACGAACCTCGCCGAGGGCATGTCCGCGGAGCCGCTCTCCCACGACCGAACCCTCGCCGCGGCCGCCCTCGGCGCGCAGGACCTCGCCCGCCTCGTCCCCCGCTTCCTCATGGAGCTGCCCGCATGACCGCCATCGACCCCGCCCGCATCATCGGCCTGGTCGACCTGACCAGCCTGAACGACGACGACACCGACGCGACCGTCAACGCGCTCTGCGACCGGGCGGTGACCGTCAAGGGCCCCGTCGCGGCCGTGTGCGTCACGCCCGCGTTCGTCGCGCTGGCCACCGAGCGGCTGGAGGGGACCGGCGTGCGGATCGCGACGGTCGCGAACTTCCCGGACGGCGAGCCCGACCCCGACGCCGCCGCGCGCGAGGTGGAGGCCGCGGTGGCCGAGGGCGCCGACGAGGTCGACGTGGTGGCGCCGTGGCGCGCCGCGCTCGACGGGGACTACGGCGCGGTCTCGGCGCTCGTGGCCGCGTGCGCCGCCGAGTGCGCGCACCTGAAGGTCATCCTCGAGACGGGCTCGCACCCCGACCCCGCGAAGACCCGCATCCTGGCCGAGCTCGCGCTGGCGGCCGGCGCGTCGTTTTTGAAGACCTCGACGGGCAAGCGCGGGCCGGGCGCGTCGCTCGACGCCACGCGGATCCTGCTGCAGGTCGCGGGCCCCCGCGCGGGGGTGAAGGCGGCGGGCGGCATCCGCACCCACGCCGAGGCCGCCGGCTACGTCGCGCTCGCCGATGAGCTCCAGGCCGCGCCGGCGACGGCGGCGACGTTCCGGCTCGGCGCCTCCTCGCTGCTCGACGAGCTGCTGGGCGCAGGGCATCGAGTCGTCGATTGAACCCGCGGAGCGGGACGAATCGACAACTCGACGTCGCCGCTCTGCCACGCTCTCGGCGTGCCCTACTTCGCGCAGGAGCTCATCCGGGCCAAGCGCGACGGGCGGGCGCTCACCGCCGGCGAGCTGCGCGGGCTGGTCGGCGGCATCACCGACGGCGGCCTCTCCGACGCGCAGGTCGCCGCGTTCGCGATGGCGGTGTTCTTCCGCGGCCTCGACGCGGAGGAGCGCGTGGCGCTCACGGCGGCGATGCGCGACAGCGGGCGGGTCCTCTCCTGGCGCGACGTCACCGACCGGCCCGTCCTCGACAAGCACTCGACCGGCGGGGTGGGGGACAAGGTCTCCCTCCCGCTCGCGGCGATCCTGGCCGCCGCGGGCGCCGCGGTGCCGATGATCTCCGGCCGCGGCCTCGGCCACACCGGCGGCACGCTCGACAAGCTCGAGAGCATCCCGGGCTACGACACGGCCCCCGACGGCGACCGGTTCCGCCGCGTGGTGGCCGAGGTCGGCTGCGCGATCATCGGCCAGACGAGCGACCTCGCCCCCGCCGACAAGCGCCTGTACGCGATCCGCGACGCCACCGGCTCGGTCGAGTCGGTCGGGCTCATCGTCGCCTCGGTCCTCGCCAAGAAGCTCGCCGCGGGGCTCGACGGGCTCGTGGTCGACGTCAAGCACGGTGACGGGGCGTTCATGGCCGACCTCTCCCGCGCGCGGGAGCTCGCGCGCGCGCTCGTCGACGTCGCCGCGGCCAACGGGCTGCCGACCGTCGCGGTGCTGACCGACATGGACTCCGTGCTCGGTACCACGGCCGGGAACGCGGTGGAGGTCGCCGAGGCGATCGCGCTGCTCACCGCGCCCGCCGCCGCCGACCCGCGCCTGCTCGCGGTGACCGTCGCGCTCGCCGAGCGGCTCCTGGAACCGCACGGCCTCGATCCGTCTCGCGCGCGAGATGTGCTCAAAGACGGCACCGCCGCGGAGCGCTTCGCCGCGATGGTCGCTGCGCTCGGCGGTCCGGCGGACCTGGCGGAGCACCCGGAGCGCCACCTCCCCCGGGCGCCCGTCGTGCGCCCGGTGGGGCCGGAAGCACCCGGCTGGGTGACCGCGCACGCCACGCGCGACGTCGGCCTCGCGGTCATGGCGCTCGGCGGTGGGCGCCGGGTCGAGTCCGCCCGGATCGACCACGCCGTCGGCTTCAGCGCGCTTGCCCCCGTCGGCGCCGAGGTCGGGCCCGACCGGCCGCTGGCGCTCGTCCACGCCCGCGACGAGCCCTCCTTCGCGGCGGCCGCGGCGAGCCTGCGCCTCGCGGTCACGGTGGGCGATCGCGTCGATCCGGCGCCCGTCGTCACGGAGGTCCTGAAGTGATCCCGAAGGCCGAGCTCCACGTCCACCTCGAGGGCACCGCGAAGCCGGAGCTCGTGCGGCGGATCGCCGCACGCAACGGCCTCGCGCTCCCGCCCGGGCTCCTCGTCGACGACGAGACGTTCGCCTGGCGGGACTTCCTCGACTTCCTGAACACCTACGACCTGGCGGCGAGCGTCATCCGCACCGCGCAGGACTACCGCGACGTCGTCTTTGCGTACCTCGGCGACTGCGCCGCCGAGGGCGCGATCTACGTCGAGCTGATCGCCTCGCCGGACCACGCGCGCGCCGTGGGTCTCACCGAGGAGGAGCACCGCTCCGGGCTTTTCGCGGGCATCGACGACGCGCGCGCCGCCCACGGGATCGAGGGGCGGGTGATCGTGGTGGCGATCCGCAACTTCGGCGTCGAGGCGGCGGAGCGCACCGCCGCCGAGGCCGCCGCGCTGCCCCATCCCTACGTCGTCGGCTTCAACCTGGCCGGCGACGAGGCGGGCTATCCGCCCCCGCCGTTCACCCGCGCGTTTGCGATCGCCCACGAGGCCGGCCTCGGCTGCACCGTCCACGCCGGGGAGCACGCGGGGCCCGGGTCCGTCCAGCAGGCGCTCGCGCTGCCGGGGGTCACGCGCATCTCGCACGGCGTCCGGGCGATCGAGGATCCCGAGCTCGTGCGCCGCCTCGCCGGCTCCGGGATCGTCCTGGAGATCTGCCCGACCTCCAACGTCGCGCTCGGCCTCTACCCCAACTACCAAGCGCATCCGTTCGGCGCGCTGCGCGACGCCGGGGTGGCGGTGACGCTCGGCTCCGACGACCCACCGTACTTCGGTGCGTCGATCGGCGGGGAGTACGCCGTCGCGGCCGAGCACTTCGGCCTCGACGACGCCGCGCTGCTCGCCGTGACCCGGACCGCAGTCGACGCGTCGTTCGCCGACGCTGGGCTCAAGCGGGAACTCCACGAACGGCTGCGATCCGCCGGACCGGCTCCTGCGCGGTCGTCGCCTCCGGCGCCCTGGCCGCCGAGTTCCTGTTGGTCGGCTTCGTGAACTCCTTCACGCAGAACATGAGCGCGGGCCGCGGCTTCATCGCGCTCGCGGCGCTCATCTTCGGGCGCTGGCGGCCCGGAGGCCTGCTCGCCGCGACGCTGCTGTTCGGCGTCTCGAGCGCGCTGGCCCAGCGGCTGCCGGCGTTCGACGAGTCGACGGCCACGCTCCTGCAGGCGCTCCCCTACGTGCTGACGCTGATCGCGGTGGCGGGCGTCGTGGGCCGCTCGGTGCCGCCCGCGGCCGACGGCGTCCCGCACAAGAAGGGTGACTAGTCGCACGATGCTCGCGCGCGTCCGCGACACGGGGCTGCTGCCGCCCGGCTCGCGCGTGGTCGTGCTGCTCTCCGGCGGCCGCGACTCGGTCTGCCTGCTCGGGATGGCCGTCGAGCTGTGCGCCGCGGTGCACGCCGTCCACGTCAACTACGGCCTCCGCGGGGAGGCGGCGGTGGAGGACGAGCAGCACTGCGCGCAGCTCTGCGCGAAGCTCGGCGTGGAGCTGACGATCGAGCGCATCTCCCGCCCGCGGGACGCGCCGGGCAACCTGCAGGCGTGGGCGCGGGACGTCCGCTACGCGGCGGGCGCCCGCCGGGCCGGCGCGCAGGACGCGCTCCTGGCCGCGGGCCACACGGGCACCGATCAGGCCGAGACCGTCCTCTACCGCCTGGCGGCGTCGCCCGGGCGGCGGGCGCTGCTCGGCATGCCGGCACGCTCGGGCCGGCTCGTGCGCCCGCTGCTCGTGCTCACCCGCGAGGAGACCGCGGCCTGGTGCAACGCCGAGGGGCTGGCGTGGCGCGAGGACGCGACCAACGACTCGAGCGCCTTCGCGCGCAACCGCATCCGGCACGGGCTGATGCCCGCGCTGCGGGCCGTCGACCCGCGGGCGGAGGAGAACATCCTGCGCACCGTCGAGCTGCTGCGCGACGAGGCCGAGGTGCTCGACGTCGTCGTCGACACGGCGCTCGCCGGGCGCCGGGCGATCACGACGTCGCACCTCCAGGCGCTGCCCCGCGCGCTGGCCCGGCTCGTCGTCCGGCGCCTGGCCGAGGACGCGACGGGCGCCCTGTGCCCCCGCGCCGCCGCGCGGCTCGACGACATCCTCGCGCTCGGCGCCGGCGCCCTGGACGTCGGGGACGGTGCCCGCGCGGAGGTCCGCGACGGCATGCTGCGGATGGTCCCGACGCCGCCGCTGCCCGCTCGCTGAGACGTCCGCCCGGGCGCTCGGAGCCGGTAGCCTCACGGCAGATGCGCGACAAGGCCATTGGGGACATCCTCGTCCAGCCCGACGCCCTGCGCCGGCGCGTCGAGGAGCTCGGAGCGCAGATCACCGCCGACTACGCGGGCAAGGACCTGCTCCTGGTCGGGGTGCTCAAGGGGGCGATCTTCTTCCTCGCCGACGTCATGCGCCACATCGAGGTCCCGTGCGACCTGGACTTCATGGCCGTCTCGAGCTACGGGTCGGCGACGGACTCCAGCGGTGTGGTGCGGATCATCAAGGACCTCGACTCGCCGCTCGAGGGGCGGGACGTCCTGATCGTCGAGGACATCGTCGATTCGGGCCTGACGCTCCAGTACCTCCTGCGCAACCTCGGCGCCCGGAACCCGGCGTCGCTCGAGGTCTGCGCCCTGCTGACCAAGCCCACCCGGCGCAAGGTCGAGCTCGACGCGCGCTACGTCGGCTTCGAGATCCCCGACCGCTTCGTCATCGGCTACGGGCTCGACTTCGGCGAGAAGTACCGCAACCTCCCTTATGTCGCGGCGATGAGCGACGAGGCGGTCGCGGCGGCGATGGCCGCGGCGTAATGATGATCGCGGCGATGAGCGACGAGGCGGTCGCGGCGCTCCTCCGAGGCGGCGAGGGCCCGAAAACCCGCTGCTAAGCTGGGCAGCTTCATGAGCCGCTTCTTCAAGAGCGCCCTGTTCCCGATCATCATCGTGGTGGTGCTCGTCTTCTTCGCCCAGCGGCTGATCTCGCCCGGCAAGGACAAGGAGAAGGTCAGCTACTCGGACTTCACGACGCAGCTGGCCCAGCGCCAGCTCAAGTCCGTCGACCTGCGCCAGAAGGACAACACGGCAAAGATCGTCACGGTCAAGGGCGAGAAGTACGAGGTGGGCTTCCTCGACGAGTCCGCCGACAACCTCGAGCGCACGCTGGCCGCCGCGAAGGCCACCGGCAAGCTCCAGGAGTTCGACATCCAGGGCCGCAAGACGAACGGCTGGATCTCGGCACTGACCTATCTCCTGCCGTTCCTGCTGTTCATCGGCCTGTGGATCTTCCTCATGAACTCCGTGCAGGGCGGCGGGTCGAAGGTCATGCAGTTCGGCAAGTCGAAGGCCAAGCGCCTCTCGGCCGACTCGCCGAAGATCAGCTTCCGCGACGTCGCCGGCGCCGACGAGGCCGTCGAGGAGCTGCACGAGATCAAGGAGTTCCTCGAAAACCCCAAGAAGTTCCAGGCGCTCGGCGCGCGCATCCCCAAGGGGGTGCTGCTCTACGGCCCGCCGGGCACGGGCAAGACGCTGCTCGCCCGCGCCGTCGCCGGCGAGGCGGGCGTCCCGTTCTTCTCGATCTCGGGCTCGGACTTCGTGGAGATGTTCGTCGGCGTCGGCGCCTCCCGCGTGCGCGACCTCTTCGAGCAGGCCAAGCAGAACTCGCCGTGCATCATCTTCATGGACGAGATCGACGCCGTCGGCCGCCATCGCGGCGCCGGCATGGGCGGCGGCCACGACGAGCGCGAGCAGACGCTCAACCAGCTCCTGGTCGAGATGGACGGCTTCACCTCGACGGACAACATCATCATGATCGCGGCCACCAACCGGCCCGACATCCTCGACCCTGCGCTGCTGCGCCCCGGCCGCGTCGACCGCCAGAACGCGGTCGACCGGCCCGACCGCAAGGGTCGCACGCGGATCCTCGAGGTCCACACGCGCGGCAAGCCGCTGGCCAAGGAGATCGACCACGACACCCTGGCCGGCCAGACGCCGGGCTTCACGGGTGCCGACCTGGCCAACCTCGTCAACGAGGCCGCGCTGCTGTCCGCCCGCACGGGCAAGCGCGAGATCGGGCAGGCCGAGCTCGAGGAGGGGATCATGCGCGTGATCGCCGGCCCCGAGAAGAAGACGCGCGTGATGGGGGAGAAGGAGCGCCTGATCACCGCCTATCACGAGATGGGCCACGCGCTCGTCGGCCACTACCTCGAGCACTCCGACCCGGTGCACAAGATCTCCGTGGTCTCCCGCGGCCAGGCGCTCGGCTACACGATCTCGATGCCGACCGAGGACAAGTTCCTCACCACGCGCGCCGAGCTGCAGGACTCCATCGCGATGACGCTCGGCGGCCGCGCGGCGGAGGAGATCGTCTTCTCGGAGATCACGACGGGCGCCTCGAACGACCTCGAGAAGGTCACCGCGACCGCGAAGCAGATGGTCATGCGCTTCGGCATGAGCGACAAGCTCGGCCTGCGCGTCTTCGGTCACGACACCGGCCAGCCGTTCCTGGGGCGGCAGTTCCAGTCCGAGCCGGACTACTCCGACGAGATCGCCCGCGACATCGACGAGGAGATCCGCCGCATCGTCGAGTCGGCGCACCAGCGCGCCAAGCAGATCCTCGAGGACAACCGCCCGCTGCTCGACTCGATCTCGCTCCTGCTGCTCAAGCGCGAGACGATCGAGAAGGAGGAGTTCGAGGCGCTCGTCGCGGGCCGCACCGAGCTCGAGGTCTTCGGCCCCGACGTCATCGAGCCCGCGTCCGACGAGCCGCTGCCGGGCACCCCGGCACCGGTCGAGAGCGGCGCGAAGCGCGAGGCGCCCCGCGGCCTCCCGCGCCCGGGTCTCGCGGGCGCCGAGGCGCGCGCGCTCGACGGGCCGGAGAAGCCCGAGCTGGCGTAGGGCCGGGGCGGGGCCGGCGCGGCGGCGGGCTCTTCCGGGGACCTCTTCGAGCTTGATCCCGCTCAGCGGGCACAACCTCGAAGGTTGCCGCCGCAACTAACGCCTGTGGCGATTTCGCGGGACGGACGTCGAAGCGCGCAGCTCACCCCGCCGCCGATCGCCCGCGCATCACCGCGGCCAGCCGCTCGCCGTCGTAGGTGGCGGGCGTCGTCGTCGCGACCCAGTCGGTGAGGAGGGCGGCGAAGCGCGCGGGGTCGTCGAGCATCGGGAAGTGGCCGGCGCCCGGGAAGACCTCGAGGCGGCTGGCGGGCAGCGCGGCGTGCGCGGCGCGACCGTGGGCGATCGGGATGACCGGGTCGCGGTCGCCCCAGACCAGGAGCACCGGGACGTGCTCGGCGAGGTAGAGCCGCTCGGAGGCGCTGACGCGCTGGCCGCCGGCCGAGGCGATCGACCGTGCCGTGCGGACGAAGGCCGCGCGGCGCTCGCCGTCGCCGAGCGAGGCGACGCCGCCGGCGATCTCGGCCACGTCCCCGCCGGGCCTGATGCCGACGCGCGCGAGCGCGCCGCCCACCGTCCCGACCGCGCGCAGGAGCGGCGGCGTCGTCGCCGCGCGGATGACCCACTCGGCGCCCGGCAGCGTCGCGGCGCGGATCAGCGGGCTGACCTCGCGGCCGAGCCCGCCGGAATCGACCAGCCCGAGGCGCTCGACGCGCTCGGGGAACTGGTAGGCGAAGACCATCGCCACCCCGCCGCCGAGCGAGTGACCGACCACGGTGGCCCGGGGCAGGTCGAGCACCTGAAGGAGATCGCGCAGGATCGAGGCGTGGGCGCCGAGCGAGTGGTCGCCGCGGTGGCGCTCGGAGCCGCCGTGGCCCGGGAGATCGGGCGCGAGGACGGTGTGGCCGGCCTCCGCCAGGAGCCCCATCACCGGCTGCCAGCTCGCCGACGAGCCCGTGATGCCGTGGACGAGCAGGAGCACCGGGCCCGCGCCGGTCAGCCGGTAGGCGAGCCGGCGGCCGTGGAGCTCGACGGACTCGAGCGGGACGTCGTCGTGAAGGGCCATCGCGATGACTTGTACCCCGCCGGGCGGCGAAAGCTTCAGCCGCCCGCGGCTGCCCCGCGGCTGGCGCCCCGTCGCCGCCCCGCGGTGGCCGATCCCGGTCCGCCACCGCGGGGCGCCGCCCCGCGGGCACCGTGCCGGAGCCCCCGACCGGACGCTCGCCACCAACCTCCTAGGCTCCGCAGCGTGCGCGCGGCGACCTACCCCCAGCGGCCGTTCACCGTGCCGGCCGACGCCACCGAGGTGGTGCTCGTCCGCCACGGTGCCTCGCAAGCGCACGTCCCCGGAGTGTCGTTCCCGGTCATCGAAGGCGGCCATGCCGATCCCCCGCTCGCCCCGGAGGGCCACGAGCAGGCCGAGCGTGTCGCGCGCCGGATCGCCGCCGGTCCGCGGCCGCACGTCGTCGCGGTCACCCCGCTGCAACGCACCGCGCAGACGGCGGCTCCGCTGCTCGCCGCGACCGGCCTCGTGCCCATCGGCGTCCCGCAACTGCGCGAGGTCCATCTCGGGGAGTGGGAGGGCGGAGAGTTGCGCGTGCGCCTCGCGGAGGGCGACCCGCTCGCTCTGCGCATGCTGGCCGAAGAGCGCTGGTCGGTCATCCCGGGCGCCGAGGAGCCCGAGCCGTTCGCCGCTCGCGTCCGCGCCGGACTCGCCGTCCTGGTCTCGGCGGGCGGGCGGGGCAGGAGCGTCGTCGCCGTCCTCCACGGCGGCGTCATCGGCGAGCTCTGCCGCCAGGCCACCGGCTCGCGGCCCTTCGCGTTCGTGCACGCCGACAACGGCTCGATCACGCGCCTGGTCGCGTCACCCGGCGGGCGGCTGCTCCTGCGCTCGTTCAACGACACCAGCCACCTCGGCTAGGTCGCCGTGCCCGGCCCGCCGACGCCGGGACGCGGCGCTCGCCTGCGGGCGCCCGCGGAGCGCGGCGCCGACCCCCCGTGGGAGGTCATGGGGGTCGTCAACGTCACGCCCGACTCGTTCTCCGACGGCGGGCAGTGGCTCGACGCGGCCGAGGCGATCGCTCACGGCCGTGAGCTCGCCGAGCAGGGCGCCGCGGTCGTCGACGTGGGCGGGGAGTCGACCCGGCCCGGCGCCGAGCCGGTCGACGCGGCGCTCGAGCGCGAGCGGACCGTGCCCGTCGTCGCGGCGCTCGCGGCCTCCGGCGTCCGCGTCTCGATCGACACGACGAAGCTCCGCGTCGCCGAGGCGGCGCTCTCCGCAGGCGCCCGCTACGTCAACGACGTCAGCGCCTTCCGCGTCGACCCGGAGCTCGCGGGGCTCGTCGCCGACCGGCGGGCCGGCTGCTGCCTGGTGCACATGCGCGGCGAGCCGCGGACGATGCAGGACGCCCCGCGCTACGTCGACGACGTCAAGGCCTTCCTGCTCGAGCGCGTCGAGTTCGCGATCTCCGAGGGCGTCTCCGAGCAGCGCATCCAGCTCGACCCGGGCCTCGGCTTCGGCAAGACGGGCGACCACAACCTGACGCTGCTCAAGCGCCTGCCCGAGCTCGTCGCGGTCGGCTTCCCCGTCGTCGTCGGGGCCTCGCGGAAGCGGTTCCTCGGCCGCCTGACGGGGCGCGAGGACCCGCAGCAGCGCCTTCCCGCGACGCTCGCGGCCAACGTCCTCGCGCTCGCCGCCGGCGCCCGCGTCTTCCGCGTGCACGACGTCGCCGAGCACGTCGATGCGCTCACCGTGGCGGCTGCTACGTTGCGCGGCCATGCCTGACCCCGACGCCCCGGACCCGGACGACGAGGAGGATCCCGACGCCGAGGGCTGGGAGGAGGACGAGGAGGGCGCGCGCCACACCGAGGTCACGATCGAGGTCTCCGGCCTCTCGCTCTACACGCACCACGGCGTGACCGCCGCCGAGCGCGAGGTCGGCCAGCGCCTCGTGCTCGACATCCGCCTCGAGGTCGGCGAGTGCGACGCGACGGTCACCGACATGGTCGAGGACACCGTCGACTACGGCGAGGTCGTGAGCACCGTCGCGCTCGTCGCCCAGCAGCGCTCGTACAAGACGCTGGAGCGCCTCTGCTCGGCGATCGCCGACCGGCTGCTGGACGACTACGAGGCCGAGGAGGTCTGGGTCAAGGCGGCCAAGCCCGAGCCCCCGATCGCGCTGCCGGTGCAGGAGGTCTCCGTCGAGGTGTGGCGCCAAGCGGCCGAGGAGTAGCGGGTGCGCTGCCCGATCGCCCGACCGCCCGTCCGGGGGTGAGCGCGGTGCACCCGTTCGACGCCGCGACCGGCGCCCGGCGCGTCGCCGAGGACCGCTGGGCCGCGGACGTCGACGCGGGCTGGTTCGCGCCCGCGGGGCCCAACGGCGGCTACCTCGCGTCGCTCGTCCTGCGCGCGATGACCGAGGCCGTCGCCGATCCCGCGCGCGCGCCGCGCTCGCTCACCCTCCACTACCTACGCCCGCCCGCGGCCGGCGGCGTCGAGGTGGTGGTGACGACGGAGCGCACGGGGCGCTCGCTCACGTCGCTGAGCGCCCGTCTCGAGCAGGAGGGCCGCGTCTGCCTGGTCGCGCTCGCCGCCTTCGCGGTGGAGCTGCCGAGCGGCGCCGAGTACGCCGGCGGCCCGCCCGCGGCGGCGTCCCCCGCGGAGGCCGAGCGCCTCCAAGCGCCCGGGGGGATGCCGCCGATCGTCGATCGCCTCGACCTGCGGCCCGCGATCGGCGCCCCGCCGTTCTCCGGCTCCGACGAGGCGCGGACCGGCGGCTGGCTCGCGTTCGATCCCCCGCGCGCCGTCGACGCCCTGGCCTGCGCGACCTTCGTCGACGCCTGGTGGCCGTCGCCGTTCGTGCGCCTCACCGGCCCGATCGCGGCCCCGACGATCGACCTCACGATCCACTTCCGCGCGCGCCTCGACGGGGGCGACGCCCACCCCGTGCTCGGCGTGTTCACCTCGCGCACCTCCGCCCAGGGCCTCTTCGAGGAGGACGCCGAGCTGTGGAGCACAGACGGCGTGCTGCTCGCCCAGGGCCGCCAGCTCGCGCTCGCGCGGCCGCGGTGATCCGCACGGGCTTCTTGGGGCTGGGCGGGAACGTCGGCGACCGCCGCGCCGCGCTCCAGGCCGCGGTCGACGCGCTTCCGGGTGCGGGCGTCACGCCGCTCGCGTGCTCCTCGGTGTACGTCACCGCCGCCGTCGGCGGCCCGCCGGGCCAGCCTGCGTACCTCAACGCCTGCCTGCGGATCCGGGCCGACCTGGAGCCCGAGGCGCTTCTCGACGCGCTCAAGGCGATCGAGCGCGCCGCCGGCCGGACCGCGGAGGGCCGGCCGGGCTACGTGCGTCACGGGCCCCGGCCCGTCGACCTCGACGTGCTGGTGCTCGGCGACGCGGCCTACGCCAGCGAGCGCCTGACCATCCCGCACGCCGCGCTCACCCAGCGCCGGTTCGTGCTCGTGCCGCTGCTCGAGCTCGACCTCGCCGCGCGGCTGCCCGACGGCACGCGGCTCGCCGAGGCGCTCGCGCGGCTCCCGCTCGACGAGGACGTCCGCCGCGCCGGCCCGCCGCTCACCCTTCCCTGAGAAGGCTCAGACGCCCGCCGGCAGCGCCGCCGCCGGGATCGAGCCCATCGGGAGGTGGCCCGTGCCGCGGGGGAAGAGCCGGTCGGCCCACGCGCCGCACGGGCGCGGGGCGATGATCGTCCGCAGGTCGGCCATCGTCATCAGGAGCTGGAGCGACGGCGCGATCTGCAGGTCGGCGGCGTTGGGCGGCTCGGCGCCGAGTGTCCCGTCCGCGAGCCAGTCGTCGAGCTTGCGCAGCCAGCCGCCGAGCGCCTGGAGGTCCGCGGCGCGCGCGGCGTCCGACGTGGCGTTCAGGCGCAGCTCGACCCGGCCCACGACGGGGATCATCGCCTTGAGGACCGACGCCGGAAGGGGCAGCTTGGCGCCCTCGGAGTACGAGGCGGCGGCGGCCGGGTGGGCCAGGAGCGTCGGCCAGAAGATGCGGCGCGCTGCGGACTGCAGCACCTCCTCGCCCCACTGCTCGGCCTCGAGCACCCGGGCGCGCGCGTCCGGGTCGGCGGGCAGCAGCGCGGGAAGAGGCTCCAACTCGTCGAGCCGGCGGAGGATGGAGCGCGAGCCCGAGACCTTCTCGCCGCTCTCGAAGCGGATGCCCGGGACCGTGCGCCGCCCGAAGAGCACCCGCATGACCGCGGCGTGGCTCGGCGGCGGCAGCTCGATCGTCTTGTACGCGATGCCCTTCAGGTCGAGGGCGCGCGCGACGGTGGCGCAGGGGTGGGAGCCGTGGACGACGTAGAGCTTGGCGGGCATCGGACGAGGCTATCGGCGATCATCGGCGGTGGATGCTCCTGGTCGTCGACGTCGGCAACACCCAGACCCACTTCGGGACCTACTCCGGCGACGACCTCGTCGAGCACTGGCGCTTCGCGACGGTGCGGACCGCCACCGCGGACGAGCTCGGCGCCGTGCTGCGCGCGCTGCTCGAGCTGCGGGGCATCGGCCTGGCCGACATCGACGGCTCGATCATCTCGAGCACGGTGCCGCAGCTCGAGCCCGAGTGGATCCGCATGGGCCGCCGCTACCTCGGCCACGACACCCTCGCCGTGGGGCCGGGCCTGCGGACCGCGATGCCGATCCGGATCGACAACCCGCGCGAGCTCGGCGCCGACCGCCTGGTCAACGCGGTCGCCGCCTACCACCGCGTCGCCGGCCCGGTCATCGCCGTCGACTTCGGCACCGCGGTCAACTACGACGTCGTCTCCGGTCGCGGCGAGTACCTCGGCGGCGTCATCGCGCCGGGGGTCGAGATCTCGCTCGAGGCGCTCACCACCGCGGGGGCCAAGCTCCCGAAGATCGACCTGCTCGCGCCGCGCTCGGCGATCGGCAAGTCGACGGTGGAGGCCATCCGCTCCGGGATCATCTACGGCTTCGCCGCGCAGGTCGACGGGATCGTGAGCCGGCTGGTCGAGGAGCTCGGGGAGGCGGCCGACGTGATCGCCACCGGCGGCCTGGCGTCGCACATCGTGCCCTTCACGACGGTCATCGACGAGATCGACGAGGACCTCACGCTGAAGGGCCTCAAGCTGCTCTACGAGCGCAACCGCTGAGCGCGCGGCCGCCACGCGATGATCGCCGCGGGCGAGCTGCGGACCGGCGACCGGAACGCCCCGCGGCGACCGAGCAGCCACGTCGTCAGGAGACCCGCGAGCTCTTCGGCGACCTCCGGGGTGTCGGGCAGCAGCAGCCACTCGCGGTAGTGCTGCACGGCGTCGTCGACGGTGGCGAAGCGCCGGCGGTTCACGGTCTCGACGACCGTGACCTCCGCCGCGATGCCGAGCTCGCGCAGGACGGCCAGCGCATCGATGTAGCTCGCGCCGGGCGCGCGGGGCGCGCCGTGGAAGTGGCGCCAGAGCGGGTCGAGCGCCGCGTCGCCGGCGAAGGCGCCGAGGTACAGCAGCACGCGGTGGCGCGCCATGGCTTCGAGCTTGCGCACGAACGCAGCGGCGTCGGGGACGAGTGTCAGCACGAAGGAGGAGAAGGCCACGTCGGCGGGCTCGACGACCGCCTCCTCCCAGGTGCCCTGGATCGTCGTCACGTTCGTGACATCGCGCTCGTCGGCGTGGCGCCGCAGGACGGCGAGCATGCCGTCGCTGGGGTCGACCGCCGTCACGTGACGGACGCTCGCCGCGAGCGGCAGCGCGAAGCTGCCCGTCCCGGCGCCGGCGTCGATCGCCGAACCGTCCGCGGGCGTCTCGCGGCGCAGCCGGCGCAGGAACGGGCTGGCCTCGATCGCCGCGGTGGTCACGCTCGCGGCGTAGCGGTCGGCGCGGCGGTCCCAGAACGAGCCGCTCACCGACCCGCGGCCCGGCGACAGCCGATCGACCTCGTCCCGACGATCGGAGACCAGGTGCCGCCAGCGCGCCGCGGCCGTGCCCTCGTCGCTCGCCATCGCCGTCATGCTACGAGCCCGGCCACGCCGCCGGGCGGCGCGTGGGCAGGCGGAAGCGGTCGCAGAGCACCCGGATCGGCCTTCTCGGCGCGCGTGAGCCGGCCCCTCTCGTCGCGTCGCCTTGAGCCTCCCCGTCCTCCCCATCGCCGTCGCCCGCCGCCTCGCGCTGCATGCGCAGGGCCTGGCGACCCCGCCCCCGCGGGGGACGCCGAGCGCCGAGGCGGTCACCGCCGCCGTCACGCGGCTCGGAGCGGTGCAGCTCGACCCGATCAGCGCGGTGGCGCGCTCCCCGCTGCTCGTGCTCCACGCGCGCCTGGGTCCCGGCTTCTCCGAGGCGGCGCTCGAACGGGCGGTCTACGGCGACCGCGCGTGCTTCGACTTCTGGGCCCACGACGCGTCGATCGTCCCGGTCTCCGATCTCCCGCTGCACCGCTGGCAGCAGTGCCGCCATCTCGCGGTGGCGTCGGTGGCGCGCGCGCGCGTGCGGGCGTGGATGGCCGCGAACACGCACTTCGCCGACGCGCTCGTGGCCGACCTGCGCGAGCACGGCCCGCTGCGCGCGCAGGAGCTGTCCGACCACTCCGCCGAGCCGTGGCGCTGGGGCCACTGGACCGACGAGGTCTCCCCGCGGCAGACCGTGGCGCGGATGCTTCAGGTGCTCTGGATGACCGGCCGCGTCGGCGTCGCGGGGCGCCGCGGGATCGAGCGGCTCTGGGACGTCTTCGAGCGCTGCGTGCCCGCGGACGCGCTCGCGGCGGCCGACGCGGCGCCGCTCGGCGACCGCGAGGT
>JBBQEV010000084.1:0-18033 GCA_038321325.1 Solirubrobacterales bacterium
GTCGTAGTAGAGCGTCCCGCCGACGTCGTGGACGATCTTCGCGATCTCCTCGATGTTCGCGTCGAAGATCCCGAGCGTGTTCGGGTTCGTGAGCATCAGGCAGGCGACCTGGTCGTCGGCCTTGGCGCGCAGATCGTCCACGTCGACGCCGCCCTGCGCGTTCGTCGCGACACGGACGACCTCGAAGCCGGCCATCGTGACCGTCGCCGGGTTCGTCCCGTGCGCGGTGTCCGGCGTGAGGACCTTCACGCGGCGCTCGCCGCGCGCCTCGTGATAGGCGCGGGTGAGCAGCACGCCGAGCAGCTCGCCGTGGGAGCCCGCGGAGGGCTGCAGCGAGACGTGCGGCAGCCCGGCGATCTGCCCGAACGCGTGCTCGAGGTTGTGCATGAGCTCGAGGGCGCCCTGCGCGTGGGCCGGGCGCTGGAGCGGGTGCAGGCGCGAGTGGCCCGGGAGCGCCGCGACCTTCTCGTGCAGGCGCGGGTTGTGCTTCATCGTGCACGAGCCGAGCGGGTAGAAGCCCGAGTCGAGGTCGTAGTTGCGCTTGGAGACGCGGACGTAGTGCCGGACGAGCTCGGGCTCGGAGACCTCCGGGAGCCCGGCCGGCGCGGTGCGGCGGAACGGCTCGGGGATCAGACCCTCGACGACGGGCACGTCCATGTCCGGGCACTGGAATGCACGGCGGCCCGGCGCGCCCTTCTCGAAGATCGTCGTCGCGCGGTCGCGCTGCATCGCGTTCTCGGCGGACGCCGCCGCCGGGATGTCGTTGCGCAGCGCCTCGTGCTCCACGCCGGGGTCGCCGTGCAGGTGGTTGTCGTCGACGACGGTCATGCCGCGACCTCCTGCTCGGCACCGGCCCGCTCGGCGGCGACCGCCGCGCCCAGCACCTCGGCCAGCCGGTCGATGTCGGCCTTCGTCCGCTGCTCGGTGATCGCGACGAGGAGGCCGCTGCCAGGCAGCGCGAGCCCGGGATTGACGCCCTGCTCCTGGCAGCGGCGCACGACGGCGTCGACGTCGGCCACAGCGAGCGTGAGCGCGAACTCCCGCACGACCGGCTGGTCGTGGGCCTTCTCGACGCCGTCGAGCGCCGCGAGCGTCTCGCGCGCGTAGTGCGTGCGCTGCACGAGCAGCTCGCCGAGCTCGACGAGGCCCTCCTTGCCCAGCCAGCTGAGGTACACGACGCCGCCGAGCGCGTTGAGCGCCTGCGCGGTGCAGATGTTCGACGTCGCCTTCTCGCGGCGGATGTGCTGCTCGCGGGTCTGCAGGGTCAGCACGAAGCCGCGGCGCCCGTCGACGTCGGTCGTCTCCCCGGCGATGCGGCCCGGCATGCGGCGCAGGTAGGCCTCCGTGGCGGCGAAGAAGCCGAACGACGGCCCGCCGAAGTCGAGGCGCTGGCCGAGCGACTGGCCCTCCCCCACCGCGACGTCGACGCCGCACGCGCCCGGAGGCGCGAGCACGCCGAGCGTGATCGGGTCGACCTGGGCGACGACGATGACACCGTCCCCACCCGCTGAGTCCTTCGCGGCGGCGCTGAGCGCCGCGGCGTCCTCGACGGCGCCGAGGAAGTTCGGCTGGGCGAAGAACACCGCGGAGGTGTCGCCGTCGATCGCGTCGGCCCACGCGTCGGGGTCGGTGACGCCGTCACGCAGCGGCACTTCGACGACCTCGATGTCGTAGCCGTGCGCGTAGGTGCGCAAGGTCTGAAGCGAGTGCGGGTGCAGCCCGGCGGAGGCGACGAAGCGGCTCTTGCCGTTCGTGAGCTTGGCCAGGTAGCCCGCGGCGGCGACGGCGCTCGGGCCCTCGTAGACCGAGGCGTTGGAGACCGCGAGCCCGGTCAGCTCGGAGATCGCCGTCTGGTACTCGAACATGACCTGCAGCCCGCCCTGGGAGATCTCCGGCTGGTAGGGCGTGTACGGCGTGAGGAACTCCGAGCGGGACATGAGCATGTCGACCACCGCGGGGACGTAGTGGTCGTACATCCCGGCCCCGAGGAACGTGATCTCGTCCTCGGCGCTCGTGTTCCTCGCCGCGAGCTCGCGCAGGTGGGTGTACACGTCCTGCTCCGAGCGGCCCGCGGGCAGGTCGAGGGGCTCGCGGAGACGCACGCCCTCGGGGATCTGGCGATCGAAGAGCTCGTCGAGCGAGGCGACCCCGATGGTCGCCAGCATCGCGGCCCGATCACCTTCGGTCGTCGTCGTGTAGCGGCTCACTACGAAAGCGTAGCCACGTACTCGGCCTGACTCATGAGGGTGTCGCGTTCGGAGGGATCGGTCATGCGGACCTTCACGAGCCAGCCCCCGCCGTAGGCGTCCTCGTTGATCGTCTCGGGGCGGTCGGAGAGCGCCCCGTTGACCTCGATGATCTCTCCCGAGAGGGGCGCGATGACGTCCGAGACGGCCTTGACGGACTCCACCTCGGCGTAGGGGGCGTCCTTGCTCACCGTGGTCCCGACCTCGGGCGGGTCGAAGAAGACCACCTCGCCGAGCGCGTCCTGGGCGAACCAGGTGATGCCCAGCGTGGCGGTGTCGCCCTCGATCCTCGCCCAGTCGTGCTCGGCGTGGTACAGCAGCTCCTCGGGGTAGCCGGCGTCGGCCATCTAGGTGGTCTCCTTGCGGTACAGCGGCTTTGTGCGGACCTCGGCGGGGCGCCGCTTGCCCCGCACGTCGATCTCGAACGGGGTGCCCGGCGCCGCGCTTGCGGCCGGCACGTAGGCCATCCCGATCCCGACCCCGACGGACGGGCCCATCGTCCCCGAGGTCACCTCGCCGCCGCCGACGACGGGGTTGCCCTGCCGGGCCAGCCCGCCGCCGGTCATGACGAAGGCCACGAGCTTCTCGGCCGGGCCGGTCTCGCGGACCGCGCGGACCGCGTCGGAGCCGACGAAGCCCGTGTCCTCCTTGCAGGCCCACCCGAGGCCGGCCTCGATCGGCCCGCGGGACTCCATCAGGTCGTTGCCGTAGAGGTGGAAGCAGACCTCCAGGCGCAGCGTGTCGCGCGCCGCGAGGCCCGCGGGCGACGCGCCGCGGCGCATCAGCTCGTCCCACACCGAGGCCGCGTCCTCGGGCCGCGTGAGCAGCTCGACGCCGTCCTCCCCAGTGTAGCCGGTGCCGCAGACGAGCGCCCCGTGTCCGCCGACCACGCGCGGCTCGGCGGTGAACTTCCCCGGGAGCGGCTTGTCGCTCATCGCCTGCACGACCTCCCGGGCCAGCGGCCCCTGGACGGCGAGCATCGCGTAGTCGCCCGCGCGGTCGGCGACCTCGCAGTCGAAGCCCTCGGCCTGCTGCTGCAGCCAGGCGAGATCCTTCGCGTGGTTGGCCGCGTTGGTCACCGTGAGGTAGCGCTCGGGGCCGAGGCGGTAGGTGAAGAGGTCGTCGAGCACCCCGCCGTCCTCGCGGCACAGCAGGGAGTACTGCGCGCCGCCGAGCGCGATCTTCGCGACGTCGTTGGAGAGCGCGTGCTGGAGGAACCCGGTGGCCTCAGGGCCCGTCGTCTCCACCTCGCCCATGTGCGACACGTCGAACACGCCGACGGCCTCGCGCACGGTGCGGTGCTCCTCCATCACGCCCGTGTACTGCACCGGCATCTCCCAGCCCGCGAAGGGCACGACCCGCGCTCCCGCGGCGACGTGGCGGTCGAACAGGGGCGTGCGGAGCAGGGGTGCGGCGGGGACCATCAGGCCGGCCACGCTACCAACCGGGTGGCGGCGGGAACGCGCCCACCCGTACAAGTCCGGCCGGCCCGGATCGGCCCGTCGGCGCACGCGGAGGGGGTCGCGGCCCCGCGGCGGCGCTCCGCGCCGAGCGGACCGTCATCATGGCGGCGATGCCTCGTCGCCTCGCCCTTGCGCTGCTCGCCGCGACCCTGCTGGCCAGCGGGTGCGGCGACGGCGGCTCCGCGGCGCCGAAGGCCGCTCCCGCGCCGCGTGGTCCCGACGACGCACGGCTGCGCGCCGAGCTCGCCAAGGCGACGGCCGTCACCCCCGGCGCCTTCCCCGCCACGGAGGGCCGCACGCTCCAGGCGCTCTCCAACACGATCACCTCGACGGGTCCCGAGCTCGCCTTCGCGAGCTCGGTGCTGACCACGGGCACCCATCAGCGGCTCGCGTTCGGCCTGATCGACCAGGGCAAGCGCTTCCTCTACGCGCCGACGGCGCTCTACCTCGCGCCGAGCGGCGGGAAGGGGAAGGCGCTCGGGCCGTTCGTCGCCCCGGCCGACCTGCTGATCACCGACAAGCCGTTCCGGTCGCAGGCCGCCGCGCACGAGGACTCGCTGTTCGCGGCGGTCTACGCGGCGGACGTGCCGTTCGCCGCGCCGGGCTCCTACGACGTGCTCGCCGTCGCCAAGGTCGCCGGGAAGGACGTCGCCGCCGGCGCGCAGGTCAAGGTGGTCAGCCGTGCGCAGGACAGGATCCCCGCGGTCGGTGAGCGCCCGCCGCCGGTGCAGACGGACACGCTCGCCTCCGCCGGCGGCGACGTCAAGGCGATCGACACGCGCGTCCCGCCCGGCACGATGCACGACGCCTCGTTCGCCGACGTGCTCAACAAGAAGCCCACCGTCCTGCTGTTCGCCACCCCGCAGCTGTGCCAGTCGCGCGTGTGCGGCCCGGTCGTCGACGTCGCCGAGCAGCTCAAGCGCACCTACGGCGACCGCGTGCAGTTCATCCACCAGGAGGTCTACGTCGACAACGTCGTGCAGAAGGGGCTGCGCCCTCCGTTGCGGGCGTTCGGCCTGCGTACGGAGCCCTGGCTCTTCGCCGTGAACGCGAAGGGGCGCATCACGACGCGCCTGGAGGGCTCGTTCGGGTTCAACGCGCTGGAGCGCGCGATCAAGAGCACGCTGCGCTGAGGCTTCATGCGCGTGCTCGTGGCGGAGGACGCGGTGTCGCCGGTCAAGCTCGTCCGCGAGGGCCTGGTGGCCGTGGCCTGCTCGCCGACATCGCGCTGCGCGGCGGGACGCGCTCCGGATGGCCGTCGGCGGCGAGACCCCACCTCCTCGGTGATCGCCCGCCCGCTACGACCTTGCACGTGAAGGTCTCTGAATAGGGGACGCGGGCAGTGGACGCGCTGTCTGTGCGCCGCGGAGCGTGCCATCCCGACCACGGACCGGCGATGGGCGATCACGCCTTGACCCGGGCGAACTGGAGAACTGCCGGGCGGGCGGTGTGTTCCCCAGTCGCCGGGATGGAGCGATCGAGGAACACGCCGCCGTGCCGCCCGGGAGCTCCACCCGGCCGGCGTGAGTTTCAGCCTACGGTCACCTCGGCGACCTGTCCCTTCGCGAGGTGCGGCTTTCCGCCCTTGCGGTCGGTTAGGAAGCAGACCACGACGTATTTGCCGGCCCGCAGCTCGAGTTCGAGGACCTGCTCGGTTCCGCCCTCCAGTGCCGTCGTGCCCGTGGCCCCCCGGAAGTCCACCGGCGGCGGGCCCGAGGGCCGCTCGGACTCCAGGAACGCCGCGGCGTCCGCAGCGGTCTTGTCCTCCAAGAGGGGGAACAGGATCGCCTGGTGCGGCTCGGAGCCCGTGTTCTCGAAGCGCACTTGGTTGCGACCTGCCTTCAGCCCGGCGATCTCGAACTCGTGCTCGCGGGCGGAGATCGAGGCCTGCGCGTCTGGCAGCTCGCCGGACGTCTCGGGGCCGGTGACCACGAAGCGCGCGGTCGCTCCGAGCCGGGCGTAGCTGGGGATCTTCGGGTTGTCCAGCGGCCCGTCCTTGCCGGCGTCGATCGCGTAATACGTGCCGGGCGCGAGCGTCTGGGTGACCTTCGCGGTCTGGCCCGGTGCCACCGTCGCGACGCCGCCGGCGACCGTGAACCAGTCGGGTGTTGCGCCGCCGTCCTCGGACTCCCTGATCTCGAGCACCTGCTCGACGGTCTGGTCGCCCGCGACGCGCACGAGCTGCGCCTCCCGCGGGCGGCTGTCGGCGTTCTTGAGCGCGAGGGTCACCAGGCCGGCGGCTACCTCGGCGGGTGCCTCCAGCGTGATCTTGTCCTTGGCCTGCGCGCTCGCGTTCAGCGTGATCGTGGGCGGGCGCTTCGGCGCGGTCGCCGCCGGAGCGGCGGGCGCGGTGGCCGGCGCGTTCTCGTCGTCACCGCAGGCCGCGACGCCCGTCAGGGCGACGGCGACCAGCAGCGTCGCGGCGCCGCGACGTCGCCGGGGGCGATCGGAGGCGATCATGCCGCGACCCCCTCGGCGGACGTCGTGCGGGCCGGGGAGGTCACCGCGCGCGGGTCGCCCTGGGTCAACGCCACAACACCGACGATCCCGACCCAGAAGAAGAACGCGATGATCGCGACGTGGTTGATCGGCGGGATCGCCAACGCGAGCCCGAGCGGGACGCTCAGCACGCCGAACCAGCGCGGCAGCGCTCCGTTGCGCAGGGCCGCGACGGCCACCGCCAGCACGAGCACGGCCATGCCCATCGGCGCGGCGAGCCCGAAGAGGACCGCGCTCAGGTCCCACAGCACGGTCGCCACGTCGGGCGCGATCTCGCCGCGCTCGTCGGCCCGCAGGGCGCCGACCGCGTTGGCGGCACCCGCCGCGAGCAGCATCGCCGAGCCCGCCACGCCCCCGGCCAGCGCGACGACCGCGGTGTGCCCGTCGGGCCCCTCCGCGCGGCGCAGCAGCGCGTACAGCGCGCCGACGAACCAGAGCAGGAACAGCGTGGCGACGAAGTAGAGCGTCTGGCTGGCGAGCACCCCGTCGACGTTCTCCTTGTAGAACGTCGCGATGCTCCCCGCGTCGGCGACGAACCCGGGCTCTGATGGCGTGGCGGCGGTGCCGAGCAGCGACAGCGCCAGGACCCCCAGGCCGGCCACTGCGAGCGGTCGGCGGTCTGTCTTGGATGACAGCATCTCTCTCCTCCTTGCCTCCCGGATCACGGGGGCGGTTGAACGGCTGGACGAACGAGGCGGGACGCTAAGCGCGGCGCGGCGGCGGCGGAACGGGGCTGTCCGCCGCCTCACCCGGGGCCTGCGCCCCGGCTGGCCCTGAGGCCAGCCACACCCTTCGCTGAGGCCGGCCTCCTCGACACGGCTGCCGCCGCCCGCGAAGATGCGTGCCGTGCTCAGCCGCCGTCTCCCGCAGCTCTTGATCGTCCTCGGGGCGCTCGGAACGCTGGCCGCGGTCCCGCTCCTGCTGGTCAGCGTCATCCCGCTGTTGACCTGGTTCTACGCGCTGGCGTTCGTGATCGCCTTCGGCGCGGGGATCGCCGCCTTCCGCGCCCACCCGGAGAACCGCGCCGCGCGGCTGCTGCTGGCCTTCGGGGCGCTGGCGATCTTCTGGAACACCACGAACCTCGCGCTGGTGTACGCGTTCTTCTCCGGCTACGCCGAGTCGCCCTGGTTGGTCGCGGGCAACACGCTCGCGCTGATGCTCGACGCGGCGATCGGCACGCTCCCGCTCGCGATCCTGGCCGTCTACCCCGACGGGCGCTACCAGCGCCCCTACGAGCGCCACGTCACGAACGCCGCGCTCGCGCTGGTGGTCTCAGTCCCGCTCCTGCTGCTGCTCGCCGGCGACCAGATCCAGCCCAGCCTGATCTTCTCGTGGGTCCAGGTCGAGGTGCAGACCGCCAACCCGCTGGCCCTGGGTGCGCTGGACTGGCTGCGCGCGCCGCTGGCCGGCTACGCCGAGAGCGCGCTGACGATCCCCGCGCTCGTCGCCGCGCCGATCGCCCTGGCGCGCTACCGGCGCTTCACACCTGAGCGCCGCGCGCAGATGGCGTGGCCGTTCGCCGGCGCGATCCTGTTCGCGCTCTCGTCGCTCAACGACCCGCTGTACGCCTTGCGCCTGCTGCCCACAGCGCTCCAGGACGGCTTCGAAGTGATGGTGCTGGTCGTCGCACCGGCGCTGTTCACGATCGGGATCGTCCGCCCGACGCTCTTTGACATGCAGCTCGTCCTGCGCCGCTCGCTGCTGTTCGGGGGGCTGTGGGCGGTGATCGCGCTGATGTACCTGGGGGTGGCCGCCGTGATCGGGGTGGCGGCGCGCCCGGGCGGGGTGCAGGCGTCGGTGGTGGTGGCGATCGCGGCGACGCTCTTGATCCAGCCCGTCTGGCGGCGGGCGGTGGGCCGGGCCTCGCGCTCGGTCTACGGCGAGCGACCCGGCTCTGAGGAGCTGCTGCGGCGGATCGGCTCGGCGCTCGAGCACACGCTCGACCTCGACGGGCTCGCAGGCTCGGTGGCCGCGACGGTGCGCGAGGGGCTCGGGGTGCGCTGGGTGCGCATCGAGCTCGAAGGCTCCACCGTGGCCAGCGACGGCGCGCTGCCCGAGCCGGGCGCTGCGCCGGCGTGCTCGGCCGAGTTGCACGACGGCGGGCAACGCCTGGGGCGCATCGAGTGCGGCCCACGGCCCGGGGGGCGGCTGGGGCGCGCCGACCGCGAGCTGCTGGGCACGCTCGGCCGTCAGGCGGCGCTGGCGATCCGCAACGCGCGGCTGGCACGGGAGCTCGCCGGCCGCCTGGAGGAGATCGGCAGCCAGGCCTCCGAGCTGGCCGCCTCCCGCACGCGGATCGTCGAGGCCCAGGAGCAGGGCCGCCGCCAGATCGAGCGCGACATTCACGACGGCGTGCAGCAGGAGCTTGTGGCCTTGATCGCGCGGATCGGGCTCGCCCGCACGCAGCTCGGGCGCGATCCGGCGATGCTCGACGCGACGCTCAAGGACCTCCAGTGGGAGGCGCGCCAAGCGCTGGCCGACCTGCGCGAGCTCGCAGGCGGGATCCATCCCTCGGTGCTGTCCGACCGCGGGATCGTCGAGGCGATCGAGTCGCGCTCGTCGCGCCTGCCGCTCGGCGTGACGATCGAGTGCGACCGGGCCCTGCGCGGCGAGCGCTATCCCCAGTCCGTCGAGGGCGCCGCCTACTTCGTCGTCTGCGAGGCGTTCGCCAACGCGCTCAAGCACTCCGGCGCCGAGCGCGTGGTCGTCCGCCTGGCCCACGAGCACGAGCAGCTCTCCGTCGAGGTCGCCGACAACGGCCACGGCTTCGACGGCGATCGCGGCGTCGGGTCGGGCCTCGACGGCCTGGCCGACCGCATCGCAGCGCTCGGCGGGACGTTCGCAGTGACCTCCGAACCCGACGCCGGCACGACGATCGTCGCGCGGCTCCCCGTCCATGACTACAGTCCCGCCTGAGCGCCTGCGCGTGGTCCTCGCCGAGGACCACTACCTCGTCCGCGAGGGAACGCGCCGCCTGCTCGAGGCCTCCGGTGAGGTCGAGGTGCTCGCCGCGGTCGGCAACGCGACCGAGCTGCTCGACGCCGTTTCGCGCCTGCGCCCCGACGCGGTCCTCTCGGACATCCGCATGCCGCCGGGCCACCGGATGGAGGGCATCGACGCGGCCCACCGGATCCGCCGCGAACATCCCGACGTCGGCGTGGTGATCCTCTCTCAGCACGCCGACGAGGCCTACGCGTTCGCGCTGCTGCGCGACGGCGCCGAAGGCCTGGCCTACCTGCTCAAGGACCGCATCGGCGACCTCGACGAGCTGCTGCGCGCGCTGCGCGAGGTCGTCGCCGGACGCTCCTCGATCGACGCGCGCGTGGTCGCCGCGCTCGTCTCGCGGCGAACCCGGATCGCGGAGTCGCCCGTCGCGGCGCTGACCCCGCGCGAACTCGACGTGCTGCGCGAGATGGCCCAGGGCAAGAGCAACTCCGGGATCGGCGAGGCGCTGTTCCTTTCGGCCTCGGCGATCGAGAAGCACGTCAACGCGATCTTCGGAAAGCTCGGGCTCACCAACGAGCCACAGGTCCACCGGCGCGTCGCCGCGGTGGTGGCCTTCCTGCGCGACGGTGAAGCCAGCCTTCCGGCGGGCGGTGCCGCGCCGCCGCTCACCCCGGGCTGACGAACCCGCTGTCGTAGGCACGGATCACCGCCGGAACGTATGGTCGTATCGAGCCGGACGCTCAGCCCGCAACAGCGTTGCGCTAGGCTCCCCGGCTGGCGTCGTACCCCGTGCGGGGTCGTCTAACGGCAAGACTCTGGTTTCTGGTACCAGCTATCGGGGTTCGAATCCCTGCCCCGCAACTCAGCCGGGCCTCCGGCCCGCGCCTCCGCCGGCCGCCCGGCTACGTCCCCGCCGCGAACTGTGCGGTGATCGCCTCTTCGAGGCCGGGATCGAGCACGAGGAGCACTTCGTCGCCGGCCTCGATGACCGTGTCGGCCTTCGGCACGAAGCCCGTGCCGCCGCGCAGCACCGAGATGATGAGCGATCCCTCGGGCAGCACGACCTCGGAGACCATCCGGCCCGCCGCCGGCGCCGTCTCGACGACCTCGACCTCGATGATCTCGAGCTGTTCGTCGCGCAGGTCGAGCAGGTGGACCAGGCCGTAGGAGGGGACCTCGTGCTCGATGAGGCGCAGGATCAGGTCGGTCGCGCTGACCGACGGCTGGATGCCGAGCAGCTCGAACCACTGCCGGTTGCGGGGGTTGTTGACCCGGGCGATGATCCGCTCGCAGAGGTACTTCCGCTTGGCCACCTGGCAGATGAGGATGTTGTCCTCGTCGTCGCCGGTGACCGCGATGACGAGGTCGGCGCGCTGGATCCCCGCGCGCTCGAGGACCCAGAGCTCGGCCGCGTCGCCGTACTGCACCGCGTGCTCGAGCTCCTGCTCGATCGTGAGGTACCGCGAGCGACGGTTCTCCAGGAGCGTGACCTCGTTGCCCTTGCCGATGAGCTCGCGGGCGAGGTTCCAGCCGACCTTGCCGCCCCCGGCGATGATGACGTACATCAGGTGACCACCGGGCCGAGGGCCTCCTTGAACATCTCGATGGCGACCTTCGTCGGGGAGATCGTCTCCAGGCCCTGCTCGGCGTACCAGACCGCGCGCGCCGGATCCATGATGCGCGTGATCACCCGCGGCACCTCGAAGCGCTTCTGCGCGATCTGCGCGATGACGATGTTCGTGTTGTCCCCGTCGGTCGAGGCGATGAACAGGTCGGCGTCGGCGATCCCCGCCTCGACGAGCGCCTCGATCTCGATCGCCGTGCCGACGGTGAAGCGGCCGCCGGCGTCCTCCCACGAGGTGGTCTGCCCCGCGTCGAGGCGCTCGTGGGACAACGGGTCCTCGTCGAGGACCGAGACCTCGTGGCCCGCGCCCAGGGCGTAGCGCGCGACGGCCGAGCCGACCCGTCCCGCCCCGGCGATCAGGACGAACATGACGTGCTCTCGGGCCCGCGGCGCATGGGCCGCACCCTACTTGCCGGTCCGCGGCGACCGCCCGTTGCCGAGCGCCCCGAGATCGCCGCCGGGCGTCTCGGGCGCCGGCGGCTGCTGCGCCTCCCGCTCGCGGGCCGCCGGAGCGGTGAGGATCACCTGGCAGGTCGCCTTGCCGAGCACGTACTTCGTGATCGCCCCGACGAACGTCTCGTTCGCCCCGCCGCGGCCGCCGAGCAGCGCGCCGCCCCGGATCCGCGTGGGCTCCTCGGCGGACATCACGATCGCCTCCACCCCGCGCCGGCTCGCCTCGTCAACGATCGCGCGGCCCGCACTGCGCGCCCTCACCGTCGCGGTCGCGACCTCGACGCCCTCGTACTCCTCCCCGACCGCCTTCGCGCGGGCCAGCGCCACGCGGGCGCGCTTGAGCTGGTCGTCGGGCAGCCGGGCGTCGATCGGCAGCGACATCGGGACCTCGAAGATCCACAGGGCCTCGATCATCGCCCCGCGCTCGTCGTCGAAGTCGTCGTGCTCGTCGCCGGCCAGCCGGCCGGCGGTCTGCACGATGTCGTCGTCGAGCTCGTCGCCGAAGATCGGCACGAGGATCGACCCGAACTCGCCGATGTCCTCGAGCTCGTCACGGTCCTGCCGCAGCGCCGATGCGCGAACGGTCACGCGCTTGGTCAGCGAGGTCCCCTGGCTCCTGCGGTAGGTGACGTAGAGCGCCACCCCCGCCGCCATCCACGCCGCGCCGACGTAGCGCGCCCCCTCGTGGAGGACGAGGACGGTGGCGAAGATGCCCGCGGCCAGCACCGCCCCGAGCACGGCGGGCAGCGGCAGCCGGCCGCCGCGGAACCCGATCGAGACCGGGATCGCGTAGGGCCGGTCGCGGTCCGGGGCGGAGTAGCGCAGCGCGATCACGCTCAGGTGCGCGAGCAGCAGGCCGATCAGCGCGCCGAACGCGTAGATGCCGGTGAGGAAGTCGAGATCCTGCGGGATCACGAGCGCGATGGCGAGCACGGCCGCCGCGAGGATCACGACGAACGGCGTGCCCCGGGTCGGGTGCAGCCGGCCGAGGGCGCTCGGGATCTGGCGGTTCAGCGAGAGCGAGTAGGCCAGCCGGGAGAGGCCGAGCATCGCGGACGCCGCCGCCTCGATCAGCGTCAGGGTCGCCGCGAGCGCGAACGTGTAGGTCAGGACGTCGACGAGCCAGCCCTGGGAGAACTCGCCCGTGATCCCGAGCACGGGCGCCTCGAGGTCCTTCCCGCCCAGCGCCGTCGCGCCGTCGACCACGGGGAGCGCGGTGAGGGCGACGAGCGCGATGCCGACGTAGACGACCGCGACGCTCACCGTCGCGGTGGTCACCACCCGCCGCAGCCCGCGCCGGCCGACCCCCACCTCCCCCGCCAGCCCCGAAGCCGACTCGAGGCCGATGAGCACGACCGTCGCCGCCCCGACCGCGAAGATTGCGTCGTCCCACGTCGGGCTCCGGCCCAGGTCGATCGGGGCGGTGAGCGCGTCCCACGAGAAGAACGTGACCAGGCCGAGCGCGACCAGCCCGACCTGGAGGACGAGGTCGACGATCACGAGGACGATCAGGCGGCGGGCCCGGTTGGGCGAGAAGCCGCGGATCGCCCCGTAGGCGACGCCGCCGATGATCGCGACCGAGAGGAGCAGCTCCGTGCTCCCGCGCCCGAGCGGCGCGTAGAACGCGGCGGCGTAGTTCGTCGCCGAGAACGCGCAGACCGCGATCAGGATGACGTAGTCCAGGAGGATCGCCCACCCCGCGACGAAGCTCCACAGCTCGTTGAAGGCGTGGCGCGCGAAGACCGTCGAGCCGCCGCGGTCTGAGTACATCGAACCGCCCTCGACGTAGGTCATCGCCGCGAGCGCGACGAGCAGCGCGGCGATCAGGAAGATCAGCGGCGTCAGGCCGAGCGCGTGGTCGGCGACGACGCCGAGAGAGAAGTACACGCCCGCGGCCAGGGCGATGTAGATGGCCGAGAAGAGCGCCGGCGAGCCCAGCGTGCGGCGGACGAGCTCGTCCGGGCGGCGCGTGGAGGAACGACCGGGGTCAGTCACGAGGCTCCGAGCGCCGCCGGGCGAGATAGAGGCGACCGCCACCCGCGAGGACGAACAGCACGCCGAGCAGCAGGCCGACGGCGATCGGGCTTCCGCCGCCGGCCACCGTGCGCACGATGATCGCCACGCCGAGCACGACCATCGCCCCGGAGAGCAACGCGGTGATGCGGCGCTGGATGGTCTGGGGCTCGGCCACTCAGGGCACCGGGGTCGGGACGTCGACGGCGACGGCGACCAGCGTCGGGTCGTGCTGGATGATCACGCGGCACGGCCGCTCGGCCAGCACGGTCTCGACGGTCTTGCCGAACACCGCCCCGCCGCTGCGGGGCGGCAGCGCCATGACGATGACCTTCGCGGACATCTCGCGCGCCTCGTTGACGATGAGCCGCCCGGCCTGCCCGGCGCGGACCTTCTGGTAGTGCCCGGTCACCCTCCGGCCGCCCTGCACCTTGGCCTGCTCGATGACCTCCTGCGCGGCGAGCTCCTGCTCGGGCAGGTCGGCGTCGAGCGGCGAGGAGGTCGGCACCACGATCGGGACGATGACGTGGATGCCCTTGCGGCGCCGGGCCGCGACCTTCGTCGCCGTGGCCATCGCCCCGGGGGAGAACGTCCTGCCGTCCAGCGCGAGCAGCACCGACTCGTACTCCGCCTCGTGATCGATGACCGGCTTGGGGACCGCGACCTTCGTCGTCGTCGTCAGATCGAGGCCCTGGTTGCGGCGGTAGAGCGGATAGATGACCATCCCGAGCACCAGCCAGCCGGCCCCGGCGGCGGCGACGTCGAGGTGCAGGAACGTCACGACCACGAAGGCGAGCCCAGTGCCGGCGCCGCCGACGAGCGCGAAGAGCGGCAGCGGCCTGCCTCGCACCGTCACCGTCCCCGGGCCCCGGAACGGCCGCGGGCGGTCGGGCGCGATGATCCGCAGGCGGATCACCGAGACGTGCGCGATCGTGAACGAGAGCATCGCCCCGAAGGCGTAGATGTTGCCGAGGAAGGCGGCCTTGCCGGGGATGAGCGTCACGCACGCCACCCCGCCGAAGATGAGGATCCCGACCCACGGCGTCCCGTACCGCGGGTGCAGCTGGCGCAGACGGTCCGGGAGCTGGCGGTGGACGCCCATCGAGTAGACCAGGCGCGACACGCCGATGATCCCGGCGTTGGTCGCGATGAACAGGATCGTGGCCGCCAGGAGGCCGACGTAGATCTCCCCCGGCGCCTGCAGCACGCCGAGATGGAGCTGTTTGACGACGCCGAGGATCGGGTCGCCCGCGAAGCCACCGTTCTCCTCGCTCACCCCCAGGAGCGTCTGGTAGGAACCGTCGGCGTTCTGGGTCACGGGGAGCGCGCTGAGCGCCACGGCCGGCAGGAGCGCGTAGATCGCGAACACCGCGATGACCACGCGGTTGATCGCCGCCGGGATCGTCCTGTCCGCGTCCTTGGCCTCCTCGGCCATGTTCGAGATCGTCTCGATGCCCGTGTAGGCGATCATCCCGACCGGGATCGCCAGGAAGAAGTCCTTCCACGTCGGCGCGATCCCGAACGAGACGTTGTCGACGAGCACCGACGGGCTGAGCACGAGGAACAGCCCGACGAGCACGAGCAGCAGCTGCGTCGCGAAGTCCACGACGGCCAGGAGCACGTTCACGCCGGCCGACTCCTTGGCCCCGCGCACGTTGACCAGGCTGAGCACGACGATGACGCCCATGCCGAAGAAGATGTCCGACGGCCCGTGGCGCAGCGCGTCGACCCCGAGCACCCCACCGAGGTAGTGGGGCACGAAGAACGACGAGATCGACACCGTGATGACGTAGTTGAGCATCTGCGCCCAGGCGGCGAAGAAGCTCGCGAACTCGTTGAACGCGTGCCGGGCGAACGAGCTCGAGCCGCCGGCCTCGGGGTACATCGCCGTCGCCTCGGCGTAGGTCGAGGCGGTCAGGTAGAAGATGATCCCCGTGATGACGAAGACGAGCGGGGTCAGTCCGAGCGCGAAGCTCGCGACCAGGCCGAGCGCGTAGTAGATCGACGAGCCCACGTTCCCGTAGGCCGTCGAGGAGAGCGCGTTGACGCCCAGGACGCGCTGGAGTCCGTGGAGACGGCGTTCGGCCATGGGGCGTGGCGGAGTGTACGCGCGCCGGGGGCCGCTCAGGCCGCGTCGCGCCCAGGCGCGTCCAGCGCGGCGCGGATCCTCCCCGCCGCCGCGGCCATCGCCTCCTCCCCGGCGTAGGCGGTCCGCGGCCAGAAGAACCCGCGCAGCCCGTCCTTGCGCCGGCGCGGCACGACGTGGACGTGGAGGTGGGGCACCGACTGCGAGACGACGTTGTTCATCGCCACGAACGTGCCCTGCGCGCCCTCGGCGGCCTCGACGGCGCGGCACAGGCGCTGAGCGGTGGTGAACAGCGGGGCGACGAGCGCGGGCGGCAGCTCGGCGAGCGTGACGTGGTGCGCGCGCGGGACGAGCAGCACGTGGCCCTCGAAGAGCGGACGAGCGTCGAGGAACGCGACGCAGTGCTCCTCCTCGAGGACCAGCGCGGCGGGCTCGGTGCCCGCGACGATCGCGCAGAACGCACAGGCCATCTCAGCGACCGCGGGGGGTCCTGCATCCGTGCCCACATATTGGGTCACCGACGCAGGACCCGCGCGCCGAACGCGTCAGGAGCCCGGCGTCCAGATGCGCGGCGGCGGCGGGCCGGCGGGCGCCGGCGGAGCGGCGGGGGCGACGGGGCCGCCCTCCGGCCCGGTCCCGCCCAGGCGCACGTAGGCCATCTGCAGCTGCGCGAGCGCGTCCTTGAGCTGCGTGGCGTCCGGGCCCAGGGCCTCCTCGACGAAGGGGAGCAGGCGGCGGACGCCCTCGACGGCGACCGCGACCTGATCGAGATCGCGCTCGTCCTCGGTCCCGGGCGCCAGCCCGGCCTTGCGGCCGCCGAGGTTGAGCAGCGACACGATGGTCTGGATCAGGACGTCCTCGACGCGGAGCTGCTTGAGCTCGGCCTCGTAGGCGGCGCGGAGCTCCTCCTCGGTCGGCGGGGGACCCTCGGGGATGTCAGGCTGGCTCATGCGGGCTTCCTTGGTCGGAGTACGAGGAGTGGGTCTCCTGGACGGCCGCGGCGTACACCTCGGCCGCGGTGGCGCCGGCGTCGATCATGCGGCGCTGGCGCTGGGCGCCGTTCAGCGCGGGGAAGGCGGGCTCGGCGAGCGCGTGGGTGGTGCGGGCCGGCAGCGTCCACGCCAGCAGGCGCTCGACGGTCTCCGCCGCGGGGAACTCCTCCGCGCGGGTGAGGTCGACAAGCCTGCCGTCGAGGCCGTAGCGGATCGCGCGCCAGAAGTTCTCCTCGACCAGGCGCCGCGGGGGATCGGCCGGCGGGGACCCTGAGTCGACGTCGTGCGCGGCCTGGAGGATACAGGCGGTGATCAGCGCGCAGAGCGCGTCGGACTCCTCCGCGGTCGTCTGGACGTCGCAGATGCGGACCTCCACCGTGCCGAAGGACAGGTGAGGCCGCACCGACCACCAGACCTGCGTGTACTCGACGATCGACTGCGTCTCGCGCAGGAACGCGATGTAGTCGGCGTAGGCCCGCCACGAGCCGTAGGCGTCCGGGATCCCGCAGCGCGGGAAGCTCTTGGTGAACGACTGGGTGCGGGCGGAGTGCAGCCCGGCGTCACGGCCGTCGAGGTAGGGCGAGCTCGCGCTGACGGCGAGCAGGAGCGGCAGGACGTCACGGAGGCGGTCGCACACGCGGACGGCGCGGTCCGCGCCCCGGATGCCGACGTGGACGTGGAGCGAGAACGTGTTGTTGCGCCGTGCGACGTACTGCAGGCCCTCGACGACGCGCCGGTAGTGCTCGGTGTCGATGTTCGGCTGCTCGCGGTAGTCGGCCCACGGGTGGGTGCCGGTCGCCCCGAGCTTCGCGCCGTGGGCATCGGCCAGGCGGAAGAGCGCGTGGCGCGCGTCGCGCTGGCGGCCCAGCGCGTCGGCGAGGTCGCTCCCGCGCCCCGAGACGATCTCGATCTCGCTGGAGATGAGCTCGCCGGCGATCGCCTCGCGCAGGACGCGGTCGTCCCGCCCGGCCGCGTGAAGCTCCTCGTAGCGCGGCGCGAGGTCGAGCGTCGCGGGGTCGAGGATGGCGAACTCCTCCTCGATGCCGACCGTCGCCTCGGCGGAGACCGCGAACGTCGCCTCGGCCTGGGTGAGCGAGACCATCATGTGAGGTAGAAGTACAGCGCGTAGAGCAGCTCGACGGCCGGGCTGGAGGTGTGCACGGTGACCTCGGGCGGCACGTCGAGGAGCGCCTCGGAGTAGTTGAAGATGATCTTCACGCCGGCGGCGACGAGGTCGTCGGCCAGGCCCTGGGCGGCGCCGGTGGGAACCGCGAGGACCCCGACGACGACGTCCTCCTCGTCGACCACGGCCCCGAGCTCGTCGAGGTGGCGCACCCGCTGGGCGCCGACGGTCAGGCCGACCTTTCCCGGGTCGACGTCGAAGATCGCGACCACCCGGAAGCCATGGTCCACGAAGATGTCCGAGCCGGCGATCGCGCGGCCGAGGTGGCCGGCGCCGAACAGCGCGATGTTGTGCTGGCCCGCGGTGCGCAGGATCTTGCGGATCTGCGCGACGAGCGACTCGACGTTGTAGCCGACGCCCCGCTTGCCGAACTTCCCGAAGCCGCTCAGGTCGCGGCGGATCTGGGTGGAGTTGACGTGCGTGTAGTCCGAGAGCTCCTGGGAGGAGATCGTCTCCTTGCCCATCTTCTTGGCCTGCGTGAGCACCTGCAGGTAGCGCGACAGGCGCGCGGCGACGCCGAGCGACAGG
>JBBQEV010000085.1:0-17687 GCA_038321325.1 Solirubrobacterales bacterium
CTGGCCGAGACCGGCCGCATGGACCCGGCCCGCCTGGACACGTTCTGCGCGGACGCCAGCGAGCTCGGCGGGCACCCCGAGGCGACGCTCGAGGGGATCGACTTCGCGACGGGCTCGCTCGGTCACGGCCTGTCGATCGGGGCGGGCGCCGCGCTCGCCGCGCGGCTGCAGGACTCCCGGCGCCGGGTCGCGGTGCTCATGAGCGACGCCGAGTGCAACGAGGGCTCGGTCTGGGAGGCGGCGATGTTCGCGGCCCAGCACCAGCTCTCCGGGCTCGTCGCGCTCCTCGACCTCAACGGCCAGCAGGCGCTCGGCTACACCTGCGACGTGCTCGACCAGTCGACGATCGCGGCCCGCTGGCGCGACTTCGGGTGGGACGTGCACGACCTCGACGGCCACGACCTCGAGGCGCTCGCCGCGACGCTCGCCGCGCTCGACACCCGGGCCGGTCCGCCGCACATCCTGATCGCCCGGACGACGTTCGGCTGCGGGGTCTCCTACATGGAGCGCAAGATCGCCTGGCACTACCTGCCGATGACCGACGAGCAGTACGCGCAGGCCACCGCCGAGGTCGTGGCGGGCTGATGCGCAACGCGTTCGTCGGCGCCCTGACCGCGCTCGCCGGCCGCGACGAGCGCGTGGTGCTCCTCACCGGCGACCTCGGCTTCTCCGTCCTGGAGGAGTTCGCGGACTCCTACCCCGACCGCTTCTACAACGCCGGCGTGGCCGAGCAGAACATGATGGGCATGGCCACGGGGCTCGCCGAGGCGGGCTTCACGCCCTTCGTGTACTCGATCGCGACGTTCGCGTCGATGCGCGGCTACGAGTTCGTCCGCAACGGCCCGGTGCTCCACGACCTGCCGGTGCGCATCGTCGGCGTGGGCGGGGGCTTCGACTACTCCACCAACGGCGTCACGCACTACGCGCTCGAGGACGTCGCGATCATGCGCGCGCAGCCGGGCCTGCGGATCGCGGCGCCCGCCGACCCCGCCCACGCCGTCAGCGCCCTGGCCGCCGGGGCCGCGCACGACGGCCCCGTCTACTTCCGTCTCGGTAAGCGCAGCGAGGCCGTCCCGGGACTCGACGAGGACTTCGCCTGGGGCCGGATGCCCGTGCTCGGCGACGGGGAGGACGTCGCCATTATCGCGCTGGGCACGGTCACGAGCGAGGCGGTCGGCGCCGCCGGCCTGCTGGCCGCGCAGGGCGTGAAGGCGAGCGTCGGCGTCCTGGCCAGCGTCACGCCGCCGCCGGTGGAGGACATCCTGGCGCTGGCCGCGCGCGTGCGCCTGGTCGTGACCGTCGAGGCGCACTACGGCGGCGGCGCGGGGTCGGTCGTGGCCGAGGTCCTCGCCGAGCACGGGCTGGGCGTCCGCCTCGTGCGGATCCTGGTCGACCGCGTGCCCCGGGGCCGGACGGGCAGCTACGGCTTCATGCTGCGCGAGCACGGCCTGGCGCCCGAGCAGATCGCCGAGACCTGCGTGCAGCGCCTCGGCGTCGCGTCCGGCTGACCGGGTCTGCGCCGTGCCCCCCGCGCTCTCCATCGTCCTGCCGGTGTACAACCAGGCCGACCACATCGGCGGCGTGGTCGAGGGCTACCTCGCCGTGCTCGACCGGCTCGGCCGCGAGTACGAGGTCATCCTCGTGCCCAACGGGTGCCGCGACGCGTCGGTGGCGATCTGCCGCGGCCTGGAGGCCGGGCACCCGTCGATCCGGGTCGTCGAGCTCGAGTCCGGAGGCTGGGGGCGCGCGGTCAAGACCGGCCTCGCGGCGGCCGCCGGCGACACCGTCTGCTACACGAACTCCGCGCGCACCAGCCCGGAGATCCTCGCGCTGATCCTCTCCTACGCGACCGCGTTCCCCGAGGTGGTGGTCAAGGCGAACCGCAAGATCCGCGACTCGTGGCAGCGCCGGCTCGGCTCGCTGCTCTACAACCTCGAGTGCCGCGCGCTGTTCGACCTGCCGGTGTGGGACATCAACGGCACGCCCAAGGCGTTCCCCCGCAGCTTCGCGGGGCTGCTGGCGCTGCGCCGGGAGGACGACCTGATCGACGCCGAGTTCGTCGCCGAGTGCCGGGAGCGCGACTACGCGATCGTGGAGGTTCCCGTGCTCTCCACGGTCCGTCACGGCGGCGAGTCGACCACGAACTACTCCTCGGCGCTGCAGATGTACACCGGCGCGGTGCGGCTCAAGCGCCAGCGCGCCGCGCGATGAGCGCGCCGTCCCCGGACGAGCTCTGGGCCCATCACCACGGCCGGTGGCGCGGTCCCGAGCAGGTCATCAGCCACTGGATCGACGGGCACGATCTCGATCCGGCGATCCTGCGCGCCCGCGCCCGCGGCGCGTTCTGGGAGCTCCTGGCCGAGCGCGGCCTGACCCTGCTGGTGACGCGCGAGTACGAGCACCTCGTGGCCGCGCTGAGCACCGAGGCGGGCCGGCCGCGCGTCTCGTGGATGACGCTGCCGCACCCTTCGGGGATCGCCTTCGACGCCGCGCGCGGCGTCGTGCACGTGGCCAGCACCCGCAACCCGAACCAGGTGCTCGAGCTGAGCCCGGCGACCGGGGAGCTCGACCGGGCGGACTTCGCCTCCGCCGACGTCACCGCCGCTCCGCTGGTGCCCCTGCGCTCGCGCTACCTCCCGGGCTGCACGTACGTCCACGACCTGGCGCTCGTCGGGGGCGAACTGCACCTGAACGCCGTGGGGATGAACGCGGTCGCGCGCATCGACGCGCACGGCCGCGCGGACCCGGTCTGGTGGCCGCTCGCCGTCGACGACGACGGCCGCCTCGACGCCTCGCGCAACTACCTCCAGCTCAACTCGATCGCGGCCGGCACGGACCTGGCGGGCTCGTACTTCACCGCCTCCTCCGACCAGCGCTCGCGGCGCCGCCCCGGCCACCTCGACTACGCGGTGGACGGCCGGGGCGTGCTGTTCTCCGGCGCTACGCGGGAGGTCGCGGCGCGGGGGCTCACCCGGCCGCACTCCGCGCGGCTGCACGAGGGGAGGGTGTGGCTGGACAACAGCGGCTACGGCGAGGTCGGCGTGGTCGACGGGGACCGGTTCGCGCCGGTCGCGCGGCTCCCGGGCTGGACCCGCGGCCTGGCGCTCGCCGGCGACCTCGGATTCGTGGGGACCTCCCGGGTCATCCCGCGCTTCGCGCGCTACGCGCCGGGGCTGGACGTCGCCGGCTCGGTCTGCGGCGTCCACGCCCTCGAGCTCGCGACCGGCCGGGTCCTGGGCTCGCTCGTCTGGCCTGCCGGTAACCAGATCTTCGCGGTCGAGGCCGTGCCCGCAGCGTTTTCTCTAGGGTTCGCGGCTCGGTTGGGCGACCGCGCGGCCACGTCGCGCCTGCGCTCCCTCTACTACCGCTTCGACCGCTAGGGGTTCATGTCCGACTTCCGGTTCCTGATGATTGGCGCCATGTACGAGAACGGCGGGAACACGACGCACCGCTTCCTCGACGGCCACCCCGAGCTGTTCGTGTACCCGTTCGAGTCCCAGCCCGGGACCCGCCTGGTCAACGACGAGCTGAGCTCGATGTTCCCGGTCAAGTACCGCTGGCCGACGTTCGCGCTGCACGCGACGCCGGAGCAGGACTACCGGGCGATCATCGACGAGGAGGGGAAGGTCAGGACGCGGACGCCGAACGTGAGCAAGTTCCGCGACTGGGCTTTCGACCTCTCCGACGAGGACCGCAAGGACGCCTACTGCGCGATCATCGCCGAGATCGGGCGCTCACGGCCGAACAACGTCGAGGCGTTCTTCCGCGCGACGTTCGAGGCCTGGAAGGACCACGACACCAGCGGGCAGGAGAAGGTCTACGTCGGCTACAGCCCGATCATCGTGGTCGACGCGGAGAAGATCGTGGGCGACATGCCCGGCGGCCACGTGCTGCACGTCGTGCGCAACCCGTGGTCGGCCTACGCGGACACCAAGAAGCGCGCGGTGCCGATGAGCCTGGCGAGCTACATGACGGCCTGGGTGCTCAACCAGCACCACGCGCTGCTGTCCCAGCGGATGCACCCCGACCGCGTCCACGTGGTCCGGACCGAGGACGTCATGGCCGACAGCACCGCGACCCTCGGCGCCGTGCTCGACCGGCTCGGGCTCGACCCCGCCGCGGCGAGCCTCGCGACGCCGAGCTTCAACGGGGCGCCGCTGGAGCAGGTCTACCCCTGGGGGACGATCCGGACGCCGACGCCGGAGGCCAACCGGGCGACCGCCGACGAGCTCTCCGACGCGGAGAAGGCCGAGGTGGGCTTCCGCGCGGGCCCGTACCTGGAGCTCCTCGGGTACGGGGACTACCTCGACGGCGAGCTGCAAGCCCCCGCGCTCGCGGCCGGGTGAGCGAACGCCCGGGGTCGGGCGCCCCCGAGGTGGCCCTCGTCACCGGGGCCGCGGGCTTCGTCGGCGCGAGCCTCGTGCGCCGGCTGCTCGCCGACGGCCACCGCGTCCACGCCGTCTCGCGCCCCGGGAGCGACGGGTGGCGCCTGGAGGGCACGGGCGTCGAGCGCCACGACCTGGAGCTGCGCGGCCGCGCCGCGGTCGAGGCGCTGATCGCCGCCGTGCGGCCCACCTGGGTCTTCCACCTCGCCGCGCACGGCGCCTACTCGTGGCAGACGGACGCCGCCCGGGCGATGGAGACCAACGCGCTCGGCACCGTGCACCTCGTGGACGCGTGCGTGGCGCAGGACGTCCGCGCCTTCGTCCACGCCGGGTCGTCGTCGGAGTACGGCTTCAAGGACGCCGCGCCGTCCGAGCGTGCGCTGCTCGAGCCGACGACCCCCTACGCCGTCGGCAAGGCCGCGGCGTCGTTGTACTGCCGGGCCGTCGCGGTGGAGCACGACCGCCACCTGTGCACGCTGCGGCTCTACTCGGTCTACGGTCCGTGGGAGGAGCCCAACCGCCTGATCTCGACCCTCCTCGTCCGCGCGCTGCAGGGGGGGCTGCCGCCGCTGGTGGCCCCGGACACCGCGCGCGACTTCGTCTACGTCGAGGACGTGTGCGACGCGTTCGTACGCAGCGCGGCCCAGGAGAGCCTGCCGCGCGGGACGATCCTCAACGTCGGCAGCGGGGTGCAGTCCACCCTGCGCGACGTGGTCGAGCGTGTGCGGCGACTCCTCGACGTGCAGGCCGAGCCGGACTGGGGCTCCTACGAGGCGCGCGTCTGGGACACGTCGTGCTGGGTCGCCGATCCGCGGCGCGCCGAGGAGCTGCTGGGGTGGCGCGCGACCACCCCCATGGACGCGGGCCTGGCCGCGACCGCCGCCTGGCTGCGCTCGACCGCCGCAGTGCGCGAGCGCTACGCCTGAACGGCCGCCGCGTAGGCCGCGAGCACCTGCCGTGTCGTGGCGCCGACGCTCAGGCGCTCGGCGTTCTCGGCGAACCAGGCGGCGGTGCTCGCGCGCAGCGCCGGGCCGCCCTCGACGGCCGCGACGATCGCGTCGGCGAGATCGGCCGGGCGATCGGAGCGCGCGACGACGCCGTTGACGCCGGGCACGACGCGCTCGACGGCGGCGTTGTCCTCGCCGGCCGCGACGACCGACGGCGTCCCGCGGGCGGCGGCCTCGACGACGACCATGCCGTAGCCCTCGCGCTGGGAGGGCAGGAGCAGGCAGGCGGCGCGGGCGATGGCGGCGCTCACCGCGTCGGCCGCGACGAAGCCCGGCGCCGTGACGCAGCCGGCCACGCCGTGCTCCTCGATGGCCGCGAGCAGCGCCTCGCGCTCGGGTCCGTCGCCGAGGACGAGCGCCTGGAGACCCGGGAGGCGCGCGCGGGCCAGCGCGACCGCCGCGGGGATCGCGGTCACGCGCTTCTCGGGGATGTGGCGCCCGGCGAAGACGACGAGCGGCTCGCGCTCCATGGCGACCGGTCCGGGCTCCAACGGGCCGGAGTAGAGGCCGGCGAGGCGGACCGGCTCCCCGCGCAGGCCCTCGGTGCGCAGCCGCTCGGCGTGCAGGTCGGAGAACGTGAAGGCCCGCTGCGGCACCCGGGCGCAGGCGCGCTGGATCGCCCAGCCCGCAGCGCCTGCCGGTCCGCCGAGGTAGCCCCGCCAGTAGCCCGCGCTCCACACCTCGATCCAGTCGACGAACAGCGGCTCGGTCCGGGCGAGCCCGGCGGCCAGCAGCGAGAAGTAGGGGAACGCGCACAGGTGGACGACGTCGTAGTCGCCGCGGTGGCGCAGCAGGTGGCCGAGCACGCCGCGGCCGAAGCGCAGCGGCGGGCCGACGCGCCGGTTGCCGTCCGGCCCGTAGAGCGCGTCGCTCCGCGAGACGGCAACGACGCGCACGCCTGCGATCGCCGGCGCGTCCTGGGCGCCCCACTGCCGTCGCGTGAGGTAGGTGACCTCGTGACCGGCCGCCGCGACCGCCTCGGCCAGCGCGCGCATGTAGCGCTCGTAGCCTCCGACCGTCCACGGGTACAGGCAGTCGTAGGCCAGGCACACGCGCATCTGCGGGTACCCTGGCACGGATCCGTGGCCGCGCGTCTGCGCGACCTTCGGCGCGCGCCCGCGTTCTGACTGAAGGGAACCGGGCCCGGCCCCGCGAACCACCTCCACGCATGAGCACCCTCGAGCGACCCCAACCCCCCGCGGCGCGCCCCGACGGCGACCCCCTGCTGGTCTCGGTCGTCATCCCCTGCCTCAACGAGGAGGAGAACATCGAGGCGTGCGTGCGCTCCGCCCTGGAGGTCATGCAGCGCGAGGGCATCGCGGGCGAGGTCGTGGTCGCCGACAACGCCTCGGAGGACCGCTCGGCGGAGCTGGCGATCGCCGCCGGCGCGCGGGTCGTCAGCGAGCCGCGCCGCGGCTACGGCTCGGCCTACCTCGCGGGCTTCGCGGCCGCCCGCGGCAAGTACATCGTCATGGGCGACGCGGACCTCACCTACGACTTCTCCGAGATCCCGCGGTTCGTCGCCGAGCTCGACAAGGGCTCCGAGCTGGTCATGGGCGACCGGATGGACAACATCCAGCCGGGCGCGATGCCCTGGCTGCACCGCTACGTCGGCAACCCCCTGCTGTCGGGGACGCTGAACTTCTTCTTCAAGACGGGCATCCGCGACGCCCACTGCGGCATGCGCGCCCTGCGCCGCGATGTCCTGCCCCGGCTGGATCTGCGCACCACGGGCATGGAGTTCGCCTCCGAGATGGTCATCCGCGCGGGCAAGGAGCACCTCAAGGTCTCCGAGTTCCCGATCGACTACCACCCGCGCGGCGGCACGAGCAAGCTCTCCACGTTCCGCGACGGCTGGCGCCACCTGCGCTTCCTGCTCGTCCACTCGCCGACGCACCTGTTCATGCTGCCGGGACTCGTGCTCGCGGTCATCGGGACGCTGATCAGCGCCGTGTCGCTCTCGCAGATCGACCTCCTCGGGCGCCAGTGGGAGATCCACACGATGATCGCCGGCGCGCTGTTGATGATCGTCGGGACGCAGGTCGTCGGCCTCGGCCTCTGCGCCCACGCCTACGGCACCTACTTCATGGGCGAGAAGGACGCGTGGTTCGACCGGATGCGCGCGCGGTTCCGCCTCGAGCACGGCCTCCTGCTGGGCGGGGCGGTCCTGCTCGTCGGCCTGCTCATCGCCGCGGTGATCGTCGCCACTTGGATCGCCAACGGCACGGGCCAGCTCTCCGAGGAGCGCCTCGCCGTGCTCGCCGCGACGCTGGTGATCGTCGGCATGCAGGTGTTCTTCTCGAGCTTCCTGCTCAGCATCCTCGGCCTGCGCCGGCGCTAAGCCCCGCGGAAGGAACGGGGGATCCGGGACCAGTCCGGGGGCAGCGCCACCCCGAGCTCGGTCAGCTCGAGGGTGCTCGTCATCACCCCTTTGGAGGCGTCGCCGCTGGTGTGGCGGATGCGCCGTAGGTAGCCATCGTCGTCGATCCACACGTCGACACGGATGCGCTCGAGGTCACCGAGCTGCTCGATGCCCGAGGGGACCGCCATCTCATAGGAGACCGCCGCGCCTGCGCGGGTGAGGTCGGCGCGGGCCGAGAAGCGCCGAGCCACGCGGCCGTCGAGGCGTTCTCGGGGGTGCTCGCGAGCCTCCACGACCCCGCCGACGAGGTCGATCAGCCAGAGGGGTTGCAACGCCGAGGCCGCGCGAGCGGGGAGCCGATCGACGGCCGTCCCGGGCGCCCCCGTCCAACGCTGGTCTCCGACGACCAGCTCGGCCTCGGTCGGCTTGGGGTAGTACACGCAGCGGTGCCCCTGGAGATCGAGCACCCCGAGCACCCCTTTCGTCATCTGGGTCACACGTTCGAGCACGCGCCGCAGTCCCCAGAAGACGATGCGCAGCGCTCCGCGCCACATCGCCCCCGTCGAGCGACGCCGGAGCGACCCATCTCCGGGCCGCTCCGACGGGGCGCCGAACGCGGGGATCTCAGCCACGGAGGCCTCGAACGTGAACTCGATCAGCGCGGATCCCCGAAGCCGGGTGCGCTCGAGTGCGTCGACCACCAGTCTGCCGGTGGCGGCATCGTCGGTCATCCCGCCGAGTCTCCCACCGACCGTTCAGCCTCCTACATCGTCAGGTGGACGTCGGGAGGCCGTCGCCCGCCTCCGCCGCGCTCAGCGCCGCCCGCAGCCCCTGCTCGACCTGCTCGGCCGCGCTGGCCCAGGTGCGCCCCGCCACGAGCTCCGCGCCGTCGCGCGACCGCGTGGCGCGGACGATCAGGTCGTCGAGCAGCCCCTCGATCGCGTCGCACAGCGCGAGCGGGTCGGGCTCGGCGAGGGTCACCGCTCCGCCGGCCCCGAACGTGGCGACCATCGCGTCGCTGAGCACGTCGACGACGGGCAGGCCGCAGGCCATCATCTCCGTCGGGATCAGCGACGGGTTCGTCAGCGACAGGCACAGGCCGACGGTCGCGCTGGCGTAGGCGTGGGCCAGCGCCTCGGGCGCGAGCACGCCGAGCTGCCGCGCGGGGAACGGCAGCTCGAGCTCCCCGGCCTCGCCGAAGACCGCGAGCTCGACCGCCGGACGCCGGCGGTGCAGCTCGGCCAGGGCGAGCGCGCCGAGCGGCACCGCGCGGCGGGGGGTCACCGCGCGGGCGTAGAAGAGCACGAGGTCCTCGCGGCGGTGGGTGGGCAGCGGCCGGTAGGCGGCGTTGTCGACGCCGAGGTCGAACGCGGTCGCGCTCGCGCCGTAGCGGTCGGTCACGACCTCCGCGAGCCACGGCGAGGCGCAGACGCAGTGCAGGCCCTGGCGGTAGGTCCACTCCGCCCACAAGCGCTCCGCCGACGTCGGGTAGAACTCGGGCTCGTGGTCCTGCACGAGGTAGGCGCGGGCTCCCGCGTCGGGCAGGCCGAGCACGTGCGGGACGGTCTGCCAGCCCGTCGCCACCACCACGTCCGCGCCGCGCCAGCCCTCGAAGCCCGCGAGGACCGGCGCCGCCACGGGGCCGAAGAACGACGCGAACAGCGCGCCCGGGTCGTCGGACGCGTGGCGACCCTGCTGGTCGACGAGGAACAGCGCGAGCTGGTGACCGCGCGCCTCCAGCCCGCGGACGAGGTTCGCGATCGTCGCGTGGCCGCCGGAGCCGCGCCTGAACGACGGGATGACGACCGCGACGCGCAGCCGCTCGGCCTGCGCGCGGGCGGTCCCCCGGCCGTCGAGGGGAGCGGGCCCGTCGCGCAGAACGTCGAGCAGCGCGAGCGGCGCCTCGACGGAGACGGTGGCCGGGCGGTCACGGCCGGCCAGGCGGCGCAGCGAGGGCATCGCGTGAATCGTAGGTCAGGGGGAAGGCGGCCGGCGCGCGGATCGCACTAGCGTTCCGTCCCCGATCTGTCCCGAGCATGAGGAGCACCGTGCAGCGCATCCCCACCCGCCTGGCGGGTCCCATCCTGATCGAGCCGACGGTCATCGGCGACGAGCGCGGCTTCTTCGCCGAGACCTACCGTGCCGCGGTGATGGCCGAGGCGTTCGCGATCACGGAGCCCTTCGTGCAGGACAACCACTCCCGCTCGGGTCGCGGCGTGATCCGTGGGATGCACTTCCAGATCGGCGCGGGCGTCTCCAAGCTCGTGCGCTGCGGTCGCGGCGCGATCCTCGACGTCGTCGTGGATCTCCGGGTGGGCTCGCCGACCTACGGCGAGTGGGAGGGCGCCGAGCTCAGCGAGGACGACATGCGGATCCTCTACGTGCCGGTCGGCTTCGCCCACGGCTTCTGCGTGCTCTCCGACGTCGCGGACGTCCTCTACAAGCAGTCCGGCTACTACTCCGCGGAGAGCGAGCGCGGCATCTCCTACCGCGACCCCGACGTCGCGATCACCTGGCCGTTCCCCAACGCGGAGCTGCTGCCGAGCCCGCGCGACGCCGACGCGCCGCGGCTCAGCGAGGTCGAGGGCGAGCTGCCGTTCGTCTACGCGGGGTAGGCGCTACCGCGGGATGAACGAGATCTTCCCACTCGTCTCCAGGACGGCCGACACCCGTGCTCCTTCGCCCCCGGTGGACGGACTCCTCGTCGCGGTGCGGCAGACTGTCGGGGCATGCGCGAGCGCCTCGTCGTCACCCCGGAACGCTTCACCCAGGTCGCCCTCGCCGCCGTCGCCGGGCTGACCGCGATCGTCTTCACCGGCGCGGCGGTCCGCCTGACGGGCTCGGGGCTCGGGTGTCCGACCTGGCCGCGGTGCACCGAGAGCTCGCTCTACACGCCGCTGTCGACGCACGGCGTCATCGAGTTCGGCAATCGCATGCTCACCTTCGTCGTGGGCTTCGCCGCGCTCGCCCCGCTCGTGCTCGTCTGGTTCCGCCGGCCGTTCCGCCGCGACCTCGCGGCCTTCAGCGTGCTGCTCCCGGTCGGCGTCGTCGCCCAGGCCGTCCTCGGCGGGATCTCGGTCCGCACGCACCTGGCCCCCGGCTTCGTGATGGGCCACTACGGCCTGAGTCTGCTGATCCTCGTCGCCGCCGTCGGCCTGTGGTGGCGCGCCCGGGAGGAGCCCTACCGCGACCGGCCGGGGGCCGACCGCCTGACCGTCGTCGTCGTGCGCGCCCTCTTCGTGGTGGCGGTCGCCGCGATCGCGCTGGGCACGGCCTCCACCGCCGCCGGCCCGCACGCCGGGGGCGCCGGCACCGGCGACCGCGTCGCGCGCCTGACCTGGGACGGCGGCAACACGCTGAGCCTGATGGTCCATCTGCACTCCTACGTCAACCTCGCGCTCGGGCTCCTGGTCGTCGCCGCGTGGTGGCTGGCCCGCACCCGCGGCACCGTCGACGGGCTGCGCCAGGTCCTGACCCACCTCGCGCTCCTGATGGCGCTCCAGGGCGTCGTCGGCATCGCCCAGTATCAGCTCGAGCTCCCCGCGGAGATGGTCTGGGTCCACGTCGTGCTGGCGACGCTCACCTGGGTCGGCCTCGTGCGCGCCTGGGCCTTCGCCGGCCCGCTGCCGTCGGGAGGCGCCCCCGCGCCGGCCGAGGCGCCGAGGTCAGCGGCCCGCCCGGACGAGCCGGAGCGGCTGGTCGCCCGCGCGCGGTGACGGGCACCGCCCCGGCCGGCCGCGTCGCCGTTCGCGCTACGGCCGCGGCAGCATCTCGAACCACACCCGGGTGCTGCCCGCGTCGGCCCCCCAGCTCGAGGTGAGCGCGTCGACCGCCCGCAGCCCGAGGCTCGCGGGGTCGTCTCCTGCGCGCTCGATCGCCGGAGCCCCGGCGACGAACCGATCGACGATCTCGCCGCGAACGTGGTCGCGGCCGCGCAGCTCGAGCTCCACCCGGATGCCGTCGCTGCACCCGTGACCGACCGCGTGGGTCACCAGCTCGGAGACGACGAGCTGCAGGTCGCGCAGCACGTGCGGGGAGAGGCCGAGGGAGAGCGCGCGGATCGAGGTGCGCGCGCGGGACGGCGCGGTCGGGTCGGGGGCGAGCGTCAGCGTGAGGCGCATCGGGGTCGAAGCTGCGATGCCCCGCATGCCGCACCGTGAAGCGCCGACGTGTCTCGGACAAGCAGGCGCCGAACGTGCGCGGCGTGCCGGCCGGGGCAGGGGCTTGGCAGCCGATGACCCACAGTCGCGGTCAATTGCTGCCAAGCCCCCTGGGGTCAGCGGGTCGTCGCGGCCACCGGCGCGGGCTCGAGCGCGACGTCCAGCACCTCGCCGATCGTCATCGCGGGGTGGAACGTCATCGCCGCGAGCACGTCGGCGGGGACGTCGTCGAGGTCGCCGCGGTTGCGCTCGGGCAGGATCACGTCGCTCAGGCCCGCCGCGTGGGCGGCCAGCACCTTCTGCTTGAGGCCGCCGATCGGGAGCACGCGGCCCTGGAGGGTCACCTCGCCGGTCATGCCGACGGTGTGGCGCACGGGGCGGCCGGACAGCAGCGACGCGAGCGCCGTGACCATCGTGACGCCCGCGCTCGGGCCGTCCTTCGGGATCGCCCCCGCCGGCACGTGGACGTGGAACTCGCGGTCCTCGAACGCGCTCTCGGAGATCCCGAGCTCCTGGGCGTGCGCACGCACGTAGGTGAGCGCGATCCGCGCGCTCTCCTTCATCACGTCGCCGAGCTGCCCCGTGAGGGTCAGGCCGCCGGTGCTGCCGGGCATCGCGGTGGCCTCGACGAACAGCACGTCGCCGCCGGCCCCGGTCACCGCGAGGCCGGTGGCCACGCCGGGGACCGCGGTGCGCGCCGCCGCCTCCTGCCAGACCTTCTGGCGGCCCAGGGCGTCCCGGACGACCTCGACGTCGACCGTGACGGGCGCCTCCACCTTCCCGGATGCGATCCGCGTCGCCGTCTTGCGCAGCAGCGTGCCGAGCTCGCGCTCCAGGGAGCGCACGCCCGCCTCGCGGGTGTACTCCGCCACGATGGTCTGCAGCACCTCGTCGGTCACGCCGACCTCCTCGGGGCGCAGGCCGTTGCGCTCGGTCTGGCGCGGCCACAGGTAGTCGCGGGCGATCGCCGTCTTCTCCGCGGTGGTGTAGCCGTCGAAGCGGATGACCTCCATGCGGTCGAGCAGCGGGCCCGGGATCGTGTCGGCCTGGTTGGCCGTGGCGATGAAGACGACCTGGCTCAGGTCGAGCTCCACGTCGAGGTAGTGGTCGCGGAACGTCGAGTTCTGCGCGGGGTCGAGCACCTCGAGCAGCGCGGCCGAGGGGTCGCCGCGCCAGTCGGCGCCGACCTTGTCGACCTCGTCGAGCAGGATCACCGGGTTCATCGTCCCCGCGTCGCGCAGCGCGCGCACCAGCCGGCCCGGGAGGGCGCCGATGTACGTGCGGCGGTGGCCGCGGATCTCCGCCTCGTCACGGACGCCGCCGAGCGACATGCGCACGAACTCGCGCCCCATGGCGCGGGCGATCGACTCGCCGATCGAGGTCTTGCCGGTGCCGGGAGGGCCGATCAGCGTGAGGATCGCCCCGGACTTCCCGTCGGCGACCATCCCGCGCTCCTGGCGCAGCTTCTTGACGGCGACGTACTCGACGATGCGGTCCTTGACGTCCTCGAGGCCGGCGTGGTCGGCGTCGAGCGTCGTGCGGGTGTGGACCGGGTCGAGCTGGTCCTCGCTGGCCTTCGACCACGGCACCGAGACGACCCAGTCGAGGTAGGTGCGGATCATCTGACCCTCGCCACCCTCGCCGGCGCGCTCGAGGCGGCCGAGCTCGCGCTCGGCCTGCTCGCGCACGGCCTCCGGCATGCCGGACTCCTCGATCTTCGTGCGGTACTCGTCCACGAACGACGCGTCGTCCTCGCCGAGCTCCTTGCGGATCGACTCCATCTGCTTGCGCAGGAGGTAGTCGCGCTGCTGCTTGTTCGTGCCCGACTCGACGTCGTCGCGGATCTTCTTGCGGATCTGCAGGTGAGTCAGGCGCTCGCGCTGGAGCTCGAGCGCGCGCTCGAGGCGCGCGGTGACGTCGAGGATGCCGAGCAGCTCGACCTTCTGCTCGAACGTGAGGTCCGGGGCGTAGCCGGAGGTGTCGGCCAGCGCCCCCGCCTCGGTGATCGAGCGCACGAACGCGGCCACGCGGCCGTCGTCCCCGCGCAGCTCGAGCAGCTCCTCGACCACGGCGCGGTACTCGCGCTCGAGGTCGCGGGTGCGCCCGTCGGCCGGGGTCTCGTCCGGGTGGGGGGTGACCTCGACGCGCAGCTTGCCGGTCAGGTCGGTCTGCGCCGCGCCGATGACGCCGCGGGAGACGCCCTCCAGCGACGCGCCCCGGCCGCCGCCGGGGAGGCGGATGCGGTCGGTCACGTTGACGATGGTCCCGACGGAGGCGAACTCGCCGTCGTGGCGCGGGACGAGCACGACCTGCTCGTCGGTGCCCACGTCGATCGGGAGCGTGACGTCCATCGTGGGGAAGACGACGGTGTCGTCGAGTGGAATGAGAAGAAGCGAGGGCATGGTGGAAGCAGGAGTCCTTTGAGAAGCTCAACCGTTGCCTGAGCAACGATAGCATCAGATCTCAGTGGGTCCGACTGAGGAGTTCCCCGGCGCCACGAAGGCCCTCGGGCGCCTCAGGTCACTGCCGTTCGTCGAGGCCGAGATGTGCCCTGACCTCCACGAGCAGCTCCTCCTGGTGAGGCTCGACCTGCCCGCGGACCTCGGCTTGCAGCGTGCGCTCGCGGTCGCGGCTATCGGCGGCGCGCTCGAATTCATGCGCCTCGATGGCGGCCTCCTTCTCCGCGCACGCCGCGTCGAGCTCGGCCAAGAGCGCAGTCGGACCCAGCAGCGCGGAACGCGCGTCGTCCTGGCGTGCCGCCTCGACGCCGCGGGCGAGCGCGTCGGCATCGAGCCCGAGGGCGGCGAGCGTGCGCGCGGCCAGCCCGCCGGGAACCGAGGCGAGCAGGATGATCAGGTCGCCCGCGTCGGCGTCCCGGCCGAGTTGCGCTTCGATCTCCGCGGCCAGCGTCCGCAGCGCCGGCCCCGCTCCGTCGAGCATCGCGTCCAAAAACGCGCTGCTCTCGCCGACGGACCCGGAGGTTCGGGCCCGGGCGACGTCGCGCCCGAGGGCGCGCCACGGGGAGGACAGCAGGCGGATCACCTCGTTGCGGACCGTCTCCGCATCGGCGCCGAGGTCGAGCAGGACGCGTGCGGCGATGCCGTCGCCCTCGCGGACGAGCGCGAGCAGGAGGGTCTCGGTCCCGATGGAGTTTTGCCCGAGCGAGAGCGCCTCGCGCAGCGCGAGCTCGAGCACCTTCTTGGTGCGCGGGGTGAAGGCGATCGGACCGGGAGCGACCTCCTCACCCGGTCCGACGAGCGCGAGCACCTTCTCGCGGACCGGCTCGATGGTCACGCCGAGCGCGTCGAGGACGAGGAAGGCGACGCCCTCGCCCTCGAGCAGGAGCCCGAGGAGGACGTGCTCGGTGCCGACCCAGTGGTGGTCGAGCCGGCGCGCCTCGGCCTCGGCGTGGACGATGACCTGCCGCGCCCGCGGGGCGAAGCGCTCGGAGGAGTACTGCTGGGTCGCCCGCTGGCCGCGGGTCGTGGGTCCCTCGTCCGGCGCTGCGTCGAGCCCGGTGAGCACCTTCTCGCGCACCTGCTCCGGCGTCGCTCCGAGCTCGCGCAGGACACGGCAGGCCACAGCCTCGTCCTCGCGCAGGAGCCCCAACAGGAGGTGCTGCGTGGCGATGTAGTCGTGCCCAAGCGTGAGCGCCTCGCGCAGGGCGCGCTCGAGCGCCTCCTTCGCCTGTGGGGTGAAGGGGATCTGGCCGGAGGGGACCGCTTCGCCCGGAGCGCTGATCTGGAGCACCTGCGGGCGCACGCGCTCGGCCGTGATCTCGAACGAGTCGAGGACGCGCGCGGGGAGTCCCTCCTCCTCGCGGAGCAGGCCGAGCAGGAGGTGCTCGGTGCCGATGTAGCCGTGCTTGAGGTGGCGAGCCTCCTCCTGCGCGAGGACGACGACTTGGCGCGCACGTTCGGTGAAGCGTTCGAACATGGCGCCGATCATCCCCGCAACGTGTGGCCGTGTCGAGGGCGATCACACCGGTTCCGGGGCGGGGCGGACGCAGGACCGGCGCCGATCCCCTACTCTTCGCGCCTCGAACGAGAAACCCACGCCGAGTCCCGGCCGCCGACGTGCGGGCGGGAACGGGGGACCCAGGGGGCCGCGAGATGCGGCCCGGGGGCGAATCGCCGGATGGAGTCCGGTGTAGCGCAACGTCAGCGCGAGCCCGTCAGCTAACCCCGTAGGCGGTGAGACGTGAAGGAGGGCCGTCCGTGCCCCAGCCGTACCGTGCCGCGCCGCCGTCCCCTGAGTTGCTGACCCGAGTGCGCCGCGCGTTCGCGCTCGCCGGTACCGGACTCCTCTTGAGCGCCGCCGGCGCGTCCGGCGCGTCCGGCGGTGCCGAGGCCCCCGATCCCGCGGCGGCTCCCGCGCCCGCCCCGGCCGCCGCCCCGGCCCCAGCGGCCCCGGCCGCCCCGGGCGCCGCGCCGGCCGGGGCTCCCGCGCCCGCCCCGGGTGTCGCGCCGGCGCCGGCCGCGGTGTCCGCGGCGCCGTCGAAGGCGCTCGTCCGCACGATCCAGCGCCGGCTGCGCCTCAAGGCCGACGGCGTCTACGGGCCGCGCACGAAGGCGGCGGTCCGCCGCTTCCAGCGCCGCCGCGGCCTCGCGGCCGACGGCGCGCTCAGCCCGGAGACGCTCGACGCGCTCGGCGTCAAGGGCCGCGCGGCCAGCGTCTCCCCGGCTCCGGTCCTGTCCGCCGCCGCGGCGCGACTGCTGGCCGCCATCGCGCAGTGCGAGTCCGGTGGCGACCCCACGAAGGTCTCCGCCGACGGGCAGTACCGCGGCAAGTACCAGTTCCTCGCCGCCACCTGGGAGGCCGCGGGCGGCACCGGGGACCCCGCCGCCGCGCCGGAGGCCGAGCAGGATCAGCGCGCCGGTGCCCTGCTGGCCGCCGAGGGCACGAAGCCCTGGCCGGTCTGCGGCAAGCGGGCGCAGGCCGCGAAGTAGCGTCTGCCGCAGGCTCCGTTCATCGGCAGGCGGCAGTTCTCGCCGAAGGCTGCGACGTTCTCAAAGTGAATCTGTAGCTTGCCCACAGATGCCCGACCTGCCTCCGTCGCTCGCGGCCGCGCTGCGGCCCGTCCTGCCCGAGCTCGCCCAGGCGACCGTCGAGGCGATCGGGCAGGAGGTCCCGGACTACGCGCGGTCGCTGGAGGGCCCGTTCGGGCAGGCGCTGCGCAGTGGCGTCGAGCTCGCGCTGGAGCGCTTCGTCGACGAGCTCGCCGGGCCTGCGCGCTCCGACGCCCGGGCCCGCGAGATGTACGCCGGCCTCGGGCGCGCCGAGCTGCGCGCGGGCCGGTCCCTCGACGCCCTGCTCAGCGCCTACCGGCTCGGCGCGCGGCTGGCCTGGGAGCACTTCCAGGCGGCGGCGACCGCGGCGGGCCACCCGCCCGAGGTGCTCTACGCCCTCGCCGGCGCCATCTTCACCTACATCGACGCGCTCTCGGCGGAGTCGGTCGCCGGGTACGCGGCCGAGCAGTCCCGCGCGGCGGGGGAGCGTGCGCGCCGCCGGCGCGCGCTGGCGCGGCTGCTCGGCACCGAGGGGGTCGGCGCGGACGAGCTCGCGCTGCTCGCCGCCCCAGCGGGCTGGCCGCTCCCGGCGGGGGTCGCGGCGCTTGCGGTGGCCGGTGACGAGGATCCCGAGCGCCTCGCGTCGCGGCTGGGCACCGACGTCATCGCCGCGCTCGGCGCCGACGAGGCCGTGACCGTCGCCTGGGTCCCCGACGCCGACGCGCCCGGGCGCCGCGCGCAGCTCTCGGCGGCCGTCCGCGGCG
>JBBQEV010000086.1:0-17410 GCA_038321325.1 Solirubrobacterales bacterium
GTCCTCTCGATCACCGGCGACAGCTACCGCATGCGCCGCCACCGAGACGCCATCGCGTCGCTACGCCCAGCCCTCACCGGCCGCCCACAAGGTGGGGAATTCCCATCGTCGCAAGTGAGGAACTCTCACGATCCTTGACACCGAGATCAGCTCCACACACTTGCACTGAGTGCGCGAGGGCGTAAACGCCGCGGGGGGTCGTGGCGCTTGGGAGGTAGGTGTTGACGACAGGCAAGATGACCGGCAACCGGGCCGAGTACTACGAGGACGTCGCTGACGGCCGCGAGGACTACTACGCCGAGAGCGACCCGACCACGGGCCCGGAGAGCGATGACGCGCCCGCCGGAGACGACGGCGCCGCGGCCGCCGCCGAGGCCGGTCCGGCGACCGCCGTGGCGACGGTTCCGGGAGCCGCGGGTGGCTCGTGCGCAACGATGTCGACCTCGGCCGTCGAGTCCGCGGGGCGCGAGGACGCGCGCGGGAGGTGGCTGGGTGCGGGGGCCGCGCATCTCGGCCTGAGCGGCGGCTTGGTGCGCGGTGAGCTCTCGCGTCTGGTCAGCGACCGGCACCCCAGGACCGGGGAGCTGCTCGGTGCCCGGACCAGGATGAAGGCGACCCGGCGGCAGGGGCCCGGGGAGAGGTCAGTCAGCGTGGTGGGGGTGTCCGGCTGGGATCTCACGTTCTCGGCACCGAAGAGCGTGTCGGTGCTCTACGCGATCGGCGAGCCGGACGTCTGCGACGCGGTACGTGAGGCCCACGACGCCGCGGTGAGCGAGACCCTCGGGTTCGTGGAGCGCCGGGCGGCGTTCACGCGGCGCGGGGCCGGCGGCGTGGACATCGTGCCGGGCGATGGGTTCATCGCGGCGGCGTTTAGGCATGTCACCTCCAGGGCGGGGGATCCGCAGCTGCACAGCCATGTCGTGGTCTCCAACCTGATCGGTGCCGCCGGCCGCTACACGCGCCTGGACGCCCGGCCCTTGTTGAAGACGCTCAAGACCGGCGGGTTCGTGTACCAGGCCGCGCTGCGCGCGCAGCTGACCCAACGGCTCGGCGTGCGGTGGGGACCGGCCGTCAACGGGCACGCCGATATCGAGGGGATCCCCGACGCGGTCCTGGACGCGTTCAGTACCCGCGCGCAGGAGATCCGGGAGCTCATGCAGGAGCGCGGGCAGAGCTCCGCGTCGGCTGCGCAGGCCGCGGCGCTCTCCTCCCGGAAGGCGAAGGATTACGCGGTCAGCACGCCGCAGTGCGCGCCGGGTGGGCGCAGCTGGCCGCCGGGCACGACTTCACCGCCGCCGACCTCCGCGGACTGCTCCACCGGGCCACGCTGTTGGCGCCGAGCCCGGAGCAGCTACAGGAGATCGTCGACCGGCTGCTCGGACCACGCGGCTTGACCGCGGAGGCCTCGACGTTCGCTTTCCGCGACGTGGTGCGCGCCTGGGCCGAAGCCCACCCCTACGGGGCCACGCCGGAGCGCCTGGAGCAGCTCGCGGAGTGGACGATCGGTCAGCCCGGGGTGCGCGAGCTCGACCGCACCCCGCACGGCGCGACCTACTCAACGCAGGAGCTGCTCGACCTCGAGCACGGCCTCACCGTCGAATCCGCGCGCCGGATGGGAGAGGGCGCCGCGATCCCCGCCCCCGAGCTCGTCAAGGCGGCGATCGACAGGCGCCCGAGCATGACCGACGAGCAGGTCGCGATGGTCTGCTCACTCACCGGCTCCGGCGCAGGAATCGAGCTCGTGCGCGGCTACGCCGGGGCCGGCAAGACCTTCGCCCTCGAAGCCGCCCGCGAGGCCTGGCAAGCCAGCGGCGTGCGCGTCAACGGCGCGACCATCGCGGGCAAGGCCGCGGAGGGCCTGCAGGCCGGCTCGGGGATCAGCTCCATTACGATCGCCCGGCTGCTCATCGACCTGCGCGACGGGCACCCGCTCCCGCGCCGCGGGGTCCTGGTCATCGATGAGGCTGGGATGATCGGCACCCGCCTCCTGCACGAACTCGCCGGTCACGCGGCCCTCACGCACACCAAGCTCGTCCTCGTCGGTGACGACGCCCAGCTCCCGGAGATCGAGGCCGGCGGCTCCTTCGCCGCGCTCGCCCGGGACGGGCAGGTCAGCGAGCTCACAGACGTCCGCCGTCAACGCGACCCCGCAGACATCGAGCTGCTCTCGCGGATCCGTCACGGCCACGCCGACGCCGCCCTGCAGACGCTCGCCGACAGTGGCCACGTGATCGCCGGCGCTACCGGTGAGGAGACCCGGGAGCTGCTTGTCCGCGACTGGCTGCGCGACGAGCAAGCACACGGCGGGCGCGGCGTGATCGTCGTGCGCTCCCGCGCCGACGAACGCGACCTCTGCGCCCGAGCCCGCGCACAACTCAAGCTCCACGATCTGCTCAGCGAGAACCTCATCGAGATCCACGATCGCGCCTTCGCGAAGGGTGACCGCGTCATCTGCGGTCACAACCGACCGGGCCTGGGCGTGGTCAACGGCACCACCGGCACCGTCCACGGCTACACGGGCGGGCAGCTTGAGGTGCTCACCGACACCGGGCAGCTCGTGCAGCTCCCCCACGCGTACATCGCCGGGCGCCGCAGCGACGGGCGCGCCTACCTCGAGCACGGCTACGCGATCACCACCGCCCGCGCCCAGGGCGCCACGTGGGCGCGCTCCTACGTCTTGGCCGACGCGGGCACCTACCAGCAGGAGGCCTACACCCAGCTCTCAAGGCACACCCACCAAGTGCGCCTCTACCACGTCAACACCGACCGGCTCCCCGACGACCCCGCCCCCGAAGGCCTCAAACGCACCGAGCCCGCCGAGCAGGATCCGCCCCAGGCACTCGCCCGCGCGATGAGCCGCTCACGGGCCAAGACCACCGCGAGCTCCGTCGCCGCCGAGGCCGAGAGCCTGCGCCTGGCCGACGAAGCCCAGCTACGCCAGGAACTCACCGAGCTCGGCGACATGCTCGCGGGGCCCGCGATGCGCGTGCAGCGCGCCGAGCTCCTCCAGCGCCAGCTCAAACGCGACACCGCCACACTGGCCCGGCTGCTCACGCTCGCCGAGAACGGACCGATCAGCCGCCCCCAACGCGACACGATCACCAAGCTCATCGACCGCGTACGCGCGACCCGCGAGGAGCGCCAGCAACTCGGCGAGCTCGAGCAATACCGACAGCCCACGGAACGCGTCGAAGCGATCCGCGGTGAGCTGCATCGCCGCCAAGCCATTCAGATCAGCACCCAGCTGCGCGCCGACGTCGCCGCCCCGCCACCGCACCTCACAGGCGTCCTCGGGCCCAGGCCCGCCGGCGCCGAGGAACGCGCCATCTGGGACCACGGAGCGCTCATCATCGAGAACTACCGCACGCGCTACGCCCCCCACCTCACCGCCGAAACCCCAGGCCTGGGCCGGCGGCCCGCGTCCAGACCCGAGGCACGCGCCTGGAACGCCTTCGACCGACAACTCGAGCCCGTCCTCGCCCAGCTCGACGTGACCCAACCGCCCGGCCATCCGCCGGTCGCGGGTCACAGACGACGGATCGATCGCGCCCTGGATTGAGGCGGGCACCGGAAGCGCGGCTGAGCTGTCGAGCCGACGATCCGACCGCCGCGGCGGCCCCACAGCGAGGAAGCGTAAACGCCGACGAGGGTCGAGACGCTTAAGGAGTGAGACAGCGTCAAATCAACCACGACGTCGACGAAGGCGAAGACATGGCCCAGCTCCGCAACATCACCGTGAACGAGAAGTGCTGCTGTGACGCGCTTCAGGCACGGACGATTCCGTGACGCGACACCCAGCTGTCCGTGTGACGACCGAACCCGGCGCCAAACGCCGTCGCCGCCGGAGCCAGATCGACCCCTCGTCGGTCCAGCTGGCGTTCGACGACCCCGTCAGAATGGCGCCGAAGGAGCCTTCGACCGTCCGCGACGAGGCCACGCTGCGAAAGCCGCGGTTCCCGGAGGCCAAGCCGGCTGCGCCGGGCCTCACCGAGCGCCCGCCGAAGCACTCGGCTCGCGCGAACCCCTTGGCCGATATGTCCCTGCGTGAGCTTCTCAGCGTCGCTGACGGCGACGTCGCGAGCGACGATCCTGATCGCCATCTCTCCCGCGACGAGGCAGCTGAGCTGCTGGGGATCCCCGCCAAGACCGTGGAGAACCTTGCGCGCGCGGGCAGGCTCCCGAGTGTTCTCGTCGGTCGTCGGCGGGTCTATCGACGCTCCGCGCTCCTGGCCCGCGTCCTCGAAGCCGAGAAGACCGGGCTCGGAATCTAGCCCGCGGCCGCCGCAAGCGGACTCGGCGCGTCCAGCGGATTGAGATCCGCCCCGAACGCCGCACCGAGCCGACTTGCCGCATCGCGTCGGGGCACGTAGTGGGCGTAACGCATCGTCGTCTGGATGTCCGCGTGGCCTAGCCACGCCTGAAGCTCCACCAGCGAGCAGCCGCTCCGCAGGGCCACCGTGGCGAAGGTGTGCCGCAGGTCATGCATCGTCATGGGGTTGTTGCCTTCCCGCAGCCGCCCCAGCCCCGCGGCGTTCAGCCCGCGGTAGAACCCTCGGCGAACCAGGGCCAGATCGAGCATCCCACCCATACGGGTGGGAAACACCGGGTCTTCGGCTCCGCCGTTGACGTGGGAGCGGCTGACGCGTTCAAGCGCGACAGCCGCCTGCGGAACGAGCGGAACCGAACGCCTCTTGCCGGACTTCGGCGACTTCACCGCGCGCTCGGCGCGGACCGAGATCGGCGCGTTGCGGCGAACGTGCAGCGTCGAGCTCGCGAAGTCCACGTCGCGCCACAGCAGTGAACGCAACTCCCCCGCGCGCAACCCGGTGTAGGCCAGGACCCGCACAGCGTCGGCATAGAGCGCGCGACGCTCCCGCATCGCGTCGATCATCCGCGCGTCGTCGAACCCGTTGCGGAGCCGCGGTCGTTCCTCGTCGGCAAGCCTTGCGATCTCTCGCGCCACCGCCTCGACCTGCGACGGCTCGAGGACGTTGAAGTCCGGCTCGGCCGGCGGTGCGCTCGGGAGATCGACGGAGCTCGCGACGTTGCTCGCGACCCAGCCGCGTTCGACCGCGAAGGTCAGCACCTGACGCAAGCGCTGCATGATCTGTCGGCTCTTCGACCGGCTCAGCGGCCGCTTCGTGCGTGCGCGCGTCTCGGTCAGCAGCCGCTCCTGCGCTTGGCGCACCTGGACGGCCGTGAGCTTGTGCAGGTCGATCGTCGGCAGGAGCACCTCGTGCAGGCCCCGGAGATCGTCCTGGTAGCCGTGAGCAGTCGAGACCGACAAGACGCCGCGCTTCCCGCCAACGGTCCTTGCGTGCTCCAGCCACCTCTCCGACGCCTCGCCGAGAGTCACTCGAGCCGTCACGCCGGTCACCCGCGGCTTGCCATTCTCGACTGCGAGGATCGCCTCGAGAGCGTCCTGTGCCTCCTTCGGCGTGAGGTGCAGCGGCGTCGGCTTGGTGCCGTTCGCGGCGCGCCAGACGATGGCTCCGCGAGCGGTCCTGCGGCCGGAGTCCTTCACCCACGCCGGGCCGAGGCTCCGGCGCGTCTTGCGACCCTCAGCGGTCATGAAGGCCGCCACCCAGGTGCGCCCTTCGCGGCGATCCTCCACGCGGATGTTCCCGGTGATCCTCTCGACGAGCGCCTGCGACATCCCACTGCCTCCCCCTGCCGACCTACGAATTCGTTCCTCAGCGCAGCGCCATACGACGCCTCCCCGGGGCACGCCAATGTCCCTCTAGAGAACATGACTGGAGAACATTGCGCAACCCGAACTTGACGCACATCGGTGTAAACCGCGTATTAGCAGGACTTTGTCGGAAGCCGGAGAGGGGGCTCGAACCCCTGACCTACGGTTTACAAAACCGTTGCTCTACCAGCTGAGCTACCCCGGCGCTCACGGCAGCCTAGAGCGCTCCCGGCGCCTGCGTACAGCCCCCGCGCCGCAGCGTTTCGACGGTTCCCGAGACCCAGAGAGATCCGTCGCGCGCTCGAACGGCGCGCGACGGCGTCTCGGCCGCTGGTCTTCGAGCTTCGTCCCGCTCAGCGGGCTCAACCTCGAAGACTGGCTCTCCGACCGCGTCCGGAACCGCGGCTCAGGCCGGCACGGGCGCGCAGGCGGCCGCCGCCACGGCGCGGACGCGCGCGCAGAAGCCGTCGAGCGCGTCGAGCGCGATCGCCTGCGGGCCGTCGCAGCGCGCCAGCGACGGGTCCGGATGGCACTCCACGATGAGCCCGTCCGCCCCGCAGGCGGCGGCGGCCAGCGCGAGCGGCTCCACCAGCGCGCGGCGCCCGGCGGCGTGCGACGGGTCAACAATCACCGGGAGGTGCGTGTGCTCCTTGAGCACGGTGACCGCCGCGAGGTCCAGGCAGGAGCGCGCCGGGGTGGCCTTGGCGTGGATGCCGCGCTCACAGAGGACGACCTGCGAGTTGCCCTCGGTGAGGATGTACTCCGCCGCGAGCAGGAAGTCGTCGATCGACGCGCCCATCCCGCGCTTGAGCAGCACCGGCATCCGCGCCCGGCCGATCTCGGTCAGCAGCGGGAAGTGCTGCATGTTGCGCGCGCCGATCTGGATGCAGTCGGCGTACTCGAGCACCGCGTCGAGGTCGCGCAGGTCGGTCAGCTCGGTGACCACCGGCAGCCCGGTCTCCGCCCGCGCCTCGGCCAGGATCTTCAGGCCCTCGAGGCCGAGCCCCTGGAATGCGTACGGGCTCGTCCGCGGCTTGAACGCCCCGCCGCGCAGCAGGTCGGCGCCGGCGGCGACGCACGCCCGCGCGGCGCTCAGGGTCTGCGCGGAGCTCTCGACCGCGCACGGCCCGAGAATCAGCCGGAAGCGCGGCTCGGGGCCGCCGAACGCGACGCCGCCGATCTCGACGGGATGCGGCCGGTCGCCGTGGCGATGCTTGTGCGCGAGCTTGTAGGGCGAGGAGACCGGCACGACGCGCTCGACGCCCGGGTCCGCGTCGAGCTCGAGCGAGGCGATGTGGTCGCGGTCGGCGTCGATGACCCCGACGACGGTCTGCTCGGCGCCGTCGACGCGCTGCGCACCCGCCCCGGTCTGCGCGATGCGCACCAGCACCGCCTCGATCTGGGCGGCCGTGGCGTCCGGCTGGAAGATGACGAGCATGGCGCTGAGCGTGGCACACCCGCGGCGGTCAGGCCGCCGCGAGGCGCGCGCTGACGCGAGCGGCCTTGACGGGCGGCGGCGCGGCCCGATCAGCCCGCCGGTTCGAGGCCGGCCCCCGCCGCGACGAGCCCCGCGACGGCGCCGGCGGTCTCCGGGGGCAGCTCGGCCCACTCGAGCCGCCGCCCGAGCTTCGTCTCCACCCTGAGCACCGCGGTGCGCCGCAACGGCCGGCGGAGGCGGTGCTCCACCCGCACCACGTCGCGCCAGACGAGCGAGTGGACGCGGTGGGAGATCGCGTCGTCGAGCAGCCAGAGCAGCCGGAGGTCGGTGACCGCGAGGAGCGTCCGCGGGCTCTTCCAGGTCGCCGCGGGGACCACGAGCGCGACCGCCTCGTGGTCGCCCAGCGCCGCGAGGAGCTCTGAGCCGAGGCTGCGGCGCACGGGCTCGGGCAGCCACTGACCCGGAGGGCGGCGCGGGCCTGCGACGGCGGACGCCGACGCGCTCGCCGGAACGGCCCCGGAGGCGGCCGCGCCGCCGCCGCGCAGCCGGGCGTAGGCCGCGTTGATCTCCGCCATCCGGCGCGCGGCCTGGGCGCCGTCCCCCGCGCGGTCGGGATGCCAGCGCTTGGCCAGTGCCCGGTAGGCCGCGGCCGCCTCCTCCGCAGAGGCGGAGGGGCCCAGGCCGAGGGTCGCGAGCGGATCCACGCCGGTTCCTCACACCGACTGAAAGAAGTTCAGCCCGTAGCGGTCGAGGAGCTGCTGGGCCTCGACGTTGAGGCGGAACAGCTCGCCGGTGACGACGAGGATGCCCATGACCACGAGCACGGTGCCGGCGCCGAGCTGCAGGGGGAGGTAGTGGCGCTTGAAGAAGGCCATCGAGCGTGCCGCGGTGCTGTAGGCGACGGCCGCGAGCAGGAACGGGAGACCGAGGCCGGCCGAGTAGAACGCCAGCAGGAGCGCGCCCTGGCTGGTCCCCTGCGTCGTGGCGGCAAGGCTCAGGATCGCGCCGAGCGTCGGGCCGACGCAGGGCGTCCAGGCCACCGCGAACGCGGCGCCGGCGACGACCGGGCCGCCGCTGCCCGCCCGCTGGATGAGCGCGTCGGGGCGAAAGTCGCGGTTCAGGCGGGTGACGAACACCGAGGCGATGAACAGCACGCCCATCGCGATGATCAGGCCGCCGGAGACCTTGTTGAGCAAGGGCTGGCGGTCGAAGAGGAAGTCGCCCAGGAGGGTGGCCGTCAGCCCGAAGGCGATGAACACCGCGGAGAACGTCGCGACGAAGACCGCCCCGCGCGCCAGCGCGACGTGGCGCCCCCGCCGGCCGTCGCGCGTCCCCGGCCCGTCGCCGCCGATCGCCGCCAGGTACCCCGGCACGAGCGGCAGGCAGCACGGCGACAGGAAGGAGACCATCCCGGCGGCGAAGGCGAGCGCCAGGCTCGGCGCCTCAAGCACCGGACGAGGACCCGCCGGATTCGCAAGCGACAGCGGTCAGAGCCACGCGACGATCGTACCGCCGCCGGGTCGGGGGCCCGACCGGCCGCACGCCCCGGTCCCGGTGATCGCTGCTCGATCGCTGTCATCTGCGCAGTTGCGCAGGTATGCTGTCCACATGGGTGAAGGTCGCAACCACGCCTCGGCGGTCGACGTGACGACGGACTGCGGTTCGTGCGCCGACCGCGTCGTCGCCGAGCTCGAGCGCGAGCCTGGTGTCGCCTCGGTGGTGCCGGGCGCGACCCCGTCGGAGCTGCTGGTGACGTACGACCCGAGCCGCAGCACGCCGGAGACGATCGAGCGGACGTCACAGCGCGTGCACGCCGACCTCGACGACCGCTTCGGCCACCAGGAGCTGAAGGTCGGCGGGATGGACTGCGCCGACTGCGCGCGCACGATCGAGCGAGCCGTCGGCCGCATCGGCGGCGTCAGCCACGCGGACGTCAGCTTCACGGGCGCCTGGGTGCGCTACGAGTACGAGACCGGCCGCGTCGAGACCGAGCGCGTGGCCGATCGGATCCGCAGCCTGGGCTATGAGGTCGCGCGCCCGGGCGAGAAGCTCCCGCCCACCGACTCGGCGTGGTGGCGACGGCGCGAGAGCCGGACGCTCATCAGCGCCGTGCTGCTCGTGCTCGCGCTGCCGATCGATCTGCTCGACGGGCCGTCGTGGAGCTCGACCGCGCTGCTCCTGGCCGCGATCGTCACCGGCGGCGTGGCGATCGCGCGCTCCGGGCTCGTCGTGCTGCGCGCCACCCGGCGGCCCGACATCAACCTGCTCATGGCGGTCGCGGTGGTGGGCGCCGTGACGATCGGCGCGCTGGTCGAGGCGGCGCTGGTCGTGGTGCTGTTCTCCGTCGGCGAGCTCCTGGAGGGCCGCGCCGTCGCGCGCGCCCGCCGCGAGCTCGCGTCCCTGGTGTCGCTCGCGCCGGACGTCGCCCGGGTGCGCCGGACGCTGCCGAACGGCCGGACCGAGGAGCGCGTGCGCCTCGTCTCCGAGCTCGCCGTGGGCGACCTCGTCGTCGTCCGCCCGGGTGAGCGCATGCCGGTGGACGGCCGTGTCGTCGAGGGCGCCTCGTCGATCGACCAGGCGGCGATCACCGGCGAGTCCACCCCGGTCGACCGCGGCGTCGGCGAGTCGGTCTTCGCCGGCACCCTCAACGGCCAGGGCATGCTCGTCGTCGAGCTCGACGCCGATCCCGGCGACTCGACGCTCGAGAAGATCGGGCGCCTCGTCGTGGAGGCCCAGGCGCGGCGCTCGCCGTCGGAGCGCTGGGTCGACCGCTTCGCCGCGGTCTACACCCCGATCGTCATCACGGCGGCGGTCGTCGTCGCCGTGGGCTTCCCGCTGCTCGGCGCCGACTGGGGCGACAGCTTCTACAACGCGCTCGCCCTGCTGATCCTCGCTTGCCCGTGCGCCCTGGTCATCTCGACCCCCGTGTCGATCGTCTCCTCACTCGCTCGCGCCTCCGCGGCCGGCGTCCTGGTCAAGGGCGGCGCCCACCTCGAGCGGGCCGCGACGATCACCGTCGTCGCCTTCGACAAGACCGGAACGCTCACCTCCGGGCGCCCCCGCGTCGTCTCGACCGAGGCGCTCCAAGGGCCCGCCGAGGAGCTGTTGCGGCTGGCGGCGTCGCTGGAGCAGGGCTCCGAGCATCCCCTCGCCCGCGCGATCGTGGCCGCGGCCGCCGAGCGCGACCTCGCGCTGGAGGCGATCGAGGGCTTCGAGGCCCTCACCGGCCTCGGCGCGCGCGCCGTCGTCGGCGGGCGCGAGCTGCGCGTCGGCAGCCCGCGGCTCTTCGACGGGCTCGAAGCGCGCGACGCGCAGGTCGCTGCGGCGCTGAAGCGCGTCCGGGGCCAGGGTGGGACCGCGGTCCTCGTCGTCGCCGACGGAACGCCGCTCGGCGTCCTCGGGCTCGCCGACGAGCCGCGCCCGGAGGCGGACGAGGCGATCACGGATCTCGCCCGCCTGGGGATCACGCGGACAGTGCTGCTCACGGGCGACAACGAGGCCGCCGGTCAGGCGATCGGCGACCGCCTCGGCGTGACCGAGGTCCGCGCGGAGCTCATGCCCCAGGACAAGTCGGCGGCGATCACCGGGCTCGGCCCGGGGGTCGCGATGGTCGGCGACGGGGTCAACGACGCGCCCGCGCTGGCCGCGGCCGACCTCGCCATCGCCATGGGCACCGCCGGCAGCGACGCGGCGATCGAGGTCGCCGACGTCGCGCTGATGGGCGACGACCCGCGCAAGGTCGCCCAGCTGATCGGCACGGCGCGCTGGACGAGAAGCGTCGTGCGCCAGAACCTCGCGTTCGCGCTCATCACCAAGCTCGGTGCGGTCGTGCTGCTCGCGCTCGGCGCCCTGCCGCTGTGGGCCGCCGTCGTCTCCGACGTCGGCGCGTCGCTGATCGTCGTGGCCAACGGCCTGCGCCTCATGCGCGGCCGCCCGCTCGGCCGCCTGCGCCGGATGCCGATGCTCCCCACGGCCGCGGCCACGCCGCGGGCGGACGGGCCGGCGGTGGCCCCGGCCGCCGCGGCACCGGACGCGCGCTGCGCGCCGGGCGCGGCCGAGCACGGCGGTGGCGCGACGACCGACGCGTGCTGCACGCCGGCACTTCTGCCGGCCGGACCGGCCGAGAAGCCGAAGGACGACCCGTGCTGCGGTCCGCAGGGATGCTCCTCGTGAGCCCCGCGCGCCGCGAGCCCCAGGTGGTCACGTCGATCGACGCCTGCCCGCGGCTGGTGGACCCGGCCCGCGTCGCCGCCGTCCAGGCGTGGATGCCGGCCGGCGCGACCGTGCAGGAGGTCGCGGCCGCCTTCGGCGTCCTCGCCGATCCCGCGCGGCTCCGGGTCGTGCTGACGCTGTTGGAGGCCGGCGAGCTGTGCGTCTGCGACATCGCCGCGGCCGCGGACGTCTCCGAGACCTCGGCCTCCCAGCACCTCCGGGTGCTGCGCGCGAGCAACACGGTCCGCCGGCGCCGCGACGGCCGCGTCATCTACTACTCCCTGGCCGACGGCCACGTGCGATTGCTCATCGACGTCGCGCTCGAGCACAGCCGCCACGAGCAGCGCTGAGGCGGCGGACGAAGCCGCGGGGGCGAGCAGCGTGATGTGACACACTGACGCCTGATGTCACAGCGTCACTCACCCCCGGATGAGGATCCGCTTCTCGACGCCGCTCGCGCCTGCGTGATGGCCGTCGGCGTGCGCCGCACCACGCTCACCGACGTCGCCCGCCGCGCGGGGATCTCGCGAATGACGGTCTACCGCCGCTTCCCGGACGTCGCCGCGCTCATCCAGGCACTCATGACCCGCGAGTTCTCGGGCGTGCTCGCCGACGCGGTCGCCGCCAACGCAGAGCTGCCGACCGTCCGCGAGCGCCTCGCCCACGGCGCGGTCGACGGCGTGGTGCGCCTCAGCGAGCACCCGCTGTTCCTGCGGCTGCTCGACGTCGATCCCGAGCTCCTCCTGCCCTACGTCGTCCACCGCTACGGCGGCTTCCAGCACCTCGTGCTCGACGCGTTCGTCGCGCTGCTGACCGAGGGCATGGAGGAGGGCTCGGTCCGGCAGACCGACCCGGCGGCGCTGGCCTCGGCGCTCGAGCTGTGCCTGCGGGGCTGGGTGCTGGCCGCTCGCTCCGACGATCCCGACGGTCTCCGCGCCCGCGCCACGGCCGAGCTTCGTCCCCTCCTCGAAGGAGCCCTGCGATGAACGCGGCAGTCGTTCCCGCGCACGCCCTGAACGCCGCACGCCGCACGCGCGAGCTCGACCGCCTCGCCGCCGGCCACGAGGTCGACCTCCTCGTCGTCGGCGGCGGCATCACCGGCGTCGGCGTGGCGCTCGACGCCGCCTCGCGCGGCCTGAGCGTCGCGCTGGTGGAGCGTGGCGACCTCGCGAGCGGGACGAGCCGCTGGAGCTCCAAGCTCGCCCACGGCGGGCTGCGCTACCTCGCCCGCGGCAACGTGGGCGTGGCCTGGGAGTCGGCGACCGAGCGGGCGATCCTCGCCGACCGCACCGCCCCCCACCTGATCCGCGCGCTGCCGATGCTCTTCGCGCTGCTGCCCGGGGTGAGCGGCACCGGCGCCCGCCTGACCGCCACGGGCCTGCGCGCCGGCGACGTGATGCGCCGCGCCGCGGGGACCCGGCCGGCGCGCCTGCCGCGCACCCGCCACATCCCGGCCGCCGAGGCCCAGCGCTGGTTCCCCGCGCTCGACCCGACGGGGCTGCGGGGCGCGCTGCTGAGCTGGGACGGCCAGCTCGAGGACGACGTCCGGCTCGTCGTCGCGCTGGCCCGGACGGCCGCGGCGCACGGCGCGCTCGTCCTTCCCCACGTGCGGGCCGAGCGGCTGCACGCGGGCGGGGCGGACGTCTGCGACGCGCTCGGCGGCGGCGCCTTCTCCCTCCGCGCGCGGCACGTCGTCAACGCCACGGGCGTCTGGGCGGGAACGCTCGCGCCCGGGGTCACGCTGCGGCCGTCGAAGGGCTCGCACCTGCTGGTCGGCGCGGAGGGCCTCGGCGACCCGGCGGCGGCGATCAACGTCCCGGTGCCCGGGCACTTCGGGCGCTTCGTGTTCGCGCTCCCCCGCCCCGACGGGCTCGTGCTCGTCGGCCTCACCGACGAGCCCCTCCCGCCCGGCGAGCTGCCCGACGTCCCCACGGTGACCGGCGAGGAGGAGCGCTTCCTGCTCGCGACGCTCAACCAGGCACTCGAGACCCACCTCACCCCCGCCGACGTCGTCGGCCGCTTCGCCGGCCTGCGGCCGCTGCTCGACGACGGCGACGGCGCCACCGCGGACGTGTCGCGACGCCACGCGGTGCTCGGCGACCCGATGAGCGGCGTGCTGACCGTCGTCGGCGGCAAGCTCACGACGTACCGGCGGATGGCCCAGGACGTCGTCGACGCGATCGCGCGACGCCCCGGGGTCGCCGCGTCCCCGTGCCGGACCACCAACCTCCCGGCCGTCGGCGCGCAGCCCCACCGGACGCGCGTGGCCGGCGTCCCCGCGCGGCTGACGCGCCGCTACGGCGCGGAGGCCCCGGCGGTCGCCGCGCTCGCCGACGGCCGGCCCGAGCTGCTCGCCCCCGTCGCCCCCGGCGTCCCGGTGCTGGGGGTGGAGCTGCGCTGGGCGGTGGAGCGCGAGGGCGCGCTGACCGCCTCTGACGTGCTCGACGGCCGCACGCGCCTGGGGCTCGTGCCCGCCTGGCGGGCCGCCGCGCTGCCGGCCCTCGAGCGCCTCGTCCCCGAGGTGCTGGGCCGCGGGGTCCGCGCGTGAGCCGGCAGCGCTGGTGGGGCTGGGGCGTCGACGGCCACGACGCGCCGCTGCCCGCCGAGGCCGACGAACTGCTGACCGCAGAGCTCGACCTCGCGACCGAGCGCCGGGAGCCGCCATCCCTCGAGGCGCTCACCGTGGCGCCCGCGTCGCTCTCCCCCGGCGCGCGCTCGGCGTTGACGGCGGTCGTCGGGCCCGCCTGGGTGCGCGACGACCACGCCAGCCGCGTGAGCCACGCGGTCGGCCGCTCGTACCCAGACCTCGTGCGGCTGCGCTCGGGGGTCCTCGACGCGGCCCCGGACGCCGTCGTCGAGCCCGCGAGCGCGGAGGAGGTCCTGGCGATGCTGCGCACGTGCGCCGAGCACGATCTCGCGGTGGTGCCGTTCGGCGGCGGCACGAGCGTCGTGGGCGGCGTCGAGGCGCTCCGGGGCGAACACGCCGGGGTCGTCGCGGTCGACCTCGGGCGCCTGTCGGGGCTCGCCGAGCTCGACGCGCGCTCGGGCTTGGCCACGTTCCGCGCAGGGACCTTCGGCCCGGACGCCGAAGCCGAGCTCGCCGTCCACGGCCTGACGCTCGGCCACCACCCGCAGTCCTTCGAGTTCTCCACGGTCGGCGGCTGGGTCGCGACGCGCTCGGCCGGGCAGGCCTCCACGGGCTACGGCCGCATCGACGACCTCGTGCAAGGGCTGCGGCTCGCCGCCCCCGCGGGCGAGGTCGTCACCGGCACGGGGCCCGCGAGCGCCGCCGGGCCGGACCTGCGCGAGCTGCTCGTCGGCTCGGAGGGCACGCTCGGGATCATCACCGAGGCGACGCTCCGGGTCTGCGCCGCGCCCGGGGCCACGCGCTTCGAGGCGTGGGCGCTTCCGGGGTTCGCCGCGGCCGTCGAGGCGCTGCGCGCGCTCGCGCAGGCCGGCGCGGCCGCCGCGGTCACGCGGCTCTCCGACGAGGAGGAGACGCGCGTCAACCTCGCGATGGCCGACGCGGGGCGCACCGCCGCGGCGCTGCGGACCTACCTCCGCGCCCGTGGGGTGGACCGGCCGTGCCTGCTCGTGCTCGGCTGGGAGGGCGCCGACGCCACGGCGCTGCGGGCCCGGCGCGAGGCCGGCGTGCACGTGCTGCGCGCCCACGGCGCGGTCGCGCTCGGGGCCAAGGCGGGCGCCGCGTGGGCGCGTGGGCGCTACCACGGCCCCTACGTCCGCGACGAGCTGCTCACCCGCGGCGTGCTCGCCGACACGCTCGAGACCGCCGCGACCTGGACGGATCTTCTGGAGACCTACCGCGCCGTCGGCGCAGCGCTGCGCGGGAGCCTGGCCGCGCGCGGGACGCCGGCGCTCGTCGGCTGCCACGTGTCCCACCTCTACCCGACGGGCGCCTCGCTCTACTTCACGTTCCTCGCGCGCCAGGAGACCGGCGCCGAGCTCGCGCAATGGCACGCGGCCAAGGCCGCGGCGAGCGACGCGATCGTCGCCGCCGGCGCGACGATCACCCACCACCACGCCCTCGGCCGCGACCACGCGCCGTGGCTCGGCGCGGAGGTCGGCGAGCTCGGCCTGGCGCTGCTGCGGTCGGCGAAGGCGACGCTCGACCCGACGGGGATGATGAACCCGGGGAAGCTGATGGACTGGTACTAGCTCGTTCGACACCTAGACGGCGATACCGTGGGACTCGGGGGACTTCCACGACGGGGGAACGTATGCGCAGGCTCGGGATCCGTAGGGCGCTCACGCTGCTGGCCACGCTCGTCGCGTGGGCCGGCGTCGCCGGGCCGGCGCAGGCTGCGGTCGGTGACATCGCCGAGCGCACGGTGCCCGGCAGCACTGGCATGAACAACCCCGACTCGGGCGGACTCAACCGGATCGTCAACGGCCCCGACGGCAACCTCTGGTTCACCGACGGCGGCACCAACGCCATCGGACGGATGACGCCGGCCGGAGCCTTCACGCGGTTTCCCGTCACGACCACCGACGGCAATCCGCAGGACATCACGACCGGCCCCGACGGGGCCCTCTGGTTCACCGAGGGCGCCGGGAAGATCGGGCGGATCACCACCTCCGGCCAGATCACCGAGTTCCCGGTGACCGGCCGCTTCCCCTCGGGGATCACGAACGGACCCGACGGCGCGCTGTGGTTCATCGTCGACGACGGCGACCCCACGCGGCCCTCGGCGATCGGTCGCATCACGACAGCCGGTGCGGTCACCTTCTATCCGGTCGCGGCCGGCACCACGACGGCCGTCGGCATCACCACCGGACCCGACGGCAACCTCTGGTACACGGTCACCGCCGGCGACAACCGCATCGACGGCCGGATCCAGCGGATGGACCGGTCCGGGAAGGTCACAGGGGACTTCTCGATCCCCACGCCGTTCAGCGACCCCAGCCGCCTGGTCACCGGCCCCGACGGCAACCTCTGGTTCACCGAGCAGGGCGCGGTCGGGGGCAACCTGTCGCCGGGAAAGGTCGGGCGGATCACGCCGTCCGGCCAGATCACCGAGTTCGAGACGCCGAACCAGAACCCGCCCAGCAACCCGGCCGGCATCGCCGTCGGCGCTGACGGCAACCTCTGGTTCACCGAGTACTCCTACCTCGACGGCACGCAGCCGCACGGCGGCAACCGGATCGGGCGGATCACGACCGCCGGGGTCATCACCGAGTTCCGGCTCCCGACGCCGTACTCCAGGGCCGACGGCATCACCGCCGGGCCTCCCGGTGATCGCCACCTGTACTTCACCGAGGGGCCCAACGACTTCGCCTTCTCGGCGGTGGGGAGCATCGAGGGCGGGGCGCCTCCGAGTCCGCCCTCCCCGGTCGCTCCTGGTCCGGTCGCTCCGCCGGCGATCGGTGCGCCCGCGAAGCCGGCGCCGGCCCGGGTCGTCCTCGCCCAGCCGCGGCGGGTGAGCGTCGCCGGCTTCACGGCCCGGGTCGCGCCGCGCCGCGACCGCCGGGCGCCGTACCGCTTCACGGTGAGCGGTCGCGTCCTGCGGCCCGCAGGGATCGGCGCCGCAGCGTGTAAGCGGGGACGGGTCTCGGTCCAGACGAAGGTCGGCGCGAGGACGGTCTCCACGCGGCGCGTGACGCTGAGGTCTGACTGCAGCTACCGCGTCAGCGTGACGTTCCACGACCGGCGCAGGCTGGGCCGCGGCCGGCTGACGCTCAGCGTCAGGTTCCTGGGCAACGCCCGCTTCAAGCCGGCCGCGACCCGCAGGCTGTCGGCGCGCGCCGGGTAGCGCACGGCCTTGGTGCCGGCGACCGACCCTTGGGGCGACATCATGGAGCCAAATGCGAAACGAGAGGGCCACTGTCCATATCCGCCCGTTCACTGCGGAGGAGGCCACCATCGCTGCATCGTGGCGTTACCCCGGCGACCTCTCGATGTACGACGGCCGGAGTTCCGCAGTTCGTAGGTACATGGGCGGGTTTTGGACACGGTTTTCCCTGTAAATCGGTGGTTTCAGGGTCCGGGAAAGTCGAAACGCCGTAGGCACACGAGTTCAGAACTCTTGCTAGGATTCGTCTATGCGTAT
>JBBQEV010000087.1:0-16453 GCA_038321325.1 Solirubrobacterales bacterium
CTCGACCTCGACGCGGTCGATGCTGGAGCCCTCGACGAGCGCCATCGCGAGCTTGCCGAGGTGGCGGGCGAGCGGCTCGAAGGGGCCGAGGATCTCGCGGTCCTCCGCGGCGACGGCGGGGACGTTGACCGCGGTGGTGACCGTGCCGCCGGTGAGCGCGGCGACCACCTGCTCGGCGGCCTGGAAGCCCGCGCGGTCGGTGGCCTCGGCGGTCGAGGCGCCGAGGTGCGGCGTGACGATGACCTGCGGGTAGGCGAAGAGCGGGTGGTCGGTGATCGGCTCGGAACGGAACACGTCGAGCGCGGCGCCGCCGACCTTCCCGGAGTCCAACGCGGCCTGGAGGTCCGCGTCGACGATGAGCGGGCCGCGCGCGACGTTGAGCACGCGCACGCCGTCCTTCATCTTCGCGAAGGCCGCGGCGTCCAGCCAGCCCTCGGTCTCCGGCGTGTTGGGCAGGTGGACGGTGATGAAGTCGGCGACCGCGTAGAGCGCGTCGGAGGTCTCGGCGTGCTCGACGCCCAGTTGCGCGTAGAGGTCGGCGCCCACGAACGGGTCGAAGGCGATGACGTGCATGCCGAAGGCCTGCGCGCGTGCGGCGACGAGCTGCCCGATCCGGCCGAAGCCGACGATGCCGAGCGTCTTGTCCATGACCTCGACGCCCGAGAACCTGGAGCGCTCCCACTTGCCGCTGGTCAGGCTCGCGTGGGCCTGCGGGATGTTGCGGGCGAGCGCGAGCAGGAGCGCGACGGTGTGCTCGGCGGCGGTGACGACGTTCGAGGCGGGCGCGTTGGCGACGATGATGCCGCGTGCGGTCGCGGCGGGCACGTCGACGTTGTCCACACCGACGCCGGCGCGCCCGATCGCCTTGAGGCTGCCCGCGTGGGCGAGCAGCTCGGCGGTCAGCTTCGTGGCGCTGCGGATGAGGATGCCGTCGAACCCACCGATCGCGCCGGCGAGATCACCGTCGCTCCAGTCGGTCTTGACGGTGACGTCGAAGTGCTCCCGCAGCAGCCCGATGCCCGACGCGCCGATGTCCTCGGCGACCAGGACGCGGCTCACGTCAGCATCTCGACGACGTAGTCGATGCAGGCCGTGAGGGCCTGGACGTCCGACGGCGCGACCGAGGGGAACATGCCGATGCGCAGCTGGTTGCGCCCGAGCTTGCGGTAGGGCTCGGTGTCGACGATGCCGTTCTCGCGCAGCTTCGCGGCCACGGCGGCGGCGTCGATGGACTCGTCGAGGTCGATCGTGCCCACGACGAGCGAGCGCTTGGTGGAGTCGGCGACGAACGGCTCGGTGTAGAACGCCCGCTCGGCCCAGGCGTAGAGCGAGCTCGCGCTCTCCAGCGTGCGGCCGGTCGTGAACGCGAGGCCGCCGTTCGTGTTCATCCACTCGAGCTGGTCGGCGAGCAGGAGCAGCGTCGCGACCGAGGGCGTGTTGTACGTCTGATCCTTCCGGGAGTTCTCCAGCGCGGTGACGAGGCTCAGCGACCCCGGGATCCAGCGGTCGGTACGCGCGCCGATCTCCGCGATGCGCTCCTGCGCGGCCGGGCTGACGAGCGCGAGCCAGAGGCCGCCGTCGGAGCCGAAGCACTTCTGCGGGGCGAAGTAGTAGACGTCGGCCTGGCGGGGGTCGAGCGGCAGCCCGCCGGCGCCGCTGGTGGCGTCGACGAGCACGAGCGCGTCGCCGTCGGGGCGCTGGACGGGGACCATCACTCCCGTGGAGGTCTCGTTGTGCGCCCAGGCGACCACGTCGACCGCCGGATCGGACTGCACGGGCGGCGCGTCGCCGGGCTCGGCGGTGATGACGATCGGGTCCTGCAGGAACGGCGCGCCCGCGGTGACGGTCGCGAACTTGTTCGAGAACTCGCCGTAGCTGAGATGCAGCGCGCGCTCGCGGACCAGGCCCGCGGCGGCGGCGTCCCAGAACGCGGTCGTCCCGCCGTTGCCGAGCATCACTTCGTAGCCGTCGGGAAGGCTGAAGAGCTCGGCGAGCCCCTCCCGGATGCCCCCGACGAGGGCCTTGACGGGCTTCTGGCGGTGCGAGGTGCCCATCACGGGCACGCCGTCGACCGTCGCGCTCAGCGCCTCGAGCTGCTTGGCGCGGACCTTCGACGGCCCGCAGCCGAAGCGGCCGTCGCGGGGCTTCAGCGCGTCGGGGATGAACTCCTCGGTGGATCGGAACCGCATGGGCGGATCCTCGCAGGGTTGGCGCTGGGGACGGCTGGCGGGGCGTGGCGGCGCTGCCGGAGGGTGCAGCCCGCCGGCGCTCAGAAGTCGGGGTTGATCCAGTCCATCTGGGCGCGCAGCTCCTTGCCCGTGGACTCGAGCTGCGTGCCCGCGCCCTCCTCGCGCATGCGCTTGAAGTTCTCCTGGCCGGCGCGATTCTCCGCGATCCACTCGCGGGCGAACGTGCCGTCCTGGATCTCGCCGAGGATCTTCTTCATCTCGGCGCGGGTCTCGTCGGTGACGATCCGCGGGCCGCGCGTGTAGTCGCCGTACTCCGCGGTGTTCGAGATCGAGAAGCGCATGCCGGCGAGGCCCTTCTCGTACATGAGGTCGACGATGAGCTTGAGCTCGTGGAGGCACTCGAAGTAGGCCATCTCCGGCGGGTAGCCCGCCTCGGTGAGCGTCTCGAAGCCGGCGCGGACGAGCTCGGAGGCGCCGCCGCAGAGCACGGCCTGCTCCCCGAAGAGGTCGGTCTCGGTCTCGTCCTTGAACGTGGTCTCGAAGACGCCGCCGCGCGTGCAGCCGATGCCCTTGTCGTAGGCCAGCGACACGGCCTTCGCGGTGCCCGTCGCGTCCTGGTGGACGGCCACGAGGCCGGGGACGCCGGAGCCCTCGAGGTACTGACGGCGGACGAGATGGCCGGGACCCTTGGGGGCGGCGAGCGCGACGTCGACGCCCTCGGGCGCCTCGATCTCGCCGTAGAGGATCGAGAAGCCGTGGCCGAAGAGCAGCAGGTTGCCGGGCGCGACGCCGTCGCGGATGTCGGACTCCCAGACGTCGTGGTGCTTTTCGTCCGGGAGCAGCACCATCACGATGTCGCCCTCCGCCGCCGCGTCGGCGACCGACACCACGCGCAGGCCCGCCGCCTCCGCCTCGGCGACCGAGCTGGAGTCGGGGCGCAGGCCGACGACGACGTCCACGCCGGAGTCCTTGAGGTTCTGGGCGTGGGCGTGGCCCTGGGAGCCGAACCCGAGGATGGCGACGGTCTTGCCGTCGAGCAGGGTCAGGTCCGCGTCGTCGTCGTAGATCATGGGGCGCGATCCTACGGACCGCGGCGCACGTGCGACTAGGCGGTCGCGGAGATGACGAGCGTCCGCGCGGGGATCCGCAGCGACCCGTCGGGCTCGGCGTACTGCTCGAGATCGGCGTCGACCGCGTCGCGCAGGCGGTAGTGATCGGCGGGGCTGAGCTCGGCGACGAGACCCTTCAGCGCGAGCGAGCAGTCGAGTTGCTGGGCCCACCAGGCGTCCGCGTCGGCCGCCGTGAAGACGAAGTCGAGCGGCTCGATGACGATGTCGTCGGTCCAGCCCGCGCCGTAGAGCAGCCCGCGGACGAGGTCGGGATCGCCGAGCGCGAAGGGCCCAGGCGTGTTCGGCGGGCTCGCCTCCAGGAAGCCGAGGTCGACGATCCGGCGCCCCGAGGACCACGGGTTCTCCTCCGCCGTGGCCCACACGGCGAACGCGACGCGGCCGCCCGGCCGCAGGACCCTGCGGGTCTCGCGCAGCGCGGTCTCCGGGTCGGGGACGAGCATGTACCCCCAGCGGCAGAGCACCGCGTCGACGGTCGCGGCCTCCATGTCGATCCATTCGACCTCCATCGGGCGCGCCTCGACGACGTCCGCGAGGCCGAGCTCCTCGGCGCGGGCCTTCGCGACTTCCACCATCGCGACCGCGCCGTCGGTCGAGATGAGCTTGCCGCCCGGGCGGATGCGCTCGGCGGCCAGCAGGCCGGTGTCCCCCGGCCCGGCCGCAAGCTCGAGCACCGTCTGCCCCGGCTCAGGACCGATCGCGTCGACGAGCCACTGGGACACGGGCGCCGCGGCGGTCTGGAAGGCGTCGCGCGCGGCCGCCCAGCCGCCCGCCGCGCCCTCCCAGCGCCCGCGGCTCTCCGCGCGGAACGCGTCGGGGTCGTCGACGGGCGTAAAGCCCATCACGCCGCGCGGGGGATGGGCGTGGCCGCGGGCTTCATGCCCCGGATCCTAGAAGGCCGGGCGGCCTACAGCGCGCGGCGGAGCAGCTTGCCCGAGCGCGTGCGCGGCAGCGCGGCGGCGAACGCGAGCTCCTTGGGGACCTTGAAGGCGGCCATCCGGGCGGCGCAGTGCGTGCGCAGCTCCTCCGCCGTGGCCGCGGCCCCGGGGCGCAGGACGACCGTCGCCACCACCGCCTCCCCCCAGGTCGCGTCGGCGCGGCCGTGGACGGCGGCCTCGGCGACCGCGGGATGCTCGGCCAGGGCGGCCTCGACCTCGGTCGGGGCGACGTTCTCCCCGCCGGTGACGATCGTGTCGGCCTTGCGGCCGGTGACCGTCAGGCGCCCGCCCGCGTCCAGCTCCCCGAGGTCGCCGGTGGCGAGCTCGCCGCCGCCGGCGACGGTCGGACCGCTCACGCAGATCTCCCCGTCGGGCGCGATCCGCACGCGGGTGCAGAAGAGCGGCGGCCCGGCGTCCGCGGCGGTGTCGCCCGGCGTCTGGGTGGTGACCTGCGAGCAGGCCTCGGTCAGCCCGTAGGTCTGCGCGACCGTGATCCCCGCGGCCGCGGCCCGCCGCTGCAGCGCGGGCGCGACCGGCGCGCCGCCGAGGAGCGCGCAGCGCAGCGCCGGGGGGTCCGCCAGCCCCGCGTCGAGGAGGCGCTGCAGGGTCGTCGGGACCAGGGAGACGAGTGTCACTCCCTCGCCGGTGAGCGCGGCGAGGGCCCGGGCGGTCTCGAAGCGCTCGTGGACGAGCGCGTGGGTCGCGTAGATCGCCGAGCGCACCACGATCGACAGGCCGCCGACGTGGGAGAGCGGCAGCGCGGACAGCCACGTGTCGCCGGGCTCGGCCCCGAGTGCCGCGGCCGAGCCGAGCGCGCTCCACAGCAGGTTGCCGAAGGTCAGGGTGAGCGGCTTCGGCGTGCCGCTGGTGCCGCTGGTCTGCAGCCCGAGCGCGGGGGCGTCGAGATCGTGCGTGTCGGCGGGCACGCCGGGAACGCCCGTCAGCGGCGGCGCCCCAGGGCCGTGCGTGGCTCCCGGAGCGCCGCCGGCCGCGCGCTCGAGCCGCTCGACGACGTGGTCGGCCGCCGGCCGCTCTGCCGCGGTGAGCCGCAGGTCGTGCGGAACGGCCACAGCGCCGAGCCGCCACACGGCGTGGAGCGCGACGACGAAGTCGGTGCCAGGCGCGAGCGCGAGCGCGACGCGGTCGCCGGGCCGCACGCCGCGCTCGGCCAGCGCCGCGGCGGCCTCGCGTGCGGCGACCAGCAGCTCCGCGTAGGGCATGCCGTTGACGGCCGGGCGCCCGGGGTGCGCGCGCGCCGCGCGGGGCAGCCAGGCCTCGACGAGCATCACGCTGAACGTAGCGATCACGATCCGCGAAGTAGCCTCACCGCCATGTCAGTGACCTGGAGCGCCGCGGGCGGCGTCGCCTACGAGGACATCCGCTACGAGCTGAGCACCGACGGGATCGCGAAGATCACCATCGACCGCCCCGAGGTCCGCAACGCGTTTCGCCCGCAGACGCTCGTCGAGCTGTCCGGCGCGTTCGAGCGCGCGCGCGAGGATCCGGACGTCGGCGTGATCATCTTCACCGGCGCGGGCGACAAGGCGTTCTGCTCCGGCGGCGACCAGCGCGTGCGCGGCGACACCGGCTACATGGCCGAAGGCGCTGCGGTCGGCCGCTTCCACGTCACGGACTTCCAGGTCCAGCTCCGCCGGCTGCCCAAGCCGGTCGTCGCGATGGTCGCGGGCTACGCGATCGGCGGCGGCCACGTGCTGCACCTCGTGTGCGACCTGACGATCGCCGCCGACAACGCGCGCTTCGGGCAGACCGGGCCGCGGGTCGGCTCGTGGGACGGCGGCTTCGGCGCCTCGCTCCTGCGCGACCTCGTCGGGCCGAAGAAGGCCAAGGAGATCTGGCTGCTGTGCCGCCAGTACGACGCGCAGCAGGCTCTCGACATGGGCCTGGTCAACACCGTCGTGCCGCTCGCGCGCCTCGAGGAGGAGACCGTCGCCTGGTGTCGCGAGATGCTCGCGCTCTCCCCCTTCGCGCTGCGCCTGGTGAAGTCCAGCTTCCACGCGCACGAGGACGGCTACGCGGGCATCCAGCAGCTCGCGCACGACACGAACCTCCTGTTCTACGGCTCCGAGGAGGCGCAGGAGGGCCGCGACGCCTACCGCGAGAAGCGCGCCCCCGACTTCTCCCGCTTCCCGCGGCGCGCGTGATGAGCGCCGAGACGCCCTCCTGGCGGATCTGGCTGATGGCCAGCCGCGTGCGCACGCTGCCGGCGGCTGTCGCGCCGGTGATCGTCGGCACCGCGCTGCCCGCGACGAGCGGGACGTTCCGGGTCGGCGTGTTCGTCGCCGCACTGCTCGGATCCGTGTTCATCCAGGTCGGCACGAACCTCTCCAACGACTACTCCGACGCGCGGCGCGGCGCCGACACCGAGGACCGCCTCGGCCCCGTCCGCGTGACCGCCGGCGGCCTCGTGCCCCCCAAGCAGGTGCTGCAGGCGACCTACGTCTCGTTCGGCCTGGCGGTCGTCTGCGGGATCTACCTCGTGGCGATGAGCGGGTTCGCGCTGCTGCTCATCGGGGTGGCCTCGATCGCCGCGGGCGTGCTCTACACCGGCGGCCCGCGCCCCTACGGCTACGAGGGCCTCGGCGAGGTCTTCGTGTTCCTCTTCTTCGGGATCGCCGCGGTCGCCGGCTCCACGTACGCGCAGGTCGAGCAGTTCCCGTGGGAGGCGTTCGTCCTGGCCATCCCCGTCGGTCTGCTCGCCGCGGCGATCCTCGTCGTCAACAACGTGCGCGACCTCGACACCGACCGGCGCGTCGGCAAGAAGACCCTCGCGGTGCGCCTCGGGCGCCCGCGGACTCAGACGATGTTCGCGGTCATGGTGTACGGCGCGTTCCTGACGGCGCCGCTGGCGATCTTCGCCCACGCCCTGGAGCTGTGGCTCTTGCTCCCGTGGCTCGCGCTGCCGCTGGCCGCCAAGCTCGTGCGCACCGTCCGCAACCACGCCGACGGGCCGACGCTCAACGGCGCGCTGGCCGCCTCGGGCCAGCTCCAGCTCGTCTTCTGCGTGCTGCTCGCCGCGGGCATCCTGGCGAGCTGAGCGGGCGTGGAGCTGCGCGTCGAGCACACGACGCTGCGCTTCCGGACGCCGCTGCGCACGAGCTACGGCTCCGTCGCCGAGCGGGACGTGTTCCGCGTCGCGCTCGACGACGGCCGCGGCGTGATCGGCCACGGCGAGGCCGCGCCGCTGGAGCCCTACGACGGCGTCCCGGCCGGCGCGGTGGCCGAGGCGCTCGCGGTCTACGCCGAGCTGCTGCGGGAGGTCTCCGCGGACGTGCCGGGCCATCTCCTGCTCGACGAGTGCCGGCGGGCGGCCGAGCTGCCCGAGGCGCTCGCGGCCGTCGACCTCGCGCTGTGGGACCGGGCGGGCCACCGCGCCGGGCGGCCGGTCGCGGCGCTGCTGCGCGAGGACCACCTCGAGGCCGTCCCGGTGAACGCGACGATCGGCGCGCTCGACCGCGCCGGAGCGGCGATGGCCGCGACGCGGGCGGTCGCCGACCGCTTCGCCTGCGTGAAGCTGAAGGTCGGGACGGGCGACGACGCGGGCCGCGTCGCGGCCGTGCGCGCGGCGCTCGGCCCGGCGGTCGCGCTGCGGCTGGACGCCAACGGCGCCTGGGACGTCGAGACGGCGGTGCGCATGATCGAGACGCTGGCGCCGGCCGGCCTCGAGCTCGTCGAGGAGCCCGTGCACGGCGTCGCCGCGGTGCGCGAGGTCCGCGCGCGGGTCGCCACCCGCGTGTCGATCGACGAGACCGCCGACGAGCCCGGCGCGCTCACCGCCGCCGTGGCCGACGCCGTCTGCCTGAAGATCGGCCGCTGCGGCGGGATCGGGGGCCTCCTGTCGCAGGCCGCGCTCGTACGCGCGACCGGCGCCGACGTGTACCTCGCCTCCACGCTGGACGGCCCGCTCGGCATCGCCGCCGCCGTGCACGCCGCTGCGGCGCTGCGCGTCGACCTCCCCTGCGGCCTGGCGACCCTCGGCCACTTCGCGGACGTCGACGAGCCCGCGGCGCTGCGGGTGGTCGGCGGAGCGATCCGGGTGCCGGCGGGGCCGGGGCTGGGAGTCTGAGGCGGCTCGGCGGGTTGGCTCGCTCGACGGGTCATGCGAGCATCCCCGCGTGGCCTACGACGAAGACTTGGCGCAGCGCATCCGGGAGCTCCTCGCCGACGAGCCGGACGTGGCCGAGAAGCGGATGTTCGGAGGCCTGTCCTTCCTCGTCGGCGGACGCATGTCGGTCGGAGCCAGCGGGCGCGGCGGGCTGATGCTGCGTTGCGACCCCGACGACACCGACGCCCTCGTCGCCGACCCCCACGCCCACCCGTTCGAGATGAAGGGGAAGGAGATGCGGGGGTGGCTGCGCGTCGACGCCGAGGGCGCGGAGACGCAGGAGGCGCTGGAGGCGTGGGTCTGGCCTGCGGTGGGGTTCGCACGGTCGCTCGGGGCGAAGGGCTGAGGATGTCCACCGGATGAGCGTGTTCAGCCTGGTGCCGCGACGACGTCGCGCGCGACCTCGGTCTGCACGTGCTCGAAGGCCTGCGACATGCGGTGCGTCTCCGCGGGGCCCAAGCCAGCAGCCGCGGCCTCGGAGCGCCAGCGCCTCGTGGCCGCGAGAACCTCGCCGAGGATGGCCTGGGCGTGGCCGTGCGTGAGCCTGAAGAAGTCCGCGACGCCCATCAGCACGTCGACGCGCGCCTCGGTGGTGTCGTAGTCGATCGCGGTGCTGAGGTGCGCGGCCCCGGGACTCGGATCCGGGTTGACATCGAACGCCGGCGACAGCGACCAGCCCGCCGAGCTCGTCCTGAGGAACCCGTGATTACGCAGGTGGTCGTCGCTGTTGCGGATCAGGACCGTGAACGCGATGCGGCGCCACAGCTGCGCGAGATCCTCGCGGGCCGCTGGGGAGTGCTCCTCGAGCGCGGCGGCGATGTCGAGGTAGCTGCCGTGGTCCCCGTCGGCGGCCTCGAGCATGGTCATGGCGCTGATGTAGCCCAGGCGCCGCTCCCCGACGCGGTCGAAGCGCTTGACCACGAGCACGGGCTTGCCGTCGATCACGTGCAGCTGGTGGTCCGAGACGGTGATGCCCGAGGCGCGCGCCAGGCGCAGCGCGACCGCCTCCCAGCGGATCACGTCCCACTCGTCGGCGGCCGGGCTCGGGAACTTCGCGATCGCGATCCCGCCTTGCTCGGCGATCACGTGGGCCTTCGGGCGCGCCCCTCCGAGCGAACTGCCGCCGCGAAGCAGCATCCGCAGCTCGGCGGCGGTGGCCTCATCGCGCTCCATCCGCTCGCTGGCGCTCAGCAGCTCAGCGTCGGCTCTCGGCACCAGCAAGCTGCGCCGCGGTCCGCCCACGTCTTCACGGCGGCATGTCCTACCGTCGTCGCGGTGACGAACTTCCCAGGCAACGCGTGATGGCCGGCCACCTGTTCGGCGGGTTCAATCAGGCGCTTGATCGCTTCGACCTGGCCGTCCGCGAGCCCGACGCCGAGCCGTGCTTCATCGCGCTTTTCGAAACGCTCAACTGGTGCGTGGCCATCGACGACTACGTAGGTCAGGTATGGGCGCCTGACGGGACCTTGCTCGAATGGGAATGGCGCGAACGGGCGGGCGGGTCAGAGCTGGCAGACCTACTGAATGCGGCACGATACGCTCGGAACCTCGTGCACCATCACTGGGCCGACGCCCTCCTCAACGATGAGGGACGCGGCTATCCGCGACGCTACACCGCCGGGTACTTCACCTGGCGCTGGCGCGAGGCAGATGAACTGCCGGTACACGTGCACGAGGAGAAGCCATACGTCGTGAGGAACAAGAAGGCGTATGGAAAACGCTTCGCCGGCGACCAGGCGGACGCGAGTCTGCAAGACATCGCCGAAGGCCTCAAGCTAGTCGAGCTGGTACTCGCCGTACCCCAGGACGCTCGCGCCCACGACTGACAACGCGGCTCGTCGCCGTCCACGCGCTCCGTGGCGCGGTCAAACGGCGAAGGCGCTATCCGACTCAAGCTGCGAAGCGCCGAAAGAAATGGTCGTCCCACCCGAGAGCGACCTCCGAGCCGAGCAAAAGGCATCGCGAAGGTCGACTGGGTGCTCGAGCACCTCGACCGTGAGTTACTGCGGACCTCGCCCCCGGCCGCCGGCAGCGAGTAGCCGCCGCTTCCGCTTTGGAGACGAGGACGGGTAGCGCGCGCGGCGGCTCCTTTCAGGCGAAAGGGGCAGCGCCTCTCGGCTACGTGCCGTCGCGCTCGTCCAACTCGAAGCCAGCTTCGACAGCAGCCACGGCAAGACGGCCTAAGAACGTCGCCTCGTGCAGGTGGTCGTTTTCATCCAAGTAGGTGTTGATGGCGTCAAGTCGCGGCTGCACAGCTTCCGTGAGTCGCTTCAGCTCATCCGTCGAAGCTGCCTGTGTATTCGATTCACGTTCGAGGTCGTCCCCAATCGCCCACTTGTCGATGAGCGGGATGAGGTCGTGGAATTCGGCGGGTAATTCCTGGAGGTCAACATCTTCCATGGATCGGAGCGTACCGCGCAACTTCCCCTTTGAGGCAGAAGCAGCAGCCCCGGCGCGGCGTCGGACGACCGTCGCAACGGACGAAGGGCACCCATCGCCGGAGCGGCTGACGCACAGGCGTCGACGCGACGCGCTCAACCTCCCGTCGGTCGCGGTTCACGTCGACTCTTGACGCATGAGCGCGACATCTGCTTCGTCAACGCGACAGGCGCCGTTGGCGGGGCGCTCGCCGGCCAACAAGGGTCGACGATACCCGCCTGACCCGCTCCGCGTGGAAGAGACGATCGCCGTGATGCGACACGCGGGCCTTGGGCCGCACGCCGAGCGCCTTCGAGCACGGCAAGGGCAACAAGCGGCGCGAAGTCGGTATGGATGAGTGGGGCTGGCAGCAGCTCGTGCCGTGGCTCGCTCTTCGTCGCGAGATGCCCGTAGGCGCGCTGCTGTGCATCATCAACGGGGCCCACCGAGGACGCCCGTGGACGAGCTCCGCTGCGCGCGACTGCCTGCGCAAGCAAGCCGCTGAAGCCGGGGTGCGGCGTCGATTCGCACCGCACCAGTTGCGTCACGCCCACGCGGTCGAGATGGCTCGAGAAGGCGTCCCGCTGAACGTGATCCAGCGCCAGCTTGGACACGCGAATCTCGGCCTCACCTCGGTCTATCTCCAAGGCATCGACACCAGCGAGATCGTGGCGACCGTCCGCGCCCGAGCCGCACCTGTCCTGCCCGCCAGCGCCGGCCTGCGCTGGTGACGCCAGCCGCCGGTCCTCGTCTAAAGCACAAGTCACGGCCCGACGAGTCTCCGGCACTTCCGGCCGCGCGGCGAGCGAGCAGGCGAAGACCCAGCGCGACCTTTCGCTGAGCGCCCGCTACCGGCGGCGGCCGTAGCGCAGGTAGACGACCTCCGGGCCGTCGAACGTCCGGGTCTCGAGCAGCTCGAGGTCAAGGCGGTAGTCGTGAGGGAAGTACGGCGTGCCGCCCCCGATCGCGACGGGGTGCAGGAACAGGCGGTGCTCGTCGACCAGCCCGAGCCGGACCGCCTCGGCCGCGAGCGTCGATCGCGATGTCTCCGTCGACGTTGGCCTTCAGCGCTTCGAGCTCGGTGGTGAGGTCTCTGGTCGCGAGCCTCGTGTTCGTTCCCTCGACGTTCGTCAGCGTCCGCGAGAACACGAGCTTGGGCAGTGCTTTCCAAATCGCCGCGAAGTCCTGCGAGACCGGGTCGGGATCGTCCGCGGTCTCCCAGTAGCTCATCGTCTCGTACAGCCGCCGGCCGAGCACGTGCGCGCCCAGCGGCCGCACCTGGTCGTTGTGGAACCGGTGCAGCTCCTCGTCTGGCACGCCCCAGCTGAAGTCGCCGTCGGGCCCGGCGATATAGCCGTCGAGGGACACGGACATCTCGGTGATCACCATCGTCATGTCCCAGAGACCCTCTCAGGCCCTCGTCCTCATCGGCGGGCACCTCACCTGAAGGGCTTCAGAGACCGTCTCGGTACCCACCCCTCCAAGCAACTCCACGACTCTCGCTTTCAACCGAGGTTGTCGAACAAAGGGTCGCACCGAAGGAGAAACTGTGACCCCGGCACAAAGGCACCGTGACTCACTCCGACGATTCGGTCGCGACATGCCCCCGACGCGCCGCAGGAGGCAGTTCTGGGAGCCCCGGCGGAGGTGTGCCGAAAGCGATTGTGGCTTCGGCACAACGGTCTTGGTTTACGCGACAGCCTCAGCCGGAGCCACAGGCCGGCCACCGCTTGTCGCACAAAGCGGAAGCACGACACTTGCCGCTGAACCCTCGCAGCGGACCTAGTCCTCACCTTGTCGGACCTCATTCGCAGCGTGTCGCCCGTGATCGCCAACGGTCCCGTCCCGGACGAAGGTGACCGTCTGCCCTTCGGTCAGTCGTCGGCAAGCCATCGCGGCAGGCTCGCGACCGCGGTGATGAGTTCTGGCGTAGTCCAGTCGGCTCGGCTACAACTGGGCTGTGGCTATCTCCCGAGCGCATTGGGCTCGTGCCCGATGCTACGTTTGCCTAGAGGTTGTGGACCGCGTTGAGTGGGTGGTGATTGATCTAAAGGAGCGACCTGACCTCCGGCCGCACCTTCTGAACGGCGGCCATCCCACGTGTCCCAGGTGTTACGCGGCCTCCGAACGCAGCTTGCCCCTTCTGCTGGTTCGTCGCACGGACGCACTGCCGCTGGCTGGCTTCGGTCCTGCGGACATCCCCCTTGCCGAGGCGCTGACGGAGATCGCGGATGAGATGGAAGGGGCCCGAAGGACGCTCATGGCCGACGGGGTGGATCTCCCGGGCCCCGTACCTATTGGGACCTTCGAGATGATCCGTCTGGTGGCCGCAGACTCGCTCGAGCAGGAGCTCGATCGCGAGCCGGTCGACAGCCCGGACGCTTGGGAAGTCTTCCTCAGCAAAGTCAGGTCGGTCAGACAGGAACACCAGCTCACCTGGGCTCTTGACGCGCTCTTTCTGGCGGAGACGGCAGACGAAGTGCGAGTGGTCATGGCTGACAGCAGCATCCTGCTGGAGGAAGTTGCCATCGCACGGCTCCTAGCCGATGCGAAACATGCAGAGGAGGTCGGGCCCGCGGGAGCGATCGCGCGCGCTCGCGTGGCTCTGCTCGAAGGCATCCGCGCAGGCGCCATCGATCAAGCGTTTGTGCTTTGGCAGTCGCACATCGCTCTCGTAGTCGAGAAATCCGTTGTCAAGCGATTGGACGAACTCCTCGAGTCGACTCACGGAGAACTGCTCACTGCGGCTGCGGTCGACGCGTGTCGTGAGCTGGTGGAGTTGGCAGAGCAAACTGAGGATGACGAGCTGAGGGCCGAAGCAACGCGTCGACTCGCCAGCGCGCTCTTTCTGGCGGCGCCGGCGTTGGGAGAAGACGCTCGAGTGGAGTCCGTTGCGTTGATGCGAGCACTTCTCGACGACACGACGCTATCGAGTGTCCGCGAAGCTGAGGAGACAGCGAACCTTCAGGCGAATCTGGCCGCGGCCTTGGCTGCCCGCACGTCCGGTGATCCGATCGCGCATCAGGACGAGGCGGTGCAACTTGGCCGCGGCGCCATCGAGGCGCTCGAGGGCTCACCGCAGAGTGACGCTGTTCGACGCGCCCTCGGGATAGCGCATACGAACCTTGGACTTAGCCTCGTATCGCGAGCCGCCCTCCGCCGCCGCTCCGTGGACGGCACAAGGACAGATGAAGCGCTGAAGGACCTGTTGGACGCCGTGCGCCACTTCGAAGAGGGGCTCACGTACAGAAGCTTCACGGTATCGCCGCTCGACTGGGCCTACTCACACATCAACCTGGGCTTCGCCTACGCCGAGCTTGCCGAGACCAGACCCGGTCACGACCTAGACCCAGCCATAGAGCATTACGCCGAAGCGGATCGGGGCTTTGCAGCAGCCGGCGAAGTAGAGCTACGAGCGCAGGCGTTGCATAATCTGGCCTCTGCAAAGAGGCGCGCTTCTAAGGATCTCCGCGGCTCCGTGAAGCAGGAACTCCTTCAGGAGGCGGAGACGACGGTCGCCGCTTCGCTTGGGCTGCGCGCCGCAGGCCACACGCCGCTTGAGACGGCCCGTACGCAGGCTCTGCAGGCGCTGATACTGGAGGACCTCGAGCGCTATAGCGAAGCGGTCGAAGTGCTTGTGCTCGCTCTCGAGTCGGTGACTACCAACGTAAGCCCTCGCGACGAACGCGAGATAGCGGCCCAGCTGGGCAGCCTTGCAGGCGAGCTGGGCGAACATGAGCGGGCCGCGTGGGCCTGGGAGCGCGCCGCCCGCGCAGCAGCAGAGGCGATCAACGCACGACACGACGTGGGCGGCCGCTTTGACGAGCTGCATCGAAGCTTGAATGTCTTTCGGTGGGCGGCTTACGAGGCTGCCGCCAACGGCGATCTGGATAAGGCTGTCGAGCTCATGGAGCTAGGACGGGCCAATGAACTCCGACGGCTCCAAGTGCTGGAGTCCCCGAGTCGAGATCTCGTCGAAGAGTTGGCGCCGGACACTGTCGCGGACCTCGATTCAGCATCCGCAGAGTTGGTTGCGCTTGACCGCCGAGTGCGCCAAGGCGACGACGCCGCGGGCTCCCTCGCCCGCGCGGCAAGCGAGCGCGTCTCTCGCTTGCTAGCGGAGGTCCGAGCACTGCCGGGATGCTCAGGCTTCGGTGCGCCGCCCCGCGCATCAGACGTCCGAGCGGAACTTCGAGAGCGGCACGCCCTCGTCTATGTCGTCACGACACCGCGCGGTTCCTTGGCGCTAATCATCGATGCGCGACCTGAAGCCGAGGCGGTCTTCAGTCACGTAACCTCGACGGAGATAGCAGACCTGCTTGTTCGTAACGGGCCGACGGGGCCGGAGGGCTATCTAATTGCTCAAGGCACAGGAGACGACGCTGCCCTAGAGGAGACGCTCGATGCATTCGGCGAGCTGCTAGGCCGACCGTTCCTAGAACCGCTGGCTGACGCCCTGAGAGCGCGTGAGATCGAGTCTCTGACGATCGTGCCGGTGTCCGTCATGGGCTTGGTGCCGATTCACACGCTCACCTGGAGCGCAGATGTTTTCGTGAGCTGTTTGCTAGACGAGTTCACCGTCTCCTTCGCCCCGTCCGCCGCCGTTGCTGGAGCTTGCGCACGGCGGGCGGAAGCCGCCTCGTCACACCGGTCGAGACTTGTCGCGGTCGGTAATCCACTACCGCACGCACAACCTCTGCCAGGGACGGCGCAGGAGGTCGCGCAGATCGCGGTCGTCCTCGCCGCGTGGCGCGTCGACCTCCTGACCGAGACGAACGCAACTAGGGCCAATGTCCTGGCAGCGCTTCCGGGCGCGACGCATGTGCACTTCGCCTGTCATGGATTCGCGGGAGGCGAAGTGGTCGAAGCGTTCGACAGCGGCTTGAGCCTGGCGTTCGGCGAAGACCTTCTCGCCGCGGAGCTTATCGGTACGGCTTTTTCTCCGCGGCTGGCGGTCGCCTCGGCATGTGAAACGGGCATCATTGGTGGTTACGAGGAGGCGGAGGAAGCGTTGTCCTTCGCATCGCTTCTCATCGGCGCAGGTGCGGCAGGCTCGATCGCGGCGCTATGGCCCATTAACGATTACGCAACCGCCCTCCTGATGAGCCGGATGTATGAGGAGCTCGCGGACGGGGCGCAGCCCGCCGAAGCGCTCAGGATCGCTCAACTGTGGCTGCGCGATTTATCGCCTGACGGCGAAAAACACTACGTGGACGAACGACCTCCGCTTCGGCGGCTGCGGCGCGCGGCTGCGTCTCGCGCGACCTATGCGAAAGGGGCGGCAAGCGACTTCGCGCAGATGTCGTTCTGGGCAGGCTTCGTGCATTGCGGCGCTTGATGCTTGAGTGCCTCGCGGTCGGCTGCCCCAGCGTTCGATGAGACATTCGGCGGGCCACACCGCTCTCGCGGAAGGCCGGTTGCGCCGGAGGCGGCACGGCCCGCGGGTGTGAGAGATGCGTGACGCGTCGGAACGGGCAACTGCACACTGCGCCTCGCGGCAGGACCGTGTCGGCGAATGGTCGCTTTCAGCCGAGGTTGTCGCACAAAGGGTCGCACCGAAGGAGAAACTGTGACCCCGGCACAAAGGCACCGTGACTCACTCCGACGATTCGGTCGCGACATGCCCCCGACGCGCCGCAGGAGGCAGTTCTGGGAGCC
>JBBQEV010000088.1:0-15870 GCA_038321325.1 Solirubrobacterales bacterium
ACCGCAGCCAGTCCAGGTAGTCCAGACACTTCCAGTCCTCATCAAACCACGCCCGCAGCTCTGCATAGGAGCCCGGATAGTCCTGCCCCGCCGCAAGCGCCATACCGAAATTCTACGGCACCAACATGGAGACCCCAGTTCCGGAGATCTCCGCCGCCCGGGCCATGCCGCTCGCGATCAACGCGGTGCCGAACCCCGAGGTCCACAACGGCCTCGCGATCCAGATGATCGACGAGGTCCGCCACTCGACGATCCAGATGAACCTCAAGCGGCTGTACATGAACCACTACATCGACCCGGCCGGGTTCGACATCACCGAGAAGGGGTTCGCGAACTGCTACGCCGGCACCATCGGCCGCCAGTTCGGCGAGGGCTTCATCACCGGCGACGCGATCACGGCCGCGAACGTCTACCTGACGATCGTGGCGGAGACGGCGTTCACGAACGTCCTGTTCGTGGCGATGCCCGGCGAAGCGGCCGCCAACGGCGACTACCTGCTGCCGACGGTGTTCCACTCGGTGCAGTCCGACGAGTCGCGCCACATCTCCAACGGGTACTCGATCATCCTCATGGCGCTCGCCGACGAGCGCAACCGTGAGCTGCTCGAGCGCGACCTGCGCTACGCCTGGTGGAACAACCACGCCGTGGTCGACGCGGCGATCGGGACGTTCATCGAGTACGGCACGAAGGACCGCCGCAAGGACCGCGAGTCCTACGCGGAGTCCTGGCGCCGCTGGATCTACGACGACTACTACCGCTCCTACCTGGTGCCGTTGGAGAAGTACGGCCTGACGGTTCCGCACGACCTCGTCGAGGAGTCGTGGAACCGCATCTGGAACAAGGGCTACATCCACGAGGTCGCGCAGTTCTTCGCGACGGGCTGGTTCGCGAACTACTGGCGGATCGACGCGATGGACGACACGGACTTCGAGTGGTTCGAGCACAAGTATCCGGGCTGGTACGACAAGTACGGCACGTGGTGGGAGCGCTACTCCGACCTCTCGAAGAAGAACGGCCACAAGCCGATCGCCTTCGAGCCGGAGCTGTCGAACTACGAGTACCCGCACCGCTGCTGGAGCTGCATGGTTCCCTGCCTCATCCGCGAGGACACGGTGATGGACGAGGTCGACGGCCAGGTCCGCACGTACTGCTCGGAGACGTGCCACTGGACCGACGCCGTCGCCTTCCGCCCGGAGTACAAGGGCCGCGCCACGCCGTCCATGGGCAAGCTCTCCGGCCAGCGCGAGTGGGAGACGCTGCACCACGGCAACGACCTCTCCGACATCATGCAGACGCTGGGCTACGTCCGCGACGACGGCAAGACGCTGATCCCGCAACCGCACCTCGACCTCGACCCCAAGAAGATGTGGACGCTCGAGGAGACGAAGGGCATCACGCTGCTGAGCCCCAACGTCACCCTCAACGAGATGTCCCCCGAGGACCGGGAGACCCACATGGCCAAGTACAAGGCCGGCGGCCCCGCCGGCCGCCCGGCCACCGAGGGCGCCGCGGCGTAGCCCGGCCATCGTCACGGCGGCACCGCGACCACGAGCCAGAAACGGCTTCAGTGGACGCGGGCCGCCGCGGCGCGGCGGGATCGACACCATGGGACGCACGTACGCCGTCAAGTTCGATCCGGTCGACGTCGAGATCGAGGTCGACGAGGACGAGACGATCCTCGACGCCGCGTTCCGCCAGGGCATCATGCTCATGCACGGCTGCCGTGAGGGCCAGTGCTCCGCGTGCAAGAGCTTCATCCTCGACGGCGAGGTGGACATGGACAAGTACTCCACGTTCGCCCTGCCGGACTTCGAGGAGGCCGAGGGCTTCACGCTCCTCTGCAAGGCCCACCCGGTCTCCGACCTGGAGATCGAGCTCATCAACTTCGACGAGGACGCGCTGCGCAACGCGCTGCCGCTCGTCACCACCGAGGGCGAGGTCGAGTCGATCGAGCGCCTCACCGCCGACATCTTCGGGCTGGCCCTGCGCCTCCCCGACGACAAGCTGACCTTCCATCCCGGGCAGTACGTGGACCTCTTCATGCCCGACCCCGACGTCAAGCACCGCTCCTTCAGCATGTCCAACACGCTCCAGGAGGGTGGCCGGCTCGAGTTCATCATCAAGCGCTACCCCGACGCCTACTTCGCCGGGATGCTCGACCGCGCCGCCGAGGGCGGCGACTCCAACGGCGACGGGCCCACGCTGGCGCTCGGCGACAAGCTGAAGGTGGTCGGGCCCTACGGCGCGTTCACCCTGCGCGACTCCGAGCGGCGCCTGGTCTACATCGGCGGCGGGGCCGGCATGGCGCCGATCTACTCGCTGCTGACCTCGATGGTCGAGCGGGACATCGACCGGCAGGCGATCTTCTACTACGGCGCGCGCACCGAGGCCGACCTCTTCCACGTCGAGGAGCTCGCCGCGCTCGCCGACAGGCTCCCGAACTTCACGTTCGTGCCGGTGCTCTCGCACTGCGCCGACGACGACCCGAGCTGGACCGGCGAGCGCGGGATGGTCACCGATGTCGTCGACCGCCTCGAGGAGGGGCTGGCCGGCGCGGACGCCTACCTCTGCGGGCCGCCCCCGATGGTCGACGCGGCCATCGAACTGCTGGAGCGCCACGACGTACCGAGCACGCAGATCTTCTTCGACAAGTTCACCACTACCGCGGACTGAGGAGCACTACATGGCCGAAGACACCATCGAGAAGACGGCACCGAAGGAGCGCAGCGTCCCGATCACGCACTTCACCGACGCGGAGGCGGGCGCCAAGGAGTTCCCGTCCTCGCGCAGCCGCTCGTACAACTACTTCACGCCGGTCAAGCGCCGGGCCTCGGTCTACGAGGACGTGACCGTCGACGTCCAGCCGGACCCCGAGCGCCATCTGACCCAGGGCTGGGTCTACTCCTTCGCCGACGGCACCGCCGGCTACCCGCACGAGTGGACGGCGCTGAAGTCGAGCGACTGGCACGAGTTCCGCGATCCCAACGAGGAGTGGGAGCAGACGATCTTCCGCAACAACGCGAACGTCGTCCGCCAGGTCCAGCAGTCACTGGCCAACGCCAAGGCCGCCGGCGCCTTCGCGAACTGGAGCCGCTCCTGGACGACGATCGTCGAGCGCCACGTCAGCGCGTGGGCCCACCTCGAGCAGGGCCTCGGCCTGCACGTCTACACCTCCGCGCAGCGCGACGGACCGACGAACATGATCAACAACGCGCTCTCGGTCGGCGCGGTGCACAAGCTGCGCTTCGCGCAGGACATCATCCTCTACAACCTCGAGCTCAGCGAGCAGATCGAGGGCTTCGACGGGCAGGCGCACATCGACGTCTTCCAGAACGACCCGGTCTGGCAGAAGACACGCGAGAACGCCGAGCAGATCACCGGGAGCCGCGACTGGGCGGAGATGTTCTTCGCCACCGCGGTGGTCTTCGAGCCGTTCGTCGGCGAGCTGTTCCGCTCGGGCTTCGTCATGCAGGCCGCCGCCGCCCAGGGCGACTACGTGACGCCGATGCTGATGGGCACCGGTGAGAGCGACTGCGCGCGCGAGCAGCGTGGCGCGCGGGTCCTGTTCCGGATGCTGGCCGACGACCCCGAGCACGGCGCCGCCAACCAGGAGGTCATGGACTCGTGGCTCTCCAAGTGGACGCCCCGCAGCCTGGAGGCCGCCCACCAGCTCCAGCCGATCTGGTCGCAGCCCTCGGAGAAGGTCGTGCGCTTCGAGGATTCCCTCGCGCGTGCACGCCGGCGCATGATCGATCTGTTGGAAGACATCACCCTCGAGACGCCCAAGGAGCTTTCCGCATGAGCACCTCCGATGACCGCTTCAAGGCCAACCCCACGTCGTCCAACGAGACCGGCGTGACGCTGATGAACAACCAAGTCGGCTACGCCGTCGCGCAGCTGATGGCCGACAAGAAGGACGTCAAGGTCCGCGAGCTGCCGTCGATGATCCGCATCGACGGCATCAAGCAGATCGACTTCGAGTTCCAGGAGATCGCCGACGCGCTCGGCTGGGCCGACTTCGGCCACGACGACTTCGAGGAGATCATGTCGACCCACTACGGGCGGATGATCGTGATGGACGATCGCGTCGTGATGTTCGCCAACCCGGAGGACGCGGCGGAGTACACCGGCTTCGACCTGCCCGTGGTGGCCTGACATGTACGAGAAGGACGGTGAGAAGTACTTCGTCCTCGACAGCCATCTCCACTTCTGGGACGCGAGCCCGGAGAACTGGGTCAAGGGCGCCGAGCAGTACGCCAAGGGCTGGATCGAGTGCTTCCACGCCTACCAGGGCCTCGGCCCGGAGTCGACGCACTGGAGCATCGAGAAGTTCATGAAGTACTCCGCGGACGACTTCGAGAAGGACGTCTTCGCGGAGGGTCACGTCGACTACGCGATCTTCCAGTCGACGTACCTGCGCGAGTGGTACACGGACGGCTTCAACGACATCGAGAAGAACGCCTCGCTGCTGGAGCGCTTCCCGGGCAAGCTCCTCGTCAACGGGCGCTGGGACCCGCGAGAGGGCGAGGCGGGGCTGCGCCAGCTCGAGGCCGACCACGCGAAGTACGGCCTCAAGGGGGTCAAGCTCTACACCGCCGAGTGGAAGGACGGCTCGCGCGGCTGGACGCTGAAGGACCCCGAGGCGGCCCCGTTCTTAGAGAAGTGCATGGAGCTCGGGATCAAGAACGTCCACGTCCACAAGGGGCCGACGATCTGGCCGCTGGACAAGGACGCCTTCGACGTCTCCGACGTCGACTTCGCGGCGACCAGCTACCCCGAGCTCAACTTCATCGTCGAGCACGTGGGCCTGCCGCGCATCGAGGACTTCTGCTTCATGGCGACGCAGGAGCCCAACGTCTACGCCGGCCTCTCGGTCGTCGTCGGCGGGCTGATGCACGCCCGCCCGCGCTTCTTCGCGAAGTGCATGGGCGAGCTGCTGTTCTGGGTCGGCGAGGACAAGATGCTCTTCGGCTCGGACTACGGCATCTGGGAGCCGAAGTGGCAGGTCGAGGGGCTCGTCGACTGGGACTACCCCGACGACACGTTCTCCGACTTCCCGCGCTGGACGACCGAGGCCAAGAAGAAGGTGCTCGGCCTCAACGCGGCCAAGCTGTACGGCATCGAGGTCCCGGAGGAGTGCCGCCTGGCCGAGGCCGGCGGCGAGCCGGCGGCCCGCGACGACGCGCAGCTCGTCGAGGGCGCGGCGTGAGCCTGCAGGCGCGCGTCACCGCGGCGCTCGCCACGGTCTACGACCCGGAGCTCGACGAGCCGATCACCACGCTCGGCTTCGTCGGCTCCTGCGTCGTGTCCGCGAACGGCGACGTCGACGTGCGCCTGCGCCTGCCCACGCCGCAGTGCGCGCCGAACTTCGCGTTCCTCATGGCCTCCGACGCCCGCTCCGCGGTGCGCCGGGTGCCCGGGGTGCGCGAGGTCGGCGTCGTGCTGGAGGACCACTACACCGGCGCGGAGATCAACGCGGCGGTGGGCCGGGGCGGGACGTTCGACGACGCGTTCCCCGGCGAGAGCGAGGCGAGCCTCGGCGCGCTCCGCGAGCTCTTCCGGCGCAAGGCGCTCGTCGCCCGCCAGGGGCGCGTGTGCCAGGCGCTGCTGGCCGGCGGCGACAGCCCGGCGGCGGTCGTCGCCCGCCGGGCCGCCGATCTGCCGGACGGCATCGACGCGGAGCGCTGCCTCGAGCTGCGCCAGGAGCTCGGGCTGCCGTGCGGCCCCGACTCCCCGGCGCTCGTCGCCGGCGACGGCACCCGGCTCCCGGCCGACGGGCTGGACCGCTGGCTGCGCCGCGCGCAGCTCGTGAGCCTGAGCCTCGAGAGCAACGGCGGCCTCTGCCGCTCGCTGCTGCACGTCCGCTACGGCGTCATCGACCCCACGCACGAGGAGGTGGCCGCATGAAGGCCGCGCGACTGCACGAGTACCACCAGCCGCTCACCGTCGAGGAGATCGCCGAACCCGAGATCGCCGGGCCCTTCGACGTCATCGTCCGCCTGGGCGGCGCCGGGCTGTGCCGGACCGACCTGCACGTGCAGGAGGGCCAGTGGGCCGAGAAGTCGCAGGTCGCCCTGCCCTATACCCCCGGCCACGAGAACGCCGGCTGGGTGCACGAGATCGGCTCGGCGGTCACCAACGTCGCCGTCGGCGACACGGTCATCGTCCACCCGATCGTGACCTGCGGCCTGTGCCGCGCCTGCCGCGCCGGCGACGACGTCCACTGCGCGGACTCCGCGTTCCCGGGGATCGACACCGACGGCGGCTTCGCCGAGCTGCTGCTGACCAATGCGCGGTCCGTGGTGAAGCTCGACCCGATCCTCCACCCCAAGGACATCGCGGCGCTCGCCGACGCGGGCCTGACCGCCTACCACGCGGTCAAGAAGGCGATCGGCGTGCTGCACCCCGGCACCAAGGCCGTGGTCATCGGCGCCGGCGGCCTGGGCCACATCGGCATCCAGTGCCTCAAGGCGATGACGGCGGCGGAGATCATCGTCATCGACCCGTCGGAGAAGGCGCGGGCGCTGGCCGGCGAGATCGGCGCCGACCACACCGTCGCCGCCGATGCGAAGCACGTCGACACGATCCTCGAGATGACCGACGGCCAGGGCGCCGAGGCGGTCATCGACTTCGTCGGCGAGTCGGGCGTGATCCCGCAGGGCATCGCGATGCTGCGGAACGCCGGCTCGTACTTCGTCATCGGCTACGGCGAGGACATCGTCGTGCCCACGATCGACGTGATCTCCCGCGAGATCAACTTCGTCGGCAACCTCGTCGGCTCCTACAACGACCTGGCCGAGCTCATGACGCTCACCGCGCAGGGCAAGGTCACGCTGCACACGAGCACCTATCCGCTGGACGCCGTCAACGACGCGATGGCCGATCTCGACCAGGGGCGGCTGCAAGGCCGCGGCATCCTGGTTGCGGCCTAGTCACGAGGAGAATCCATGGGCAAGAAGCTGTACTTCAAGCACGAGGCGCGCCTGCTGCTGCAGGCCGGGGTCGACGAGCTCGCCGACACGGTGAAGGTGACGCTCGGGCCGAAGGGCCGCAACGTCGTCCTCGAGCGCCTCACGGGCGTCCCGATGATCACCAACGACGGGGTCTCGATCGCCCGGGAGATCGAGCTCTCCGACCCCTACAAGAACATGGGCGCCCAGCTCGTTCGGGAGGTCGCCGACAAGACCTCCGACGTGACGGGGGACGGGACGACGACCGCGACCGTGCTCGCGCAGTCGCTCGTGCGCGAGGGCATGCGGGTGCTCGACGAGGGCGCCAACCCGATGATGCTGCGGCGCGGCATCGAGGACGCCGTCGAGCTCGTGGTCGCCGAGCTGCGGCGCATCGCCCGGCCCGTCGACGGCCTGGACCACCTGCGCCACGTCGCCACGATCGCCGCCAAGGAGGACGAGCGCATCGGCGCGGCCATCGGCCAGGCGCTCGACAAGGTGGGCGAGGAGGGCGTCGTCAGCGTGGAGGAGAGCGAGGTCAACGGCGTCTCGGTCGACTTCGTCGAGGGCCTGCACGTCGAGAACGGGCACCTGTCGCCGTACCTGATCCGCGACAAGCTGCGGATGGAGACGGTCTTCGAGAACCCGTACGTCCTCATGACGACCAAGCCGATCTCCAAGGTGCAGGAGCTCATGCCGATCCTCGGCCTGATCCAGCGCAGCCCGCGGCCGCTGGTCATCCTCGCGGAGAAGGTCGACGGCGCGGCGCTCGGCATGCTCGTGCAGAACAACCAGCACGGCACGCTGGAGGCCACCGCGATTCGCGCGCCCGGCTTCGGGCACCGGCGCGTCAACTACCTGGAGGACCTCGCGGCGTTCTGCGGCGGCCAGGTGGTCACGCCCGACCGTGGCCTAGACATCGAGGAGATCCAGCTCTCCGACCTCGGCTCGGCCCGGCGCGTCATCGTCACCAGCGAGTCGACGACCTTCGTGGAGGGCGCGGGCACCGCGGACGACGTCGAGGCCCGCCTGCAGCAGATCCGCGTCGAGCTCGAGCGCGCGACGGTGGAGGGCGATATCGAGGCGCTCAAGGAGCGCCTGGCCCGCCTTTCGAGCCGCCTGGCCGTGATCCGGGTCGGCGGGGCGACCGACGTGGAGCTGCGCGAGCGCCTGCGCCGGACGGAGGGCGCGCTCTCGGCGACCCGGGCGGCGATGGCCGAGGGGATCGTCCCCGGTGGCGGCACCGCGCTGCTGCGGGCCGGCGCCGTGCTGACCGAGGAGCCGGCGGAGGGTGACCGAGCGCTGGGCGTCGAGGTCGTGCGCCTGGCGCTGGCCGACCCGCTGTTCTGGATCGCGGAGAACGCCGGCTACGACGGCGCCGCGGTGGTCGACCGCGTCCGGGCGATGCCGGCCGGCTACGGGCTCAACGCGCTGACCGGCGAGTTCGGCGACCTGTTCGAGGCCGGCGTCATCGATCCCGTCCTCGTCTCGCGGACCTGCCTGGAGAACGCCGCCTCGGTCGCCGCCCTGCTGCTGACCACCGAGGCGCTGGTCGCCGAGGAGCCGTTCGCGCCGCACGTGCAGCCCGGGGCGATCATGTCGTCGGAGTTCGGCGATCTGGCCGAGGGGATGGCCCGGCCCTCGTCACCGGTGTAGGCGGCCTCCGGGGCTTGCCGCGGGCGGGGCGGAGGTGAGACGGTCGCTTCGTGGCGGTGTGACGGCGCGCGGCGAGTGGCGTAGCGTCAGCACATGCTCCGTCGCCTCCTCGTCCCGATCGTCGCCGTCGCGTTGCTCACGGCGCCCGTCGCCCGCGCCCAGGAGCCCGCGGATCGCACCCTCGGCGTCCAAGGCCTGGGAGAGGTCGAGCTCGCGCCGGACGTCGGGACGTTCCAGGCGATCGTGCGGCGTACCGCGCCGACCTCGCGGGGCGCCCGCGACGCGGCCAATCGTCGCCTGAACGCGATCGTCGCGCGGCTGCGCGCGCTCGACGTCCCGCGCCAGGACATCACGACCACCTCGGTCTCGCTCTTCCGGCAGCGCATCCGCACGCGCCGCGGAGGCCCTCTGCGCGTGCGGTACACCGCGAGCGGCGCGTTCGCCGTCCGCGTCGAGGACACCACCCGGGTCGGCCGCGCGCTCGACGCCGCCGCCGGCGCCGGCGCGACCTCCATCGACGGCCCGGAGTTCTCGTTCTCCCAGGCCAAGCGCACCGAGGGGCGCCTCTCCGCCGAGAAGGCGGCGCTCGCCGACGCCCGCCGCCGCGCCGACGAGGCCGCCGCCTCGCAGGGGCAGAAGGTCGTCGGCGTGCGCTCGATCGAGCTGGACCCGGGCAGCGCCCGCGAGCCGCAGGCCGCCGCCGGGTCGGCGCCGGCGGCGTCCAAGGCGACCGCGGAGGGCCCGGTCGCCCCGACGCCCGTGCTCCCCGGCCGCGAGACGTTCTCTAGCGCCGTCCGCGTGGTCTACCTGCTCCAGCCCGCCGGGTAGGCCGCTCACCCCGCCGCGCGGCGCAGGCCGTCGATCCGCCCGAGCGCCTGGCGCACCCGCGAGGTGGGGATCGTCCCGACGACGACGGCGCGGACCACGGCGCGGTAGGCCTCCTCCTGGTCGCGCCGGTCGCCCGGGACGTAGAGCACGTCGCAGCCCGCCTTCAGCGCTGCGACGGCGGCGGCGCCGACGCCCCCGCCCGTCGCCAGCGTGGCCGCGGTGAGGTTGGAGGAGACGACCGCGCCGCGGAAGCCCTGGCGACGGAGGGTCCGCACCACGGAGGCGTCGAAGGTCGCCGGGGCCACGCTGTCGAAGTCGGCGTACAGCGCGCCCGAGAGCTGGATCGCGGGCGCCTTGCGCGCGATCGCGCGGAAGGGGAGCTCCTCCCGCCGGCGCAGCTCCTGCCGGGAGAGGCCGACGGTCGCGACGCCGAGCTCGGGGTCCTGTGACGCGGCCCCCTCGCCCGGGAAGTGCCCGACCACGGGGGCGATCCGGGCGTCGCGCCAGCCGTCGACGGCGCCGGCGACCAGCCGGGCGGCCTTCCTCGGATCGTCGGAGAAGCCGCGGCCGTCCCACGGGCCGCCGGCCGTGCTGAGGTCCGCGGAGGGCGCGAGCACCGTGTCGAAGCCCAGCTTCAGCAGGCCGCGCCCGGCCGATCGCGCCTCCCGGCGCGCGCTCGCGGCCGTCTTGATCGTGGACTGGCGGCGCGGCCCGACGTCGTTGACGACGATCTCGCGACCGCCGAGCTGCGCGGCGGCCAGGAGCGGCGGTAGGTGGCGCGCGGTGCGCGCGGTGGTGTCGATCTGGCTCGCCAGCGTCGTCACCTGCGCGGCGTCGACGACGTTCGCGCGGGCGACGAGCACCGCCCCCCACTCGCGCTTCTGGAGGCGCGTGAAGAACGGGGCCTCCGGCGTGGTGCCCGAGAAGCCCACGAGGAAGAGTCGCGCCGCGGCGCGGGCGAGCGGCACCGGCAGCTTCGCGTCCGCCTTGCGCTCCTGGGCGCGCTCCCGCGGCGTCGGGATCGCGGCGGGCGCACCGCCCCGAGGCGCGGAGGGGCGAAAGCCCGAGCCGCCCTCGGGGACCACGGTGATCGCGCCCGGCTCCGAACCGCCCGTGGTCAGCGCGAGCACGCCGCCGCCGGCGGCCCCCGCGACGGCGAGCGCCGCGAGCTGCCGGCGCCACGGGGTCACTGCCTATCCTTCGCGGTCTGCATGTCTGGCATCGTCGTCATGAAGTTCGGGGGGACCTCCGTCGCCGACGCGGGGCGCATCAAGCGCGCCGCGGCACGGATCGTCGCCAAGCGCGAGGAGGGCGCGCGCGTCGTGGTCGTGCTCTCCGCGCGCGGCAAGGAGACCGACCGGCTGATCGCGGACGCGCTGGAGGTCTCGCCCGTCCCCGACCCGCGCGAGATGGACATGCTGCTGTCCACGGGCGAGCGCGTCTCGTGCGCGCTGTGCGCGATGGCCATCAACGACCTGGGGCACCGGGCGATCTCGCTCACCGGGTCACAGGCGGGCATCGTCACCGACGCGTCGCACACCAAGGCACGGATCCTCGACGTCCGCGCTGACCGCATACGCGCCGGGCTCGAAGAGGATCGCATCGTGCTCGTCGCCGGGTTCCAAGGGGTCAGCACCACGAAGGACGTCACCACCCTGGGCCGCGGCGGCTCGGACACTACCGCCGTCGCGCTCGCCGCTGCGGTGGGAGCCGACGTCTGCGAGATCTACACCGACGTGGCGGGCGTCTTCTCCGCCGACCCCCGACTGGTCCCCGAGGCCCGCAAGCTCGATGTCGTCTCGTTCGACGAGATGCTCGAGATGAGCGCGTCGGGCGCCGGGGTGCTCCAGCTGCGCTCCGTCGAGTACGCCCGCAACCACGGCGTCCGCATCCACTGCCGCTCGAGCTTCCAGGACGCTTCGGGCACCATCGTCGTCCCCTCCGAGGAGATCGTGGAACAGCCGCTCATCACTGCCGTCACCCATTCGACCGGCGAGGCCCGCGTGACGCTCAAGGGCGTCCCGGACATCCCCGGCATCGCCGGGCGGGTGACCACCGCGCTGGCCGTCGCCAACGTGAACATCGACATGATCATCCAGAACGAGCCGGTGACGGAGGGCCAGCTCGCCGACATGTCGTTCACGATCCCGAAGGACGAGGTCCCCGAGGCGCGGGTCGCGCTGACCCCGCTCGGCGACGAGCTCGGCGTCGAGATCCTCACTGACGACGGCATGGGCAAGGTCTCCATCGTCGGGGCCGGGATGAAGTCGCACCCCGGCGTGGCCGCGAAGGTCTTCACGACCCTCGGCGAGCAGGAGATCAACATCGAGATGATCTCCACCTCGCCGATCCGCATCTCCTGCGTGGTGCCGGTGGAGCGCGTGCCCGACGCCGTCCGCGCGCTGCACGCGGCCTTCGGGCTCAGTGGCCCGGACAGCATCCGGCGCGAGCTCCCCTTCGGGGAGTACGCGTGACGGCCCCGTACCGCGTCGCCGTCGTCGGCGCCACCGGGCAGGTCGGCGGGGTCCTGCTCGAGCTGCTGGCCGAGCGCGCCTTCCCGGTCAGCGAGATCGTGCCGTTCGCGAGCGAGCGCTCCGCCGGCCGGGTCATCGCCGACGGGCTGGTCGTCCAGCCGCTGACCGAGGAGACGATCCGGGGCTTCGACCTCGCGCTGTTCAGCGCGGGCGGCGCCACGTCGCGCGAGTGGTCGCCCCGGTTCGCGGCCGCGGGTGCCGTCGTGGTCGACAACTCGAGCGCGTTCAGGATGGACCCGGATGTCCCGCTCGTGGTCTCCGAGGTCAACCCCGACGACCTCGACGCGCACCGGGGGATCGTCGCCAACCCGAACTGCTCGACGATGCAGATGGTCGTCGCGCTGCGGCCGATCCAGCTCGCCGTCGGCATCGAGCGGCTCGTCGTGACCACGTTCCAGGCGGTCAGCGGCACCGGCAAGAACGCCGTGGACACGCTGCGCGCGCAGGCCACGGGCGTGCTGGGGGGCGGCGGCGCGGGCGACGCGGGCCCGTACGCGCACCAGATCGCCTTCAACGCGCTCCCGCAGGCCGGCTCGTTCGCCGACGGCGACGACCACACCGACGAGGAGCGCAAGCTCATCAACGAGACCCGGAAGATCCTCGGTGACGACACGATCCGCGTCTCGCCGACCTGCGTCCGCGTCCCCGTCGTCAACGGCCACTCCGAGTCCGTGACGATCGAGACGCGCGCGCCGCTGAGCGCCGACGACGCCCGCGAGCTCCTGCGCGCCGCGCCGGGCCTCGTCGTCCTCGACGACCCGGTCGCCGGCCTCTACCCGATGGCGATCGACGCCGACGGCGAGGACCCCGTCTACGTCGGGCGCATCCGCGCAGATCCCGGCCACCCGCAGGCGCTGTCGCTGTGGATCGTCGCCGACAACCTGCGCAAGGGCGCGGCGCTCAACGCCGTCCAGCTCGCCGAGGTGCTCCACGAGCGTGGCCTCGTGGGCGCCCGGGTGGCCTGAGGGTCGGCGGGTGCCGGCGAGCCTCGACCAGCCCTGACCTCAGCCCGGCGGCGCCGAGACGAGCTCGAGCCAGAAGCGGTCGTGGCTCGTGACCGCCGCGACGAAGGCCGTGAGGTCGATGGGCTTCTCGAGGTAGCCGTCGGCCTCGAGCGCCTCGTCGAGCACCATGTCGCGGTGGCTCGCGCTCGAGGTGAGGATGTAGACGGGGATGTGGTGGAGACCGGGGGTGCTGCGCATCGTCGCGAGCACCTCGCGGCCCCCGGCGCCGGGCAGGCCGAGGTCGAGGAGCACGAGGTCGGGAAGGGGGTCGCCCGAGCCTTCCGACGCGCCGCGCAGGAACGCGATCGCCTCGCTGCCGTCGGAGATGACCTTCAGCCGGTTGGCGAGCTTGGCCTCGCGCAGCAGCTCGACGGTGAGGCGCACGTCGAGGAGGTTGTCCTCGACGAGCAGGATGGCGCTGGAGTGGAAGGCGTTCATCGCTCGGGCTCAGATCCTGCCCGAGAGGGCGGACAGCTCGCGGCGGCTGCGCACGCCGAGCTTGATCTGGGTGGCCTGCGCGGAGGTCGGGCGGTCGGCGAGCACCAGCAGCCGGGTCCGCGGGTGCGCCGCGTGGGTGCGGTGCACGTCGGCGGGGGAGCGCAGCGCGCCGAAGTTGAGGATCGCTACGGTCGGCTCCAGCTCGGCGAGCCGGCGGTCGAGCGCTTCGGGCTCCACGTCGCGGGCCACGAGCGACAGTGCCTGGTCCTCGCGCACGAGGGCGTCGAGGCCGCGGGAGACGAGATCCTCGAAGCGGGCGGTGACGACCGTGATCGGCGCGCGCGGCTGCACGGTCGCGTCATCGGCATTCCCGTCCCGGAGGGTGAGCGCCGCCTCACCCGCTCGTCACCCATTGGGTCACCCGAAGATCACCCGGCCCGGGGGATGCCGGCGAAGCGCGCGCCCGGCAGAGTGCGTGACTCCCAGCACGGGCATCGTGGGGACGGTCGCCAGGGGAGGCAACAGGGGATCGCAGCGGAACGGGCCCCGGGAGAGGGCCCGTTTCGCATTGCGGTGACGCCGCGCCTGAGTAGGGTCGTCGGGGATGACCCACCCCGGCGCCACGATCGAGCGACTGTACGCCGGGCTGGGGGCGGGCGACGGCGACGCGATGGCCGCCTGCTACGCGCCGGACGCGACGTTCGAGGACCCGGCGTTCGGTCACCTCGAGGGCGCCGAGGTCGGCGCGATGTGGCGGATGCTCACGAGCCGCGGCTCCGGCGTGGCCGTCGAGCTGCGCGAGCACGCGGCGGACGGCGCGACCGGCCACGCGCGCTGGATCGCCACCTACCGCTTCGGCGCGAAGGAGCGCCCCGTCGTCAACGACGTGCGCTCCACCTATCGCTTCACCGCCGGCGGTGAGATCGCCGAGCAGCTCGACCGCTTCGACCTGGCGCGCTGGGGCGCGCAGGCGATGGGCCCGCTGCCGGGCCTGCTCGGCCGCACCCCGCTGCTCGGGCTGCTCGTGAACCGCATCACGCGGCGCCAGCTCGACGCGTACATGGCGGGTGCAGCCTGACGTCGAGTCGTCGATTGAGCCCGGAGAGCGGGACGAATCGACAAGACGACGCCTCAGGCCGGCTTGCGGCGGCCGGGCCGGGCCGCGCGCAGCCGCGCCTGCGCGGCGTCGAAGCGCCCCGGGTCTGCGTCGAGGGCCGGGGCGTCGGGCGGGGTCGCCGCCGCGCGCAGGCGGGCCCGAGCCGCGTCGAGGCGCCCGGCGTCCAGCGGCGCGCCCGCGGGCGCCGCGCCGCCGAGCCCGGAGAGCGCGGCGGCGCGCTCCGCGGCCGTGAGGTCGGGCGCGATCTCCGCGGGTGCGTCACCGCCGGGCGGCCGCCGGACGCGCTCGCCGGCGGCGAGGTCGCCGCTGCCGGGCGGACGCAGGCCGACGCCCCCGGAGGAAGGTTCGCCGCCGCGGGCCGGACGGTTCCCCCGTCTCACGGCGGGTCCGCTCCCGCCGTCGCCCCGACCCGGGCTCGCCCCTGCCGGCTGCGCGCGCTCCGTCACGCGAAGCTAAGTGCTCCGATTCCGAATCGAAGCACTACGCGCCGACGCCCGCCACGACGGTGGTCGTCCAGTCGATGACCGACGTCGGCTTGACGACGTGGCGCGCGAGGCCGAGCTCCTGCGGCGAGAGGCCGAGCGCGAGGCCGACGAGCTGGGGAAGGTGCAGCACCGGCATGTTCAGCGTGCGCCCGACGACCTTCTCGGCCAGCGGCTGCTGCAGGTCGAGGTTCAGATGGCACAGCGGGCAGGGCGTCACCAGGCAGTCGGCCTCCGCGTCGGCCGCGTCGCCGAGGTGGGTGCCGGCCTGCCGCAGCGAGGCGTCGGTGCTCATCGTGATGATCGGGAAGCCGCAGCACTTGTGCGAGCCGGCGTACTCGATGACCGTCCCGCCGAGCGCCTCGATGACCAGCGCCAAGTAGGTGTCGCGCGGGTGCTCGTCGGTGATCTGGATGCGGTCGGCGGGGCGGACGATGTAGCAGCCGTAGAACGGGCCGACCTTGAGGTTCGTGAGCGGGCGCTTCACCAGCGAGCGGAGCTTCTCGAGCCCGATCTCCTCCACGAGCAGCCAGAGGAAGTTCTTGTTCGTGATGCCCTTCTCGTAGGTCAGGCCCTCGGGCGCGAGCGTCTCGTTGACGTGGTCGCGGTACTCCTTGTTGTTGTCCAGGCGCTCCTGACACTCCGACTGCGCGCCCTGGCAGGTGGAGCAGATGTTCATCATCAGGTCGGCGCCGTTCGCGATCTCCTGTTGCGCCATCGCGAACGTGCGGGCGTTCAGGGTGTCGGCGAGCTCCTGCGAGTGCTCGGCGATGACGCCCGCGCCGGTGCAGCAGGCGCGGTCGAGCTCGACCAGCTCGATGTCGAGCAGCGGGGCGACCGCGGCGACCGAGCCGTGGAGCT
>JBBQEV010000089.1:0-15736 GCA_038321325.1 Solirubrobacterales bacterium
GGAGACGATGTCGGCGATCTCCTCCTCGCCGATCGACGGACGTTCGGTCGATTCACCGGCTTCCCACTGATCAGCCAGGTCGCGCTTCTTCTGGACCAGACGGCGCTCATCGTCGCGCAGGCTCGCGGCTTTCTCGAACTCCTGCGCCTCGATGGCGGACTCCTTGCCGCGCCGCGTCTCCTCGATCTCGTCCTCGAGCTCCCGGTAGACGGGCGGGGACGTCATCGACTTTATGCGCATGCGCGACGCGGCCTCGTCGATGAGGTCGATGGCCTTGTCCGGGAGCTGGCGGTCGGCGATGTAGCGGTCCGACAGCTCGGCGGCGGCCTCGAGAGCCTCGTCGGTGATCTCGATCTTGTGGTGCTGCTCGTAGCGGTCGCGCAGGCCCTTGAGGATCTGCACGGTCTCCTCGATCGAGGGCTGCTCGACGCGGATCTGCTGGAAGCGCCGCTCCAGCGCGGAGTCGCGCTCGAGGTACTTGCGGAACTCGTCGAGCGTCGTGGCGCCGATCGTCTGCAGCTCGCCACGGGCGAGGGCCGGCTTGAGGATCGAGGCCGCGTCGATCGCGCCCTCGGCGGCACCCGCGCCGACGAGGTTGTGGATCTCGTCGATGAACAGGATGATGTCGCCGCGCTGGGTGATCTCCTTCATCACCTTCTTCAGGCGCTCCTCGAACTCGCCGCGGTACTTCGAGCCCGCGACCAGGGCGGCGAGGTCGAGCGTGTAGATCTGCTTGCCCTTGAGCAGCTCGGGCACGTCGGCGTTCGTGATCCGCTGCGCGAGGCCCTCGACGACGGCGGTCTTGCCGACGCCGGGCTCCCCGATGAGGATCGGGTTGTTCTTCGTGCGGCGCGAGAGGATCTGCATGATCCGCTCGATCTCGTTCTCACGGCCGACCACGGGGTCGAGCTTGCCCTCCGCGGCGAGCTTCGTGAGGTTGCGGCCGAACTGGTCGAGCAGCTTGGAGGACTTCTTGCCCTCGCCGCCCTGGCCGGAGGCCTGCCCCGAGCCGGAGGAGCCAGAGCTCGAGCCGGAGCCCGACTGACCGCCGGAGCGCCGGCCGCCAGGGCCGGAGAGCATGCGGATGACCTCGTTGCGGATCTTCTCGGAGTCGGCGTCGAAGTCGAGGAGGATGCGGGCGGCGACGCCCTCGTTCTCCCGGACCAGCCCGAGCAGGATGTGCTCGGTGCCGAGGTAGTTGTGACCGAGGCTCAGGGCCTCGCGGAGCGCCAGCTCCAGGACCTTCTTCGCGCGGGGCGTGAAGGGGATCTGGCCGGAGGTGACCTCCTCACCGGAGCCGACGATGCGCACGACCTGTGCGCGGACGCGCTCGACGGTGATGTCCAGGCTCTCGAGGACGCGGGCCGCGAGACCCTCCTCCTCGCGCAACAGACCGAGGAGGATGTGCTCCGTCCCGATGTAGTTGTGCTTGAGCGTGCGCGCCTCCTCCTGCGCGAGAACGACGACCTGACGGGCGCGCTCGGTGAATCGCTCGAACATGACTGCTGGTCCTTCCTGTCGGTACCCGGTGGGGTGCCGGCGGTGGGGTCGCTCTGGGTCTCAGGTCTCGGTCGGATGCCGGGTCGCCGAAGCGCCCGTCTCACTCTGTCCTTCGGCTCCCGAGGGCCTTTGGATGAGTGATGCGGGTCGATCGGCGGGCATGGGTCACTCTACCAACGGACGGTTCGCTCAGCTGCCGGACCGGTGGACGAAGTCGCGGTGCTTGCGAACGCCTTCCGGGCGGGTGCGCTTGAGCGGCCTGATGACGCCTTCGGAGGGCCGGACCGGCCCATGACGTCAAGGCTCACGCGACGCACGCAACGTGGTGACCTCGCGTGCCGGCTTGCCCTGGCAACGGGTGGTGGTCGTGACGAAGACGTCGATCCGCTGTGCCACCTTGCGCCCGCGCACGTCCTTGACGGCCGTCGCGCGCACGGCCAGGCGCTCGCGAGCAGGCACGGGGTCGACGTCGGACACCAAAAGGCACTTGACCTGACTCGTGCTCGTGCCGCGGTAGGTCTGCTCGCTCTCGGGATCGGCTTCGAGCGTGTAGCGCTTGGAGCCCCCGGACTTCACGTCCATGCGCAACGCGACCGAGCACTTGTCGCCCGAGCAGGTCGTGGCCGCCTTCGCTGTCTTGTCGTAGTACTGAAATCGCGTGCGGATGAGCTCGCCGCTGTCCTGGTTGCCCTTGTACCTGAAGGCGTAACGACCGTCGAGGCCGACCACGTCCTGCGGAAGCGGTGGTCCCACGCTTGCCGCACTCTCCGGCGCAGCCTCCGTAGCAGTCGAGGCCGTCGTCGGCGTCGTCGGAGGGGCCGGTGCGGATGATGAGGGCGCGGTGACGGTCACCGTCTTGGCGCCGGTGTCGGTGGCGTCGCTCCCGCCGCACCCCGCGACTCCGAGGACCGCCAGGGTGACGGTCAGTGTGCTGGCCCGAGCGGTGCGCATGGACCGCAGTCTCTCCCTCCGCGCGGACCGACGCAATCCCGGCGGTCAGAGCGCCGACGCGCCACGGCTCGGGACCGCCGCACCCGGGCAGTTCCCCTCCGCGCGCGTGACACCGACACGCCCCTCTCGGGTCAGCGTCGTCGCCGTTCCCATCGACGGGAAGCGAGGACACCGAGCACGAGACCGCCGATAAGCGGGGCGGCGACGGCCTTCAAGCGTGTCGCCAGGACGCCCGCGACGAGCGCGATCCCGCCCACGGGCTCGGAGGGTTCGCGCGGCGCACGGGAGGCCTGGGTGGGCTCCGCTCCGTCGGCGGGGCCCGCAGGTGCGGACGTCGTCGTGCCGGACGCATCGGGAGCGGCGACGACCGTCTCGACCACCGCCGCGCTGCTCCCCGCGAGGTCCGCCTGGAGGTTGGCGGCGAACTCCCGCAGCAGCCGGTTGGAGACGTCCTGGATCATGCCGCCGCGCCCGAAGCGCGCGAGCTTGCCGGTGATCGAGAAGTCCGTCTCCACGTCGACGCGGGTGCCGCCGCCGTCCGGGTCGGCGCTGACGCGCGAGACGATGGTGGCGGTCGCACCGCCGTTGCCGCGCTTGTCGGTTCCGCGCGCGCTCATCGTCGCGACGCGCGCCGCCTCGTCGAGGTGCTCCATCTTCAGCACGCCGTTGTAGGCGGCGGTCGTCGGCCCGATCTTCACCTTGAACTCGCCCTTGAACGTCCCCTCCCCCGCGTCCTCGGTGATCGCCGCGCCCGGCAGGTTCGGCGCGACGCGCTCGACGTCGACGAGCGCCCGCCAGACGTCGCCGGGATCGGCCTGCACCGTGAACGTCTGATCGAGCTTCATGACTGCAGGGCCTCCAGGTGTTCGGGGATGTCGACGTCGACGGGATCGGCCAGGTGGCCGACCTCGACGCGCGTGGCGGCGTGGCCGCCGAGGATCGAGCGCAGCCCCTCGTCGCCGCGCAGATGGGTGACGAGGCCGAAACGGCTGCGCGGCAGCACGACGGGGTGGCCGGGCGCGCCGTCGAAGGTCGCGCGTACGGGGACGTCGCTCAGGCGGCCGTCGGCGCCGAGCGCGCTGTCGGCGACGAGCCGCATCACCTGCGGGGTGACGCGAGGCAGGTCGGCGAGGTGGATGAGGACGGCGTCGGCGCCCTGGGCGTCGGCGGCGAGGACGCCCGCGCGCAGGGACGCGGCGAGGCCCTCCTCCCAGTCGCGACAGTCGACGACGCGGACCGCGGGGTAGGAGGCGACCGCGCCGCCCACCGCCTCGCCCTCCGCGCCCACGACCACGAGCACGCCCGCGAGGGACTCGACCGCGAGCAGGTGCTCGAGCGCGTGGGTCACGAGCGGGCGGCCGTCGAGCACGGCGAGCTGCTTGGGCGCGCCGAAGCGCCGGCCGGCGCCCGCGGCGAGCAGCACGCCGACGACGCGCGGCGGCTGCGTCACGCCGCTCCGGGGGTCGTTCGGCTCGCGTACCTAGGCATCGACGGCCTCCTCGATCTGGTGGATGCGCCCCGAGGCGTCCTTGAGGCGGCCGCCCGTGCGCCCGCGGCGCAGCGCGACGATCTCCGCCATCACCGAGAGGGCGGTCTCCTCGACGGTGAGCGCGCCGAGGTCGAGCCCGATCGGCGCGGACATCCGCTCGAGCTCGGCCTCCGTCAGCCCGCGCTCGCGCAGCCGCGCCGCACGGTCGGCCTGCATGCGCCGCGAACCCATCGCGCCGATGTAGCCGGCGTCGGAGCGCAGCGCGATCTCGAGCGCGGGGTCGTCGATCTTCGGGTCGTGGGTGAGGATCGCGACCGCCGTGCTGCGGTCCAGCGCGCCGAGCTGCGCGAACGCCTTCTCGGGCCACGCGGCGATGACGTGCTCGGCCTCGGGGAAGCGCTCGGCGGTGGCGAACCGGCCGCGCGGGTCGGCGACGGAGGGCACCCAGCCCATGACGCGCGCCACGCGGCAGAGCGCTGCGGCGAGGTCGACCGCGCCGATGATCAGCAGGCGCGGCGCGGGCGCCGTCGCGTCCACGAAGAGCGGCACGCCGTCGACCTCGCGCTGCGCGGACTGCTCGGCCCACATCTGCTCGGCGGCGGCGGCAGCCGCGGCGGCGTCGAGCTCGGGCGTCCCGAGCGTGCCCGTGCGCGTCCCGTCCACCTCGATCAGCAGCTTCTCGCCGTCGTCCAGGCGGGTGACGAGCGCGCCGCGCCCGTCCTCGCGCGCGAGCGCCTGGAAGCGCCGCATCGGCTCCCCCTCCACGCGGTCGACCCAGACGCCGATCTCGCCGCCACACGGCAGCCCGACCTCCCAGGCCTCCTCGTCGGCGATGCCGAAGTGCAGCAGCCGCGGCGCCGCGCCCCCGAGCACCGCCTCGGCGACCTCGACCACCGCGCCCTCGACGCAGCCGCCGCTGACCATGCCCTGCACGGTGCCGTCGGCGGCGACGGCCATCTTGGCCCCGGGCGGCCGCGGGGCCGAGCGCTTGACGGCCACGACGGTCGCGGTGGCGCTGCGCGTCCCCGCGGCGGCCCAGCCGTCGAGGTGGGTGACGACGTCTCTCATGCGGTCCTCTCTCGTGCTGCGCTGAGCTGGGGATCCTCGAGGCCGACCCGCAACAGCACCGCGAGCTCGGCGAGCGAGCGCAGCGTGTTGCCGGCCAGGAAGTGGTCGGTGTGCGGCAGCGCCGCGGCCATGCCGCGCGCGAGCGGCGCGTAGCCGGGCGTGGCCTTCAGCGGGTTGAGCCAGATCGTGCGGTGCGCCGAGCGGCGCAGGCGCGCCATCTCCTCGGCGAGCAGCTCGGGCTCCCCGCGGTCCCAGCCGTCGGAGAGGATCACGACGACCGCCCCGCGGCCCAGGCGCCGCCCGTGCGTGCGCGACAGCTCGCCGAGCGCGGCGCCGATGCGCGTGCCGCCCGACCAGTCCGGGACCGCTGCGGAGGCGCGCTCCAGCGCGCGGTCCGCGTCGCGGTCGCGGAGCTCGAGCGTGATCCGCGTCAGCCGCGTGCCGAACGCGAACGCCTCGACCTGGCGGCGGGCCACCGACGCCGCCTGCGCGTACTGCATGAGCACTCGCGCGTACGGGGCCATCGAGCCGCTGACGTCGAGCAGGAGCACGAGCGGCCGGGCGACCTCGACGGGGCCCCGGCGGGCGATCACGATCGGCTCGCCTCCCGTGCGCAGCGCGCCGCGCAGCGTGCGCGGGAGGTCGGGACGGACGCCGCCGGTGCGCACGGCGCGCGTGCGCCGGCCCAGGCGCCGCGGCCCGTGCTGCGCGAGCTCGCGCAGGACGGCGCGGGCGGCGGCGCGCTCGCGGTCGGAGTAGGCGGCGAAGTCCTTGTCGTGCAGCAGCTCGACCGCGGAGAACGCGGCGGGCGCCGACACGGGCCGCAGGTCGGGCGCGGGCGCGGGGGGCGCGTCGGGGTTCGTGACGCGGGGCAGCGCGAGGCGCGCCTGCGGGCCGAGATCGACGCCGTCCGAGGGCTCGACGAGCGCGCCGCCGAAGACCTCCTCGAACGCCGCGTCGAAGCGCGCGAGGTCCTGGCGGCGGGAGCAGAGCACGGTGCGCAGCGCGGCGTGGGCGTCGCGCCGCCGCCCCGGGTCGACGGCCGCGAGCGCGCGAGCGCCGGTGGCGAGCTCGCCCGCGCCGACGCGGACGCCACGCGCGCGCAGCGCGGCGGCGAGCGCCACGAGCCGCTCGGCCACCACGCTTCCGGTCCCCGCACCAGGGGGGCTTGGCAGCTCGTGACCCACAAAGCGGTCGTCTGCTGCCAACCCCCCCGCGCCGGACGGCTCAGACACCTTCGAGCACCCCCGTGGCGCGGACGCGATCGAGATCCTCACGGACCTTCAACACCGTGCCCAGTGCGTCGCCGGGCGCGGCGCCGCCGCCGAGCGCGGTGAGCGCGCGGCCCCAGGCGATCGTCTCCCCCACGCCGGGCAGCTTGTAGAGCTCCTGCTCGCGCAGCCGCGCGACGCCCGCGCAGACGCGGCGCGCGATCGCCTCGGGCACGCCGGGTGCGCGGGCGGCGAGGATCGCGAGCTCGCGCTCGCGGTCGGGGTAGTCGATCCAGTGGTAGAGGCAGCGGCGCTTGAGCGCGTCGTGCAGCTCGCGGGTGCGGTTGGAGGTGAGCACGACCGTCGGGTGCTGCTTCGCGCGCACCGTCCCGAGCTCGGGCACCGTCACCGCGAAGTCGGAGAGCAGCTCGAGCAGGAGCGCCTCGAAGGCGTCGTCGGCGCGGTCGACCTCGTCGATCAGCAGCACGACGGGCCCCTCGGCCTCCAGCGCGGCCATCAGAGGCCGGCGGATCAGGAAGCGCTCGGACCACAGGTCCACGTCCTCCCCGGACGCACCGCCTTCCGCCGCCCGGAGCGCGAGGAGCTGGCGCGGGTGGTCCCAGTCGTAGAGCGCGTGGTGGACGTCGATGCCCTCGTGGCACTGCAGCCGGATGAGCTCGGCGCCGGTCGCCGCAGCCAGCGCGCGCGCGACCTCGGTCTTCCCCACGCCCGCCTCGCCCTCGAGCAGCAGCGGCTGGTCGACCGCGCCCGCAAGGAAGACCGCCGTGGCCAGCGCGCGGTCGGCGAGGTAGCCCTGTCCCGCGAGGGCCTCCCCGACCGCGTCGATGCTGTCCATGCGCTCCGGCTACTTCGTCGCGCGGGTGAGCGCCCGGCGGGTCATGACGCTCGCCAGGTGGCGCTTGTAGGCCTCCGACGCGTTGCGGTCGGCCGGCGGGTCGGTCCCGTCGGCGGCATGGCCCGCGGCCTCCGCGATCGCGGCCGCGTCGAGCGCGGAGCCGCGCAGCGCCTCCTCGGCCGCGGTCGCCCGCAGCGGCGTCGAGCCCATGTTCGTCATCGCGATCCGGACGTCTTCGCAGCTCCCGTCGGCCGCCTTCTTCACCAGCGCGACGACCCCGACCATCGCCCAGTCCTCGGCGCGGCGCGTGAACTTCTCATAGCCCCACCCCCAGCCCTCCAGGCGCGGCATGCGGACCTCGGTGATGACCTCGTCCTCGGTCAGCGTGGTGGTGAGGTAGTCCTCGAAGTAGTCCGTCGCCGCGATCTCGCGCGGCCCGTCCGGTCCGGTCGCGGTGAGCGTGCCCTCGTAGGCCAGGAACGCGGTGGTCAGGTCCGAGGCCGGGTCGCCGTGGGCCAGCGAGCCGCCGATCGTGCCGCGGTTTCTGACCTGCTGGTCGGCGATGCCGGCCGCGACCGCGGTGATCGCCCCGAGCTCCTGGTCGTCCTGCAGGACGACGTGATTGGTCATCGCGCCGATCCTCCAGTGGCCGTTCTCGCGCTGCACGCCGGCGAGGCCCGGAACCCTGCGCAGGTCCACGAGCAGCGTCGGCGCCGCGAGGCGCAGCTTCATCAGCGGCAGCAGCGAGTGGCCGCCGGCGAGGAACTTCGCGTCCTCCCCGCCGGCCGTTCGCGCGGCGATCGCCTCCTGGAGCGTCTCGGGCGCGACGTAGTCGAACTCGGCGGGGATCATGCCCGGCCCCCTTCCTGGATCGCGTCCCAGACCCTCTCGGAGCTGAGCGGCATGTTGAGGTAGGTGACGCCGAGCGGCCGGAGCGCGTCGACGACGGCGTTGACGACCGCCGGCGAGGCGGCGATCGTGCCCGCCTCGCCGATGCCCTTGACCCCGAGCGAGTTGACGGGCGACGGCGTCTCGGTCCGGCCGGTCTCGAAGCTCGGGAGCTCCGCGGCGGTCGGCAGCGCGTAGTCGACGAACGTGCCCGTCACGAGCTGGCCGTCCTCGTCGTACATGACGTGCTCGTAGAGCACCTGCCCGATCGCCTGCGCGATCCCGCCGTGCACCTGCCCGTCGATGAGCATCGGGTTGATCGCCGGGCCGCAGTCGTCGATCGCGACGTAGCGCACGACCCTGACCTTCCCGGTGTCCTCCTCGACATCCACGACGCACGCGTGCGCCCCGAACGGGAACACGAAGTTGTTCGGGTCGTAGAACGAGGTCTCGTCGAGGCCCGGCGTCATGTCCTCGGGCAGCAGCTCGGGCCGCACGTGGGCCATCCCGCTGACCTCCGCGAGGGTCATGCCCTTGTCGGGCGAGCCCTGGACGGAGAACTTCCCGTCGGCCAGCTCGATGTCCTCGGGCGCGGCCTCCAGGGCGTGAGCGACGATCGCGCGGGCCTTCGCCGCGACCTTGTCGGCCGCGCGGGCGACGGACTCCGTGCCGACCGCCGTGGTGCGCGAGCCGTAGGTGCCGAGGCCCATCGCGCCGGTGGCCGTGTCGCCGTGGAGGATCTCGACCTGCTGCGGGTCGACCCCGAGCTTGTCGGCCACGACCTGGGCCATCGTCGTCTCGTGGCCCTGGCCGTGCGGCGAGGTCCCGGTGAACACGGTGACCGCGCCGGTGACCGTCACGCGCACGATCGCCGACTCCCACAGCCCGGTCTGCAGGCCGAAGCCGGCAGGGCCGGTCACGCGCGAGGGCGCGAGGCCGCAGATCTCGGTGTAGGTGGAGAAGCCGATGCCGCGCCGGATGCCCTGCGCGGCGAGCTCCTCCTTCTCCGCCTCGACGGCCGCGAGGTCGAGGCGCTCCATCAGCTTGTCGAGCGCGCCCGCGTAGTCGCCCGAGTCGTAGACGATGCCGAGCGCGGTCTCGTAGGGGAACTGGTCGGCCGGGATGAAGTTCTTGCGCCGCAGCTCCAGACGGTCCATCCCGAGCTCGTCGGCCATCTGATCCATGCAGACCTCGACCATGTGCGTCGCCTCGGGCCGGCCCGCACCGCGGATCGCGTCGGTGGCGCACTTGTTCGTGAAGACGCCGGTGATGTCCGTCGTGATCGCGGGGATCTTGTAGACGCCGCCCATGACGAACGCGCCGAGCGACGGGATCGTCGGCGTGAGCAGCATCAGGTAGGCGCCCATGTCGGCGAGGATGTCCGCGTGCAGCGCGGTCAGCGTGCCGTCCGACGTGGCCCCGAGGCGCACGGTGGCGACCTGGTCGCGGCCGTGGTGGCAGGAGGCCATGTGCTCCGAGCGCGTCTCGATCCACTTCACCGGGCGGCGGGTCCTGCGCGACGCCCAGGCGCAGAGCATCTCCTCGCCCGTCACCTGGAGCTTGGCGCCGAAGCCGCCGCCGACCTCTGGCGCCACGATCCGCACCTGCTGCTCGGAGATCCCGAGCATCAGCGCCATGAACAGGCGGACGAAGTGCGGGACCTGCGTGGAGCTGTGCACGGTGATCGAGCCGGCCTTGTAGTCGGCCAGGACGCCGCGGGGCTCGATCGGTGCGCCCGAGATGCGGTGGTTGACCACGCGGCGCTCGACGATGACGTCGGCCGCGGCGAAGCCGGCCTCCGTGTCCCCGCCGCCCAGCGACCACTTGTGGACCTGGTTGGTTCCGAACTCGTCATGGACGAGCGCGGAGCCCTCGTCCAGGGCGGTCTCGATGTTCGTCACGACCGGGAGCGGCTCGTACTCGACGACGACATCCTCGGAGGCGTCGATGACCGCATAGCGGTCGGTGCCGAGCACGATCGCCACCGGGTCGCCGACATGCTTGACCACGCCGCGGGCCAGCGGCCAGTGGGCCGGGTTGTGGACCTCGACCCCGTCGGGAGCCCAGGCCATCGGCAGCGGCGAGAGCAGGTCCTCGAGGTCCTCGCCGACGAACACGGAGTGGACGTCGTCGCGCGCGAGCGCGGCCGACGTGTCGATCGAGAGGATCTTGGCGTGCGCCTCCGGGGAGCGGACGATCGCCGCGTGGAGCGTCCCCGTGATCGTGATGTCGTCCACGTAGGTGGCCTGGCCGGTGATCAGCCGCGGGTCCTCCTTGCGGCGTAGGGAGCGCCCGACGTGGTTGGCGCCCGTGCGGTCGTCGATGAGGGTCATGCGGGCACCTGGGTCGCGGCGGCCGCGGACTGCACGGCCTTGACGATGTTGTGATAGCCGGTGCAGCGGCAGAGGTTGCCTTCCAGCCCGTGACGGATCTCCTCCTCGGTCGGGTTCGGCGTGCGCTCGAGCAGGGCCGCGGCGGCCATGATCATGCCCGGCGTGCAGTAGCCGCACTGGAGGCCGTGCTCGGCCCAGAACGCCTCCTGGAGCGGGTGCAGGTCGCCCTCGCCGCCCATCCCCTCGATCGTCGTGACCTCGCTGCCGTCGGCCTGGACGGCCAGCACCGTGCAGCTCTTGCACGACGTGCCGTCGAGGCTCACGGTGCACGCGCCGCAGTTGCTCGTGTCGCAGCCGACGTGGCTGCCCGTGAGCCCGAGCTCGTCGCGCAGCAGGTGCACGAGCAGCAGCCGGGGCTCCACCCGGACGTGCTCGACCTGGCCGTTGACCGTGACTGAGATGGCGACCTCGTCGCTCATGCGCTCTCCTTGACGTCGTCTGCTTGACCCTGTGTCGACCATACGCGCGTCCCCCCGCTTCCCGCAACGACGAGGTGGCAATTGGACACCTCGACCCGCTGGTCGGGCCAAGCTGGCGCGACCGCGCTGGGGAACGCCCCATGCCGCCTCGCGGTTGCCGGGTGGGCGGGCGCGCGGGTAGGGTCGGCGTGGCCGTGGACACGAGCATGTGGTGCGGTCGCCGGCGCGCGTCGCGCGTCGTGTGGCGGCTTCAGTGGTCGCGGCTGCCGGTGAGCTGTTCGAGCCCGTCGGCTAGATCCCCGGCCACGTGCGGGAGTCCTGCTGGGAGGAGCTCGTCGCGTGCCGCGGCGACGCGTTCGACGGCGCGTCGCCAGACGCGTCGTTCGTGAGCGTCGGTGGGGGCCATCTCGAGCGGGCCGGCGTCGCGGGATGGGGCGCCGAACTCAGTGTGGAAGAGGTAGATGCCTTGGGCGGCGCGGTCCCACAGGCGTTGTTGGCGGCGTCCTCGCGTGGGGCGGGCGCCGAGGAGCTGCTCGGCCCAGTCGGCCGGGCGTTCGACGTGGATGTTCGTCGCTTCGGCGTCGCGCTGCGCGGGGTGGGTGAGGACGGCGATGTCGTCGTGGTCGACGCGGCGTCCGGCGGCCAGCTTCATCGCGATGAGATCCTCGCGGCTGCAGATCGGCACGAGGATCCCACGCAGCTCGATCTCGACGGCGCGGGCGCGCAACTCGAGGTAGGGGGGCGCGCCGTCGGGGTCGACGTCGGTGACGTCGATGCCCAGACGATCGCCGTCGACGCCACGCAGCGAGGCCTCGAGTGCCGTCAAGGCGGCGGCGAGCCGTTCGAGGTTCGGTCGCTGCCAGGAGGCGGTGAGGTCGAGGTCCTTGGTGTAGGTGCGGCGCCCGTAGGCCTGCACGGCAACGCCGCCGATGACGACGTAGTCGACCGCGGCCCATTCGAGAGCGGCGAAGATCGCGACGACGTCGGGCGTATCGGTCACGGCGGGTCGTCGGCGAGGATCCCGGACATCAGCGTGGCGCGGTCGTTGGCGACCAGGGCGCTGTGGAGGCGCTCGGCCATCGGGCGGCGCATCTCGGCCACGAGCTCGGCGTCGTCGTCGCGGGGCAGCGGCCGGCGCACGCAGTTGAGCTCGAGCTCCTCGCCGACGGCCAGCAGGATCTTCTCGAGCGTCGCGATCGTGGGTGAGACCCCGTCGGCTTCCAGCCGCGCGATCGACGATCGATCAGGCACCCAAGATGACGCGTCTGCGGGCGTCGGATCCATCCACGGGATGATGCTCGCGCCGCTCGCCGCATGCCTCCCAGTTGCGCCGGAAAGAGGCCCGCCGGCGAGCGAGGAGCGCTCAGTCGCGCATCGCCGGGAAGAGCACGACCTCGCGGATCGAGCGCTTCAGGGTCATCGCCATCACCAGGCGGTCGATGCCCAGCCCGAGCCCGCCCGTCGGCGGCATGCCCTGCTCGAGCGCGAGCAGGAAGCCCTCGTCGAGGGGCGGGGCCTCGTCGTCGCCGGCTTGGGCGAGGCGCTCCTGCGCCTCGAAGCGCGCGCGCTGGACGTCGGGGTCGTTGAGCTCTGAGAACGCGTTGGCGAGCTCCATGCCGTAGGCGAACATCTCGAAGCGCTCGGTCAGCCCGGCGTGCTCGCGGTGCTCCTTGGCCAGCGGCGAGAGCTCGACGGGATAGTCGAAGAGGAACGTCGGCTGCTGGAGCTCGGGCTCGACGAACTTCGAGAGGAGGTCGTCGACGAGCTGCGGCCAGTTGCGGTCCGCGGTCGGGAGCCGGTCGCCGATCGCCGCGGCGAGGCTCGCCTGGTCGCGCTGGGCGAGGATGTCGACCCCCGACGCCTCGAGGATCGCGGCGGCCAGCGTCGTGCGGCGCCACGGCGCGGTGAACGAGACCTCGGGGTCGTCGTGGCCGACCGCGCGCGCGACCGACGCGACGAGCGCCTCGAGGCGGTCGGCGGCGTCGTAGACGTCCGCGTAGGCCTCGTACCACTCCAGGACGGTGAACTCGGGGTTGTGCTTGAACGAGACCCCCTCGTTGCGGAAGTCCTTGCCGAGCTCGTAGACTCGCTCGAGGCCGCCGACGATCAGCCGCTTGAGGTAGAGCTCGGTCGCGATGCGCAGGTAGAGGTCGCGCCCGAGGGCGTTGTGATGGGTGACGAACGGCCGCGCCATCCCACCGCCGTAGAGCGGCTGCAGGACTGGGGTCTCCACCTCGACGAAGCCGTCCTCGTCGAGCGCGCGGCGCACGGCGGTGATGACCTTCGCGCGGGTGACGAACAGCTCGCGGGCCTCGGGGTTGCCGATGAGGTCGAGCTCGCGGCGGCGGAAGCGCAGCTCGACGTCCTGCACGCCGTGGTGCTTCTCCGGCGGCGGGCGCAGCGACTTGGCCAGCACGGTGAAGTCCTCGACGCGCAGCGAGAGCTCCCCGCGCCGGGACATGAACACGACGCCGTCGATGCCGACGAGGTCGCCGAGATCGAGCTCGAGCAGGCGCTCCATCCGCTCCGCGCCGAGGACGTCGAGCTTGGCCTGGAGCTGGAGGCGTCCCGAGCGGTCGTCGAGGTCGAGGAAGGCCATCTTGCCCTGCCCGCGGCGTGCGTGCAGGCGGCCCGCGACGCGGTAGGCGGCGTCGGTGTCGGTGCCGGCGTCGAGCTCTGAGTGCGCGGCCCGGACCTCCCCGATCGGCGTGACCCCGGGGTAGGCGTGGGGGAACGGGTCGATCCCGTCCGCCCGCAGGCGTTCGAGCTTCGCTCGCCGGACGGCGAGGAGGTCGTCGCTCAACGGGCTCCTACAGCCCGACGTCGATCTTCGTGATCTTCGCGGTGCGGGTCGAGCCGTTGGGCAGGTTGATCGTCACCGAGTCGCCCTTCTGCCTGCCCATCAGCGCCTTGCCGACGGGCGAGACGTTGGAGAGCTTGCGCGGCGGGTCGGCCTCGGCCGAGCCGACGATCGTGAACGTCTGCGGCTTGCCGTCGTCGAACTTCACGGTCACCGCGTTGCCGACCTGGACGACGTCGGTGTCGACGTCCTCCGGGGTGACCACCGAGGCGGAGCGGAGGTTCTCCTCGAGCTGCAGGATGCGCGTCTCGAGCATCGCCTGCTCGTTCTTCGCGTCGTCGTACTCCGAGTTCTCGGAGATGTCGCCGAACTCGCGCGCCTCCTTGATCCGATCGGCCACCTCGCGGCGGCGCACGGTGGAGAGCTCCTCGAGCTCCTCCTTGAGCTTCTCGAGACCTTCGGGGGTGAGGATGACGTCCTTCGGCATGCGCGTCCTGACTAAAGAGAGCCCTGGAAAGGCGGCGGAGTGTAGCGCCCGGCCCTCAGCCCACGGGCGCGGGGCGGAAGGCGGCGAGGACCGCGCGCGCCGCCTCCACGTCGTCGGTCTGCTGGAGCGCGCCCTGGAGGGACTTCGGACCGCCGAGGCGGTCGACGTACCAGGGGTAGAACTTGCGCAGATACCGGCCGGCGCGGACCGCGCCGAGGTGCTCGACGGTGCGGTCCATCACCCAGTCGAGCTCGCGCAGGATCTCGTCGTGATCGGGCGCGGGGGCGCTGGACAGCCCGAGGACCTCGGAGAACAGCCACGGGTTCCCGAGCGCGCCGCGGGCGAGCATCACCGCGGCCGCGCCCGTGTGCGCGTAGGCGCGCCGGACGCCCTCCGCGTCGTGCAGGCCACCCGTGAGGATCACGGGCGCGGGGAGGCTCTCGACCAGGCGGGCGGCCAGGTCGTAGTCGGGGGCGCCCTTGTGCTGGACCTGCGCGGAGCGGGGGTGGAAGGTGATCGCCGCGACCCCGGCCTCGGCGACGAGACGGTGCGCGAGGTCGTAGCCGCTCGTGGTGTCCCCGGGCACCAGGCCCGAGCGCAGCTTCACCGTGACCGGGAGCCCGGAGCCCTCCCCGGCCGCGCGGGCGACGGCCACCGCGGTGTCCGGGTCCTTGAGCATCGCGGCGCCCGCGCCGGTCTTGGCCACCTTGGGGACGGGGCAGCCCATGTTCAGGTCGATGACGTCGGCGTCGGTGCGGGCGGCGACCGTCGCGGCGGCCGAGCGCATGACGTCCGGGTCCTGGCCGAAGATCTGGAAGGCGACCGGCCCGCCCGCGCGCTCGTCGGGATGCAGGCGCAGCATCTCCTCGCAGGTCTTCTCGTTGCCGTAGTGGATCGCGAAGCTCGAGACCATCTCCGAGACCGCCATCCCCGCGCCGTAGCGCTTGGCCTGAAGGCGCACGCACCAGTTCCCGATCCCGGCCAGCGGCGCGAGCAGGACCCGGTTGGGGACCGTGAGGTGGGCGAGCCGCCATGGGCTGTCGAGGGGCGGGAGCAAGGGCGGACAGGGTAGCCCGGCGTCGAGCGCCGATCTCGCCCGCACGGGGTGGGTCCTCATGGGCGCTCGGCGTCCGGGAGGGCCGGGGCGGCGGTCGCGCCGCGCCAGGCGGCCAGGCGCCCAAGGGCCTCCGCGACCGCGCGCGGCGCGCCGCGGCCGGGCTCCTCGTGGAGCGCGAGCACGCGCAGGACGCGGGCGTCGCGGTCGAGCTTGAGGTCCGCGCGGGCGACGAAGCGCTCCCCGTGGAGGATCGGCAGGACGTAGTAGCCCCACCGGCGCTGGGCGGCCGGCGTGTAGATCTCCAAGCGGTGGTCGAAGCCGAAGAGCTCGGCGGTGCGCGCGCGGTCGCAGAGCACGTTGTCGAACGGGGAGAGCGCGACGGTCCGGCGCCCGGGCGCCAGCTCCGCGGCGGTGTCGAGCGTCGCGGTCGCGGCGTACCACGTCCCCCGGCACCCCTCGACCTCGACGGCTTGGAGCTCGCCGCCGGCGGTGAGCCCGGCGAGCACCGCGGCCAGCCCCGGGTAGCGGCCGCGCGTGAAGTGCCGGGTGACGTGCGTCGCCTTGGCCACCCCGAGCATGGACAACGCGCGCCGCAGGGCCCGCTCGGTCACCTCGCG
>JBBQEV010000090.1:0-15706 GCA_038321325.1 Solirubrobacterales bacterium
ACGCCGACGAGGTCCACGACGAAGACGAGCGTCTCGTCGGGGCCGATGACGCCGCCGGCGCCCTGCTTGCCGTAGGCCAGGTGCGGCGGGATCGTGATGCGGCGGCGGCCGCCGACCTTCATGCCGGCGACGCCCTGGTCCCAGCCCTCGATGACCTGACCGCCGCCGAGCTCGAAGCCAAACGTCTTGCCGCGGTCCCACGAGGTGTCGAACTGCCGCTTCGTGAGGTGCGACACGCCGACGTAGTGGACCTCGACCGAGGAGCCCGCGGTGGCCTCGGGGCCGTCGCCGACGGTGAGGTCGTCGAGCTGGAGCTCGGTGGGCGGCGGGCCGGTGGGGATGTCGACGGTCGGCTTCTCGGATGCGGGCATGGCACGCACCGTACCCACGGACGGCCGGAGCGCGTCATGTCGGCGCCGCGCCGGTCGCTCCTCCAGCGCCGGTCCCGAAGTCCGCGACCGCGTCCGCGTCAGCGCCGAGGCTTCGGCCCGCCGATCAGGCGCTGCGGCAGCGGCACGGGCGACAGGTGGTCGGCTGCCGCGCCCGCGAAGGCCCGCGGCTCGAGCTTGGCCGTCAGCGCGCGCAGCTCCGCCTTCTCCGGCTCGGTGAGGCTGCGCGAGCGGCGCACGAGCTCGGCGATCCGCCGCGCCTCCCCCGGGCCGAGCCGCTGCAGGTGCGTCCGGGCGAGCAGCCCCACCTGCGCGATCGCGAGGACCTTGAACAGCGGCACGCGCTTGGCGATGCGGCCGGCGACGACGCGCTGGGCGATCCGGGTGAGCACGATGCCGTTCCTGCCCAGGGGCGGCGCGCGTCACTCCTCCGTCGCCGGCGACTGCTCCGCGAACCGCACCCGGAAGCGCGCTCCGCCGAGTCCCGGCGAGGCGTCGAGCGTCACCCGCGCCCCGTGGTGGCCGGCCTGCTGGGCGACGAGCGCGAGGCCGAGACCGGAGCCCGCCACCGTCGTCCCGTCCACCCGCGCGAACGGCTCGAACACCCGCTCGCGGTCGGCCTGAGGGACGCCGGGCCCGTCGTCCTCGACCGTGAGCTCCCAGGCGCCGGCCTCGCGGTCGAGGGCGACGCGCACGGCGCCGGCGGCGTGCCCGTGGCGGGCGGCGTTCTCGACGAGGTTGTCGAGCACGAGCCGCAGGCCGGGGGCCCAGCCCTCGAGCTCGACCACGCCCTCCGGGAGCTCGGCCTGCCACTGCGTCTGCGGGTGGCGTGCCGCCGTCGCCTCGAGCGTCTGGTCGAGCAGCTCGCCGAGGTCGACGCGGGTGTGCTCCAGCGGGGCGGCGTCCCCGCGGGCGAGCGCCTGGAGTCCGTCGAGGAGCGCGACGAGGCGCCGTTGCTCGCCCAGCGCGTCGTCGAGCAGCTCCGCGCGCCGCTCGGCGGGGATCTCCGGGTGGCGGCGCAACGTCGAGAGGTTCGCCTGCACGCTGGTCAGCGGCGTGCGCAGCTCGTGGCCCACGTCGGCGGCGAAGCGGCGGGTGGCGGCAAGCGCGCGCTCCCGGTCGGCCGAGGAGCGGGCCAGGCGGGTGAGCATCGCGTCGAAGCTCGCGGCGAGCGCGCGCAGCTCGCCGGGACCCTCGTCGGCGGGGATGCGGCGGTCGAGATCCTCGTCGCCCTCGATGCCCGCGGTCAGCCGGCGCAGGCGGCGCAGGGGCGCCAGCAGCAGGTTGGCGAACAGGAAGGTCCCGGCGGCGGCGACCAGCAGGGCGAGGCCGCCGAGCAGCTCGAGGTTGCGGTCGAGCTCGCGCTGACGGCGCTCGATGCGCTCCACCCGCGTCGCGACCTCGAGGCGCGCCAGGCTGCCCAGCCCCTTCAGCGACGTGGTGTAGACCCGGTAGCGCTTGCCGTCGGCCGCGAGGGTTCGCAGCCCGTCGCGCCGAGCGGGCCGCGTCGACGGCGGCGCGCCGACCGGCGTGAGGTCCTTGCCGCCGAGCGTCAGCCGCAGCGAGGTGCCCGACGCGCGCAGCACGTCGTCGAGGCGGCGGTCGAACACCGGAAGCTCCTGCTCCACGGCGGCGCGCGCGTTGGCCTGCGAGAGCTCCGCCGTGCGCTTCAGCCGCTCGTCGACGGTCTCGGCCTCCGTGCGCGCCACGTACCGCGAGACCGAGACGCCGGAGACCAGCAGCACGGCCGCCAGCACGGCTGCGACGCCCAGCGTGAGGCGTCCCCGGAGGCTGCGCATCAGGGGCGCAGGACGAAGCCGACCCCGCGCACGGTGTGCAGGACGCGCTCCTCGCCGCTCGCCTCGAGCTTGCGCCGGAGGTAGCCCACGAACACGTCGGCGACGTTCGTCCCGGGGTCGAACGTGTAGCCCCAGATGTCCTCGTGGAGGCGCTTGCGGTCGAGCACCTCGCCCGGGTGACGCAGGAACAGGTGCAGCAGCTCGAACTCGCGCCGGGTGAGGCCGAGGTCGCGGCCGCCCCGCCGGGCGCTCATCTGCTGCGGGTCGAGGTCGAGCTCCCCCACGCTGAGCGCCAGATCGGAGCCGGCCGGGCGTCGTCGCAGCAGCGCGTGCAGGCGCGCGGCGACCTCCTCGAGCGCGAACGGCTTGACGACGTAGTCGTCGGCTCCGGCCTCGAGGCCCCGCACGCGGTCGTCGACCTCGTCGCGCGCGGAGAGGATGCACACGGGCACGTCGTCGCCCGCGCCGCGCAGTTCGCGCAGCACCTCGAGGCCGTTGAGGTCCGGCATCGCGAGGTCGAGGAGCACCACGTCGGGCCGGTGGGACGCCGCGGCGGCGAGCCCGGCGCGCCCGCCCGAGGCGGGCAGGACGCGGAAGCCTTCCAGCTCGAGCCCGGCGGCGACGGAGCGGCGGATGCCGGGGTCGTCGTCGACGAGCAGGATCAGCGGGCCGGACAAGCCGTCAGCTTCGCAGGACGAGCTCGCAGTCGTCGGCCACCGAGTCGCCCGGGTCGGCCCGGACGAAGTCGCGCCCGGGCCCGCAGGAGATCTGGTCGGGTGATCCGTCGCGCGCCAGGACCCTGTCGTTCCCCGCGCCGGCGGCGACCGTGTCCTTGGCGCCGTCGCGCGCCGCGGCGTTGATCCGGTCGCGCCCCGCCCCTCCGAGCAGCGCGTCGGCCCCGGGGCCGCCGGTCAGCACGTCGTTGCCCGCGTCGCCGGCGACGAGGTCGTCGCCGCGCCCGCCGATGACCGTGTCGTTGCCGCCCCGGCCCGACAGGCGGTCGTTCCCGGCGCCCCCGGTGATCCGGTCGGCGCCCCTCGTGCCCTGGATGGTGTCGTCACCCCGCGTCCCGGCGCGGTCGGCAGCCCAGGCGGCGGGCGTTCCCGAGGCGGCCAGGACGGCGAGGGCGAGGAGGACGCGACCGTGGTGCATGCTGGACACGATGACGCAAAGCGCGGCGCCCGCGCGCCGCGCCGGACGCTTCCTCACACGTTCCTCACGGTGCGTGAGGAGTGTGTGAGAGGCAGTGCGGATCGGGCGCAGAGCAGGGCAGAGTGACCTTCGAACGGTGAACCCGAACCCCAGGAGGAAGCACATGCTCGACTTGAGGAAGCACACGGTGGCCACGGTCGCCACGCTCGGACTGCTCATCCCCGCCACGGCGTTCGCCGCGACGACCAACGGTGGTCCCGGCAACGAGAAGCTCCGCGGCACCAACGGCCCCGACCGGATCGACGGCAACGCCGGCAACGACCGCATCTTCGGCTTCGCCGGCGACGACGTGCTCATCGGCGGCCAGGGCAACGACCGCGTCTTCGGCGGCCGCGGCAACGACACGATCAGCGGCGTGCAGGGCAACGACCTGCTCAACGGCGGCCCCGGCAACGACACGGTCACCGGTGATGCCAACGCCACCGGCGACCTGACCTCGTTCGACCGCATCTACGGCGCGGCCGGGGACGACACGCTCAAGGGCGGCGACTCCGCCGACCGCATCGCGGGCGGCAGCGGCAACGACAAGTCCGACGGCGAGAACGGCAACGACCGCATGTCCGGCGGCACCGGCGACGACGTGCAGACCGGCGGCGCGGGCAACGACGTGATCTTCGCCAACGTCGGCGTGGACACGAGCTCCGGCGGCGACGGCAACGACACGCTCTGGGCGCTCGCCCGCAAGGACGTCACCCCCGGCCCGAACGGCGCGGTCGACCAGGTCGGCGACACGCTCGACGGCGGCAACGGCGACGACCGCTTCCGCACCCGCGACGGCGAGGTCGACCGCATCACCTGCGGCGAGGGCATGGACCGCGCGTTCCTCGACACCGTCGACGTCATCACCGACGCGACGGCCGAGAACCCGAAGGGCTCGTGCGAGAAGGTCCAGCGCAAGGCCCCGAACGCGACCGACTCCCGCTCCGAGGACGTCCAGTCGGCGCCCAAGGAGGAGAAGGTCACCTCCTGAGCGCCCGCTCCACCCGGCAGGACGCGGACGCCGCGGAGACCCCTCCGCGGCGTCCGTCGTTCCAGACTCGTTGAGCGCCCATGAGCGCCCAGGGGGTGAGTGCTCATGGGCACTCGGCCCCATGTCAGGTCGCGAGGCGGAGGGCGAAGAGCGCGGCGCTGACGGCCGTCGCGAGGTTCAGGCTCGAGACCCCCGGAGCCATCGGGAGCGCGAGCCGCGCTTCGGCGCGCCCGAGCACCTCGTCGCTGAGCCCGTCGCGCTCGGTGCCGAACGCGAGGATCGCGCCACGCGGCACCCGGCGCGGGTCGAAGCGCTCCCCCTCCGGGTCGAGCGCCAGCAGCGGTCGCGGACCGGCCGGGAGCAGCTTGAGCCGGTAGACCGGCAGGGCGAAGTGCAGCCCCGCGGCCCCGCGGAGCGCGTCGGGATGCCACGGGTCCTGGCGCCCCGTCGTGAGCACGCCCGCGGCCTCCGCCGCCGCGGCCACGCGGACCGCGGCGCCCAGGTTGCCGAGGTGGCGCGGATCCTCGAGCAGCACGAGCGGCGCGCCGGCGTCGGCGGCGAGCAGGACGTCGGGGTGCGCCAAGCGTGGCCGCCGCGCGACCGCGACGACCTGGGAGCGCGGCACGACCGCGGCGAGCTCCGCCTCGGCGACCTGCTCGACGCGGAAGGCCACGTCGGGCGCCAGGCGCGCGCGGAGCGCCTCCAGCGCGACGGGGTCGGCCGTCCACGCGCCGAGCACCTCGGCGCCGAAGCGCGTCGCGTGCTTGAGCGCGTGGAAGCCCTCGAGCACCGCCAAGCCGCCGTCGCGGCGCGCGCGGGCGACGTCGGCCAGGCGCATGCGGTCCCGGGCGATCGGTGCGGGCATCGGCTCAGTGTGGCGGTCGTCTCGGGCCTGAGCGCCGGAAACGCGTCTGGCCGAATGTTGGGGTAACGGCGAGTCGCGGCGCCGCCGATGAGGGGGATGCGCTATCCGGCGCGTCCATCCTGGATGGGAGGCTGCGACTTGACCGTGCGGTGTGCAGCACTCCCCGAGGCCGGGACGTTCGAGCACTGTCCCACGGAGCACGGCGAGGATCTGCTCGCCGTCCTCGGCGCGGACGGACGGCTCGAGCACGTGAGTGCGTCGTGGGAGCACGTGCTCGGGTGGCCCCCGGGGCAACTCCGGGGCAGGTCGCTGCTCGAGCTCGTCCACCGCGACGACGCGGCTGCGACGCGCGCTGCCCTCGCGCCCGTCGCGGCCGGCGGGGAGCTCCTCGGGCTCGAGAATCGCTGCCTCCACAGCGACGGAAGCTGGCACTGGCTGCGCTGGTTCGCGCGCTCGGACGGGCAGCACTGGCATGCGCTGGCCGGCCACGTCGCCCAGCGCCGGGAGCTCGAGCGCCGCGCCCTCTACGACGGGCTGACCGGCTTGCCCAACCGCGGGCTGTTCGAGGACCGCGTCGCCCGCGCACTCGCGGCGCTCGAGCGCTCGCCGGGCTGGCTGGCCCTGCTGTTCATCGATCTCGACGGCCTCAAGACCGTCAACGACAGCCTGGGGCACGACGCCGGCGACGAGATGCTGCGCGAGACTGCGCGGCGGCTCTCCGGCGCGCTGCGCAGCGGCGACACGCTCGCGCGGATAGGTGGCGACGAGTTCCTCGTCGTCGCCGACGGTCTCCTCGACGTGAGCGAGGCCGGCGCGGTCGCCGAGCGCCTGATCGAGACCTTCGCCGCTCCGCTGCGCCTCCGGGGCGAGGAGGTTCCCGTCTCCGCGAGCATCGGCGTCGCGGCGACGAGCGACGCGCGCACCGCGCCGCAGGAGCTCGTGCGCCGCGCCGACGTCGCGATGTATCGCGCGAAGGCCGGCGGCGGCGGGCGCTGGGTGCGCTTCGACGAGCAGATCGCCGGCGAGGTCGATGCGCGCCTGCAGGTCGAGGGCGAGCTGCGGCTCGCGCTCGCGCAGGACGAGCTCCGCGTCCACTACCAGCCGATCGTCCGCCTCGAGGACGGCGCGGTCGTCGGCTGCGAGGCGCTCGTGCGGTGGATGCACCCCGTGCGCGGGCTGCTGGGGCCGGCGCACTTCGTCGACCTCGCGGAGGAGAACGGGCTGATCGTCCCGATCGGCGCGTGGGTGCTCGACGAGGCTTGCCGCCAGGCCGCGCAGTGGCGACGCGACGGGATCGACCTCGCGGTCTCGGTCAACGTCTCGCCGCGCCAGCTCAACCAGCCGGATTTCGCGGGCCTCGTGCGCGACACGCTCGCCCGCCGCGGGCTGCACGCGCCGTCGCTGTGCCTGGAGATCACCGAGACGACCGTGCTGCGACGCCTGGACCGGCTCGCCGGGCTGCTCGGGCAGCTCAAGCGCCTCGGGGTGCGGATCGCGATGGACGACTTCGGCAGCGGCTTCTCGTCGCTGAGCCATCTCCGCGGCCTGCCGATCGACGTCATCAAGATCGACGGGTCGTTCGTGAGCACGGTCGCCTCGCCCGGCCCCGATCGTGCGATCGTCGCGGCGATCCTGTCGCTCGGCGAGGAGATGGGCCTGACGGTCATCGCCGAGCGCATCGAGAGCGACACCCAGCTCGCGGCGCTGCGCCGCCTGCGCTGTCCCCTCGGGCAGGGCTACCACTTCGCGCCCCCCGCGCCGGTGGCCGAGCTCCGTCTCGACGGATTCGACGCTCGCGGCCGCCCCGGCGTCGGTGACCCCTACGTGATCCGCGAGTTCATGCGCCAGATCGGCATTCCTGCACGGATCGACCACTGACATGACCTTCGTCGTCGCCGCGCTGAACATCGTCCTCGGGATCGCGTACTTCCAGATCGGGACGATGACGGCGATCGAGATGCGCCGCAACTGGCGCGAGATGGGGTGGTCGCGCGCCGGCATCGGGTTCCTGGCGATCACCTTCACCTGCGGGCCGCACCACTTCATCCACGGGATCCACGTCGCGTTCGAAGGCCGCCACGCGGGCGCTCTGGACCTCGTGACGACCGCGATCGCGCTCCCCGCCGGTGTCACCTGGCTCCTGCTGCGGGTGGAGGCGTTCCGCGGCGGACGCGGTGACCGCTTCATCCCCGGCAGCCCGTGGTGGGTCCTCGGGCTGCCGGCCGCGTTTGCCGTCTACGTCACCGCCGCCTTCATGACGATCATCGACCCGGGCACGATCTCGGCGCGCGGGCTGGCGATCGCGATCCCGAACATCCTCCTGATCGGGATCTACGCGATGATCTGCTTCTACCTCACCCGCACGCAGCTGCACAACCGCGGTCCGCTCGGCGGGTGGTCGCTCTCGGGGCTCTCGCTCACGCTGATCTTCGCGACGTGCGCGGTGATGCACGCGGCGTTCGGCGTCTACACGCTGCGCGGGATCTACCTGCCGGACTGGCACCACCTCGTCGTGGACTGGCTCGCCGTGCCGGCCGGCCTCTACTTCCTGTACGTCGTGCGCTCGCTGTACCGGGGCCGCGGGACCGACTGGAACCGCACACGCGGGACGCTCGCCGCGCCCGGTGCGCCCGTCGTGCAGCCTGCGCCGCACGCCGTGGAGACGCCCCACGCGCTGGTGTAACGGGGGGCGTCGATGCCCGCTGTGGTCGAGTGCCGTGGTCGCGCAGACGCTCGCTCGGAGGCGGCGCCGGGGAACGGGCGTCCGACGACCCTCCCCACGCGGCGTCCACCGGTAACCTCGTCAGGCCGCGTCCGCGAGCACCCGGCGGATGCGCTTGGCCGACACCGCTCGCCGGGAGCCGAGGGCCTGGGCGAAGAGCGAGATCCTCAGCTCCTCCAGCAGCCAGGGAACCTCGCGCAGCGCCTCGGGCACGGGCCGGCCGGGGGGCAGCGCGGCGAGCCGCGCGCGGTGCTCGTCCTCCAGCGCGCGCAGCTCGGCGGTCCGCGCGCGGTCGAGGCCGGGGTTCTGCCCGACGCGGTCGAGGCGGTGGGCGGCGGCGACGAGGGACCGGAACAGGTCGGGCAGACGGGCGGCGCCGGTCGCGGCGAGGAATCCGGGGCCGATGAGGCCCGCGAGCTGGACGGCGACGTCGTCGTGAGCGTGCTGGGCATCCGCGCGCGCGGGCCGCGCCAGGCGGTCGCCGACGGCCTGCGCCGCATCGAGCACCCGCACCGCCTCTGCGATCAGCGCAAGGGTGCGCTCGGCCAGGTCTGCGGCGACGTGGTCGCGAAGGGCGTCCCACGCCGCCGCGTCCCACGCCGGCCCGCCCGCCTCGGCCATGAGCGCCTCGGTGGCCGCCCGCCGGGCGTCGGCGACGGCCGCGGCCAGGCTGCCGTGCGGGCCGGCGGCGAGCGCCACCTGGGCGGGGAGCTCGAGCCGGTCGCGGACCCAGCGCGCCGGGGACGGCGTCGTGAGCGCGAGGAGCCGCAGCGTCCCGAGGCGCATGGCGTCGGCCTGGGCGAGCGCGGTGTCGAGCAGGCGCACCCCGACGGTCTCCCCCTCGTCGACGAGCGCGGGATGGGCCTGCGCTCCGCCCTGCGCGCCCCCCAGCCCGACCGCGCGCGGGAGCGTCCCGAACGTCCACGTCGTCTGGCCGGTCCGCGTGAGCCCGGGCGCGGCGGCGGCGAGCTCGGCCTGCAGCCGCGGACGCACCTGCTCGCGGAGCGCGTCGAGGTCGTGCCCGAGCGCGACGACGCGCCCCTGCTCGTCCTCGACGCTGAAGCTCATCCGCAGGTGCTCGGGGAGCTCCTCCGGCCGCCAGGCGCCGGCGGCCACGCGGACGCCGCGACGGCGCTCGAGCTGCGTGCTCAGCACCTCCAGCAGCGGTGCGCTCCTCGGCTTCACGCTCTCCAGGACTTCGGCGACGAGGTCGGGGATCGGCACGAGCGGCTTGCGCTGCTCCTTGGCGAGCCCCCGGATCAGCGCGGTGAGCAGCTCGGGGCGGAAGGCGGGAACGAGCCACTCGAAGCCGACCGGACGCAGCGCCCCGAGCACCGCGAGCGGCACGTGCACGGTGACCCCGTCGTCCAGCGCCCCGGGCTCGAAGCGGTAGCTCAGCGTGAGGCGCAGCTCGCCCTGCTTCCAGACGCCGGGGCGCGCCTTCGGGTCGACCTCCGCGCCGCCGCGCAGCAGCAGCTCGCGCGGGTAGGTCAGGCGCGCGGGATCGGCACGGCGCGCCTCCCGCCACCAGCGGTCGAAGTGGTGGCCGCTCACGACGTCGGCGGGGAGCCGGGCGTCGAAGAAGTCCATCCGCACGTCGTCGGCCACGAGCAGGTCGCGGCGCCGGGTGCGCTGCTCGAGCTGCTCGACCTCCGCCAGGCGCTCGCGGTTCTCTGAGACGAAGTCGTGCGGGCTCTCCCACTCGTCCTCGACGAGCGCGCGGCGGATGAACAGCGCGCGCGCGAGCGGGGCGTCGACGCGCCCGTAGGCCACGGTGCACCCCGCCACGACGGGCAGGCCGTAGAGCGTCACGCGCTCGGTCGCGACCCCTGACGCGCGCACGGGCTCCCAACGCGGCTCGGAGTACGTCCGCTTGACGAGATGGCCGGCGAGCGGCTCGATCCACTGCGGCTTGATCTCCGCGGCGGTGCGGGCGAACAGCCGTGAGGTCTCGACGAGCTCTGAGGCCATGACCCACTTCGCCTGCCCGCGGGCGAGCGCGGAGCCCGGGAAGATCGCGAAGCGCGAGCCGCGGGCGCCCTCGTAGTCGCGGCCCGGACCGGACTTCAGCCCGACGTGCGAGAGCAGGCCGCTGAGCACCGCGACGTGCACGGCGTCCGGCTCGGCCGCCGACTGGTTCATCCGCACGCCGACGCCCTCGGCCGCGCTGCGGAGCTGGCCGGCGAGGTCCTGCCACTCGCGGACGCGCAGGTAGTGCAGGAACTCCGCCTTGCAGCGCTTGCGGAACTGGTTGCCCGACAGATCGGCCTGCAGGCCCTCGAGGTAGCGCCAGAGCGCGAGATAGGCCAGGAAGTCCGAGCTCTCGTGCTTGAAGCGGGCGTGGCTCTGGTCGGCCTGGGCCTGGAGCTCGGCGGGGCGCTCGCGCGGGTCCTGGATCGAGAGCGCCGCGGCGACGACGCAGAGCTCCTCCGCGCAGGCGAGGCGGTCGGCCTCGAGGACCATGCGGCCCAGGCGCGGGTCGACCGGCAGCCGCGCGAGCCGGCGGCCGAGCGGCGTGAGGCGCCGGCCGGGATCCTCCACCGCAGGGTCGAGCGCGCCCAGCTCGTGCAGCAGGTTCACGCCGTCGCGGACCTGGCGGCGGTCGGGCGGGTCGAGGAAGCCGAAGTCCTCGACCTCCCCCAGCCCGAGCGCGGCCATCGAGAGGATCACCGAGGCGAGGTTCGTGCGCTGGACCTCGGGGTCGGTGAAGCGCGGCCGCGCGGCGAAGTCCTCCTCGGAGTAGAGGCGGATGCACACGCCGGGCGCCTCGCGCCCGCAGCGGCCCTTGCGCTGGTCGGCGCTCGCCTGCGACACGGCCTCGATCGGCAGCCGCTGGACCTTCAGGCGCGCGGAGTAGCGCGAGATCCGCGCCGTGCCGGGGTCGACGACGTAGCGGATGCCGGGGACGGTGACCGACGTCTCGGCGACGTTGGTGGCCAGGACGACGCGCCGGTGGGCGTGCGGGCGGAAGGCCTTGCGCTGCTCGGCGACCGACAGGCGCGAGTAGAGCGGCAGCACCTCCACACGCGGGCCGAGCCGCCCGGTCAGCACCTCGGCCGTGTCGCGGATCTCGCGCTCGCCGCTGAGGAAGACGAGCACGTCGCCCTGCGACGCCTCGCCGAGCAGCTCCTCCACCGCGTCGGCGATCTGGTCGACGGGGTCGGGCTCGGCCGCGTCCTCCTCCGCCGGCTCGGTGTAGCGCACCTCGACCGGGTAGGTGCGGCCGCTGACCTCGACGACGGGCGCCCCGCCGAAGTGCTCCGCGAAGCGCACGGGATCGATCGTCGCGCTCGTGATCAGGAGCTTGAGGTCGGGCCGCCGGGGCAGCAGGTCGCGCAGGTAGCCGAGCAGGAAGTCGATGTTCAGGCTGCGCTCGTGGGCCTCGTCGACGATGATCGTGTCGTAGCGGCGCAGCAGCCGGTCGTGAGCGATCTCGGCGAGCAGCAGCCCGTCGGTCATGAGCTTGAGCAGCGTGTCGGCCGTCGACCTCTGCGTGAAGCGGACGGAGTAGCCGACGACGCCGCCGAGCGGGACGCTCAGCTCCTCTGCGATGCGCTCGGCGACCGTGCGCGCCGCGAGGCGCCGGGGCTGCGTGTGGGCGATCGTGCCGCGGATCCCCCGCCCGAGCTCGAGGCACAGCTTGGGCAGCTGCGTGGTCTTGCCCGAGCCGGTCTCCCCCGCGACGACGACGACCTGGTGGTCGCGGATCGTCGCCAGCAGCTCGTCCCGGCGCGCGCTGACCGGCAGCTGGGGCGGGTAGCTGACCTCCGGGACCGACGCGCGCCGCGCGGCGACGCGGGCGTCGGCCTTCTCCAGCTCGGCGACCAAGCGCGCGAGCTCCTGCTCGCGGGCGCCCGGGTCCTCGAGCGTGCGCAGGCGGTGCAGGCGCGCGCCGAGGCGCTGCTCGTCGCGGAGGGTCAGCGCGCCCAGGCGCCGCCGCAGCTCGGAGACGTCGGGAGCGCTAGCCATCCCGCTCAGGATAAGAGCGTGGTGACACGGCGGCAGCGCCGCAACCTTGGCGGCTCGCAGCCGAGCGACGTGCGGACGGACGCCGCGCCCCGGACGGTCAGAAGCGCGTGACCGCGCCGATGCCCTCGACCGCGTCGAGCGCGGCCGCCGGCGCGGGGAGCACGACGTCGGCGGCCTGCTCGTAGGCGAGCGCGACGGCCGCCTCGATGACGTTGTCGAGCTGCTCCATCTCCGTCGCGTCGGCGGGGCACTCCGCGAGGTGGAGGCCGAGGAGGCCGCAGGCCGGGCAGCGCGAGCCCGGCGACGTGAGCCGCGGGTCGACGACGAGCGTCTCGACCCGCCGCTCCGAGAGCGCGCCGAGCGTCGTGCGCAGCCCGGCGACGCCGTGGCCGCCCGGGGTGCCGACGCCCTGCGTGAGGCGCTCGAGGACCGAGCGCTCGTGGTCGCGGCGCGCCTCGACGGCGATCGGCTCGACCGCCGCACGGACGGCCTCGGCGTCGGCCGCGGAGAGGTCGAGCTCCACCCAGCCCGCGAGGCGCTCGCGCACGTCGTGGTCCAACCGGTTCTCGAGGTCGTGGCGGATCGGCTGCTGGCCCGCCAGGACGAGGCGGTCGTAGCGACCCTCGCGCAACGCCCCGCAGAGCGCCTCGGCGACGTGGTCGAGATGCGCGCCCACCTCGTTCTCGATCGAGCGCTGGTAGCGCCCGTAGCTCCAGCCGCCCTGGCGGTGTTGGCCGTGGACGTCGTCGTCGAGCGAGCCGCTGAGCGGCATGGCGTCCTCGTTGCCGAGGTGGAAGCTCGCACGGCTGCGGCCCACGAGCGCGACGCACCAGCGCGCCCGGTCGGCCAGGCGCACGAGCGGCTCGACGTGCGCGCTCACGTCGAGGACGACCCCGTTGGGGATCGGCTCCGGGAGCCGCAGCACCTCGACGGGCGCCGCCGGTCCCGGGGCGAAGATCGCCAGCGCCCGCGCACCCTCGACGGGGATCGCGGTGAGCTCCAGGCGCCCTTCGATCTCGATCAGCGCGGCGCGCATCCGACCGAGCGTGTCGTGGTCGAGGTCACCGTCCTGCACCGCGCGGCGCGCCTCGTGCAGCAGCGCGTCGACCGCGGACTGCCGCGCCGGCGGCGTCGAGAACTTCGACGGGTCGAGATCGAGGAAGAGGGACAGGACCGGCCCGTTGCGATGGGCGGCCAGCCTCCTGAGGGCGTCCTGCGAGACGTCGTTGACCATGCCTGGCAGCTACCCACCGTTCCGGCCCGGTACGCACACGACCCCTACGCCACCGTCGCGAGCACGGCCCCGGCCGCCGCGAGCACGACGCAGAGCACGAGCATCCCGCCCGCCATCGTCTGCATCATCCGGTCCTCGTCGCTCAGCGCGGCTCCCGCGAGCCGCGCCTTCGCCGCCCGGTGGACGAGCCCGGCGGCGACCAGGACGGTCGCGAGCGTGATGAACGGCCCGAGGGTCCCGCCGAGCACGAGGATCCCCGCGAGCGTGACGATCGCGAGCACGAGGGCCGCGCCGACGTAGGCGGTCAGGGTCCTGCGGACCGGGGCCAGGGTCGTGCGCGGGGCGGGCGCCGCGGCGCTGCGGCGGCTCGCCCCGGCCGCGGCGCTGCGCCGGCTCGCCTCGGCCGGCGCGACGCCCGTCTGCGCGCGCGCCCGCGTCCGCGCCCGCCGGCCCATCAGCCCGCCGGCGCGCGCGGCGCGATCGGCGGCAGCTTCCGGCGCGGGCCCGCGCGGCCCGGGACGCCGCTAGGAGGCGCGCTCGTGGCGCTCGCGCTGGGCCAGGGCGTCGCGCAGGTCGCCCAGCGTCGCCTGGCGGCGCAGGAGCGCGAGCCGCTCGGGGCCCTTCACGTCGTCGCCGGAGAGCGCCTCCGCGACACGCTGGAGCTCTTCCTGCAGCGCGGTTCCGGACAGGGCGGGGACACGGGGCATCTCTTCACTCTACGCCCCGGCAGGGGCGACGCGCCGCCGGCGCCGCCCGCCACGGCGTGTAGCGTCTCCGTGAGGATGCGCCGCCTCGAGCTCACACCGGCCCGCGCCGGGCTCCTGATCCTCGGGCTCGTGGCCCTGGCTGGGCTCTGGCTCGTGCGGCCGGTGTGGCACGGCTTCGCGCTGCTGTTCTGGACCTCCCCGGTCGTCTGGCTGCCACCGGTCCTGGTCCTGCTCGCCGGCGGCGTCGTGCTGCGCCGCTCGACCCAGTGGCGCACGCTCGAGGACCTGCAGACGCCGCGCCGGCCGGACGCGAAGCTCCTCGCCTTCCCGATCACCGCCTTCGTCCTGCTCGTGCTGGGCTCGGCGTTCAACGGCGCGCTGGTCGCCCGCTCGCTGGCGACGAGCACCACCTTCGAGGCCATCCCCCAGCTCCCCGCGGGCGGTCAGGTGCGCCTCGTGCCGCGCGAGGTGGCCGAGCAGAACGCCTCCAGCGCGTTCAACTCCTCCACCGAGACGCTCACCGACTTCCGCATCGTGCGCACGGAGACCGGCCTGAAGTGGACGGCGCTGCGCACACCGCAGGGCCTGTTCAGGACCTTCTCGAAGAAGAGCCAGGGGCTCGTGGTGCTCGACGCGGAGCAGACCGCGCGCACGCTGCGCCAGGTCGACCGCGAGCTGAAGGTGGCCCCGGGGCTGCAGATCACCGACAACCTGCGCTGGCGGCTGCTCAAGCGCCGCTTCTTCGTCGAGCTGCAGAATCCCGTGGGCATCGAGACCCGCGACGGCGTGAAGATCATGGTCCCCTACCTCGAGTACAAGGGCCTGTTCGTCCGCCGGCCGGTGCTCGGCGGGGTGTTCGTGGTCTCTGGCGACGGCTCGATCGAGGACCTCGAGCCCGAGGAGGCCGCCAAGCGTCCCGAGCTCGCCGGGACCGGGCGGATCTACCCCGACACGCTCGCACGGAGGGTTCAGGACTCCTACGCCTACAAGGGCGGGATCTTCAACAAGCTCTTCGTCCACGAGGACCAGACGCAGATCACCGACACGGCGCTCAACCGCCAGCCCTACCTCATCGACTTCGGCAAGGGCGGGCTCGGGCCGCAGTGGGTGACGGTGGCCGAGCCCTACGGCCGCGCGTTCGCCGCGAGCGCGATCTTCCTCACCGACGCGGTGACGGGGCGGACGCGGCTGTGGCGTGTGCCCAAGGGCGAGTCGCTGAGCGGGAACCGGCGGGCGCTGGAGGCGGTCCGCTCGGTCTCGATCCCCGGCGTCGACTTCGGGCAGGGCGCAGGCGGCACGGGGAACTTCCGGGTGGTCGAGCCACGCCCGGTCTTCGTGCAGGGCCGCCTCGTCTACCTCACGTCGATCATCCCGATCAGCGCGAACTCCGTCTCGAAGACCGTCGTCGTCGACGCGGAGACCAACAAGCTCGTACAGGTGTTCAACAACGACACGAACCCCAACGCAGAGGCCGAGACCCAGCGCTACCTCAGCACCGGCCGCCTCCCCGACGGGAGCAGCTCTGCCCCGGCGCGCGGCGCGGCACCGGCGCCCGGCGGCGGGACCGGTGCCACCGGGGCAACGGGGGCGACGGGCAGCCGCGGCGCGACGGGGCGTGCCGGGCGCAGCGTCGACGACCGGCTCGGGCGGCTGCTCGACCGCCAGCGCGACCTGCTCCGCGACACCGAGGCGCTGCGCGAGGCCCTGCGCCGCGAGCGCGCCGGCGGCTGAGCCGGGCGGCGTTGCGTGGGGGGCACCGCGCGCCAAGCCCCCGGTGGTCCGCACGCCCGCCGCGCGACAGGGCCGGCCCGCCGGGCGCCCGCCGGCCGGCGCCCCGGC
>JBBQEV010000091.1:0-15026 GCA_038321325.1 Solirubrobacterales bacterium
GGCGTCAACGACCTCGTCCGCGTCTTCGTCGCCAAGAAGCGCAAGATCTCCGAGGGCGACAAGCTCGCCGGGCGCCACGGCAACAAGGGCGTCATCTCGAAGATCGTCGACGAGCAGGACATGCCGTTCCTCGAGGACGGCACGCCGGTCGACGTCATCCTCAACCCGCTCGGCGTGCCGTCGCGCATGAACGTCGGGCAGATCCTCGAGACGCATCTCGGCTGGGCCGCGGCGCAGGGCTGGTTCCCCGACGGCACCGAGGCGTGGGAGGTCAACAAGGACGTCCCGCACCGCCTCACCGGCCGGCCGAAGGTCTACACCGCGACGCCGGTCTTCGACGGCGCCTCGGTCGCCGACGTCGACGACGCGCTCGTGAAGTGGCAGGAGCACTACTCCGCCGCCCACTCCGACCGTCTGCACATCAAGATGGACATCGACATGAGCCGCCGCGAGGGCACGAAGGCCTCGGGCAAGTTCACGCTGTTCAACGGCCGCACCGGGGAGCCGTTCGAGGAGCAGGTGACCGTCGGCTACATGTACATCCTCAAGCTGCACCACCTCGTCGACGACAAGATCCATGCCCGTTCGACGGGCCCGTACTCCCTGGTCACCCAGCAGCCGCTGGGCGGCAAGGCGCAGTTCGGCGGTCAGCGCTTCGGCGAGATGGAGGTCTGGGCGCTGGAGGCCTACGGCGCGGCCTACACGCTCCAGGAGATGCTCACGATCAAGTCCGACGACACCGTCGGGCGCGTGAAGGCCTACGAGGCCATCGTCAAGGGCGAGAACATCGCCGAGCCGAGCATCCCGGAGTCCTTCAAGGTGCTGCTCAAGGAGATGCAGTCGCTCGGGCTCGACGTCAACGTCGTCTCCGAGGAGGGCGCGCGGGCGGAGATGCGCGACGAGGACGATGACCTCCTGCGCGCGGCCGAGGAGCTCGGCATCGACCTCTCCGGCGTGCGCGCCGGAGCGACCGAGGCGGCCGACGAGGCCGTCGAGGGCACCGACGACACGGACGCGGCGGACGCCACGGCCGAGAGCGACGACGACGAGGACACCGTCGACGTCGACGCAGCGATCGACATCGAAGTCCCCACGGAAAGCACCGAGGCCTAAGCAATGATCGACATAAGAGGGTTTCACCCCCTTACGGCTTCGCCTATCCCCCTGATGGAAGATTAATCATGATCGATATTAACAATTTTGACGCCATCGAGATCGGGCTTGCCAGCTCGAAGCAGATCCGCGGCTGGAGCTCCGGCGAGGTCACCAAGCCCGAGACGATCAACTACCGCACGCTCAAGCCCGAGAAGGACGGCCTCTTCTGCGAGCGCATCTTCGGCCCGACCAAGGACTGGGAGTGCTACTGCGGCAAGTACAAGCGCGTCCGCTACAAGGGCATCGTCTGCGAGCGCTGCGGCGTCGAGGTCACGCGCTCCAAGGTCCGCCGTGAGCGCATGGGGCACATCGACCTGGCCGCGCCCGTCAGTCACATCTGGTTCTTCAAGGGCGTCCCGAGCCGCATCGGCTACCTGCTCGACATGGCGCCCAAGGAGCTCGAGAAGATCCTGTACTTCGCCGCGTCGATCGTGACGTCGGTCGACCAGGAGGCGCGCTGGCGTGACATCCCGAAGCTCCGCGAGGAGATGCAGGGCGAGATCGACCGGCTGCGCGCGGAGGAGAACGAGCGCGTCGGCGAGCTGCGCACGTCCCGCGAGGCGCGCCTGACGTTCCTCGGCGGCGGCGGTGAGAAGGAGTTCAGCGGCGAGGACCACCTGTGGGCCGAGTCGCTCGACGTCAACGTCAAGAAGCTCTCCGAGGACGAGCGCAAGAAGCTCGAGAACGAGACCAAGAAGACGTTCGCCACCGACATCGACGACACCCAGGCCTACTACGAGGACGCCCGCGAGCGCCTCAAGGACGTCTGGAAGCTGTTCTCCAACTCCGACGAGCCGGCCGGCGAGCCGCCCGCCGAGGGCGAGGACTGGCCCCTGGAGAGCTACGTCGAGAAGGCGATCGAGAAGGACCAGTTCAAGCCCAAGCTGATCATCGCCGACGAGACGTTCTTCCGTGAGCTCAAGCACCGCTTCGGCTCGCCGTTCGGCTTCGGTGAGTACTTCGAGGGCGGCATGGGCGCCGAGCACGTCCGCGAGCTGCTGCGCGACCAGCCTGAGTACGACCGTGAGGCGACCCCGCGCGCCGTCGATCCCGACCGCCTCCCGGGCGAGGACAAGCGCCCGCAGGACCTGCCGGGCATCGTCATGGAGCACGAGCGCGTCGACCTCGAGGACATCGTCAAGAACGGCAAGGGCCAGAAGCAGGCCCGCTCGGTCAAGCGCCTCAAGGTGCTCTCGGCGTTCCTGAACTCGAACAACCGCCCCGAGATGATGGTCCTCGAGGCCGTGCCGGTCATCCCGCCGGAGCTGCGCCCGATGGTGCAGCTCGACGGTGGCCGCTTCGCGACCTCCGACCTCAACGACCTGTACCGCCGCGTCATCAACCGCAACAACCGCCTCAAGCGGCTGCTCGACCTCGGCGCGCCCGAGATCATCGTCAACAACGAGAAGCGGATGCTGCAGGAGGCCGTCGACGCGCTGTTCGACAACGGCCGCCGCGGCCGGCCGGTCACCGGTCCGGGCAACCGCCCGCTCAAGTCCCTGAGCGACATGCTCAAGGGCAAGCAGGGCCGCTTTAGGCAGAACCTCCTGGGCAAGCGCGTGGACTACTCCGGCCGCTCGGTCATCGTCGCCGGGCCGTCGCTGCGCCTGCACCAGTGCGGGCTGCCGAAGCTGATGGCCCTCGAGCTGTTCAAGCCGTTCATCATGGCCCAGCTCGTCGAGCGCAAGGACGCGCAGAACATCAAGGCGGCCAAGAAGATGGTCGACTCGATGATCCCGCAGGTCTGGGACGTCCTCGAGCAGGTCATCCACGAGCACCCGGTGCTGCTCAACCGCGCGCCGACGCTCCACCGCCTGGGCATCCAGGCCTTCGAGCCCGTGCTCGTCGAGGGCAAGGCCATCCAGGTCCACCCGCTCGTCTGCTCCGCGTTCAACGCGGACTTCGACGGCGACCAGATGGCGGTCCACCTGCCGCTGAGCGCGGAGGCGCAGGCCGAGGCCCGCATCCTCATGCTCTCGAGCAACAACATCCTGTCCCCCGCCCACGGCGCCCCGCTGGCCGTGCCGTCCCAGGACATGGTGCTCGGCGCGTACTACCTGACCTACGGCAAGGACGCGGGCGAGCTCTCCGACCTGCAGGCCAAGCTCTCCGCGAACGACTGGCCCGCCGACCAGAAGCGCCCGGACGTGTTCCGGACCGCTCAGGAGGCCGAGCTGAAGTACGAGCTCAAGGGCATCGGGCTGCACGACCTGGCCGAGTTCCGCCCGAAGGGCTCCAAGGAGGGCCACGTCCTCACGACGGTCGGGCGCATCATCTACAACGACACGATCGAGCGGTCGATCGAGGAGGCGATGGGCGACCAGTTCGACCCGTCGAAGTACACCTTCGTCAACCAGTCGATGAAGAAGCGCGACACGGTCAAGCTCGTCGACGCCCTGGTGCAGAGCTACGGCGCGTCGGCGATCTCGCAGGTCCTCGACGCGTTCAAGGACCTCGGCTTCAAGTACTCGACCAAGGCCGGCATCACGATCTCCAAGAACGACGTGGTGATCCCGCCGGAGAAGGGCGAGATCCTCAAGGGCTTCGAGGACCAGGTCGCCGAGATCACCGCCAACTACGACATGGGCCTCATCACGCAGGAGGAGCGCCACGAGAAGGTCGTGGACAAGTGGAACGAGTGCACCGACGTCGTCGCCAAGGCGATGGAGAAGCACTTCGACGAGCTCAACCCGATCTTCATGATGGCCGACTCGGGGGCCCGTGGCTCGTTCAAGCAGATCCGCCAGCTCGCGGGCATGCGTGGCCTGATGGCCAACCCGAAGGGCGAGATCATCGAGCGGCCCGTGAAGGCGAACTTCATGGAGGGCCTCGACGTGATCGAGTACTTCACCTCGACCCACGGCGCCCGCAAGGGCCTCGCGGACACCGCGCTGCGCACCGCCGACTCGGGCTACCTGACCCGTCGCCTGGTCGACGTCGCCCAGGACGTCATCATCCGCGAGCCCGACTGCGGCACCGACGAGCTCATCTACATGGAGGTCTTCAAGCTCCAGGGCAACAAGCCGACCGACGAGCCCAACGACAACCTGATCGGCCGCATCGCCGCGAAGGACATCCAGGGCCCCGACGGCGGCAAGAAGTTCGTCCTGAAAAACGGGGAGATCGACCGCGCCGAGCTCGAGATCATCTCCTCGGCCTACGCCGCGCTGGCGGCCGCCGGCGAGGTGTCGCGGGTCGCGGTGCGCTCGACGCTGAAGTGCAAGGCCGTCACCGGCGTCTGCCAAGCCTGCTACGGCCGGGCGATGGCGACGGGCAAGACGGCCCAGATCGGCGACGCGGTCGGCATCATCGCCGCGCAGTCGATCGGCGAGCCCGGCACGCAGCTGACCATGCGCACGTTCCACACCGGTGGCGTCGCCGGCGCGGACATCACGCACGGCCTGCCGCGCGTCGTGGAGCTGTTCGAGGCGCGCAAGCCCAAGGGGCTGGCGAAGATCTCCGAGCAGGACGGCGTCGCGACGATCGAGGAGACCGACAAGGCGCTGACGATCTGCGTGACCGACGACGCGGGCGAGGAGCACCGCTATCCGTTCCCGCGCCGCACGCGGCTGTTCGTCGAGAACGGCCAGAAGGTCGAGGCCGGTCACCAGCTCAACGAGGGCTCGCTGTACCCGCACGAGCTGCTCGCGCTGCGCGGGCGGACCGAGACGGAGCGCTACCTCGTCCGGGAGGTGCAGGAGGTCTACAAGTCCCAGGGCGTGGACATCAACGACAAGCACATCGAGCTGATCGTGCGCCAGATGCTCAAGAAGGTCCGCGTCGACCAGAAGGGCGACACCGGGTATCTGCCGGGGCAGTTCGTCGACCGCTACGACTTCGCGAAGGTCAACGCGGACACCAAGAAGGCCCGCGGTGAGCAGGCGCAGTTCGAGGAGATCATCCTCGGGATCACGAAGGCCTCGCTGAACACGGACTCGTTCCTGTCGGCGGCGTCGTTCCAGGAGACCACGAAGGTGCTCACCGACGCGGCGCTGGAGGGCAAGAAGGACACGCTCAACGGCCTCAAGGAGAACGTGATCATCGGCAAGCTGATCCCGGCCGCGACGGGGCTCAAGCGCTACCGCCGCATCGAGATCGAGCCGTCCGAGCCGCTGCCGCGGATGGCCGACGAGGTCGGCCTGCTCGACTCCGACGAGATCGCCTCCGAGCTCGGCCTGGGCGACGGCTTCGGGGGCTTCGGCTCCTCGCTGTCCTCGGACATCTCAGAGCTCGAGTCGATCGGCGCCGGCGGGACCGACCCCGGCTTCGCCGAGGAGCTCGCCGATCTCGACGTGCCCAGCGAGGACAAGTAGCCGGTCGCCCGTGCACGACCCGAGGGCCCGCCGGCGTGCGGGCCCTCGGTGCCTGAACGCTTCGAGTAGGCGATGGCGCACGATCACCGCGCGAAGCCGACGACTGCTGGGAGGCCGACAAGGTCTCCTACCGTCGTAGGAGCTTAATGCGAATGCCGCGTGGGAATCCTTCGCCGAAGCTCGCCATCACCGTCGATCCCGATGTTCACGCCGGGGTCGTCGCCGCTGCGGGCGAGGACGATATGAGTGTGTCGGCGTGGATGACCGAAGCAGCTCGGCGAGCGCTCCTCATCCGCGACGGCCTGCGTGCGGTCGCCGAGTGGGAGGCGGAGAACGGGGCCTTCACCCGTGCCGAGATGGCTGTGGCGCATCGTCGCGTCGCCGCCGAGATCGCTGCTGCGGAATCGTGAGCGCCGAAGGCGTCGTCTACGACGCCGGCGTCCTGGTCGCCGCCGAGCGCGACGACCGCGACGTCTGGCAGGCTCATCGGGCGCGGCTCGAGCGCGGGATGGTGCCCTGGATCACGGCTCCGGTCGTCGCCCAAGTCAGTCGCTCCGGCCGGCAGGCACAGCTGCACCGATTCCTGCGGGGCTGTGAAGTCGCTGCCTTCACCCCCGCCCAGGCGCATGCCGTCGGCGCGCTCCTCGGTGCGACCGGATCGACGGATGTCGTCGACGCTCACGTCGTCTTGGTCGCTGATTGCGCGAGGGCGCACGTGCTGACCTCCGGCGAAGGTGATCTGACCCGGCTCGCAGCGCGGTTCTCGTCGCCGGTCCAGATACTGGCGATCTAAGCCTGGATCACGGTCATCGTGGATGAATCCGTGTCGTGGGCCCGGTCAGAGGTTCGATCGGGGCGCACCCTCAGGGCGGTTCCTGGGGGGAAGCCCGATCGGGCATGATCGCGACCGATCCACCGATCCGATGGCACGCAGGACGAAAGTCTACGTGGGCGCTCAGCCACAGCCCGGCAGTCGACATCGCCACCCGCGTGAAGTTCTTCACCGTCTTCACCGCGCCCGGCCTCGCCCGCGTGGTCGATCTGCACGACGGCTCCCATCGGGACATCAACGCTCCCGTCCAGGCCCAACTGGTGCTGAACCGGGGATGGTCAAGGTCGATAACCGGCCGACGGCGGGGGTCGCAACCCGCCGTCCCGAGGAGCCGTGTGCGAACAGCACAACCACGCTCTCCGACACGCGCATGGGCTCTCGGCCCGGGCACGAAGCCACTCCGGGAGGCATCGCGCTCGCCGCCGGCACGGGCGCGTGGCGGCCCGCTCCCGGCTGGCGGCGTGCGCTCGGTGCGTGGCGGGCATTTCGGCCTCGCGGCACGGCACCCGCGGCGCGCTCACCTTCGGGTACCGTTGACGATGTGCGCACGCTGATCCTCGAACCTTCGACGGCCGGGCTCGACGCGCTCTTGGAGCGGCGGCGCGCGTCGGGGCTCGATCGGCTCGACGAGGTATGGGAGGGAGTCCTGCACATGGTCCCGGCGCCGCGCGGCGAGCACGCCGACATCGCGCAGCAGCTCGCCGAGGCCCTGGGCGCGCCGGCGCGAGCCGCCGGCCTAGTCCCGGCGATGGGCGAGTTCAACCTCGGCCTCTCCGAGCACGACTACCGCGTGCCCGTCGGCGGGGTGCACCGCCAGCGGCCGCGCGGGGTGTGGCACGCCACGGCCGCTCTGGTCGTCGAGATCGTCTCGCCGGACGACGAGTCGTGGGACAAGCTCCCGTTCTACGCCCGGCACGGCGTCGACGAGGTGCTGCTCGTCGATCCCGGCAGGCGGGCGGTGCACTGGCTCGGCCTCGCCGACGGCGCCTACGCGCCGCTCGAGCCCAGTCACCTGATCGCCCTCGGGGCCGCCGAGCTCGCCGAGCGCATCGACTGGCCGTAGCCGCTTGGCGCGCAGCGCGAGCACCTGGTTTGGCGGCGGGCGCGACGCCTCCCCTGCGTTCCGCGGCCGGCCGGCGGCTCGTGTTCTCACATGCCGAGCCGCGACCGGCCACGAAGCTACTGGGAAGGCATCGCGCCGGCCGCTCGCTCGTGCCGGTGCCCCCGACGCCCGTGGTGCCCGCTTTGTCGTGCCCTCGGCTGCGCGTCGCGCGCAGCTGGGCGCCGGCAGAGGCCCAGCGGTGCACGATGGGCTGCGCAGCTCGGGAAGACGCGGTCGAACGGCATCCACTTGCATACGTTTCGCTGCGACAGTACGCTCGGCATATGCGGACCCGGGTCACCGTCACCGTCGACGAGGCCGTGGCTCGCGCGGCTGCTGACGCGGTGGTCGCGGGTCGCGCCCCGTCGGTCAGTGCGTGGGTCGCCTCGGCGATGACCGATCGCGCTCAGCGCGAAGCGCTGGCGGACGTGCTCGCCGATATCCGCGACGAGCTCGGGCCGGCGACCGCGGAGGAGACTGCATGGGCGCGAAGCGTGCTCGGCCTGTAGTGCTCGACGCCGGCGCCTTGATCGCGGTCGATCGGGGCGACCGGAGGATGATCCGATTGTTGGAGCTCGCGCGGGAAGTTCACGTACCGGCCGGGGCTCTCGCCCGAGCGTGGCGGAATCCCGCCCGTCAGCTCCGACTCGTGCGTGTCGTCTCGTCCGCCGGCGTAGCGATCCATCCTCTGGATGCCGCCGGCGCGCGCGCGGCCGGACAACTCTGCGCCGCTACGGCGAGTTCGGACATCGTGGACGCATCGGTCGTGATACTGGCCGGCCTGGTCGATGGCGTCGCCGTCACGAGCGACCCCGACGATCTTCGTCGCCTCGATCCCGGCATCGAGCTCGTCGGCTGCTGAGCATGGGGCAAGCGGTCGGGGCACGAGCGACGAGATCCATCGTGAGTTGCCGACGGGGCTGCCGGATCCGGCAGCCCGGGGATGATCCGAAGCGTGGCCAGCGCACGCGCATGGGTCCCTCGAGCAGGATGCGGAGCGGGTGTGGCCGGACGAGACGCCGGGGCAGGAGGAGCCGCCCTGAGGCACTCACCGACCTATGTCTCCCACCAGCGTAGTATGCATCTTTCGATCGCCGCCGGCCGGCCCGCCGTGTGCGAGCTCTCGGTGTGTCGGCCGAGACGCCGCCGCCCGCCGACCGCACGTTCCTCGGCCGCTAGCCGACCAACGTGCGGCGCGCCGCCCCGGGGCCTCGACCGGCCACGCGTCCGAGCCAGCCCCGGCCCCGGGGGTTCAGCGGCGGCGCAGCAGCCCACATAAGCGCCCCCGGCCGGCCGCCACGCGCGCTTGGACCTCGTCGTCGGCCGGCAGGCGCGCCCACTCCGAGGCGAACTCCGCGCCGAAGACGAGGACGTTGGCGGCCGCGTAGACGAAGAGCAGCAGCGCCATCAGTGCGCCGAGCGAGCCGTACAGGGCCCCGAAGTCGGCGAGGTACTCGAGGTAGAGCTCGAGCCCGACCTTGACCGCGAAGAGCCCCGCGGCGGCCACGAGCGCCCCCGGCCAGATCTCGCGCACGCGGGGACGCTCGACGGGCAGCACGCGGTAGAGGAAGAGGATCACGGCGGCGACGAAGCAGAACGGCAGCACCGAGCTGACCGCGTCGAGCAGGAAGCCGAGCGCCGCGCCGCCCCCGCCGGCGCCGTCGACGGCGTCGGCCGCGCCGCGCGTGACGCTGAGCGAGAGCGAGACCAGCAGGAGCACCGTTGCGCCCGTGACGAGCACGAGGTCCAGTGCCTTGCGGCGCAGCAGAGGCGGCCGGGCCTCGATGTCCCAGGCGACGTTGATCGAGTGGCGCAGCGCGCCCATGACGCCTGTGGCCGCGGCGAGCAGCAGCACCACCGAGACCGGGCCGATCCGGCCCACGTTGTCCAGCGCGTCGCCGACCGCGCGCTCGAGGCGCGCGCGCTCGGCGTCCTGCACGAGCGGCACCGAGGAGAACGCGGTGCTGATGACGCGCTCGCGGACCGCCGCCTCGTCGAAGATCGGCCCGAACGCCCCGACCAGGAGCATCGCGAGCGGTATCGCCGAGAGCACCGCGAAGAAGCTGATCTGCGCGGCGTCGCGGTGACCGCGATCCTCCACGAACTCCCCGACCGCCCGCACGGTGGTGAGCAGCACGCGGTCGAGCAGGCGCGCGGCACGAGACACGGCGCAAAACGTACCGGGCTCGACCGCCCGCTCCCCGGGGCGTCCACGAGCGTCGGCCTTCGTCTGGACGGCCGGCTTCTTCCTTCCGCGGAAGAGACGGGCGCCCCAAGCGTCACCAGGAGTGTCGAGAAACCCCCGTTCTGCGGCGAAACTGCGCACGCGGAGCCCGGTTTGCGCGATCTGAAGATTCCCGGCGTGGGCGCGGCCGATTCTCGCTACCGTGGTCGCCACGACGAAGTTGGTCAAGCCCGCGGGGGGTTGCGCCGACGAGACGCAGGGCAAGGCACCCGAAGGCGGGTGCTCCACCTGGCCCGTCGAAACCGACCCTATGACTCTTCAACTCGGCTTCCTGCTCGCGCTGCTGTGCGCGATCGTCACCAACCTCGGCTTCTTCTTGAAGCACAAGGGCGCCTGCGCGGCGTGCCCCGTCGACGTCCGCCATCCCCTGCGCAGCGGGAAGTCGCTGTTCTCGCAGAAGTGGTTCGCGATCGGCATGGCGGTGGCCGCCAGCGCGTTCGTCTTCCACGTTGGCGCCCTCGCGCTGGCGCCCATGAGCACCGTGCAGGTCGTGCTCGCCGCGGGCGTCGTGCTCATCGCCGTGATGGCCGACCGCCTCTTCGGCATCACCGTCGGGCGCAGGCAGTGGCTCGGCCTCGCGCTCACCGCCGCCGGCCTCGTGCTCCTGGTCTCCACGCTGCCGCAGGCGAGCGGGTCGCACTCGTCCTTCTCCCAGACCGGCATGATCGCCTTCGAGGCGGGCCTCTTCGGCCTGGGTGGGCTGCTCATCCTCGGCCCGCGGGCCGGCATCGGCGGTCACGAGCACCACGGCGTGATGCTCGGGGCCGCCAGCGGCGTGCTGTTCGGCGTCTCCGACGTCGCGATCAAGGCGCTCACCGGGCTCACCGGCCAGAGCGGCTGGCTCGGCCTGCTCTCCCCGTGGCTCGTGGTCTGCGTCGCGGCCTCGGTCGTCGCGTTCTACGCGTCGGCGAAGGGCCTGCAGGACGGCGAGGCGGTCTCGGTCATCGCCGTCACCGGCACCGCCGCGAACATCTCGGGCATCGCCGGCGGGATCATCGTCTTCGGCGACCCCATGGCCGGCGACGCCCTCGGCATCGCCGTGCAGGCGTCGGCCTTCGTCATGGTCGTCGTGGCCTCGGCGCTCATGCCGGCGCCGCTCTCCTCCCTGAAGGGCGACGCCGCGGTCGCGGCTGCTTAGCGTTCGTATCCGGGCTCGCCGTGCGAGCCCGGACGGCGAACGCGTCGCGCCGGCCCGTTGGGTTCTCCGCGGATAGGCTTGCGCAAGGCGGCGCCCCCTCGGGCCCGCCGACGACGCAAACGGACGGACGAGAGGACTTCCCCCATGGCGATTCCTGCCGCGCCGCGCGCCACCGTCGAGCGCATCCCGTGTCCTTCGCAGGCATGAGGGTCGCCGTGCTCGGAGCCTCGAGCCTCATCGGCCGGGCGATCGTCCGCGACCTCTCAGAACCGGGAGGCGATGTCGTCTCGGTCCTCGAGCTCGACCGGGAGCGCTCCCGCGCGCAGGGCGCCGACATCGTCGCGGTCGACGCGGCCGATCGCCAGCAGCTCACGCTCGCCCTCGACGGCGTCGACCTGCTCGTCAACGCCGCGGACTACCGCGTCAACCTCGCGGCGATGGACGCCGCGCTCGCGGCCCGGTGCCACTACGTCGACCTCGGGGGCCGCTACCACGTCGCCGCGCAGCAGTTCGCTCTGCACGCGGAGTTCGAGGCGGCGGGCCTGCTCGCGGTCCCGGGCTGCGGCTCGGGGCCGGGCAAGACGAGCGTCATGGCCGCCTGGGCCGCCGAGGGCCTCGACACGGTGAAGCAGATCCGGTGCGCGAGCGCGGGGCAGGACCCGGACCCGCCGCCGGGGGTGTCGCTGCCCGAGGCGCTGCAGACGCTGCTCGACGAGTTGGTCGAGGCGCCCATCGTGCTGCGCGGGGGAGAGCCCGTCGCGCTGGCGCCGCTGGCCGCCGGCGGCGAGATCGACTTCCCCGAGCCGATCGGACGGCGCTCGTCGCTGCACACGCTCCACTCCGAGGTCCTGACGCTGGGGGACTCCCTCGGCGCCGCCGACGTCGACTTCCGCCTGTCGCTGGCCCCCCGCGTCGAGATGAGCCTGCGCCAGATCGCGCAGGGCGCGTCGGCGCCGCCGATCGCACCGCCGAGCGCCGAGACCTCCAGCGCTCAGGTCGTGGAGGTCACCGGAGTGCGCGACGGCGTCGCGACCCGTGTGCGCGCGACCGCGCTGACCGGGCCGCACGCGGCCTGGGGGATCGGCGGCGGCATCGTCTCCACCGCGTCGGTCGCGGCGGCGGTGGCCCGGCTCATGGCCCGCGGCGAGCTCCGCGGCCCCGCGGGCTCCGCCCCGCCGACGGGCGTGTGCCCGCCCGAGCGCGCGCTGCACCACTCCACCCTGTTCGGCGAGCTCGAGTCCCGCGGCTGCGTCTTCGCCCTCACCACCGGCCCGGTCTGACGCCGTCGGTCGCGCGCGTGGTGCCGGTGGTACGGCGCCCGCTGCTACGCTGCCCGCCGAATGCCTACGACCTCACAGCTGATCCGCAAGGGCCGCAAGCCCAAGGGAAAGAAGCTCCTCACGCCCGGCCTGAAGTCCGGCAAGGGCCGCAAGAAGAAGACCGCCGCCCCCCAGCGCCGTGGCGTGTGCACCCGCGTGTACACCACGACGCCGAAGAAGCCGAACTCCGCGCTGCGCAAGGTCGCGCGTGTCCGCATCTCCGGTGGCATCGAGGTCACGGCCTACATCCCAGGCGAGGGTCACAACCTGCAGGAGCACTCGGTCGTGCTCGTCCGCGGCGGTCGCGTCAAGGACCTGCCGGGCGTGCGCTACAAGGTCGTCCGCGGCACGCTCGACGCCGCCGGCGTGAGTGATCGCAAGAAGGCCCGCTCCCAGTACGGCGTCAAGAAGAAGTAGAGAGACCTTCCGCATGCCCCGCCGCGCAGCAGCCACCATCCGCGTCGTCGAGCCCGACGCCGTCCACCGTTCCCGCATGGTCCAGCAGGTCATCAACAAGGTGATGCTGCACGGCAAGAAGGCGACCGCCGAGCAGATCGTCTACGACGCGCTGGCGATCATCGCCGAGAAGACCGGCAAGGACCCGATCGAGCAGCTCGAGGCCGCGATCAAGGCGCTCACGCCGGCGCTCGAGGTCCGCCCGCGCCGCGTCGGCGGCGCCACCTACCAGGTGCCCGTCGACGTCCCGGCCCGCCGCTCCAAGACGCTCGCCGTCCGCTGGCTGGTCGAGTTCGCCCGTCAGCGCCGCGAGCGGACGATGGCCCAGCGCCTCGCCAACGAGCTCATGGACGCGGTCAACTCGCAGGGCGGCGCGTACAAGCGCAAGGACGACATCTTCCGCATGGCGCAGGCCAACAAGGCCTACGCGCACTACCGCTGGTAGGGACGCCGCCGCGGCGGGTGGCCGTCGCTCGGGGCAGCGTTCGTACTTGGGCTCGCTGAGCGCGTCCAACTGCGAACGCCGTGCTTACGACCCGGCGGGCTCAGGACTTCGACGCCCGCCCGTCTTCGACCCGGCGCCGCCACCGGTGGCCGGTGGCGAGGGCGAAGAGCCCGCCTCCGGCCAGCAGCAGCGCCGCGCCCCCGGCGACCTCGTAGGCGAACCCCGGGGCGGGGCCGGCACTGACGTCCTCGTAGAGCAGCGCGACCCGGCCCGCGTCGTGGAGCTCAGGAACGTCGAGGGCGGCGACGAGGCCGAGCGCGACGAGTCCCGTCGCCGCGAGCGCGAGCATCGCCGGCCGCGCTCCGCGCACGGCGCCCGCCAGCATGAGCGCGCCGAAGGCCGCGACGGGCAGCAGCGCGATCCCGTGCAGGTCGCCCCCCGAGCGCTGCGTGTCCTGGCCGACGATGTCCGAGGTGGTCAGGACCCGGATCTCGACGACGGTCGCGAACGTCGAGGCCACCAGCAGGATCGCTCCCGCGAGGGCCACGAGCGCGAGCAGGGCACGCAGCGCGGAGGCGATCGTGAGGGAGCCGACGGACCGGGCCCCGGCGGCCCGAGGCGCCGGAACCCGGGTGCTATAGTCCAGCGTCGCTCCAGGGGTCTCGGCGGCCATCCGCGCGGACTCTAGAGCGAACTACTGCGACAGGATGCAGATCACGGGCACATAGCACGAGGGCCGGGAGACACCCCAGTCGTTCGCGCGGGCCCGGTCGGGCCCGTTTTTCGTGCCCCGAGCTCGATCATCAGCACGCCGTCCGCCGCCCCCGCCGGACCGCAGGAAACCAGCAGCATCAGATAGCTTTTGCTGGTTCGCCCAGCCGCGACCAACGATCACCAAGAGGAGCAACAACAGTGGGTAAGGCAAAGTTCGAGCGGGACAAGCCGCACGTCAACGTCGGGACCATCGGTCACATCGACCACGGCAAGACGACCCTGACCGCTGCCATCACCACCGTGCTCGCGGAGAAGATGGGCGGCGAGGCCAAGTCGTTCGCCGAGATCGACAACGCGCCGGAGGAGAAGGAGCGCGGCATCACGATCGCGACTTCCCACGTCGAGTACCAGACCGAGGCGCGGCACTACGCACACGTCGACTGCCCCGGGCACGCCGACTACGTCAAGAACATGATCACCGGCGCCGCCCAGATGGACGGGGCGATCCTCGTGGTCTCCGCGGCCGACGGCCCGATGCCCCAGACGCGTGAGCACATCCTGCTCGCCAAGCAGGTCGGCGTCCCGTACATCATCGTCTTCCTCAACAAGGCCGACATGGTCGACGACGACGAGCTCCTCGAGCTCGTCGAGGTCGAGGTGCGCGAACTGCTCAGCACGTACGACTACCCCGGCGACGACATCCCGTTCATCACGGGCTCGGCCACGGGGGCCCTGAACGGCGACGAGAAGTACAAGCAGGCGATCTACGACCTCGCCGACGCGCTGGACACCTACATCCCCGAGCCCGTCCGCGACCTCGACAAGCCCTTCCTGATGCCGGTCGAGGACGTCTTCTCGATCACCGGCCGTGGCACGGTCGCCACGGGCCGCATCGAGACCGGCGTCGTCAACACGGGCGACAACGTCGAGATCGTCGGCGTCAAGGCGACGACGACCTCGGTGGTCACCGGCGTGGAGATGTTCCGCAAGATCCTCGACCAGGGCCAGGCCGGCGACAACGTCGGCTGCCTGCTGCGCGGCACCAAGCGCGAGGAGATCGAGCGCGGCCAGGTGCTCTGCAAGCCCGGCTCGATCACGCCGCACACGAAGTACAAGGCCGAGGTCTACATCCTCAAGAAGGAGGAGGGCGGCCGTCACACGCCGTTCTTCACGGGCTACCGCCCGCAGTTCTACTTCCGCACGACCGACGTGACCGGTGTCGCCAACCTCCCCGAGGGTGTCGAGATGGTCATGCCGGGCGACAACGTCCAGATGGAGATCGAGCTCATCCAGCCGATCGCCATGGA
>JBBQEV010000092.1:0-14811 GCA_038321325.1 Solirubrobacterales bacterium
GCCGGACGCCGGCGGCGGCGGTGGTCGCTGCTCCCACGCCGGGGCCGATGCGCGCCGGCATAGGAGTCGTGCGCGCTCGCGCCGTGACGGGCCGCGCGTGCTCGTGGCGCCCCGTCCGGGCCGGCCGCTCGGCGTCGTGCGCGGCGACCGCGCCGCCGGCGGCCAGCGCGACCGTCGAGGCCGCGACCGCCGCGACCTTCCCGGCCGCGACCGCGTCGACCGCGGCCTGCCACTTCAGCGCGCTCGTGGCGGCGCGCTCCTGCACGGGTCCCGCCGCCGCCTCGTAGAGCCGCACGAGCCAGCGACCCGCGGCCTGGAGCCGCTCCGCGCCGCCGTGGGCCTCTCCCACCGCCAGGCCGACCAGCCCGGGCGGCAGGACGATCGCCATCGACTCGCTGCTGGCGTGGAGGGCGCGGAGCGTCGCCCGGCACGAGCCGCAGCCGCGCAGGTGGGGCCGCAGCGCCGCGAGCTCCTCAGCTCCGGCCTCCCCGGCGGCGATCGCCGCGAGCACGCCGCTCCACCGCTCGCACTCGGCGCCGGTCTCGAGCTCCGCGCAGCGCCGGAGAAACGCGCGGCGACCCTCCGCCAGGCAGCGGTTGACCTTCGTGTACGACCAGCCCGTCGACCGCTGGATCTCCGCGTAGGAGCTCCCCCCGGCGCGGAGCCACAGCGCGCGGAGCTCCTGCGGCTTGAGCGCGCGCAGCGCCTCCGCCCCGCGCGTGACGGCGTCGGCGGCCAGGACGCGGTCCTCCGGCGAGGCGACGTGGCGGGCCTCGAGACGGTCGAAGTCGACCTCCTCCCCGCCGACGAGCTCGCTGCGCGCCCGCCGGACCGCCTGCGCCTCGCGCTTGATGACCGTGAACAGCCAGCGCTCGGCGGTCTCGCTGCGCAGCCGCCGGCCGTGGCGCAGGAACTGCTCGAGGCTGCGCTGGTAGGCGTCGTGCGCGTCGTCGAGGCAGAGCGAGTGCGCCTGTGCGACGCGGAGCAGCTCGTCGGCGTTGCGGCGCACGACGTCGAGCAGCAGCGCTTCGGCCGCCGCCGCCGTGCGCATCTCCGTCGTCTGCGTCCCCACCGCGTCCTCGTAGGACGTCGTCACCGCCACCCGTGCCTCCCCGTCCCGCCGACGCTGTCGCCCGACCTAGGGCGTGGCGAGGGAAGTTCGCCCCTCGCGAGCGCCGATTCGCCCGCAAAGTGCGCACGAAACGTTCGTGAGACCGCCCGACGGGGGATGAACGTCGCCGCGGACCCGGCGCCCCGCGCGAGGATCGCGCGAGCCGCCGCCGAGTCGGGCCGCTAGCGGTCCAGCAGGTCGTCGAACGACCGCTGCTCGCGGTCGGCGGCGCTCTCGCTCCGTGGCCGCGCCGCGCGCGCCCAGTGCTCGACGACCTCGCGCGCCTTCACCCGGCGCTGGGCGACCCCGCGCTCGATGGGGTCCACCTCCAGGCCGCCGAGCACCGTTCCGCGGACCACGGCGTGGAACATCCGGCCTCCCGAGGAGACCCGGACCATGTCACCGGGTGCGATGCCGTCGGCGCGCATGCGAGGGAGTGCACCCTGACACGGCAACCGGACGGATCTGAGCGCCTACTCCACCCGCAGGGCCGCGGCGATCGGTGCGCGGAGCCCGGGGTCCGGCTCGGCGGGGAGCGCGGAGCCCGCGGTGACGCGCTCCTGATCCGGCGCGCCCCAGTTCTGCAGGGCGAGGTCGAAGGCGGCCAGGCTGATGTCCGCCTCGGCGGCGAGCTCCCCGGCGCGGCGGCCGATCAGCAGCGGGTCGCCGATGCCGAAGATGCGCTTGGCGGCCATCGTCGGGGTCGCGGTGGCGTCGGCGAGCAGGAGCGAGTTCGGCACGGCGTCGATCAGGCCGAGGGCGCCGGCGAGGGTGACGAACTCGTAGCGCGGGACCCGCCCGAAGCCCGGCAGCGCCAGGCGCTCGAACGCGCGGTCGAAGCGGCGCGAGGCGTCCCACCCCGGCTCCCCGGCGAGGATGGCCAGCTGGGAGCCGCCCTTCTCGGCCCACGCGCGGTGGGCGCGGAGCATGCGGTCGCCCGTCGCCGGGTCGTGCGCGGGGCGCGGGCCGAGCGCGACGCCGTCGACCCGGGGGAGCTCGCCCGAGGCCCACGGCACGCGGACCTCGGCGATCGCCGAGAACGGGTCGTCGGTGTCCTCCAGCGGCGAGAAGTACGCGATGAGGAAGGCGAGCCACAGGCCCTCCTCCGCCTCGCCGGCGGCGGCCAGCGCGGCGACCTCGGCGTAGAGCCCGGGCGGGGTACTGCGCAGCTCCTGCATGCGCGCGACCGCGAAGGTCAGCTCGTCGGCGAGGCGGGCGGCGTCGGCGGAGGAGCGCAGGCCGGGGACGAGGTCGTTCTCGTAGCCGTCGTCGGCCGCGCGCGTGACGTGGCGCACCACGAGCTGCGAGGAGGGCCGCGGGCTGCGGCGCTTGACCGCGCCCGAGGCGCTGTGGCGCGCCTGCGCCGGCGAGGTGCGGCGCGCACCGCCGGGCCCGGAGGAGACCGCACCGCTCACGGTGCCGGGCTTCGCGCGCTCCTTCTTGGAGCAGATCGGGCAGTTCTCGACGAACCGATTGTGGCGGCAGAAGGTGGGCGGCACGCGACGAGTCTACGTGGCGCGCGCCCGGTTGACCTTCCGGCGCCGCGGCGCCGGAAGGGCCTCTGCGCGGGGCCCTCAGCAGCCGCCTCTGCTCGTGTGCTTGCGGACGACCTCGTAGCCCAGGCGCTTGGTCGTCCCGTCGGGGCCGATGAGGCCGGCGTCGAAGCTCTCCTCGGGCTTCGCGCCGTTGAACTGGTAGATGTAGGCGCGCTTGATCCGCGGGTTCTTCGCGATCTTGAACATGCACTTCAGCGCCTTGGCGGCCTTCGCCTCGCCGGGCGTGCTCGACCCGAGCTTGAGCTGCCCGCCCGTCTCCAGCAGCCAGATCTCGCCCCTCGGGCCGATCGCCTTGATGATCTTCTTCGTGCGCGTCTGCGAGAAGCGGTTCGTGTCGGAGTAGTTGTGGATGCCCCAGATCTTCGGGGCGGGCCTGGCGATCTTCTTGAACGCCTTGACGTAGGCCAGGGCCGGCGCCGGGTTCTTCTCGTCGAGGACGTTGAGCGGGATGATCTTCGACCCCTTGAACACCGAGCGCGAGACGCCGTAGTACGTGTTCAGGAGCTTCGCGCCCTTGGCGCCCTTGCAGATGCCCCGGGGCTGACCCTCGGTCCTCGAGCCCTTCTGGCAGCGGTTGACCTCGTTCCAGGTGTTGATCTCCTTGACCCTCGGGAACGCCGCCTTGAACGCCTTCATCGCGACGCTGTACTGGCCCTTGGTCGGGAGCGACTGCTCCTTGCCCGGGGTCCGCGAGTGCTCGAAGGAGACGATCATCCGCTGCTTGGCGGCGATGGCCGCGACGTACCATGGGGCGAAGCGCGCGGCCTGCTCGGAGTCGGTCGCGACGTCGTACGGGGCGACGTAGCGAGCGAGCTTGAGCTTGAGCGGCTTGTAGAGAGGGTTGGTGAAGGTGGACGGCTGCTGATCGGCGATGCCGAACTTGGCGGCGACCGCGCCGGAAGGCGCGACGGCGGCCAGGCCGGCGATGAGCAGGAGGGTGGCGCTGAGGCGACGCATCGTGAAGAGGCTAGAGCCCCGCGCGCCGCGGCGGCGCAGCACACCGCCCCTCGATCACGCCGAGGACGAAAGTACGAGTCGCCACGCGCGCGCCACCGGGGCGAGCCGCGCCTGCACGTCGACGGCTCGGGCGCCGAGGCAGCGCAGGGTGGTGTCGAGCCGCCCGAGGCGCAGCGCGCCGGCCGCCAGGGGCTCCGGGGCCTCGACGCCGACGAGGGTCAGCGCGGCGCACACCCGGGCCTCCCCGGCGACGACGGGTGATCGCAGGACGCCGAGGTCACCCGTCGCGAGCTCGTCGTCGAGCACCGCGCGGCCCTCGCGGGTGATCCGCACCCGCGTCGTCGCCGCGCCGGGGCGCTCGCCCTCGCGCCCGAGGACCACCGTCTCGCCGAGCAGGACCCGCGCACCGGGGGCGGTGGCGACGTCCAGACGCCGGTGCAGCCGCGTGGCGGCGGCGAGGACGAGCGGCTCGGCGAGCCACAGCAGCCGGCCGCCGGCGTCCACCTCGACGCCCGTCGCCTGCCGGATCTCCGGCCGGCTCGCGGGGACCGGGTGCGCGACCGTGGCCGAGAGCTCGACGAGCTCGAGGCTCGCGCCCGCGCCGACGCGGACCTCGAGCGCGACGTCGTCGCCGGCGACCAGGCACGCGCTCGTCTGCACGAGCGCGACGCGGGCGACCGTCCCCGCCGCTCTGAGCACGCGCAGCCCGACCGGCGCGCGCGAGTCGAGCTCGCGCCGCCGGAGCGCGCGACGACGATCCGCGCCGCCGGCGTCAATGCGCGTGCTCGTGGGGCGCACCGTCGTCGTCGAGGTGGACGTGGGGCACGGGCGGGCCGACGGCGGCGCCGTTCAGGCGCGCGCCGCGGAAGTCGGCGAGCCGGTGCTCGATCCAGTGCGCGACGGCGCCGGCGCCCTCCCGCCGCAGGCTGATGGGCAGGACCGGCAGCTCCCCGCGGTGCCCCCGCGCCCCGTCGAGCATGACGCCCACGTCGGCGCCCACGAACGGGGCGAGATCGGTCTTGTTGATGACCAGCAGATCCGACCGCGCGATCCCGGGCCCGCCCTTGCGCGGGACGTCGTCGCCGCCCGCGCAGTCGAGCACGAAGATCTGGACGTCGGCCAGAGCGGGGCCGAAGACCGCCGTCAGGTTGTCCCCGCCGCTCTCGATCAGGACGACGTCCAGCGGCCCCTCCGCGGCCTCGAGCCCCTCGACGGCCTCGAGGTTGTGCGTGACGTCGTCGCGGATCGCGGTGTGCGGGCAGCACCCGGTCTGCACCGCGACGATCCGCCCGGGCGCCAGGACGCCCGTGGCCCGCAGGAACCGCGCGTCCTCGGTCGTGTAGATGTCGTTGGTCACCACCCCGATGCGCAGCCGCGCGGAGAGCTCGCCGCAGACCGCGGCGATCAGCGAGCTCTTGCCGGTGCCGACGGGGCCGCCGATCCCGACGCGCAGGGCGCGGCCCGGCGGGGCGAGAGCCTGACCCGGCGGCTCGGTGGCCCCTTCAGGTCGCAAAGAGCCTCGCCGGGCGCGCGTCGTGCTCCTCCGAGCGCAGGTCGAGGAGCGGCGTGGCCGCGCTCGGCAGCGCGGCCGGAGCGCAGCGCGGCGCGGCGCGGCGGGCGAGCTCCTCGATCTCGTCGGCCAGCGCGGCCACCCACGCGGTCGCTGCGGCGGCGTCGACGGGCAGCAGCTTGACGGCGGCGGCGGCCACGGTCGCGGCGTCCTCGTGCAGGGCGACCAGCGCCGCCTCGACGGGAGCGAGGCCGGCGGCCGCCGCAGCGACCCCCAGAGCCACGGGCCGCGGGGTGGCGGGCGAGGCGTCGCGGTAGGCCGGGAGCACGCGATCGGCCGGCCAGAGCACCGCGGCCGTGCGCAGGAGCGAGCGCCCGAGCGCGGAGGCCGCGCGCCGCAGCGCCGGGCTCGGGCAGCGGGCGGCCGCCTCGCCGTCGAGGACGAGCAGGCCGTCGAGGTCGCCGCTCACAGCCGCGCGCGTGGCCGCGGCGCTCAGCGCCGCCCCGGCGAGGCCGACGGTGTGCAGCCGCCCGCGCACGAAGGCCGGCACCTCCGCGGGGGCCAGGCCGTCGGCGACCGCGGCCTCCAGCCCGCCGGAGTGGGCGTAGCCGCCGGTCGGGGTGCGAGCGTCCGCGAGCAGCAGGGCGCCGAGCGAGAGCGCGGTCAAAACAGGTTGTAGCGCTGGGCCATCGGCAGCACCGCGGCCGGGTCGGGCTCGATCAGCTCGCCGTCGATCGTGACCGTGAAGGCCGACGGATCCACGCGGATCTCCGGCAGCGCGTCGTTGTTGGGCAGGTCGGCCTTGGTCAGCGCGCGGACGCCGTCGACGGCCAGCAGCGGCCGGCGCAGGGCGAGATGCTCGGCGATCCCGTCCTCGAGCGCGGCGGGCGCGACCCAGGAGACCGAGTGGTGGCCGGCCACGCCCGCCGCGGCGGCGAACATCGGGCGGCCGAGCACCGGCTGCGGCGTCGGGATGGAGGCGTTCGCGTCTCCGATCTGGGCCCAGGCGATCGCGCCGCCCTTGATCACGACGTGCGGCCGGACCCCGAAGAACGCGGGCTCCCACAGGCACAGGTCGGCGAGCTTGCCGACCTCCACCGAGCCGACCAGGGCGTCGATGCCGTGGGCGACCGCCGGGCAGATCGTGTACTTCGCCACGTAGCGGCAAGCCCGCAGGTTGTCCGCCCGCTCCCCGGCGGCGAGCTGGCCGCGCCGGTGCTTCATCGCGTGCGCGGTCTGCCAGGTGCGGATGATCGTCTCCCCCACGCGGCCCATGGCCTGCGCGTCGGAGCCGATCATGCTGATCGCGCCCAGGTCGTGCAGCACGTCCTCGGCGGCGATCGTCCCCGCCCGGATGCGGCTCTCGGCGAACGCGAGGTCCTCGGGGATCCGCGGGTTGAGGTGGTGGCAGACCATCAGCATGTCCAGGTGCTCGGCCACCGTGTTGACGGTGTGCGGGCGTGTCGGGTTCGTCGAGGACGGCAGGACGTGCGGCTCGCCCGCGATGGCGATGATGTCCGGCGCGTGGCCGCCGCCCGCTCCCTCGGTGTGGTACGCGTGGATCGTCCGCCCGGCGATCGCCGCGACGGTCGACTCCAGGTAGCCGGCCTCGTTGAGCGTGTCGGAGTGGAGGGCGACCTGCACGCCCCCGCGGTCGGCGGCGCGCAGGCAGGCGTCGATCGCCGCCGGCGTCGTGCCCCAGTCCTCGTGGAGCTTGAAGCCGCCCGCCCCCGCGCGGAGCTGCTCGTCCAGGCCCTCCTCGGAGACCGTGTTGCCCTTGCCCAGCAGCAGGACGTTCACCGGCTGGGCGTCGAGCGCGCGGTGCATCAGCGCCAGCGCCGGCGCGTTCGGCGTGACCGTCGTGGCCCGGGTGGCCTCGCTGGGCCCGGTGCCGCCGCCGATCAGGGTGGTGATCCCGCTGGCCAGGGCCTCGGGCACGAGGCTCGGGGTGATGAAGTGGACGTGGCAGTCGACGCCGCCCGGGGTGAGGATTCGCCCCTCCCCGGCGATGACGTCGGTCGACGGGCCGATCCGCAGCCCGGGGTCGACCCCGTCCATGACGTCGGGGTTGCCCGCCTTGCCCAGCGCGACGATCCGCCCGTCGCGGATCCCGACGTCGGCCTTCACGACCCCGCGGTGGTCGAGGATCAGCGCGTTGGTGATCACGGTGTCCGGGGCGCCCTGCGCCCGGGTGGTGCTCCCCTGGGCCATCGACTCGCGGATCGTCTTGCCGCCGCCGAAGACCGCCTCCTCGCCGGGGATGCAGGCGTCGCGCTCGACCTCGATCCACAGGTCGGTGTCGGCCAGGCGCACGCGGTCGCCGACGGTCGGGCCGTAGAGCGAGGCGTAGCGCTCGCGGCTGATCGCGCTCACGCCGCCGGGCCGATCTGCAGGCCCGGGACGTGCCGCGCGCCCGCGAGGGCGACGAGCGCGACCTCGCGCTCGACGCCGGGCTCGAAGCGCACCGACGTCCCGGCCGGGACGTCCAGGCGGAAGCCCTCGGCGGCGGCCCGGTCGAAGCGCAGGGCGGCGTTGGCCGCGGGGAAGTGGAAGTGCGAGCCGACCTGGATCGGCCGGTCACCCGCGTTGACCACGCGCAGGCGGCGGCGCAGGCGGCCGGCGGCCAGCTCGATCTCCCCGGCGACGGTGCGCACCTCCCCGGGGATCACGGGACGGGCTGGTGGATCGTGACGAGCTTGCGCCCGTCGGGGAAGGTCGCCTCGACCTGGACGTCCTGGAGCATCTCGGGGACGCCCTCCATGAGCTGCCCGCGGGTCAGGACCGCCCGCCCGTCGCGCATCAGCGCCTCGACCGACCCGCCCTCGCGCGCCCGCTCGATGACCCAGGTCGACAGCAGCGCGACGGCCTCGGGATGGTTGAGCCGGACTCCGCGGGCCAGGCGGTCGCGTGCGACCATCCCCGCGACGCAGAGCAGGAGCTTCTCCTGGTCGGAGGGCGTCAGGCGCACGGGCTCCTCGTCGGGCGCGTGGGGTCCATCGGGGCCTTGTATCGCACCTCGGGCGAGATCGCTACGGCCCGATGTCGAAGCGCGATCCGCCGAGTGCTCGCGCGCTTGACCGGCCGCTCGCCGGTCGGGTAGCGTCGAATCGCCTCACGACGCAGGAGCGCGCCCACCGGCGATCGCCCAGGAACCCGAGTGCCAGACCTCGACCATCATCCGCGGCGCGCGGCCCGACGGCGCCGGCCGGAGGGCAGGAGACGCAAGGCGCGGCGGACGTCCGCGACGCTCGCGTGACCGGTCGGCGGGTCGGGCTGGCGGGCGGCGCCGCGGTGGTGATCGGCCTCCTGCAACTGGTCCAGGCCAACCAGGACGCGCTGAACCTGCGCCAGCCGATCCTGTGGCTGGCCAGCCTGCTCATCGGCGTCGCGGGACTGATCGTCGATCGCCGCACGCAGACCACGGCCCTGCGGCGCACGCAGCGCGACACCGACGTCGCCATGGACGCCGCCCTGGCCTCCTGGCCGCCGCAGCGCGTCGCCGACGCCGACCTCTACGACGTCGGCGTCCACCCGCCCCTCGGGGGTCCCACCGGCGACCACTACGTCCCGCGCGACGGAGACGGCCGGCTGCGCGACGCGGTCGCGGAGGGAGGCGTGGTGCTGATCGTCGGCCCGGCACGTTCGGGGAAGTCGCGGAGCGCCTTCGAAGCGCTCACCGAGGCGCTCCCCGAAGCGGGTCTGCTGATCCCCGAGCACGGCGCCCGGCTCGACGACCTCTTCGGACACCCGACCGAGGAGCTGCTGCCCGGCTTCGGCGCGGGGGTGGTATGGCTCGACGGGCTGGAGCGCTTCCTGCCGTCCGTCGACGTCGACTGTCTCGTGAAGCTGACCGAACCGGAGGCCGGTGCTCCGCCCGTGGTCGTGATCGCCACGATGGACGCTGCGGCGTTCGAGCAGACGCTCGGCGGCGCCGGAGAGGAGAGCCTGGCGCTGCGACGCTTCGCGGCCGCCGGCCACGGCGTCATCCTCGCCGGTGAGCTGACCGACGCCGAGCGAGAGCGCTTCGCCGAGCTCCTGGGCAGGTCGGGGGACACCGTCGCCGAGCTCTTCGCCGCCGACTGGAGCGGCGGATGGCCGCGGCGCCCGGCGCGGCGCGGCACACCGCCCGTCCCCCGGCGGCCGATCGACCGTCCGCTGGCCGCGCTGAGCCTCCTGGCGGCCCTCGTCGCCATCGCCGGCGCGGTCTCGATGATCCGCTCCGGGGTGACCGCGCCGCCGCCGCTGGGCACCCAGCTCGACGACATCGCCCGCTCGGCGCGACCCTGCGAACGGCTGACCGCGTTCCCGGAGCGGGGCGAAGGACTCCAGGAGGGCCTCGATCCGACCGCGCGGACGCTCGTGGCCGCCGTCTCGCGCATCGACTGCGGCGAGTCCGACGAGCTGCGCTTCTATCGGGTCCGCGACGGACGGCTGCGGCGCGTGGCCGGGTTCTCGCCCGAGGCGAGCGGCTCGCCCCAGAGCTTCGCCTGCATCGGGGCCCTGCAGGATCCGTGCCACGTTCCCCTGCAGGGGCGCAGCTCGGTCGTCGCGGGGGCCTTCGTCGACGCGGGTTCGCATCAGGAGCTCCCGTTCCTGGCCGCCATCACGCCCAAGGGACGGGTCCTGCTCCAGGCGCTGACGCCCGGCACCGCGGGCTCCCGGGCCGACGACGGCCCACCGCCGATGGTCCTCCGCTTCGCCGCCAGCGGGGCAGGCCGGCCCTCGAGGGCGTCGCCGGCCGCCTGCGCGCAGGGCGTCGGCTGCCTGCAGGCCCCGGCCACGCTGACCTCCGCGGTGGTGCCCGCGAACCGGTCGCACCCGCCGCTGCTGCTGCTCGGGACCCGCGCCGCGGGCCTCGTCGAGGCGCCCACGGCGATCCGGGTACGCGCCTACACCCTCGTCTTCGACGGCCGTCGTCTCGAGCTCGGCGAGCGCTGCGACATCCTCGTCGCCGGCCGGCGGCGCGAGAGGATCGCGATCGCCTCGGCCGAGGCGGCACGCGGGGCGCTGCTCGCCGGCTGGAGCCCCGCAGGCGCCGAGGTCCTGTGCTGAGGACCGGGAGGCGGGCTATCGGCTCCGCGGGGCCCGGAAGCAGCCCGGGAGCCCGAGACGCGACGCCAGCTGGCGGCGGCGGAGGCGGTTGAACTCGTTCTGACGCAGCCCGACCTCCTGCGACCGGGGGTCGTTGTCCGCGATGGCGGCGATGATCCGGGAGTCGAGGTAGATCTCGGCCGCGAGCGCGGTGGTGTAGCGCTTGACGTCCTTGCGGACGGTGCGTGGAGGCGATGGGTCGCCGAGGAGCCGTTGCAGCCGGCGCAGCCGGGACACCTCCCCCTCGATGCTCGTTCGCAGCGACTCCCCGCGGCTGCGGCTCGCGGCCTGGAGCCGGTCGAGCCTGCGGCATCGCGCGCCGAGGCGCCCGACGAAGCGATCCGCGGCGCGATCGGGCGCCGGCGCCCCGACGCTCGTCCCGCCGCCGCCGCCACCGCCGCCGGCCGCGGGCGGGGAAGGCGGGGACACCGGCATCAGGACGGTGGGCGCCGACCGGGCAGCGTCCGACGAGGACGTCCCGCCGCAGCCGGCCAGCAGGACGGCGGCGAGCCCAACCACGGTGCTGACCAGGCCTGCGCTGCGCATCTCGAGGCCGAGTATGCCAGCGCACCGCACTGGGTCCTCGCCGCGATGTGTCCATCGTGTCCAGCCGGAGCGGCCCCCGCCGGTACCATCGGTCCCTCGACGTCACGCGACATCTCATGAGCGACCTCTCACATCCGGCCGGACCCCTGTCGCGCTGGCGCGCCGAGCGCGCGCGCTCGGCGCGGAACCGCCGCGCCGTGCGCGCGGAGTTCGAGCTCGAGCGCCCGCACGGGCTCGCGGCCCTCCGTGCGCTCGCCCGGAGCGTCGGGGAACTCGAGGGCGAGCGGATCCGGTCCCACGCCCTCCCGGCCCGGCGCAGCGTCCCGTCGGCCGGCGCCGATGCGCGCGTGCGCGCCGGCCTCCGCTGAACCTCCCGGGGCAGCCGCCCGGCGCCGGCCGCACCTTCCTCGCCCACGCGCCGACGAACGTGCGGCGCCTCCCTTCCCCGAGCCTGCACGGTGGACAGCCAGTCCGGCGAGGAGCCGCCGACGATGTACCCGCGGTCGGTTCCACGGCGCAGACGTCGCGTCGATAGTTGCCGCCACCGACGCCGTCGCAGCGGGCGACCGGCATCACCCTCGGCGACCTGGGAGGTCCCATGGCGAGCAGCACCGCACCAGAACCCACCACCACGACGGAGAGCTCAGGGCGCGTCAAGCGGACGTTCAGCCGCCTGGTCGACGACCCGATGCTCGAGGACTACTCGCTGCGCTACGCGCCCAGCACGTTTCGACGCTGGAGCGAGTACACCGTGGCCACCGCGGCGCTGGGCGGGATCGCCTACCTCGCCGACTTCGCGATCGGCGCCTCGATCGCCATCACGTTCGGGTTCTCCAACGCGCTGTGGGCGATCCTCCTGGCGGCGGTGGTCATCTTCCTGACCTCGGTGCCGATCGCGTACTACTGCGCGAAGTACTCGATCGACATGGATCTGCTCACCCGCGGTGCAGGGTTCGGGTACCTGGGCTCGACGATCACCTCGCTGATCTACGCGAGCTTCACCTTCATCTTCTTCGCCCTCGAGGGCTCGATCATGGCCCAGGCGTTCGAGAAGGGGCTCGGCATCCCGCTCTGGCTCGGCTACCTGATCGGCGCGCTGATGATCATCCCCCTGGTCACGTTCGGGATGACGCTGCTCTCCAAGCTGCAGGTCTGGACCCAGCCGATCTGGCTCTTCTTGATGTTCGCCCCGTTCGTCGCGATCCTGGCCACGAACTCCGGTGCGTTCTCCGACTGGACGAGCTTCAGGGGCAACGCCGACAGCTCGGGGGTCAACGCGATCTCGCTCGGTCTCGGTGCGGGGATCGCGCTGTCGCTCATCGCCCAGATCGGGGAGCAGGTCGACTACCTGCGCTTCATGCCGGCCAAGACGTCCGCCAACTCCAAGCGCTGGTGGACGGCGGTCATCGCCGCGGGCCCGGGCTGGGTGGTCCTCGGTGCCCTCAAGCAGCTCGGCGGCGCGTTCCTGGCCTTCTACGTCGCGGCCGACGTCGGGCTCGTGAAGGCCGGCGAGCCGATCGAGCAGTTCATCGCCGGCTTCGACTCGTTCCTGCCGAGCGGCATGGTCCTCGCGCTGGCGGTGTTCTTCGTGATCCTCTCCCAGGTGAAGATCAACGTCACCAACGCCTACTCGGGCTCGCTGTCGTGGTCGAACTTCTTCTCGCGCGTGCTGCACTGGCACCCGGGGCGGGTGATCTGGGTCCTGTTCAACGTCGGGATCGCGCTCACGCTCATGGAGGTCGGCGTCTTCAGCTTCCTGAACACCGTCCTGGGCTTCTACTCGAACGTCGCGATCGCCTGGATCGGCGCGGTCGTCGCCGATCTGGTCATCAACAAGCCGCTGCTGAAGATCAGCCCGTCCTACATCGAGTTCAAGCGGGCGCACCTGTACCCGATCAACCCGGTCGGCTTCGGCGCGATGGTCGTGGCCTCGGTCGTCTCCATCCTCGCCTTCTACGGCGCGTTCGGCGAGACGCTCGACGCCTACTCGCCGTTCCTGGCGCTCGGGATCGCGATGGTCCTCTCCCCCGCGATCGCCATCGCCACCAAGGGCAAGTACTACATCGCGCGTCCTCCGTCGATCGGGCCCGGAGACCCGTCGGCGGAGAAGCCGACCGAGGTCGTGTGCGTGATGTGCGAGCAGGCCTACGAGACGCCGGACATGGCCCACTGCCCGTTCCACACCGGGGCGATCTGCTCCCTGTGCTGCACGCTCGAGAAGAGCTGCCACGACATGTGCAAGGCCAAGGCCGAAGGCCCCGTGGAGCGCCTGCTCGCGGGCTGAGGCCCACCCGAGAGCACGCACCGCCCCGCGGAGGGCTGCCCCGGCCGGCAGCCCTCCGCCGCAGTCTCCTCCCCTGACGAAAGGACCGTGATCCGCCGTGCCCGAGGTGATCTTCCCGATCGACCGCGACCTGAGCGTGCCGATGGCCGCCCAAGCGCTCCCAGGCCACAACCGCTGGCACCCGGACATCCCTCCGGTCGCCACGATCGTCCCCGGGGGCAGCTACCGGATCGAGTGCAAGGACTGGACCGACGAGCAGATCGCCAACTCCGACTCGCCGGCCGACGTCGCCGGCGTGAACCTCGACAAGACGCACATGCTCAGCGGCCCGTTCGCGATCGACGGCGCCGAGCCGGGCGACATCCTCGTCGTCGACATCCTCGACATGGGGCCCTTCCAGGAGCACGAGTGGGGCTACACGGGCATCTTCGCCAAGGGCAACGGCGGCGGCTTCCTGTGCGACTACTACCCCGAGGCCGCGAAGGCGATCTGGGACATCCAGGGCATCTACTGCCAGTCGCGCCACCTGCCCGGGGTGCGCTTCGCGGGGCTGTCGCATCCCGGGCTGCTGGGCTGCGCGCCCTCGCACGACCTGCTGGCGGAGTGGAACCGGCGCGAGCAGGACCTCATCGACCGCAACCCGTCGCGCGTGACCGGGGAGCCGCTCGACGCGCCGCAGGACCCGCCGCTCGCGCTGCCGCCACTGGAGAAGGACGCGTTGCTCGGCAGCCTGAGCGGCGCCGAGTTCACCCGCGTGGCCAAGGAGGCGGCCCGGACCGTGCCGCCGCGCGACCACGGCGGCAACGTCGACATCAAGAACCTCTCCAAGGGCACGCGGATCTACTTCCCCGTCTACGTCGAGGGGGCGCTGTTCTCGATCGGCGACCTGCACTTCTCCCAAGGCGACGGCGAGATCACGTTCTGCGGCGCGATCGAGATGCCGGGCTGGATCGACCTCGGCTTCGAGCTCATCAAGGGCGGCGTCGAGCGCTACGGGCTGGCGCGCGCCAACCCGCACGGCAACCCGATCTTCAAGCCGGGGCCGGTCGAGCCGCACTACAGCGAGTACCTCATGTTCGAGGGCATCTGCGTCGAGGACGGCATCAACTACTACATGGACGCGACCGTCGCCTACCGGCGCGCGTGCCTGAACGCGATCGTCTACCTCGAGCAGGCGATGGGCTTCACCGGCGAGCAGGCCTACCTGCTGCTCGGCGCGGCGCCCGTCGAGGGACGGATCGGGGGGATCGTCGACATCCCGAACTGCGCGGTGACGCTCGGGGTGCCGCTGGCGATCTTCGACCGCGACATCCTGCCGCACTGATGCCGCTCTACGACTACCGCTGCGCGGGCTGCGGCCCGTTCGAGGCCCGCGCCGACGTGGCGGCCGCCGGGGCCGGCGCCGGCTGCCCGGGGTGCGGCGCGGAGGCCGCGCGGGCGTTCACCCCGCCCGGCGGCCGCGTGCCGCGTCGCCGGCGCCAGCTCCAGCTCCAGGGCTTCGGCGCCGCGGCCCTTCAGCGCGTGGACCGCGCGGAGGCGGGCGCCGCGTCGGGCGGCGCCCTGCCGGCGGGCGCGCGGCTGGACCGGGCGGGCCGGCCGCGGCCGTCCCGTGCCGCCGCAGGCCCGCGGCGCCCGTGGCAGCTCGGGCACTGAGGCAGCAACAGGGGAGTGCGGCGGATGGCGAGTGGGTCCGCGCGAACCCCGCGCGCCCCCTCACGGAGGGGGGGCGCGGCGCGTCGTATTTACAGAACCGTAC
>JBBQEV010000093.1:0-14799 GCA_038321325.1 Solirubrobacterales bacterium
GATGAACACCAGCTCCTGGTGCGGCCGGACGACGAGCGCGCCGGCGAGGCCGCCCTTCGCGTCGGTCAGTCCGATCGTCTTGACCCCCTTGGCCCCGCGCGACGTCTTGCGGTACTGGTCGATCTTCGTGCGCTTGCCGTAGCCGTTCTCGGTCACGACGAGCAGCTCCATGTCGTCGCGGGCGACGTCCATGGCGATGACCTGGGTGGGCGGGCTGGTCGACATGACGTCCATGCCGCGGACGCCGCCGGTGTCGCGGCCCATCGCGCGCGTCTGCGCCTCCTCGAAGCGGACGGTCTGGCCCGCCTTGGAGATGATGATCACCTCGTCGCCCGGGTCGACGCGGCGCACGGAGACGAGCTCGTCGTCCTCGCGAATGTTGATCGCGATGATGCCGTCCGCCTTGATCGGCGTGTTGTAGGCGAGGAACTCGGTCTTCTTGATGATCCCCGCCCGCGTCGCGAAGACGAGGTACTGCGACTCGCGGAAGTCCCGGGTCGAGACCACGGACTGGATCCGCTCGCCGTCGCGCAGCGGCAGGACGTTCACGAGCGCGCGGCCCTTGCTCGTCCGCGACGCCTCCGGCAGCTCGTAGACCTTCGAGCGGTAGACCTTGCCGCGGTTGGAGAAGAACAGGAGGTAGTCGTGCGACGAGCACACGAAGAGGTGCTCGATGTAGTCGCCGTCCTTCATGTCCATCCCGGTCACGCCGACGCCGCCGCGTTGCTGCTGGCGGTAGGTGGCCAGCGGCAGCGACTTGATGTAGCCCGTGTGCGTGATCGTGATGACCATCTGCTGGTCGGCGATCAGGTCCTCGATGTCGAGCTCGTCCTCGGAGTCCTGGATCAGCGTGCGGCGCTCGTCGCCGAAGGCCGTCACCAGCTCAGCGAGCTCCTCCTGGATGAGCGCCATGACCTGCGCCTCGTCACCGAGCAGCGCGCGGAGCTCCCCGATGCGCTCCATCACGTCGGCGTGCTCCTGCTTGATCTCGCCGGACTCCAGCGCAGTCAGCTGCGAGAGGCGCAGGGCGAGGATCGCCTCGGCCTGGATCTGCGAGAGGTCGAAGCGGGCCATGAGCTGCCCGCGCGCGTCCTCGCGGTTCGCCGACGCCCGGATCAGCTCGATGATCGCGTCGAGGTTGTCCAGCGCGATGAGCAGGCCCTCGAGCACGTGCACCCGCGCCTCGCGCGCGCTGAGCTCGTACTTCGCGCGGCGGACGACGACCTCGCGCTGATGGGTGACGTAGGCGTGGATGACCTCGCGTAGCGAGAGCGTGCGCGGGACCCCGTCGACGAGCGCGACCATGTTCACGCCGAACGTCGACTGCATCGGCGTGTGCTTGTAGAGCTTGTTGAGCACCACCTTGGGCAGCACGTCGCGCTTGAGCTCGATCACCAGGCGCATGCCCCGGCGGTCGGACTCGTCGCGGATGTCGGAGATCTCGGGGATCTTCTTCTCGTTGACGAGGTCGGCGATCTTCGTGATCAGCCCGCCCTCGCCGCCCTTGCGGACCTGGAAGGGCAGCTCGGTGACGATCAGCGCCTCCTTGCCGCGCTGGATGTCCTCGATCCCGACCTTCGCCCGCACGCGCACGCGGCCGCGGCCGGTCTCGTAGGCGTCGCGGATCCCCTGGCGGCCGAGGATGATCCCGCCCGTCGGGAAGTCCGGCCCGGACACGTGCTTCATCAGCTCGTCGGCGGAGACGTCCGGGTTCTCGATGTACGCGTTGACCGCGTTGACCACCTCGCGCAGGTTGTGCGGCGGGATGTTCGTCGCCATGCCCACCGCGATGCCGGAGGAGCCGTTGACCAGCAGGTTCGGGAAGCGCGCCGGCAGCACGGTCGGCTCACGCCGCGACCCGTCGTAGTTGGGCACGAAGTCGACCGTGTCCATGTCGAGGTCGCGCAGCATCTCGGTGGCCAGGCGGGAGAGGCGCGCTTCGGTGTAGCGCATGGCGGCTGCGGCATCGCCGTCCACCGAGCCGAAGTTCCCCTGCCCGTCGACGAGCGGGTAGCGCAGCGAGAAGTCCTGCGCCATGCGTACGAGCGTGTCGTAGATCGAGGCGTCGCCGTGGGGGTGGTAGTTGCCCATCACCTCCCCGACGATCTTCGCGCACTTGGAGTACGGCCGGTTGGGCTGCAGGCCGAGGTCGTTCATGCCGTAGAGCACGCGACGGTGCACGGGCTTGAGGCCGTCGCGCACGTCCGGGAGGGCGCGCCCGACGATGACCGACATCGCGTAGTCGAGGTACGCGCTCTTCATCTCGTCTTCGAGCGCGCGCGGCTCGACGTTGCCGCCGCCGATGACGTCAGTCGACGACATGGTTCACCTCAACCTTCTTTGTCGAAAAGGGGAACTGACACTTCTGCGTGGGGTGACGCGGGGCTGCGCGGATGGCTCAGACGTCCACGGTCGCGGCCAGGGCGTTGTCCTCGATGAACTCGCGGCGGTGCTCGACGACGTCGCCCATGAGCATGGAGAACAGCCGGTCGGCATCCGCCGCGTCCTCGATGCTCACCTGTTGCAGCGTGCGCGAGGCCGGGTTCATCGTCGTGTCCGCGAGCTGGTCGGCGTTCATCTCGCCGAGGCCCTTGAAGCGGTTGAGCGTCACGCCCTTCTGCGCGACCGAGAGCACCGAGAGGCGCAGCGCCTCGAACGTCGGGGCGGCCTCGCGGCGATCGCCGAGGCGCACCGTGAACGCCGGCGTGCCGGCGAGCTCCGCGATCGACTGGTGGACCTTGACGAACTCCCGGTACTCCTTGGAGTCGAACAGCGCCCGGGGCAGGCGGTGGGTCTGCGCGAGGCCCGTCTTGTTCTCGATCCCGCGGACGACGAGGTCGCCGTCCTCCTCGGAGACGAGCTCGGTGACGAGCGTCGCCTTCTGGTCCTCGGTGCGCGCGAAGAGCGCAACCGCGTCGGAGGAGTTCGTGATGTGCTCGGCGAGCAGGTTGGACTCCTCGAGGAAGGCGATCGCGCGGGCCCCGTGAGTCGCGCGCAGCGTGGCCCCCCAGCCCTCCATCTGCTTGAGCAGCCGGCAGTAGCGCTGCCACCGCGTCTCGGTCAGCTTGAACGCGGCGCCGTGACGATCGAGCACCTCGAACCTCTCGAACTTGTCGGCGAGCAGCACCTCCTCGAGCTCGGACTCGTGCTCGATGTAGCGCTCGTTGCGCCCCTGCTTGAGCTTGTAGAGGGGCGGCTTGGCGATGTAGACGAAGCCCGCCTCGAACAGCTCGGGCATCTCGCGGAACATGAGCGTCAGGATCAGCGTCCGGATGTGCGCGCCGTCGACGTCGGCGTCGGTCATCAGGATCACCTTGTGGTAGCGGGCGTTCTCGATGTTGAACTCGTCGCGCACGCCGGTGCCGATCGCCGTGATCAGCGCCTGCACCTCGTTGTTGGCGAGCACCTTGTCGATGCGGGCCTTCTCGACGTTGAGGATCTTGCCGCGGAGCGGCAGCACCGCCTGCGTGTGGCGGTCGCGGCCCTGCTTGGCCGAGCCGCCGGCCGAGTCACCCTCGACCACGAAGATCTCGGCCAGCGACGGGTCCTTCACCGAGCAGTCGGCGAGCTTGCCCGGCAGCCGCGAGTTCTCCAGCGCGCTCTTGCGGCGCGTGAGGTCGCGTGCCTTGCGGGCGGCGAACCGCGCCTGCGCGGCCTGCACCGCCTTGCGCACGACCGCGCGTGCGTCGGCCGGGTTCTCCTCGAGGAACTCCGCCAGGCCCGCGTTGACGACGCGCTGCACGTGGCCGGCCATGCCGGGGTTGCCGAGCTTGGTCTTGGTCTGCCCCTCGAACTGCGGGTCGGCGAGCTTGACCGAGATGACCGCGGTCAGGCCCTCGCGGACGTCCTCGCCGGAGAGCTCGGGATCGTTCGGCTTCAGCTCCCCCTTGTCGCGCGCCCACTTGTTGATCTGGCTGGTCAGCGCCGAGCGGAAGCCCGAGAGGTGCGATCCGCCTTCGTGCGTGTTGATGTTGTTCGCGAAGGAGAACACCGACTCCTGGTAGGTGCCGTTCCACTGCATCGCGACCTCGACGTAGCCCTCCTTCTCGGAGTCGCCGTCGAAGTAGACGACCTTCTTGCCGAGCGCCTCCTTGCCGTCGTTGAGGTAGCGCACGAAGTCCTCGATACCGCCCTCGGCGTGGAACTCGGCCATCTTGCCCTCGCCGCGCTCGTCGATGATCGTGATGCGCAGGCCGCGGGTGAGAAACGACGTCTCGCGCAGGCGCAGCTCGAGCGTCGCGTAGTCGAAGTCGATCTCCTCGAAGATCTCCGAGTCCGGGAGGAACGAGATCGTCGTGCCGTGATCGGAGGATGCCTCGCCCTTCTCGATCTCGCCCTGGGGCGCGCCACGCACGTACTCCTGGTGCCACACGTGGCCGTCGCGCCGGATCTCGGCCTTGAGCGACTCCGACAGCGCGTTGACGACCGAGACGCCGACGCCGTGCAGGCCGCCCGAGACCTTGTATCCCTGGCCGTCGCCGAACTTCCCGCCGGCGTGTAGGACCGTCAGGACGACCTCGAGCGCGGACTTGTTCTCCTTCTCCATCTTGGAGACCGGGATGCCGCGGCCGTCGTCGGAGACCGAGATCGAGTTGTCGGGATGGATCGTGACGTCGACCGCGGAGCAGAAGCCCGCCAGGGCCTCGTCCACGGAGTTGTCGACCACCTCGTAGACGAGATGGTGCAGTCCACGGATCCCCGTGGACCCGATGTACATCCCGGGCCGCTTGCGAACGGCTTCGAGGCCTTCCAGGACGGTGATGTCCTGGGCGTCGTAGCCGGCCGAGCCGCGCTGCCCGTCGCGCTTGGGATCGTCCTTGCTCAATGGTCCTCCGAGGGACTCAAAAAGCCCCGGCTTCGGACGCTGACGCGCCGAGCCGGGGCGGTGGAACTGATTGTCAGAACTATATCACCCCGGGCCCCCGGGAGGGCTCACGCGACGCGCAGAAACTCCCTGCAAATTCGCACTTTATTGCGGCGTCCTCAACCCGGTCGCACCCAGGCACGCCCGGGAGCCGCCCCGCAACGCAGCTGACGGACCGTCCCGGCCCCGAGCCGGACGTCCAACAGGCCGATGAGCTCGCCGGACATGAGGGTCAGCTCGTGCGCCCAGACGGCGCTCTCGCAGGTCACCGTGACGACCCCGTCGCGCGCGGCCGTGGGCGTCGCGCGCGCGGCGAGCGCCGGCCCCACGACCGTCGGCCACACACGCTGGACCTCGGCCAGCAGCGACGCCGGCTGGAGCTCGCGTACGAGGCGGCCGACGGCGCCCGTCGCACCGCCGGCGCGCCGCGGGGCGAACCGGTGCCTCATCCCGCGAGCACCTGCGCGAGCACCTCGCCGCCGGCGACCGCGAGGCGCGTGACACCCGGGTCGTCCCCGCCTGGCACGTGCCCGAGGTCGGTGGTGGTGACGAGGCACTGACCCAGCGACGCCACCCGCTCCACGAGCAGCTCGCGACGGCCGGCGTCGAGCTCGCTCATGACGTCGTCGAGGAGCAGGAGCGGCGGCGCCCCGCGCTCCTGGGCAAGCGCCTCGCGCTCGGCCAGGAGCAGCGCCAGCAGTCCGAGCCTCTGCTCCCCCTGCGAGCCGTACACGCGCAGCTCGCGCCCGTCGCGGAGCAGGGCGAGGTCGTCGCGGTGCGGTCCGTGCTGGGTGAAGCCCCGTTCGATATCGGAGTCCAGCCGCGCGGCGAGCTCGGCGGCCAGCTCCTCCGGCGTGTGGGCCGCGCTGCGCGGCCGGTAGCGCAGCTCCGCTTCGCCGTCGAGCCCGAGCTCCGCGGCGACGACGGCGAAGCGGTCGGCCACGCCGGCGACGGCCCGCGCCCGATCGTCGCGCAGGGCGATCCCGTGGCGCGCCAGCTCGAGGTCCCAGGCGCCCGTCGAGCCGCGCGAAGCGCCCGCCCGCAGCCGGCCGAGCAGCGCGTTGCGCTGAGCCAGGGCCGCGGAGTACTGGCGGCGGGTCTGGGCGCGAGCGGGCCAGAGCCCCGTGACGAGCGCGTCGAGATGGGAGCGGCGCAGCGCCGGGGGTCCCTTGACGAGCTCGAGCCGCTCGGGCAGGAAGACGCTGACCAGCGGCCGCCCCGGCGCGTCGAGCAACCGCTCGACCGGCGCCCCGTCGACCCTGATGCGCTTGTCCTGACCGGGCGCGAAGCCCACGAACAGCTCGTGTTCATAACCCGAGCCATCCACGGTGGACACCTCGACCCGAGCCGCCTGCGCTCCGAAGCGCAGGACCTCGCGCTCGTTGGACGTGCGGCACGATCGCGCGGTGCATCCGAAGTACAGCGCCTCGAGGAGGTTCGTCTTCCCTGACCCGTTGCGCCCGTGCACGACGGTCAGCCCCGGCCCCGGGCGGACGTCCGCCGCGCCGTAGGAGCGGAAGTCGCGGACCCGGAGCCGGCGAACGAGCACAGCGTCGCGCCTGGCCTAGTGGACGCGGTCGCAGGTTCTGGGCGGATTGGCCACGCCCACTAGACGTTCAAGCGGATCGGCATGATCAGGTAGAGGAAGCCCGAGCCGTCCCCGGCCTCGATGAGGCCGGGGCGCAGCGGCGAGATGAGCTTGAGGACGACGTCGCCGCCCTCCACGGACTCCAGGCCGTCGCGCAGGAAGTCCGGGTTGAAGCCGATCTCGAAAGGCTCACCGGAGAACGGCACCGGCAGCGGCTCGGAGGCCTCGCCGACGTCCGGGGTCTGCGCCGAGATCGTCAGCTCGCCCTCGGTGAACGAGAGCCGCAGCGGGGCGTTCTTCTGCGCCATGAGCGAGATGCGGCGAACGACCCCCACGAGCTCGTCGCCCGCGACGCTCAACTCATGCTCGTAGGTCTCCGGCAAGAGCTGGCGGTAGTTCGGGAACTGCCCGTCGATCAGCCGCGAGCTCAGCACGACGTCGCCCGCCCGGAAGACCACCTGATTGGCGCGAACGCTGATCTCGATCGCCTCGGCGGGGACCCCCGCGGAGACGATCCGCTCGAGCTCCTGCAGTGCGCGGGCCGGCACGTTGGCCTCGAAGCCCCCGTCGACCGGGACCTCCAGGCGGGTCTCCTTGACCGACAAGCGATAGGAGTCCGTGGCGACCATCCGCAGCTCGGTGCCCGTGGCGCTGACCAGGATGCCGGTGAGGATCGGACGCGTCTCGTCGCGCGACGCCGACCGGGCCACCTTGGCGATGGTCTCCGTGAACGCCTTCGCCGGGAGGTGCACGATCTCGGCGTCGGGCCCACCCGCCTCCGGCAGCGGCGGGAAATCCTCGGTCCGCAACGTACGCAGGTGGAAGCGGGCCGGGCCGCAGACGATCTCGACGTCCTGCTCGGCGGGCCGCAGCTCGAGCGTCAACGGCCCGGTCGGCAGCTGACGGGCGACGTCCAGCAACAAGCGCGCGGGCAGCACGACCGTGCCCTCGCGCTCGACCTGGGCGATGAGCGGAACCCGCAAGCCGATCTCCATGTCGGTCGCCCGGAGCTCGACGGCGCCATCGGCGGCATGGATCTGCACGCCGGACAGCGCCTGCACAGCACTGCGCGTCGACGCGACACGCGAGGCGGTCTGCAGCTGACCGAGCAGCTCGGAACTCGTTGTGGACAGCTTCACGGTGAGGACCTCTTGACGAAAGAAGGAGAAGTCATAGGCGGTGTCGATCTGTGCGCAGGCCGGGCGCTCGCCTGCAAAGAGCGGGCGATTGGCGCACAGGGATGGCTCCGGACGGTGCAGATCCTGTCAGGCACGGCGGTCTGACCCGCCGCCGGTCAGTCGCGCGGTGAGCTTCTGCACGGTCTCGAAGGCCTCGGGGTCGGTGGCGAGGCGCTCGCCCGTCCGCTTGACGGCGTGCATGACGGTGGTGTGGTTGCGCCCCCCGAACGAGCGGCCGATGGCGGGGAGCGACTCCTGCGTGTGCTGTCGCGCGAGGTACATCGCGAGCTGTCGCGGCCAGGTGACGCGGGCGGCTCGGCTCGGCGAGAGCAACTCGTCGCGAGAGAGCGAGAAGGCTTCACAGACGAGCGCTTGGACCCCGGCGATCGTGACGTCCGGGAGCCCGAACCCGAGCGGGCCCCGGGCTCTGCGCCGGGGGTCCTTGTGGCCGTAGAGGCCGTCCAGGACCTCCGCCGCGAGCTCGGCGGTCAGCGCACGGCCCGTGAGGGAGCCGAAGGCCACGACGCGGATCAGCGCTCCTTCCAGCGCGCGGACGTTCGTCGGAATGCGCTCGGCGATGATGTCCAGGGCGCCCGTGTCCGCCAGGTCGATGGCGTCGTGCTGCACCCGCTTGCGTAGGACCGTCATCCGCGTCGCGAGGTCCGGCGCCTGGACGCTGGTCACGAGCCCCGACGCGAAGCGCTCGCGCAACCGGGTCTCCAATGCGGCGAGATCCTCGGGAAGACGGTCCGAGGTCATGACGAGCTGGGATCCGGTGTCGTAGAGCGCATTGAAGGTGTGGAAGAACTCCTCCTCCGTCTTGGCCTTGGACTCGAGGAACTGGACGTCGTCGATCAGCAGGACGTCGTTGCGCCGGTAGCGCTCCTTGAAGCGCTCCTTCGCGGCCGAGCCGGTCTGCAGGGAGGCGATGAACTCGTTCGTGAAGCACTCGATCGTCGTGTACCGGACCGTGAGCCCGCTGCCGTACTCGCGAAGGTAGTTGCCAATGGAATGCAGCAGATGGGTCTTCCCGACGCCGGGCGGGCCGTAGACGAACAGGGGGTTGTACGCCTGGCCGGGGAGCTCGGCGACCGCGAGGGCGGCGGCGTGCGCGAAACGGTTCGTGTCCCCGATGACGAACTGCCCGAAGGTGAACTTCGGGTTGAGCTCGACCGGCGCGGGGAGCGCCGAATGCTCGTCGTGGACGGCGCCGCGGTTCGTGATGCGCGCCCGCTCGGTCCGGCCCGCTGCGACGATCTCCACGCGTGCGCCTGGGCCGAGGACGTCCTCGGCGGCGAGCGTGAGCGGGCGCCGGAAGCGTTCGGAGGCCCACTCCCGGATCTCGGGGGGCGCACCGACCACGACCGTCGTCCCCTCCAGGGCGATCGCTTCGAGCGGCGCGAGCCACACGTCGAACGTCGAGGGCCCGACGGTGCGGCGCAGGACGTCTTGCACGGCGGCCCAGATGTGCACGAGGTCCTGGGTCACGGGAGGAGAGAGCGGCTCCTGGCGGATCGCGTCGCGTCGATATGGGCGAGGAACGGACGGTCACGAAGGGCCGCCGCGGTTCGGCAACGTAGCAGAGCCGCAGGGCGCGGACGGGGCGCGAAACGGGGGTCATAGGGCACCGATTTCGACGGAGCACGCAAATCGCGAAGGATTCCTCGGCGCGCCTCATCGGCGACCACGCCGGTCGGGGGCGAGGCGCGACGGGCGGCGCCCGTCGCGTTGTCGATACAGTGGACGACCCCGCTGCCCCGCAGCGATCATCGACCGAGCCTGCCGCCATGAAGCGCACCTACCAGCCCAAGAAGCGCAAGCGAGCCCGCACCCACGGCTTCCGTGAGCGCATGTCGACCCGCGCCGGGCGCGTGGTGCTCAAGCGCCGTCGCGGCAAGGGCCGCAAGCGGCTGTCCGTCTCGGACAAGTAGTGGACGAGGCCCTGCGGCCCGCCGGCGCTCCTCGTCCCAAGGCGAAGCGCGGTCGGCTGTCGCGCTCGGCCGAGTTCGAGCGGGTCTATCGGCAGGGCCGCTCCCACGGGAATCGGTTCCTCGTCCTGCACGTCTTCCCACGCGAGGAACAGGCCGGCGCCCAGGAGCTCGGCGCCGAGCCGCGCCTCGGCCTCTCCGTGTCGCGGAAGGTCGGGGGCGCGGTCGAGCGCAACCTCGTCAAGCGGCTGCTGCGCGAGGCGTTCGCCGCGGAGTCTCGGCGCCTGCCGGCCGGCCAGGACGTCGTCGTCGTGGCGCGCCCCGCGGCCCGGGAGCTCGCCGAGCGCGAGGCGCTCGGGGGCGTGCGCGAGGCGCTCGGCGACCTCATATCCAAGGTCAGCGGAGCGGCGGGCCCGGCGCCCTCGCCCGCGCGCCGGGAGGTCGCGTGACCCACCTCGGGCGTCGCGCGCTCACCGCGCCGATCCGCCTCTACCAGAGCGTCATCTCGCCGTTGCTGCCGCGGCGATGCAAGTACGAGCCCACCTGCTCGGCTTATGCGTCGCAGGCGGTCGAGGGGTGCGGCATACTCCGGGGCCTCGTGCTCGCGGGATGGCGGCTGCTGCGCTGCAACCCGTGGAGTCACGGCGGGTACGACCCCGTCGAGGCGCAGACCCTCTTCCGGCGCGCCGCACCCGGCCGCCCCCCAGCCTGAGCGCCCTTCCCATGCCCTTCGTCTTCGCGAACGTCCTCCAGCCGCTCATCAACGTGTTCGAGCAGGTGCTCCTGTTCTTCCACGACACCGTGGGCGCGGGCTGGGGCCTGTCGATCATCCTGCTGACGGTGACGGTGCGGGCGATCCTCCTGCCGCTGACCTTCAAGCAGTTCAAGTCGATGGCCGCGCTGCAGAAGCTCGCGCCCGAGATGAAGGTGCTGCAGGCGAAGTACAAGGACGATCGTCAGCGCCTGAACCAGGAGATGATGAAGTTCTACCAGGAGCACAAGGTCAATCCGTTCTCCTCGTGCCTGCCCCTCGCGGCGCAGATGCCGGTGTTCATCTCGCTGTTCTACATGCTGCGCAAGGACCTCAAGGAGGACATCTGCGGGGCGGTCACCGCGATCGCCGACCCCGGGGGTCCGTTCGCGGGGCAGAACATCGCGAAGCTCACGTGCGACCAGGTACGCCCCGGGTCGGGCAGCTTCCTGTTCATCCCCGACCTCACGGCGCCGGCCACGGGCGGCATCCTCGCCGTCCTGATCGTGCTCTACGTCGGGTCGCAGCTGCTGTCTAGCGTGCTGATGTCGACGACCGTCGACAAGAACCAGAAGCGCATCATGCTGGCGTTGCCGTTCGTGTTCGTCTTCTTCATCTTGAGCTTCCCGGCCGGCCTGATCCTCTACTGGATCACGACGAACTTCTGGACGGTGGGGCAGCAGTACTTCGTGCGGCGATCCGTGGGTATGTCGGTCCCCGGCCGGCCCGGGAGCCTTCCACCGCCGGACCCGATCTCCTTCGGCAACCTGCTCAAGAAACCGGAGGAGAAGGTCGCCGCCGGGAGCACCAAGTCGAGCGCCGGGACGAAAGCGAAGAGCGGCGGCGCCAAGGCGACCAACGGCGCCGGGGCGGGCGGAGGCGGGAAGGCGGCGACCCCACCGCCGTCTCCGCGCAAGAAGAAGAAGAAGACGGGCCGGCGGCGGTAGATGTCCCCGGGTTCGGAGGCCACGCTGCTTCAGGAGTTGCTCGAGCGGATCTCCGCCGGGCTTGAGCTCGGGGCGACGGTCGAGGTGGCCGAACGCGAGGGCGTGCTCCTGGGGACGCTTCACGGCGACGAGCTCGGGCTGTTCATCGGTCGTCACGGCCAGACGATCGACGCGATCCAGCATCTCGCGCAACGCGCCGTCGCGACGCTTGCCGGGGAGCAGCGTCGGGTGGGCGTCGATGCCGAGGGGTACCGCGCGCGCCGGCAGGAGGCGCTCGAGCGCCAAGCGGACGAGGCGGCGGATGAGGCGCTGCGTGAGGGCCGTCCGGTGGTGATGGAGGCCATGACCTCGAGCGAGCGGCGGCTCGTGCACGAGTTCCTGCGCGACCGCGGCGACGTCGGCACGCAGTCGGAGGGTGAAGAGCCCGACCGGCATCTGGTCGTGCTGCCCGTCACTCCGCCGTGACGTTTCACGTGTGACGCGGCCTGAGGCCGTACCGACGTTTCACGTGGAACGCGCGCGCCGCGCACTCCGGCTCGCGACGACGTCAGTCGCCGCGTGAGCGCCCTTCGCCGCCGGATCTCGAGTCTGGTGGCGGACTTCGGGCTCCCCGAGGCTGCGGGCAGGCAGCTTCGCGCGCTCCTGGAGGCGGTGGAGCGCGATCCGATGGCACCGACGACCGTGACCGACCCCGCCGACGGCGTCGAGGCGCACGTCGCGGACTCGCTCGACGGGCTCCGGCTTCCGGCGGTCAGGACGGCGCGATCAGTCGCCGATCTGGGCGCAGGGGCGGGCTTCCCGGGGCTCGTGCTGGCCGCGGCGATCCCGGGCGCGAGCGTGCGCCTCGTCGAGAGCGTCGGCAAGAAGTGCGGGTTCATCGGCCAGGCCGCGGCGCGTGCGGGCTTGACGAACGTCGAGGTGGTCCACTCCCGCGTCGAGGACTGGACCGAGGGAATCGGGCGTCACGACCTCGTCACCGCCCGCGCCGTGGCGCCGCTGGGCGTCCTCGTCGAGTACGCGGCTCCGCTCCTGGCCCTCGACGGACAGCTCGTCGCCTGGAAGGGCGCGCGCGAGCCCGGCGAGGAGGCCGGCGGAGTGGTCGCGGCCGCGGCGACCGGGCTCGAGCTGACCGAGGTCTTCGTCGTCCCGCCGCGCGCGGGTGCCGAGCACCGGCACCTGTACCGGTTCGCCAAGCGCGCCCCGACGCCGCCGAGATTTCCCCGCCGGGCGGGAATGGCCCGCAAACGGCCGCTGTCGGCCCCCGGCTGACGGTCTCGTGGCGAGGTACGGGGCCTTGGAGGCCGCCCCCGACCGCGATCCGCCGTACCCTCACGGGCGATGGGGAAGATCTACGCCATAGCCAACCAGAAGGGCGGGGTCGGCAAGACCACCACCGCGGTCAACGTGGCGGCGTGCATCGCGGAGGCGGGCTACGAGACCCTCTTGGTGGACATCGACCCCCAGGCCAACGCCACGGTCGGCCTCGGCCTGCGCAAGGACTCCGAGCCGAACGTCTACTCCGTGCTCGTCGGCGAGGCGACCACCGCGGAGGCCCTGCTGCCGACGGCGATCACGCGCCTGAAGGTCCTCCCCTCGCACCCGGACCTCGCGGGCGCGAACGTCGAGCTGCCGCGTCAGCCCGGGTCGGAGAACCTCCTGCGCGACGCCCTGGCCTCGGTGAAGGACCGGTTCTCGTTCATCATCCTCGACTGCCCGCCATCGCTCGGCCCCCTGACCGTCAATGCGCTCGTTGCCGCCGACCGGGTCATCGTCCCGGTGCAGACCGAGTACTTCGCCCTGGAGGGGCTCGCGGGCCTGCTCGACACGCTGGCGCTCGTCCAGCGCGAGCTGAACCCGCGGCTCACGGTGGCCGGCATGTTGCTGACGATGCACGACGGACGCACCCGTCTGGGCCGCGACGTCGAGCAGGAGGTCCGCCGGCACTTCCCGGCGCTGGTCTTCGACACGGTCATCCCGCGGAACGTGCGGATCGGCGAGGCCCCCTCCTACGGCGTGCCCGTCATCCACCACGATCCGCACTGCCTGGGGTCCGACGCGTACTTCGAGCTGGCCAAGGAGGTCGCCGCGCGTGGTTAGGCCGACGGGCATGGGGCGTGGCCTCGGGGCGATCCTCGCGGTCTCCGCCCCGGCGGACGAGGCGCGCCGCGACGACTTCCGCGAACTGCCCGTCGAACTGATCGCGCCCAGCGCCAAGCAGCCGCGCAAGCACTTCGACCAGGATGCGCTCCAGGCCCTCGCCGGCTCGCTCGGGGAGCAGGGCGTCCTTCAGCCCATCCTCGTGCGCCCCGTCGCCGGCGGCACCTACGAACTCGTCGCGGGCGAACGCCGCTGGCGCGCCGCCCAGCTCGCCGGCCTGTCCACCGTCCCCGCGCTCGTGCGGACGCGCGACGACGCACAGACCCTCGAGGTCGCTCTGGTCGAGAACATGGCCCGTGAGGACCTCAACCCCATGGAGGAGGCCCGTGCGGTCGCCGCCCTGGTCGAGGAGCTCGGGCTCACGCGCGAGCAGGTCGGCCGGCGGATCGGCCGTTCGCGGGTCGCGGTCTCCAACCTCCTGCGGCTGCTCGACCTGCCCGACGAGGCCGCGGCGCTGATCGAGGACGGGGCGCTCACGGAGGGCCACGGCCGTGCGCTCCTCCTGGCCGCCGACCACGGCGACCGGCGCCGGCTGGCCCGCGAGGCCGCGGCCGAGGGCTGGTCGGTGCGCGCGACCGAGGCGCGCGCTCGGACGGTGGCCGACGCGGCGGACGCGCGGCCGGCGAGCAAGGGCCGCGCGGCCGTGCACCCCGATCAACGCGCGGCGATGAGCGAGATCACCGACGCGCTCGGTGCCGCGCTCGGCACGGAGGTGCGCGTGCGCCCGCGGGGCGCCGGCTACAGGGTCGAGCTCGTCTTCGACACGCCCGACGCCGCGCTCGCGCTCGCCCGGCGGGTCGCTCGCGGCTGACGCCGCCCAGTCGCGTCCGACGGAGCGGGCGGGGTCCGTCCGGGCCTCGCTACTATTGCCGGCCCCGGGCGATTAGCTCAGTCGGTTAGAGCGCTTCTCTGATAAGGAAGAGGTCCCAGGTTCGAATCCTGGATCGCCCATCACGGCTGGCGGCGCCGCGACCCGGACCCGGATGAGCGCCCCTCCGACACGAACCTCGAGCACGGCGGTCCCGTCGCGGGCGACGAACTCCTGTGCCTCGGCAAGCGCCGTGCCCCGGTGCGGGGGACCGACGCCGCAGGCGACCAGGAATCGCTTGGGCCACCCGCTCCTCGTCGTCAGTGCCTCGGCGTCGACGACGGGAGCCTCGTCCAGACCGAGTCCATGGTCCCGAGCGGGAGCATTTCCGGGGGACGGATGCGCCCAGCGAACAAACGCTCCCGATCGGGAACATGCGCGGTAATGCGTTAGCGGGTCCTTGAAGGCGCGGGGTTCGTCGGAAGGTGGTGCAGGGTTCCTGCTGGTTGCAGGGAATCTTGCAGGTGGTGAGTCGTCGTGGTTCATGTCGAGTCGGTCGTGGCGAGCGGCGTTTGGGC
>JBBQEV010000094.1:0-14250 GCA_038321325.1 Solirubrobacterales bacterium
CCCGTGTCGGCGCCGGGGGGGGGGTTGGCGGGGGGGGGTCGTGTCGTCTTGTCGCCCCGCCGGGCGGTAACAACCGACGACCCCCCGAGGCCCGCTCAGCGCCCGAGCACCGCGCGCAGCGCGGCGAGGAAGCGGTCGTTCTGCTGCGGGGTGCCGTACGTGACCCGCAGCGCGCCCTCCCGGCCGAGCGAGGTGCCCGCGCGGACCAGGACGCCGCGATCCGCCAGGCCGGTGACGACGTCCTGCTCCACGACGTCCTCGGGCAGATCGAACCAGCAGAAGTTCGCCTGGGAGGCCGCGGGCTCGATCCCGAGCTCCCCCAGGCCGGCCTCGAGCTCGACCCGGGCGAAGATCGCGCGCTCGACGCGCTCGGTCACGCTGTCCTGGTGCTTGAGCGCCTCGATCGCCGCCGCCTGCGCGGCGGCGTTGCAGAAGAAGGGCTGGCGGACCTGGTCGACTGCGCGGACGAAGCGCTCGTCGCCGCACAGGGCGTAGCCGACGCGCAGGCCGCAGAGGCCGTAGACCTTCGAGAACGTGCGCAGCAGCACGAGGTTCGCGTGCTTCTTGAGCACATCGACGCTCGCGTCGGGATCCTCGAGGACGTTGAACTCGCAGTAGGCCTCGTCGAGCAGGACGGCGACGTGGCGGGGGACCACTTCGAGGAACGCTTCGATCTGCGCGAGTGGGAGCGCCGTGGAGGTCGGGTTGTTCGGGTTGCAGACGATCACCAGGCGGGTCGCGGCGGTGATCTCGGAGGCCATCGCCTCGAGATCGTGCTCGTGGCGGTCATTCAGCCCGACGCGGATCCCGGTCGCGCCGCTGGCGGCCTCGAGCTGCGGGTAGACCGAGAAGCTCGGCCAGGCGTAGACCAGCTCGGCGCCCGGCTCGAGCAGGGCTTCCCCGGTGGCGAGCAGGATGTCGCACGACCCGTTGCCGATCGCGATGCGGTTCGCGGGCACGCCGAAGCGGTCCGCGAGCGCCCGGCGCAGTCCGGCGTTCGTCGGGTCGGGGTACCGGTTGAGCCCGCCGAGCACCCGCGTGACCGCCTCGATGACCTGCGGCAGCGGCGGGTCGGGCGACTCGTTGGAGGCCATGAGCGCGACGTCCTCGGGCAGCGCGTACCCCGCGGCCGCCGGGTAGACCGGGATCCGGGAGACGCGCGCGGAGTACTCGATGGCCATGGGACGCAGGATACGCGGGGTGGGTGCGCCACGGAGATCTGAGTGCAACACGGTGATACACTGGCCGCGTGCCGACCCGCCATCCGCGCCAGATGGTCACCCTCACCCCCGAGCGCTCCGCGCTGCTCGACCAGGTGGCAGCGGCCGAGGGCCACCGACCCGACCTCGGGGGTCTCGTCGAGGAGGGGGCGCGCGCTCGTTTGGAACGGCTCCGCGCAAGCTCTACTTCCGCACAGGCGGCACGCCGCCGTCTGGCCGACCGGATCCGCGATGGGTCCCTCGACCAGGATCCCGACGCGGCCGACCGCGTCAAACGCCTGGGCCTGGACCAGCCGTGATCGGCATGCTCCTGCTCGACAACTCCGCCTGGTCGCGCCTCGCCGCGCCGGCTCTGGATGACCGACGACGCGCCGAGATCGCGGAGTTGACCGCACGCGGAGAAGTCGCTGTCTGCGCGCCGTTCTTGCTGGAGGCCGGCTGGTCGGGGCGAACCGCAGCGCACCACGACCAGCTGCTCGCCGATCTGCTGCAGCTCCCCCGAGTCATGATCGACGGCGATGTCGAGGACGCGGCGCTCGTCGCCCAGCGGGAGCTCGCCCGTCGCGGCCATCAGCGTACGGCGTCGCCGGCGGACCTCTTGATCGCTGCGTGTGCCCACGTGCACGGATCCGGGGTGCTGCATTACGACCGCGACTACGACATCCTGCTCGAGATCACCGGGCTCGACTACGAGTCGCACTGGCTCGCCCCCGCGGGCGCGCTGTAGCCGGGAGCGTGGCCGGCCCTACTGCGCGCCCTCGAGGTCCTGGCGCAGCGCGCGTGCCTCCCCGAGGTAGACGTGGCGAGCCACATGGGCGTCGTCCGCGTGGTAGTGGATCAGCACCCGGATGACCGACGGCAGCGCGCCGGGAACCGGGATCTCCTGTGCGCACAGCAGCGGGACCTTGCCGAAGCCCAGGCCGCGCGCGGCGACGGCGGGGAACTCCGCGTCCAGGTCCGCGGTCAGCGTGAAGATGCAGGAGACGACGTCGTCGGGGCCGATCGCGTTGCGCTCCATGATCTCGCGCATCAGCGCCTCCGTGGCGGCGAGGATCGCCTCGGCGTCGTTGCGCTCGACCGAGCTGGCTCCGCGGAGGGCGAACAGGCGCATCGGCGGCGATGATGTCAGGCGCGCCGCCCGTCGCGCCCCGCCGCGCCGGAGGCCTCGGGCGTCAGGGTGCGCAGGCGCTCGACCTCGGCCTGCGTGAGCTTGCGGACCCCGCCCTCCGCGAGGTCGCCGAGGCGCAGCGGCCCGTAGGCCACGCGCTGGAGCGACTTGACGGCGTGTCCGACCTCCGCGCACATGCGCCGGACCTGGCGCTTGCGGCCCTCGTGGATCGTGAGCTCGAGGACGCCCTGGCGCAGTTGGCGGACCTTCGCGGGCGACGTCATGCCGTCCTCGAGCCTCACGCCCTCGCGGAGCCGGCGGAGCTCGGGCTCGCGCACCGGGCCCTTCTCGACCTCGGCCACGTAGACCTTGGGGACCTCGAAGCTCGGGTGCGTGAGGCGGTGGGCGAGATCCCCGTCGTCGGTGAGCAGGATGAGGCCGGTCGTGTCCGCGTCGAGGCGGCCGACGGGGTACAGCCGCGTGCCGGGCGCGCGGACGAACTCCACGACCGTCTTGCGCCCGTGTGTGTCCTTGGCGGTCGAGACGACCGCCGGCGGCTTGTTGAGCAGGTAGACGACGCGGCCCGCGCCGCGCTCGTGCGCCCGCAGCGTCTTGCCGTCGACGCGGACGTGCTCCTCACCCGTGACGTCGCGCGCCGGATCGGTGACCACCTCGCCGTCCACCTCGACGCGACCGTCGAAGATGAGCCGCTCGGAGGCCCGCCGCGAGGCGACGCCGGCGTGCGCGAGGTGCTTGACGAGCCGCATCAGATGCTCGGGGCCAGGGAGTCGCCCTGGTGTGGACCGGACGTCGCGTCGAGCATCTACCGGCGAGCCTCCCAGACGATCGCCGCGGGGAGCCCGGCGACCGGGCCGTCCTGCTCGCCGTAGACGGGCTCCTCACAGCGGCGGGCGGTCAGCCCCGCGGCGGCGAACGCATCGAGGTAGGCGCCGACGGGATGGGCGTACTCGGGGATCTCCGCGCGCTCGCCGCCGGCGGTGCGACACCACGCGCGGGCGCCGAGCACCGCGGTGGCGAACGGGTGCGGGTTGGAGAGCACGAGCGTGCCGCCGGGCCTGAGCACGCGCGCGAGCTCGGCGACCGCGTCGAGGCCGGGCAGGTGCGAAAGCGCGAGCGCGCAGACGACGACGTCCGCGGTGGCGTCGGCGACCGGGAGCGCCCGCAGGTCGCCCGCGCGGAAGTCGCCGGCCGGGACGCGCTCGCGGGCCCGCACGAGCATCTCCGGGCTCGCGTCGACGCCGACCACCGCGTGGCCGAGCGCCGCGAGATGCGCCGAGTGGCGACCCGTGCCGCAGCCCGCGTCGACCGCGACGCCCGGCTCGAGGGCATCGAGCAACGTCCGGACCGCGGGCTCCTCCGCGGCCACCGTGCGGTTGCCCGGGGCGTCGTAGCCGGCCGCCCAGGCGGCGTAGCCCGCGGCGGGGTCGAGCGTGGGAAGCGCGCGGGGCGTGGTGTCGGCGCGGTCGAGGAGCGCCCGGATCGCCGCGCGGTGGCCCTCGGTGTCGGCGGCGTCGCCCGCCCGCAGCAGCGCCAGGCCGTGCAGGCCGATCTGATGGTCGCTCTCGCGCATGGTCCGAGCAGGTTGTCAGGATGGGCGGGTGGATCCCGCCCTCCTCGAGCGCACGCTGGCCGAGCTCGGCCAGCCCGCCTTCCGCGCCCGCCAGGTGTGGGAGTGGGCGGCCCGCGGCGCGCGGGACTACACCGAGATGTCGAATGTCCCGGCGGGGGTGCGCGCCGAGCTGGCGGGAGCCGTCCCGTTCTCCTCGCTGGAGCTCGTGCAGGAGGCGTTCTCCGTCGACGGCACCGTCAAGGCGCTCTTCCGCACGCACGACGGCCGATCGGTCGAGGCGGTGCTCATGCGCTACCGCGACGGCCGCGCCTCGCTCTGCCTGTCCTCGCAGTCGGGCTGCCCGCTGACGTGCACGTTCTGCGCGACGGGAGCGATGAGGTTCGGCCGCAACCTCACCGCGGGTGAGATCCTCGACCAGGCCCTGCACTTCCGGCGCGACCACGAGGTCAACCACGTCGTGTTCATGGGCATGGGCGAGCCGATGATGAACCTGGCCAACGTGCTCGCGACCTGCCGGCGCCTCCCCTCGGTCGGCGTGACCCACCGGCGCACCGCGATCTCGACCGTCGGCTGGATCCCCGGTATCGAGGAGCTCGCGGCCGAGGCGATGCCGATCCGGCTCGCGCTCTCGCTCCACGCCGCCGACGAGGAGCTGCGCTCGCGGCTCATGCCGGTCAACGACCGCTACCCGCTCTCCGCGGTCCTCGCGGCCTGTGAGCGCTTCTACGCGGTCAAGCACCGGCAGGTCTTCGTCGAGTACGTGATGCTGGCGGGCGTCAACGACGCCGCGCTGCACGCGCGGCAGCTCGCCGAGGTGCTCGACGCCCGGATCTACAAGGTCAACCTGATCCCCTACAACCCGACCGGCATGTACGACGGCTCGTCGCGGGCGACGATCGAGCGCTTCCGCGCGGTGCTCGAGGGGCACGGGCTGCGGGCCACCGTCCGCCTGACGATGGGGCGCGACATCGACGCGGCCTGCGGGCAGCTGGCGGCCACGGCGGCGGCCGCGGCGTCGTGAGGGTGGTGCTCGTGCACGCCGCGATCGCCGACGCGCGGATGTGGGAGCCCATCGTCCCGTGGCTCACCGGCCACCAGCCCATCTCGTACGACCTGCGCGGTCACGGCCAGATGGACGAGGAGGCCGACGGGCCGTGGCACCACGTCGACGACCTGCTGGGGCTGCTCGACGACGAGCCGGCCGTGCTTGTGGGCGCCTCGACGGGGTGCCGCGTCGTGCTGGAGGCCGCGGTCCTGCGGGGCGACCTGGTGCCGGGGCTCGTCCTGCTCGGCCCGCTCCTGGCCGACTGGGAGCCGAGCGCGGAAAGTGCGGCCTTCCTGCGGGAGCGCGAGCGGCTGCTGGCCGCCGGCGACCACGCCGGCGCGGCCGCGCTGACGGTGCGCTACTGGGTCGTCGGCCCGGGCCGCGCACCGTCCGCAGTCCCGCGGGACGTCCGCGAGCACGTCACCGCGATGCAGCGCCGCGCCCTCGCGGTGCAGGCGGCCTTGGGCGTCGAGGAGCGCCCGCGCGTCAGTGACCTCCCCCTCCGCCTGGGCGAGATCCGCGCGCCGACGCTCGTCGCGGTCGGCCAGCACGACATCCCCGAGATGCACGCCGCCTCCCACGCGATCGTCGACGCCCTCGATCGGGCCGAGCACGTCGTGCTCCCCGGCACGGCACATCTGCCGGCGCTCGAGGCGCCGGAGCGCACGGGGCGCCGCGTCGCTGCGTTCCTGAAGGAGCGGGCCGCGTGAGCGACGGCGTCCGCCTGGACAAGTGGCTGTGGGCCGCGCGCTTCTACAAGACCCGCGCCGTCGCCGCGGAGTCGGTGAAGGGCGGCTTCGTGCGCCTCGGCGACCAGCGCACGAAACCGAGCAAGGAGCTCGCCGTCGGGGACGTGCTCCGGATCGCGACCGAGCACGGGCGCTTCGTCGTGGAGGTCCGCGCGCTCGCCGCCCACCGCCGCCCGGCCGCGGAGGCGTCGCTGCTCTACGTGGAGACCGAGGCGAGCCGGGCCGAGCGCGCGCGCCTGGCCGAGCAGCAGCGACTCACCGGCGTCCCGCTCAGCGAGAGTGGCCCCCGGCCGACCAAGCGCGACCGGCGGCGCTTCGAGGCGACGCCCGGCACGCGCCGCAGCCGCCGGTAGCTCGCCGGCCGAGCCGGCCGACGAGGCGCGGTGAGCCGTCGCGCGGGGATCAAGAATGCCTTCCGCAGTCGAGCGCGGCTCCTGCGGCACGACAGATCTCGTGCTGTCGCGGGCCGAGAGCGCCGAGCCGACGGACGAGCATCGCCTTGGGGAACGGGCGCAGGTTGTCGAAGGACGCGACGGACTCGACGAGCAGCCCCTCCTCGGAGGTGAGCGTCAGCTCGCTGGGCAGCCCGCGGATGCGCCGGCTGACGGGCGCCACGAGCACGCGCTGCATCACGGCGTTCGCCGAGTCTCTGCTGACCACCAGGAACGGGCGACCCTTCTCCTGCGGCGTCTCACCCCACCACACGTCGCCGCGGGCTACCACCAGCGCTCCCACGGCTCGTCGTGGATCGCGTCGACCGCAAGTCGGGTCGCGTCGGCGAGCTCGGCGTCGGTCTCGGGGGCCCGGGCGGCGGACTCCGCGTATCGGGCGTCGACCGCGTCACGCCGACGCCGGGCGACCATGGCCTCGAGCCCGCTGCGTACCGCTTGAGAGCGACTGTCGAACGCGCCCGCCTCGACGAGCCGGTCGAGCTCGCCAACCAGCTCATCCGGGAGCTTCACGGCGATCTGCGTGGTCATGCGAGAAGCATACCCCGCCGCACCACCCACGACCGGTCACCCCAGCGGGTCCGCGCCGACCGGCCCCCCGGCGCGCGCCTCGCCGGCGCTGAGCAGGCGGTCGCGGAGGTCCGCGGCCTCCTCGGGCGACGGATCCCACTGCGTGACATCGGGCAGGTCGCTGAGCGCGGCCAGTCCGAAGAGGCGCAGGAACAGCGGCGTCGTGCGGTAGAGCACCGCGCCGAACGCGGAGCGTCCGGCCTCCTCGACGAGGCCGCGCTCGAGGAGCGTCGAGGACGCGGAGTCGGCCGAGACCCCGCGGATCCGGGTGATCTCAGGCCGCGAGACGGGCTGCAGGTACGCGACGATCGACAGGGTCTCGGCCTGGGCGGGGGTGAGCGGGGGCGTGCGCGGCTTGGCGAGCAGGCGCCGGGCGGCGTCCTCGGCCTCGGGCGCCGTCGCGAGCGTGAGCCCGCCCGCGACCTCTTTGAGCTCGATGCCGCGCTCTCCGGGCGCACAGGCGCCGCGCAGCTCGGCCAGCGCGGCGTCGAGCTCCTCCGGCTCGCACTCCAGCGCCTCGAGCAGCTCGGCTCCCGTGACCGGCTCGGGCGAGACGAACAGCAGCGCCTCGAGCTGCCGGGCGAGCGCGCCACCGGTGCCCGTCGGCGCGCGGGCGGCGCCGTCCGCGCGGCTCATGTCCCGATCCCCACGAGCGCCGCGCGGGGCACGACCGGGGCGATGTGGATCTCGGCGAAGGTCCCCTCCTGCGTCCAGGTCGCCTCGCCCTGCTTGTAGAGCTCGAGCAGCCCGAAGAGCGTCACGGCGACGGTCACACGATCGGCGTCGGCGACGGCCTCGGTGAACGTGCAGCCGCCGCGGCGCAACAGCGCGCGCAGGTGCTCGAGGCGCTCGGCCACCGTCACGCGCACGAAGGTCAGGTGGTCCAGCGCGATCGGCTCGGGCCGGCGCAGCAGCCCGCCGACGGCGGCGCCGAGCTGCGCCGGGTCGTAGACCGCAGCGGCCGCCTCGGCGTCGGGCAGCACGAGCGCCTTCAAGAACGCCGGGGGCGGCGCGGCGCGGTAGCGATAGCCGTGCTCGCCCGCCAGCCGCTCGCGGAGGTGATCGGCCACGCGGCGGTAGCGGCGCGCTTCGAGCATGCGCGCCAGCAGCTCCTCGGCGGCTTCGCCGGGCGCGAGCTCCTCGAACGGCTCCTCCTGCTCGCGCGGGAGCATCAGGCGCGACTTGAGCTCGAGCAGCGCGGCGATGAGCACGAGGAACTCCGTGGCGACGTCGAGGTCCAGCTCTCCGCGCGCCTCGAGCACGTCGAGGTAGGAGACGACGACGTCGGCGAGCTCGACCTCGAGCAGGTCGACGTCCTCGCGCAGCACGAGCGTCAGCAGCAGGTCGAAGGGACCCGTGAAGACCTCGAGGTCGAGCTCGAGCTCCTCGATGGTGGTGACCACGAGCCGAACCGTAGCCGCGGCGCCGGTCGGATCGCCGGCTCTCATCCGCCCACGCATATGCGATATTCTTCGGATATGCCGCTCCCTGCGCAGACCCCCCTGTACGTCCGCCTCCCCGCCGAGCAGGCCAGTCGCCTGGGCCGGGCGGCGGACGCGCTCGGCGCCGCGAAGAAGGATCTCGTCGCGGCGCTCATCGCCGAGCACGTCGACCCCGACAGCGCCGCCGGCCTCGAGCGCCTCCGCGAGATGGGCGGTCGCGAGCCGCTCGGGAGCGCGCTCGCCCTGGGCCACCACGCGTTCCGCCCGCAGGCCGGCCTCGAGGTCCTGACCACCGCGCAGGCCGCCGCGCTCCTGCAGGTCGGCGAGGACGAAGTGCTCGCACTCGCCGACGCGGGCGCCCTGCCGGGCCGCCGCATCGGCGAGCAGTGGCGCTTCAGCCGCGCCGCTCTGCTCGCCTGGCTCGCAGCGAGCTGAGACGTCGACCAGGCGGCCGACACCATCGGTCCAAGTTGCGTGCGAGCCGGCGAACATGCGTGTCCTTTCCGCGTGAGATCCGTTGTAGAGGCATGAGCCGCTCCGCGCCCCACCTCTCCCGCACCGTCCTGGCACTCGGTGCCGGCCTCCTGCTCGCCGCCGCACCCGCGCAGGCCGACAGCCTCGAGACCCCGGTCGCGCGCGCGGCGAACCTCGCCTCCGCCGCCGGCTGGCAGGCCTGGAGCGCCGCGCAGCCCGACGGCACCTACCGCCTGCAGCTCCGCCGCCCCGACGGCACCGTCCTCACCCCCGCCATCCGGGCCTTCGGCGCGCCGGTCGATCCGGCGATCGGCACCCGCGGGGGCGCCGACGGCATCAACACCCCGGCCTCGCGCCGCCTCTCGGCGGTCTACTCGCGCTGCGGGGGCCGCTCGGCCCTGGCCGGCTGCGACGTCTACGCGCTCGACCTCACGAAGCTCACCGAGGCGAAGGTCACCGCCCTGGCGTCGCGGGCGTACTCAGAGACGGCCCCGAGCCTCACGTTCGGCAACTGGTCCTTCGTGCGCCGCGGCAGCCGCGCGGGCCGAGGCACCTACGCCTTCAGCGAGCGCAGCGGCCGCGTCAGGCGCCTGACCCCGATCCTCGCCCTCGAGACCGCCACCGCCCAGAGCCGCGTCGTCCGCACGTACGCGTCGGGCGGGAGGTTCGGCGTGCAGATCCGCCAGTCCTCCGGCGACGGCCGCCCGCTGATCGCCGCCGCAGGGCTGCCCGAGGCGCCCGTCTCGCCGCAGCTCACCCGCTACCGGGCGGGGTGGCTCGTGCCGGGTGACGACGCCACCCGGGTGTTCCTGACCCGCCGCTTCGCCGGGTCGGGCGGGCCGTTTGAGCTGAAGGTCGAAGAGGCGGCGCGCACGCTCCCCGCCGGCGTCCGCTCGGCGGCCGGCGACGCCTCCACGCTCTTCGACCGCTACCTCGACGTCGCGGGCGTGCAGCGCATCCTCCCGGGAATCCGGTAGCCGCCCTCCGACGCGCCACAAACCGGCGCGCTCAGCCGGCGCGCGTCCCGAAGCCCATCGCCGCCCGCACGTCGGCGAGGACGGGCGCGGCGAGGGACTGGGCCGTCACGGCGCCCTGCTCGAGGACGGCCTCGAGGTAGGCCTCCTCGGCCCGCAGCTCCGCGTAGCGCTCGCGCACGGGCGCGAGCAGCGCGATGATCGCCGCGGACGCGGCGAGCTTGAGGTCGCCGTACCCGCGGGCGCCGGCGAGCTCGGCCACGACGGCCTCGACGGTGACGCCGCGCGCGGCGGCCGTGACGTCGAGGAGGTTCGTCACGCCGGGCTTGGCCGCCGGGTCGCGGCGGATCGTGAACGGATCCTCGGAGTCGGTCACCGCCCGCTTGAGCTTCTTCTCGATCGTCTCCGGGCCGTCGAGGACGTAGACCGTGCCCTCGGCCGAGCCGCCGGTGGTCGACATCTTCCGGGTGGGCTCCTGGAAGTCCATGATTCGCGCGCCCACGGTGGGGATCCGGTACTCGGGCGCCACGAGCAGCCCCTCGCCGAAGCGCGCGTTGAAGCGCCGCGCGACGTCGCGCATGAGCTCGAGGTGCTCGCGCTGGTCCTCCCCGACGGGAACCTCGTCGGCGCGGTAGGCCAGCACGTCGGCCGCCATCAGCACGGGGTAGAAGAGGATGCCCGCGGAGGTGAGCTCGCGCTGAGCGGCCGACTTGGCGCGGAACTGGTGCATGCGGTTCAGCTCGCCGACCGCGGTCACGCTCGTCAGCAGCCAGCTCAGCTCGGTCTGCGCGGGCACGTCGCTCTGGCGGAAGAGCACGCAGCGCGCCGGGTCCAGGCCGGCCGCGAGCAGGATCGCCGTGGTGTCGAGCACACGCGCGCGCAACTGGGCGGGCTCGTAGGGGACGGTGATCGCGTGCAGGTCGACGATGCAGTAGATCGCCGGGTCGCCGCGGTCCTGGCCCTCGACGTACTGGCTGATCGCGCCGATGAAGTTGCCCAGGTGCTTGACGCCGGTGGGCTGGATGCCGCTGAAGATGCGCATGCCCGCGGCAAGCTAGCGATCCGGGGCCGGCCGGCGCCCGCGCGGCGACCCGCTTACCGCTTGCGCTTGAACGTCACCTTGACCGACGCGACGCTCGCGCCGACGCGGGTCGTCGCGTAGAGCGTGACCGCCCGCCTGCGTCGCACGAGCCGGCGGCCGGCGGCGTTGAGCGTCACCCTGATCGTCCTCGTCGCCCCGGCCGGGATCGTGAAGCGCGCCGAGCCGTAGGTCCGCGACGTGCTCGCCGCGGCCCGCCCGGTGCCCCTGGCGACCGGCTGCCCGCGCAGCGTGAGCGTGCCAGCGCAGGCGGTCGTCAGCCGGCAGACGAGCGGCACCGACGCGGCGCCGCGCAGCAGGCGACCCGCCGCGGGCCTTACCGTCACCGGCCGCTGCGGGGTGGGGGTGCCGGGTGCCGGGGCCACCGGGGCGGGCGCGACCGGAGCGGGGCCCGGCACCGGTGCGGGCGCCGGGGGCACGACGGGCGGCCCGCCGCCCGCGGCGACCGGGTCGATGTCCGCGCTCAGCATCACGGTGTAGCCCGGGAACGCACCCTGCCCGCCGGTGATCGCGTTCGGGCTCGGCGCCGGAGGGGTGCTCGGCGCGAGCGGCGCCGGCGCGTAGAACCCGGTGTAGCCGCTGCCGGCGGCGTTGACGTTGAGCGGCAGCGGAACCGTCCCCGACAGCACGGAGAGCGCGAGGAAGTCGCCCCGGGCCACGGTGTTGCCGTCGCTCGCGGCGGGCGTCGGATCCTCGAGCATCCCGAGCGCCGCCGGGACCGTCGTCACCGCATTGCGCGCGGGCGTGAACGTCGGCCCGTACTTCTCCAAGAAGCAGCAGAAGAAGTTCGGCGTGCCCGGGTTCTGAAGGTTGTTCTGGTAGAACGAGCGCAGGACCACGACCTGCATCGGCCCCTGCGGGACGTCCGCGGTCTTCACGCGCACGGCGGTCACCACGCCACTCATCGGCGCGTAACTCGACGGCACGACCGAGTACGCGAGGCAGGAGCCGGCGTTCGGCGCGAACGGGAACGCGTTGTTGCAGGTCAACGTGGTGTTGGTGACCGGAAGCGCGAGGTCGCTGCCGAACGTCGCCGCGCCCGCACCCGCCGGAAGCGTGAGCGCGAGGCACGCGGCGACGGGGATCAGGAGACGGGAGCGCACGGCAGCCGGAGTATCACGACCGGATTCGGGGCCGTCAACGTCCGCGGCGGGTAGCCGACCGCGACTGGAGCGCAAGCTAGGATCCGGCGCTTGGCGAGGGAAACCCAGGTCCTGCCACCGGAGACCTCGACAGATCTCCGACGACAAGGTAACTTGTTGTCGTGGGCGTGGATGTGGTCATCGCAGCGAGCGCCCGCAAGCACGGCGTGAGCGACGAAGACATCCGCATGCATACGAACACCCAATCCGCGTCTTTGCGCTTGACGAAGGCTTCACGATGATCATCGGAGCCAACCACGCAGCGATCATCTACGAGATCGGCGTCGTCGACGGCGCCCAGGCTCCGGTCATCGTTCACGCCATGAAGGCCCGCGACAAATTCCTGAGGTGATCGACATCCCACGCACCGTGCAAGACATCCTCGACCACGCCGACGAGCTGGCCCGCCGTTTCGAAACGTACGAACCCGCCGAAATGGACGAGCGCGACGCGCAGGTCTTCGCGGCGCTTCGTGACGCCGCTCTGTCGAGGTCGGACGCCGAACGGTCAATCCGAACCGCTGTCGACGAAGCCCGCGACCACGGATACTCCTGGGCCTTCGTGGGCTCTCTCCTCGGCACTTCGGGCGAGGCCGCCCGGCAGCGCTACAGCACCAGGCAAGAGGCGGAGGCGCGGGTGCTGGGACCGTCCCGCAGACCGCTCGAGAGCTGACATGCCCGAGACACCCGATTCAGGCTGGGAGGAGGGCGTGAGGCTCGAGAAACCCGCAGCCGAGCTTCTGGCGATCTCACGGGTCCCGATGCGGGTCTTCGCCAGGAGGCCGCCTATGCGCTTGGCAGCTGCGGCCCCGCAGACAAGGACGCCGTGCCCGAGCTGATCGATGGAGTGCTTCACGGCAACCCGACTGCTCGCTTCTGGTCTGCCCTCGCGTTGGACAGGGTCGGCCCCGACGCGATCCAAGGAGTATCCGCACTCGTCGCGCTCCTCCACGACCCGCAGTTCGGTCCTCGCTGCACCGCGGCAAGAGCCCTTGCTCGAATCGGCCCGGCTGCGGCGGCCGACACCGTCCCGGCGGTGATCCGGCTGCTCAAGCGAGACGACAACAAGTACGTGCGGGAGGACAGCGTTCGGGCGCTGGGAGAGCTCGGCGTGCACAGCGACGAGGCGATCAGAACTCTGATCGAGGCGCTGAGCGATCCGGATGTCGGTATCCGCAGAGGGGCGGCGATCGCCTTGAAGGTGCTCCCAAGGGCGCGCGCACGCCCGGCGCTACCGGCGCTGACGCGCCTCGCCGACAATGAGCATGAGGACGACAGCGTTCGTGTGCAGGCCAGCGCAGCGATACGGCTGATCGGTGAAGCTGACGACGCTGACGACTTCCGAAGCTGACTGATCGCGCTTCTGCGGAAGAGTCCGATCAATCAGTACACCCGGGGGATCAGTGATTGGCGAGCGCGTCCGCGGAAGCGCTGATAGGCGATTGGCGTCCTGAGGAGCATCGTGTCACTACGCCCAGGATCGTTTACCGCGGCTGGCGCAGCACCGGCCGCTTCGCGGCAGCCGCCTCGTCGAGCCGGCGCACCGGCGTCGTGTAGGGCGCGTTCTGCGCGATGGCCGGGTCCTTCGCGGCCTCGGCGAGGATCGCCGCCATCGACTTCGCGAAGGCGTCGAGCGTCTCCTTGGTCTCGGTCTCGGTCGGCTCCATCAGCAGCGCCTCGTCGACGAGCAGCGGGAAGTAGACCGTCGGCGGGTGGTAGCCGTGGTCGAGCAGCCGCTTGGCCAGGTCGAGGGTGCGGATGCCGAGCTCCTTCTTCATCGGCGCGCCCGAGAGGACGAACTCGTGCATGCACAGCTCCCCGAAGGCCAGCGGAATGCGTCCGTCAGTGTCGAGCTCGCGGAGCTTGGCCATCAGGTAGTTCGCGTTGAGCACCGCGGTCTCCGACGCGTCCTTGAGCCCCTCCGCGCCGAGCGAGCAGATGTAGGCGTAGGCGCGCACGAAGCAGCCGTAGTTGCCCTGGAAGCCGCGCAGGCGACCGACGGAGTCCGGCCGGTCGTCGTCGAGGTCGAAGGACCCGTCGTCGCGCTTGACCACGATCGGCGTCGGCAGGAATAGCGCGAGCCGCTCGGAGACCGCGATCGGGCCGGAGCCCGGGCCGCCGCCGCCGTGCGGCTGGGTGAACGACTTGTGCAGGTTGTAGTGGACGATGTCGAAGCCCATGTCGCCCGGGCGCGAGATGCCCATGACGGCGTTGAGGTTCGCCCCGTCGTAGTACAGGGTCGCGCCCACGCCGTGGACGATCTCGGCGATCTCCTCGATGTTCGTGTCGAACAGGCCGAGGGTGTTCGGGTTCGTGAGCATGAGGCACGCGACGTCGTCCGCCGCCTTGGCCCGGAGGTCATCGACGTCCACCCCGCCGTCCGCGTTC
>JBBQEV010000095.1:0-14186 GCA_038321325.1 Solirubrobacterales bacterium
CTGGGGTCCATGGGATCCTCCGAGTGCGTCAGGTGCTGCGGTCCGCCGAGTGGCGCGATGCCCGCCCCGGCAGGGGGAAACGGGGCGCGTGCGAGCCGGCGAAAATGCTCGTTGGCGAGTGTAGTGACTCTCGGTCAGTAAGTCGACCGACCGCCTGTTCCAGTATGCCCACTCGGCGGCGCGCTGTGTGAGACAACACACGAGCACCCGTTGGCTCGGAAGCCACCTCGACCCAGAGGTAGAGTCCCGCCTCTTCCATGACCCTCACCCCCTGACCGTGGTCGTCGCACCCCCCATCGACGCGCAGCCGGAACCGATCAGCGGCCGCGCGGCCGCGCACGGCGCCGGCCCGCGCGTGTCGCGGGGCAGACCGCGCCCACGACCCCCGCCGGCCGCGGCTTCAAGATCGACGATCACACCTGGCTCGACGCGGCCACGCTGCGCTGCGGAATCACCCGCGCCTTCGCGGACCACCTCGGGCCCGGGCCCGTCGACCTCGCCCTGCCGGGCCCCGGAGCCTTCCACCGCGCCTTCGACGCGCTCGCGCACGTGACCGGGGCGGGGGAGACCCTGCGGGTGTGGACGCCGCTGACCGCCGCCGTCGCCACCGTCAACCCGGCGCTGGCCGACGACCCCGGGCTCCTCGTGCGCGACCCGGAGGGCGCCGGATGGCTGGCCACGCTCGCGCCCGCCGCCTGGGCGGCGGAGGCCGGCGGCCTGGAGTGGGGCCCGCGCGGTGCGGCGGCCTACCGCACCGCACTGACCGGGCCCGACCCGTGGGCGGAGCTGCGGGCCACCGCCGTCCACGTGCGCTCCGCCGGGGAGGTCCTCGCCGAGCTGCGCCGGCGCCGCGCGGCGCCGCGCTTCGCCGACGCCGCCGCGGTCCGCGCGCAGCTCGTCGCACCGCTGGCCGCCGCGCTGGCCGCGGAGCCCGAGGCCGCCGCCGCAGTGGGGCGGCTCGGGCAGCGCGTCGCCTTCGTCCTCACCGATCCCGCCGCGACCTTCGTCCTCGACGCGCGCGGCCCGCGGGCGCGGGTCGAGGCCGAGATCCGCCCGGAGGGCGCGCCGCGAGCGGGTGCCGCGACGCCGTGCGACGACCGGTCGCGGGCCGGTGCCGTGGCGCCGGCGGCCACGCTGACGCTCGCCGCCGAGGCCGCGGAGCGCCTGCTGACCGGGCGGCTGGACGTCGCGCGGGCGATGCGCTCGGGCGAGCTGCGCTCGAACCTCGCAGCGGGCCCGACGCTCGCCATCGCCTCCGTCTTGACCAGTCTGCCCAGGGCCGGACCGGCCCGCGCGCGCCGCGGGCCGATCGGGACATAAGACATCCCTCCCCGATTTCTGTACCCTTCCGCGCTGTCGCAAGTCATCACTGCCGAATCCTTGTTCGCACGCGGACAAGGAGCGGGGGAACCACAGGTCTCCAGGTGAAGGAGGCCGGGGGCGAATCACGGCGAACACCGCCGCGTAGGGCCACTCTTTCGGTCCGAGTCCGACAGCTAACCCCGTAGGCGCCCGAAAGAGCGAGGAAGCTGCGTTGCCCCAGCTGTTCAGCCGTACCAGGATGTCGAGTCTCGTGGTGGCCTTCGGGTTGACCGGTGCGCTGGTCGCCGTACCCGGCGGCGCGCAGGCCAAGCCCCGTGCCGCCACGGCCCTCGGTGACCGTCCGCTGCGCGTCGGCGCCTCGGGCCCCGACGTCCGCGAGCTGCAGAAGCTCCTGCGGCAGGTGGGCCTCAAGATCAAGAAGGTCGACGGCGAGTTCGGCGCGTCGACCAAGAAGGCCGTGCAGGCGTTCCAGGCCGCGCGCAAGCTGGAAGCCTCCGGCACTGTCGGCAAGGTCACCGTCACCGCGCTGCGCGAGGCCGCTCAGGGCGGCGCGGCCCAGAATCTCGACACGGGCGGGATCGACCCCAGCGCCGGCGTCGGGAAGTCGCGCTCGCTCGGGGACCGCATCCCGGTCCGCCGGGGCATGAGCGGCCACGACGTCAAGATCCTGCAGTCCTACCTCAAGCGCGCAGGGCAGAAGAAGGTCACCGTCGACGGGGAGTTCGGCGGCGGCACCGTCACCGCGGTCAAGGGCTTCGAGAAGTCCAACCAGCTCGGCGTGGACGGGATCGTCGACGCCAACGACATCGCCGTGCTCCGCGGACAGGCGCTCGCGGGGCCCAACGCGAAAGCGGCGCAGGCGCCGCTGCAGCTCGCCCCCGGCGACCGCGCGACGGTCGGCCCCGACGGCCTGGCGATCGCCCCGGCCAACGCGCCCGATCCCGTCAAGCAGATCATCGCCTCGGGCAACGTGATCGCCAAGACGCCGTACATCTACGGCGGCGGGCACGGCCGGTGGGACGACAAGGGCTACGACTGCTCGGGCTCGGTCTCCTACGCGCTGCACTTCGCCGGCCTGCTCGAGCAGTCGATGGCCTCGGGCGGCTTCATGACCTGGGCCGACGCGGGCCCGGGCCAGTGGGTCTCGACCTACGCCAACGAGGGCCACATGTACATGGTCGTCGCCGGCCTGCGCTTCGACACCTCGGCGGCCAAGCAGGACGGCAGCCGCTGGGCCGCCTCCGCGCGGCCGACGAAGGGCTACGTCGTGCGCCACCCCACCGGCCTGTAGGTCCACGGCCTCCCGAGCGGGTCGCCGGTCACGGCTACCGTGAGCGGGTGACCACCGTCGACCCGCAGGCCCACGTCCCGGGCTCCACCGACGAGGAGCTCCTCGGGGCGGAGCTGGCCTCGGTCCTCACCCAGCAGACCGATCCCGAGAGGATCGCGCGGATGACGGCCGAGCTCGTGATGGGCTTTGAGCGCCTGCGCGGGACCGCGAAGGGCGTCTCGATCTTCGGCTCCGCCCGCACGCCCGAGGACGCCCCCGCGTACGCGCTGGCCCGCGAGGTCGGGGCCCGCCTCGGCGAGGCGGGCTTCACGGTCATCACGGGCGGCGGCCCGGGCATCATGGAGGCCGGCAACCGGGGTGCCCTGGAGGCCGGCGGGCGCTCGGTCGGGCTGAACATCGAGCTCGAGTTCGAGGAGCACGGCAACCCGTACCAGAGCGACGCGCTCGACTTCCACTACTTCTTCACCCGCAAGGTCATGTTCGTGCGCTACGCGAACGCCTTCGTCGTCTTCCCCGGCGGCTTCGGGACGCTGGACGAGCTCTTCGAGGCGCTCGTGCTCATCCAGACCCACAAGGTCCGTCACTTCCCGGTCCTGCTCGTCGGCGTCGAGTTCTGGAGCGGGCTGGTCGACTGGGTGCGCGCGCAGCTCGCGGCGCACGGGCTCATCTCCCCGGAGGACCTGGACCTCTTCCGCGTCACCGACGACGTGCAGGAGATCGTCGCGGTCTGCGCCCAGGCAGCCTCCGAGCAGGGCGCCTAGTGGACGCGGTCGCAAGTTCTTGGTGGATTGGCCCCGGGGAATCCCGCAGAACTTCTGGCCGCGTCCACGAGCAGGAGCCTTCGGCCGCCGGGCGAAGGACAGGCGGTGATGCCCGTCCGTGTCGTCTCGCTCATCGCCGCGCTCGTGCTCCTCGGTGTCGCGCCCGCGAGCGCGCGGGTGGCCGTCGTGGCGACTGGCGGCCCGGCGCTGGCCGTCGTCGACCTTCAGAAGGGCGCGGTGCGCGTGCTCGTCGCAGTGCCCGCGCCGGCCACCTCGGTCGCCCTGGCGCCGGACGGCACCCAGGCCTTCGCCGGCGCCGGCACGGGCGTCGTCGCCTTCGCGCTCGACGACGGCCCCGCCGCCCGGGCCGCGGCCGCGGACGCGGGCGGCGCGGCGACCGGCGCGGACGCGACGGTCGCGGTGCGCAGCTCCCCCGATCTCGGCGGCCCGGTGACGGGCGTCGCCGTCTCGTCCGGCGGGGGAACCGTCTTCGTCGCCGCGGGCCGCCGGCTCGTGCTGCTCGACGCGCGCGACCTGCACGTCGAGCGCCGCGTCGCGCTCCGCGGCGTCGCCCTCGGCGTCGCCCGCTCGCGCGACGGGGGCCTGCTCGCGCTGCCGCTGCGCGGCGGGCGGGTCGCGTTCGCCTCCGCGGCCGGGCGCGTGCTGCGCCGCGTGAAGGTCCCCGGCGCTGCGAGCGTCGCCTTCGACGCGGCGGGGCGCGCGTGGGTGAGCGGCTCCAAGCGGCGGCTGTTCGTCGTCGCCGGCGGCAAGCGCGAGAAGCGCAAGGTCAAGCTCGGCCGCGGCGTCGGGACGGCGCTGGCGGCCTCGCCGGACGCGACGCAGCTCGCGGTCGGCGCCGCGTCCGGTGGCCGCACCGCCGCGCTCGTCGACGTCGCGACCCGCCGCGTCCGCGGGCTGCGCTCGGGCGCCGGGCCCGGCGCGCCGGCCTGGTCGAGCGACGGCGTGCGCGTCTACCTGGCCGACGCGGGCGCCGGCGCGGTCTCGCTCGTCTCCCCGTTCACCCACAGCCGCATCGGCAGCGTCGCACTTCCCGGGACGCGCCCCGCGGCCGTCGCGGTGCAGGGCGGCCGCGCGCGGACGCTCGGCGGTGACGCCGCCGACGTCATCGGCGGCTCCCGGCTGCCCGACCTGATCGAAGGGCTCGCGGGTGACGACCGCCTGTCGGGCGGGCGCGAGAACGACACGCTGCTCGGCGGGCCGGGCAACGACGCCCTCGTCGGCGGCACCTACGATGACGTGCTCGACGGCGGCGAGGGCGACGACCGGCTCGTCGGCGACGCGGGCAACGACCGGCTGCTCGGCGGGGCGGGCGCGGACACCGCCGACGGGGGGACCGGGGACGACTCGATCCACGGCTCCGACGGCAACGACGTCCTCGACGGCGGCGTCGGCGACGACCGGATCTACGGGGAGGGCGGCGACGACCAGATCCTCGAGCGCTCGTTCGGCAACGACCGGCGCCTCTACGGTGGCCCCGGCAACGACCTCGTCGAGGGCGGTCGGGGCTCCGACCTCATCAAGGGCGGCGACGGCGACGACATCCTGCGCGGACAGACCGGGACCGAGAACATCACCGGGGGCGACGGCGACGACACGGTCGAGGGCGGCTCCGCACGCGACCTGCTGTTCGGCAACAACGGCTCCGACGTCGTGCGCGGGGATTCCGGCAACGACACCCTCGAGGGCGGGGAGGGGTCCGACCAGCTCGACGGCGGCTCGGGCGACGACGAGCTCGACGGCGGTCCGGGCGGCGACCAGATGACGGGCGGCCCGGGGGCCGACGTCCTCGTCGCCGGGCCCGGCGACGACACCGTGCGCGTCGCCGACGACAGCGCCGACACCGTCGACTGCGGGGACGGCTCGGACACCGTGTTCGTCGAGGCGGAGGCGCCGCAGCGCGACCAGCTGACCGACTGCGAGACGGTGACGGCGATCCCGGCCGAGGCGGCGACGGACGCCGACACCCGCTCGATCGTCTCGGGCACCGACGCCGCCGACGAGCTCCACGGCACGCCGGGCGACGACTCGGTCTTCGGCAAGAACGGCCCGGACAAGCTCTTCGGCGCGGGCGGTGACGACTACGTCGACGGGGAGAACGGGAACGACGAGCTCCACGGCGGCCCGGGGAACGACACCCTGGCCGGCCGCTCCGGCGACGACCGCATCTCCGGCGACGCGGGCGACGACCGCATCACGGGCGACCGCGGCCGCGACCGGATCGACGGCGGGGCGGGCAACGACACGCTGTTCGGGAACCTCTCGCCGGACGTGATCGCGGGGGGCTCGGGCGACGACCGCATCAACGTGGTGCGCGGTGAGGCCGACACCGTCCGCTGCGGTCCGGGCCGCGACGTCGTCTTCGCCGACCCGGTCGACCGCGTCGCCCGCGACTGCGAGGACGTCAGGCGCTGAGCGCCCATCAGCACAGGGGGTGGGGTCTCATTCGGCGCTCGGCGCACCCGCGGCGGCGAAAGCCATGAGCGCCCAGGGGTGGGGTCTGATCCGGCGCTCGGCGAGGCGGTCAGTCGTCGGTGCCCGGGCGGCGGCGGTCGCGCTTGATCGCGCCCGCGCGCTTCTTCGCGTCGACGCGCCGGGCCTTCGAGCCCTTCGTGGGGCGGGTCGGGCGGCGCGTGCGCTGCACGTGCAGCGCGCCGGCCAAGCGGTCGCGCAGGCGCTCGAGGGCGAGCTCGCGGTTGCGCTGCTGGGAGCGGGCGTCCTGCGCGACGGCGCGTACGACCGGGCCGAGGCGGCCGCAGACGCGCGCCTTCTGCTCGGCGGAGAGCGCCTCGGACGCCGTCACGTCAAAGCTCACCTCGATGCGCGAGGCGGTGACGTTCGCGTGCTGGCCGCCCGGGCCCGAGGAGCGGCTGGCCCGCACGACGACCTCCGCGAGCGGCACGGCGACGCTCGCGGTGATGCGCATCGGATCCTCCATGGCCCGCCGCACGGTAGCGGCGGCCGCCGGCGAGCCGCCTGCGGGCGCGCGCGGTCAGGCGATCTGCCGCGCGAGCTGGTGAAGCAGGCTCTGGGCGGCCACGTTCCCCTCGCCCCAGAACGCGTGCTGGGCGTCGTGGCCGGCGATGCGGTACGCGGACTGGACGTGCCACGGCATCGGGTCCCAGGTCCCGGCCGCGCGGACCCAGGCCTTTCCCTCGTGGGTGTAGAGCAGCAGGCGGTTGTGCCCGTCGCCCATGAAGTGGCCCTCGTGGGTGGTCAGGTCGAAGCCGACGACCGGCTGCCCGCCCTCGGGCACCGCGCGGGGCTCGTCGTCGCCGTAGCGCGCCAGCCCGTCCTCGAGCGCGGAAAACCAGGCGGCGAGCGCGCGCGGGTCGTCAGGCGTGACGAGTGCGGTCACGGTGACGTAGCCGCGGGTGAAGATCGGCCGGCCCGATCGGGTCCCGGCCGCGACCTCGATCTCGAAGGTCTGGCCGTCGAGGCCTCCGGCGCGCAGCGGCGTGAAGCGGCCCGTCTCGGTCGCGTAGTCCGGCCAGGTCTCCGGTGCCGTCAGCGCGGCGACGACCGCCTCCGCCGAGGGCATCTCGACGGGCGGGTAGGTGTGCCAGACCTGCTGGTCGGGCCGCGCGCGCTCGGGCGTGAGCTTCCCGAGGTCGGCGAGATCCATGCGGCACGCGGGGTCGTAGGCCGCGCGCGCCTCCGTCGTCGGGAACGCGATGCCCCAGCCGCGGCGGTCGTCGTCGGCGTAGGCCGCTGCGAACCACGGGCCGAGCAGGCGCGCCGCTCCGTCGAGGAGTTGCGCCCGGTCGAGCGTGCCGCGCTCCGACTGCTCCGTGGCCAAGCGCTCGCGGCCGAAGGCGCGGTGGAACGCTCGGAGGTCGGTCAGGCGCAGCCGGTGGTGGCGCGGCTTGCGATGCCAGTAGGTGGTCAGCACGCAGAAGGCCAGGCGCAGGTCCGCGACGTCGCGGTCGTCGGCGGGCGAGCGGTAGTAGGCGGCGTTCAGGAAGTCCGTCACCCACGTGGCGGCGTCGCGGCCAGCGATCGACGAGCCGGTCATCCGCGCGAAGCGCACGAGCCCGCTCCTCGGCGCCGGCCCTCCCGTGTCGTCGAGGTGATCGGGCAGCTCGCGGGCCGACGGGTCGGCGGCCCGATCAGGCATGCGGCGCGGCGGAGAGCGCGGTGATCGGGCGCAGCGCGCCCAGCTCCACGACACCCCCGGGCACGCACCGCGGCGCGCTGACGGGGACGTGCACGTCGACGCCCGGCCCGCCGGGGGCACCGCGCGAGGGCAGGTGGACGACGCCCTTCGCGGCCAGGTACGGCGAGAGGTACTTGCCGCTGACCTTGGCCGGAGGCCACCACAGCGGCTCGGTGCCGGCGGTGCCGTCGGCCGCGCCGGCCTCTCGCCGCAGGAAGCGGTCGCGAGCCCCGGTGAGCAGCCGGCCGCGGAGGACCTGCTCGAGCGGCGGCACGTCGACGTCCGCTCCGGCCCGCGCGGCGATGTGGGCGGCGGTGACGTCGGCCTGCTGGCAGGCCAGCCCGCCCTGCTTGACCGGGCGGTCGGTGAGGTCGCCGACCGCGTAGACGCTCTCCAGGCCGTCGACCACGCCCGCGTCGTCGACCCCGACGAAGCCGTCTGCGGTCGAGGGAACGCCGTCGAGCCTGCGGCCTTCCAGGAGCGGAAGGGCGACCACGCGGTCGACCACCACGTCCGGCCCGCAGCCGGTCTCGATGCGGCCGTCGGAGGAGACCCGCGTGTGCGCCCCGCGGTGCAGGGTGATGCGCGCCGCGGCGAGCAGTTCGGCGAGCGCGCCGCTGGCCTCGGGCCCGAACACCTCCAGCGGCTCGAGCTCGGGGGTCACGACGTGGATCATGACGCGATCCATGTTCATCGTCCACAGCTCCTCGGCCGTCATGAGCGCGAGCTCGTAGAGCGGCAGCGGCCACGTGCACCCCGGCGGGACGACGAAGGCCACCGAGCCCGAGCTGCCCTGCTCGAGGTCGGCGAGGATGCCGTTCAGGCCGAGCGGGATCGTCCCGAAGGTGAGCACGTGCTCGAAGGCCGGGACCGAGCTGGCTCCCTGGGCCAGCACGAGCACGTCGTAGCCGACCTGCGCGCCCGTGACCAAGGTGAGGGTGTGCGCCCCGGCGTCGACCCGGGCTACGGCGCTGCGGACGAAGTGCCCTGCATGCTCGGACATCACGTCGGCCAGCGGCAGTCGGTCGAGGGAGCCGCGGCTGAACGGCGTGGCGACGGCCAGCGGCCGCAGGACGAAGTCCGGCTCCGGGGCGATGAGCGTCACGCTCACCTGCTCCTCGGCGAGGTCGTGAAGCGCGAGGACCGCCTCGATGGCGGCGACGCCGCCGCCGACGATGACGACGCGGAGCGGCGCGATGCGGGGGGATTCGGACATGACTCAGAGTCTGGTGACCGGAGCGGGGACCGCCATCGGGGTGTCTCCCTGCTTCGCGTCCGTAGCGGCTACGGAGAGCGCGACCGCGATTGGCCGCGCCGGGGCTTACGCGAGCGGGAGGGTGAGCGCGACGGTCGTCCCCTCGTCGTGGTTCTCCACCCGCAGGCTTCCGCCTCCGAGTACCGCGCGTTCGCGCATGCCGATGATCCCGTATCCGCCCGTGCGCTCCGGCGCCGTCGCGTGATCCACGAGCCCGCGGCCGTCGTCGCGCACCGTCAGCTCAAGCGCCGACTCCGTGGCCCGGAGCTCCAGCCGCACGCCGGTCGCCGCCGCGTGCTTGACGACGTTCGTCAGGGCCTCTTGGGCGACGCGGTAGGCGATCGTCTCGCTCTCCGCGTCCAGGCGACGCTCCCCGAGCCCCAGCACGAGCTCGAGGCGGAGCCCGTGCGCGGCGCCGACGCGCTCGGCGAGGGTCCGCAGCGCCGGCTCGAGGCCGAGCTCGTCGAGTGCGGGCGGGCGCAGGTCGGCGATGATGTCCCGCAGCGCCCTGATCTCGCGGTCGAGCTGCGCGACCGCGCCCTCGATCTGCTCCCGCGCTCCGTCCGGCCGGCCGCGCAACGCGGCCGCGAGGGCAAGCTTCACGGCGCCGAGGCCCTGCAGGGTCTCGTCGTGGAGGTCGCGCGCCCAGCGGCGGCGCTCGCCCTCGGCGGCCGCGATCGAGTCGCGCAGGCGCTGCGCCTCGACGCTGCGGGCGGTGGCGACCGCGGTCGCCGCGCTGGCCGCGAAGGACCGCAGGGCGCGCTCGTCCTCGTCGGAGAAGGACGCCGCCTGGCCGATGTGGTCGAACGCGGCCAGAACCCCGAGGCCGCGCCCGCGGAAGAGCAGCGGCACGAGCAGGGCGTGCGAGGCGCCGTCGAGCCCGAAATCCGCCGGGTGGACGACCAGGCCGCCGGTCGAGGCGTCGTCGACGCGGATCGGTTCGCCGCTGCGCAGGGCCGCACCCGAGGTCGAGCGTTCCAGCGGGACCCGGGCGCCGACCGGGGGCGTCGCGTTGCCGGCGTGCGCGGCGAGCCGGAGCTCGTCGTCCTCGGCCAGCCAGATGAGCAGCGCGTCGGAGTCCACCAGCGCGCGGGCACGCTTGGCGATCAGCTCCAGGACGCGATCGAGGTCGGTCTCCCCGCCGAGGGCGAGGGCGATGTCCCGTGCGGCCTCCATGCCGCCGACCGCACGTTCGAGCTCGCCGCGCCGGTGCTCCGAGGTCCCGAACAGCCGTGCGTTGTCGATCGCGATCGCCGCCCACTCGGCGAGCACGACGATCGCCTCGACGTCGTCCTCGCCGAAGTCCTCCGCCCCCTCCTTCTCGGTGAGGTACAAGTTCCCCCAGGCCTCGCCGCGGACGACGATCGGCGCGCCGAGAAAGCTGCGCATCGGCGGGTGGCCGGGCGGGAACCCGTAGGAGCGCGGGTGCTCGGAGACGTCGTGCAGGCGGAGCGGCACGGGCTGGTCGATCAGCAGCCCGAGGATGCCGCGGCCGCGCGGCAGGTGACCGATGGCCTCGTGCATCTCCGGCTCCTCCCCGGCGGTCAGGAACTGCGCGAGCTCGCGGCGGTCGTCGTCGAGCACCCCGAGCGCGGCGTAGCGCGCGCCACAGAGCTCGCGGGCGGTCTGCATCACGCGCTCCAGGAGGACGTCGAGGTCCAGCTCGGCGGTCAGGGAGCGGCCGACGTCCAGCAGCTGGCGGAGGCGGTGGGCGCGGCGCAGGTGGCGATCGTCGTCCGTGAGAGGCAAGAGGATGCGGACACTGTGCCCCTGAGCGCGGTTCCCTACGCCCGGTGCCTCACGGACGGATGCGTAGGATTGGACGGGTGACGCCCATCCGCATCGTCCTGGCGGACGACCACGGCGTCGTCCGCGCCGGGCTTCGGCTGCTGCTCGACGCCGCCCCGGACTTCGAGGTCGTCGCCGAGGCGTCGGACGTCGACGGGGCGCTGCGCGCGGTCCTCGGGCACAGGCCCGACATCCTCGTCCTGGACCTCAACATGCCCGGCGAGCGCTCGTCGCTGGAGGCGCTGCCGGAGATGTCCGAGCGCTTTCCCGACACCCGGACCGTGATCCTCACCATGCAGGAGGATCCCGAGTACGCGCGCCGCGCGCTGCGCGCGGGGGCGCTCGGCTACGTGCTCAAGGAGGCCGCCGACACCGAGCTGGTGGAGGCCGTCCGCCGTGCCGCCGAGGGCGGCACCTACCTGAACCCCGCGCTCGGCGCGCGCTTGGCGACGACGCCGGAGCAGTCCACCGGGCCGCCGGACGACCTGTCCGAGCGCGAGGCCGAGGTCCTGCGGTTGATCGCCCTCGGCCACACCAACGCCGAGGTCGGCGAGCAGCTGTTCCTCTCGGTCCGCACGGTCGAGACCCACCGCGCGCACATCCAGCAGAAGCTCGGCCGCTCGACCCGCGCCGAGCTCGTGCGCTACGCGCTGGACCACGGGCTGCTCGACGGCTCGTAGCTAGCTAGGACGCGGCGCCAGACGCCCCGGAGCGCGGGGCCGGCCGTCGACGCTGACCGACCCGGACGAGGGTGCGTCCAGGCCGATCATCGGCGTCGACGAGCGTCCGTCCCGCGATCATGCCGCTAGAACAGGCCGAGCGGCTCTTGGTCGTAGCTGACCAGGAGGCATTTGGTCTGGGTGTAGTGGTCGAGCATCATGCGGTGGTTCTCGCGCCCGACGCCTGAGGCCTTGTAGCCGCCGAAGGCTGCGCCGGCGGGGTATTGGTGGTAGCAGTTGGTCCACACGCGGCCGGCCTCGATCCCGCGCCCGACGCGGAACGCCCGGCTGCCGTCGCGCGTCCAGACGCCGGCGCCCAGGCCGTACATGGTGTCGTTGGCGATGGCGAGCGCCTCGGCGTCGGTCTTGAAGGTCGTGACCGCGAGCACCGGGCCGAAGATCTCCTCCTGGAAGACGCGCATCGCGTTCTCGCCCTTGAGCACGGTCGGCTGGTAGTAGGAGCCGCCGTCGAGCTCGTCGCCGAGCTCCGGCCGGGCGCCGCCGATAAGCACCTCGGCACCCTCGTCGCGGCCGATCTGGACGTAGCGCTCGATCGTCTCGCGCTGGGACTCCGAGACCTGCGGGCCGACCTGCGTGGCCGGATCGAGGGGTGAGCCCTGGATGATCGCGGCGATCCGCGCGAGGCAGCGCTCCATGAACGCGTCGTAGATGTCCTCGTGGATCAGGGCGCGCGAGGGGCAGGTGCAGACTTCGCCCTTGTTGAACGCGAAGAGCACGAGCCCCTCGACGGCCTTATCGAGGAACGCGTCTTCCTCGGCCATCACGTCGGCGAAGAACAGGTTCGGCGACTTTCCGCCGAGCTCGGTCGTGGACGGGATCAGTGACTCGGCGGCGTACTGCATGATCTGCTTGCCGATCTCGGTCGAGCCGGTGAAGGAGATCTTCGCGATCCGCGGGTTCGTCGCGAGTGCCTTGCCGATCTGGCCGCCTGGCCCGTTGACGACGTTCACCACCCCGGGCGGGACGACGTCGGAGATGACCTCCATCAGCTTGAGGATCGACCACGGCGTCGGGCTGGCGGGCTTGACGATGGTGCAATTGCCAGCCGCTAGCGCGGGGGCGATCTTCCACGCGGCCATGAGCAGCGGGAAGTTGAACGGGATGATCTGGCCGACCACGCCGAGCGGCTCTTGGAAGTGGTAGGCGTAGGTCTGCGCATCGATCTCGGAGATCCGGCCCTCCTCGGCGCGGACGGCGCCGGCGAAGTAGCGGAAGTGGTCGATCGCCAGCGGGAGGTCGGCGCCGAGCGTTTCGCGGACCGGCTTGCCGTTGTCCCAGCTCTCGACGATCGCGAGCTCCTCGAGGTTCGCCTCCATCGCGTCCGCGATCGCGTTCAGGACGGCGGCACGCTGCGCCGGCGAGCGCGCGGCCCACTCGTCCTTGGCGGCGTGCGCCGCGTCGAGTGCGAGCTCGATGTCGGCCGGGGTCGAGTCGGCGACCTCGCAGATCAGCTCGCCGGTCACGGGCGTGTGATTGGCCCGGTACTCGCCGGCGACCGGCGCCACGAACGCGCCGCCGATGAAGTTGCCGTAGCGCTCCGCGACCTCGATCGGGCTGTCGATCGCGCCGGGAGCAGGGTGGGTTGTGGGGGCGTGGACGGTGGTGGCCATGACTGGGCTCCTTCGTGGGAAACGGGTCTCCACAGCGGACCACCGCGAGCGCTCGTGTACCTCGGCAGTCCCCCGCGCTCCTGCTGCGGTGGACTACGCAGTTGGGTCGAGGCCCACCGTCGCCGCCGTACCCTTGGCCAGCGGCGTCGCGCACCTCGCGGCGAAGGTCGCGCAGCGTCGCCGCGTGCGTCTCGACCTCGACGGCTGACGCTGACGGGGACCATGGCGCGCTCATAGGCCGAACGGCGTGAGCGTCCTCTCGCGGCGACCAACCGCCCCGAGCTGGGCCCGCAGCGAAAGGGACACAGGCGACGCTGCTAGGGCACGGCGGCGCGCCACTCTTAACGTGACCCGTCGCGAAGGCCCGTAGTTCGCCGCACCCGGCGACGAGTGCTCTGGATGATCGACCGGCGTCCACGCCGGAGGGGGCGGATGCCGGCACGCTCCCGTAGACCGCTTGCGGAGAACCACGGACGACCACGACGCGAGCGGCGGGTCAGCGGGGGCCGTAGGCCCCAGAGTTCGCGTCCCGCAGGCCGCCGACGTAGCCGGCGCGCTCGTGGGCGGCCGCGTCGGTCCCGGCCGCCACGCAGAGGAGTCCGCGCAGCTCGTCGACGGTGGTGAAGCCCTTGCGTGCCATCCACGCGGAGAGCCCGTCGAGCAGCACGCCCGCGTGCGCGGTGCCGTGGCGCAGGAGCGCCGAGGTGGTCATGACGACGTCGGCGCCGGCCAGGAGGAACCGCGCGACGTCGGTGGCCTCCTCGACGCCGGTGGTCGCGGCCAGCGACGCCTGGACGCGCCCATGGAGGAGCGCGATCCAGGTGCGCGGCAGTCGCCCCTCCGCCGGGCCGGAGAGCTCGAAGGCGGAGGTGGTGGCGATCGCCTCCGTGTCGATGTCGGGCTGCAGAAATCGGTTGAAGAGGACGAGCCCGTCCGCACCCGCGGCGTCGAGCCGCAGCGCCATCTCGCCGGGCGAGCTGTAGTGCGGCCCCAGCTTGACCGCCACGGGCACGCTCACCGCGTCCTTGACGCGCGACAGGGCGTCGACGTGGCGCTGCTCGACGTCCCGGCCGGAGGTCGTCGGATCGCCGGGGACCTCGTACCCCGGAGTTCCGCAGAAGTGGGGCACACGAGCGCGCAGAATAGTGGTTGTGAGCAGGGAGTTCTGGGGTCCGGCGGGTTCGGGGTCGTGTGTCTACAGACGGCCGGTGGGCCGCGTAGGTGCGGGCGGGACTGATCTGGGG
>JBBQEV010000096.1:0-13794 GCA_038321325.1 Solirubrobacterales bacterium
GACCCAGTCCGCGCAGGTCTCGACGAACTGGTCGTCGTACAGCTGCTCGAGGCTCTCGGCGATCGCGTTGACCTGATCGGTGATGACCTCGACGAGCTCGCGCAGCGGCTCGCCCTGCTCGAGGTCGCGGATGCGATGCACGGCCGGCAGCAGCCGGTAGATCTCCTCGGGGGTGTAGAGGCCCGAGGTGGTCATACGAGCTCCGTCAGACCGTCGAGGGGGGTGGGATCGAGCAGCAGGAGCCCGGCCGGCAGCGCGCTGCCGCCCGCGCCGACCGCCGGCGTCTGGGCGAGCAGCCGTTCGGCGAGGCCGGCGACCGCCCCGATGTAGAGCAGGTCGACGTCGGCGGCGACCACGCCGGCGACGGAGTGCACGAGCGCGGTGATCGCCGAGCGGTGGACCGGCTCGGCGAACTGGCGCGCGTCGAACGAGTAGGCGGCGCGCAGCGCTCCCTCGACCGCGGCGAGCACGGGCTCCTTCTCGTAGGCCGGGTCCACCGCGACCTTGAGCTTGAGCCTGAACGTCTGCTCGGCGTACGCGATGACCTCGAGCTGCACGTGGGGGTCGCCGTGCGTGCGCAGCGAGGCGGCGAGCTCGTCCAGTCGCCCGGCGTCGGCGTCGCCGCCCCGGGCCTCGGCCAGCGCGACCGTCACCACGACCGTGCTCCCGCCGCGCAGCGGGAGCACCGCGGCGTGCGCCTTGGCGACGCCGGCGTAGGCCCGCGCGTAGTCCTCGTAGTCCAGCCGCGAGACCGCGCGACCGAGCGTGCGCACCGCGAGCGGGATCGAGGCCCGCGCCGACTCCTCGTCTTCGGGATCCACGCCGCCGCTCGCGGCGGCCGGATTGGCGACGCCCTTCGCCCCGAGCGGGCGGTCGATGAGCTGGGCGAGCGCGCCGGGGCCGACGTTGCCGGCCGCGCCGAGGCCCTTGCGGTAGCGGGCGCGGACGTTGTTGGCGCCTGACGGCAGCCGCGCGCCGGACGCGCCGTCGCCGAACTGCACGGCTGTCCGGGCCTGCTCGTCGGTACGCACCACGTACGCGCGGTCGGCGGGCTCGGCGCCGTAGAGCGTCGGCGCCTCGTCCCAGCGGACGTCGTTGACGCGCACCTCGAGCTCCGCGCGCGCGCCGCTCGGGTCGGTCGACCGCCGGTAGGTCAGCGGCGCGTGCGCGAGCGTGAAGCGCTGGAACGCCGCGGCGGCCTGGCCGGATCCGAGCAGCTGCTGCACGCTCTCCCCGTGGGTGGCGGTCGCCACGTTGCCGTGGACGAGGACGCTGGCGCGCACGTAGGCGGCGGACAGCGCGTCCTCGAGCGCGAGCCGCCAGCGGCCCGGGCCGGCCGCCGTGACGGCCTTGACCACCGCGGTCTCGGCGTGGTCTGCGCCCGCGGACGTGGTGCCGCGCACGATCACCCGGCGCCCCGGCAGCATCGCCGTCACGTCGACGTGGACGTCGAGGCCGGCGCCGGTGACGTCGGTGAGGTCGGGTACGGCGACGAGCGCGAGCGCCTCGCTGACGGCGAAGACCTTCGTCTCGCGCGGGGCGTCCGCGAACGACGCGTAGTTCTCGCCGCCCACGAGCGCCACGCGCGTGACCTTGCCCGCGACGGCGAAGTCCGCCCGCGAGAGCTCGGTCGCGCTCTTGACCTGCCACAGCTCCCGGTTCTCGCCCCTGGCCAGCACGACCCACGAGCCGGCGACGATGTCGGGATGCGCTCCGTCGAGGTCGACGTTGTCCGCGCCCAGCGCGGAGATCGAGAAGCTCGGCCAGTCGCCCGGCAGGGCGGCCGCGTCGGCGATGCCGCTGTAGGCCTGCTTGAAGTCGACCGACATCGCGGGCCAGCCGGGCGCGTTGTGGCCGAAGACGTCCAGCTGCTTGCGGAGCACGTGCGGCAGGGCCTCGTCGGCCGGGGACGCGGCCGGGTTCACGGAGCCGAGGCCCTCGTCCCAGGTGACCTGCGTGCGGTCGTTCGGGGCGTCCCCGGTGGCGGTGGCGAGGATGCGCAGGTCCCAGTGCTCCGAGGGGACGTCGCCCACCGAGGCCGGCGCGAGCAGCAGCGCGTCGCCGGGCCTGAGGTTGAGGGCCGCGCCCTGCAGCCAGGCCTCGGTGGCGCCCTTGCCGGGCAGGACGCTGACCGTCGTGGACGCCGTGATCGCGTTGAACTCCGGGCGCGCCTCGATCGTCTCGACGGTCTCGAACGTCTGCGGCTGCTCGCCCGGGCCCGGGATGCTCTGCACGCGCAGCCCGCTCTCGAGCGCCACGACCGCCGGGGTTACCGGCGGCGCCGAGCCGGGCTCCCGGGTGGCGGCGGCCGGGAGCTGCGGCGGCGGCTCGATCGTGAAGGCGAGCTGCGTCTCGGCGGCGACGCCCGGCCGCATCCGGTACCCGATCAGCCGGCCGAGCTCCTGCAGCGAGGTGCGCTCCACGGCGGTGCGCAGGTAGGACTCCTGGGCGAGGCGCTCGGTGTAGAACGTCAGCACGTCGGCGACGACCGCCCACGCGTCGAGCAGGGCGATGGTGAAGTCGTCGTCGTCGCGCGACGCGAGGCCGGCCAGCGCGGGCCGCTGGGCGTCGGTGAGGCCGGCGAGCATCGACGCGAGGAACTCGGGGTGCGTGCCGACGCGGTAGGCGATCGCCGACAACCCCGGGCGGTCGTCGATCCGGATCGGCGTGCGGTCGCTGACGCCCGCGCAGCAGTCGCACGCGCCGGTCATTTGCCTCCGCCGATCGTCAGCGCGAGCGAGCCGTGCTCGGGGAAGTTCGGGTCGTTGTCGAGCCGCGCGATCTCGAGCCGGCCCATCGTCAGGACGCCGCTGTCGAGCGCGGCGGAGGTGGCGTCGCGCTGGCGCTGGAAGGTCGTCGCGCTCACCGACTCCACGCCCGGCACGGCCTGGGCGGCCGCGACGATCGCCGACAGGTAGACCGGCTGGCCGAACGTGAAGCGGTCGGGGTGGAAGAGCCCCAGGGTGCCGTTCGTCCGCACCCGGCTGGAGAGCACGTCGAGCACCGCCGCCCGGACGTGGCTGCGGAAGTAGTCCGGCTCGACGCACACGTGCAGCGCCACCTCGAGCGCGGCGAACCGCGGGCCGTCGACCTCGAGGTCGTAGCCGGCCATCCGCACCGGCTCCAGCTCGCCCCGCACGCCGGCCTCGAACCCGGCGTCGACCGCGAGCCCGCCGACGCGGTCGGCGGTGACGAAGACCGTGTGCCACGAGCCCGTCCAGCGGAAGGTCGCGGCGGCGCGCTGCACCTGCGGGTCCCGCTCGGTCATGCGGGCGTAGTCGTCGGCGGTGACGGCGCGCTGCTGGACGAGGAAGGCCTCGGGCGCGTCGCGCCGGACGGCGTCCGCCGGCTCGGGGTCCACTCCCCCGGTCGCCGGCAGGGGGTTCTCCACGCCCGCGATGCCGCCGGCGAGCGTGGCGAGGTGCGCGATCGCCGAGGCGCCGACGTTGCCCGCCTGCCCGTTGCCGACGCGGTAGGTCGCCGAGAACGTCGTCCCCGCGTCCGGCCGGCGGCCGTGCGCGCCGTCCCCGAAGCGCAGCGTGGCCACCCCGTCGTCCTCGAGCTCGGCAACGAAGGCGGCGGCGTCGCCGTCGCCGGCCAGCAGGTCGGTCTGCGGCCGCCAGGTCTCCGTGGCGGCCTGCAGCTCGATCGACGGCCGCGCGGAGCGCGGCGCGGCGCCGGTCGTCGCGCCGGCGCTCGGCGGGCGCGCGAGCACGTCGATGCTCCCCGCGGCGCGGCGCAGCAGCACGACCGTCACCCCGTCGCTGACCGACCACTGTTCGTCGCCCCCGCGCACGGCGACGGGGCCGTGGTCGAAGCGCACCCCGCGCGCCTCGAGCCAGTCGTGTAGCGCGGCGTCGAAGGTCAGCGCCGCGAGGCTCGCGTCGACGTCGGCCGTGGTCGGGGCCTGCGCCAGGACGCGCGACGGCGCGGCGCGCGCGTGCGTGAGCGGGCCGCTGGACAGGGTCGGGCGGTAGCGCGCCGGCACGGGCTCGGCCGGCGGGTGGTCGCACGGCCCGCAGGGCACGGTCGGCGCGTAGTCCAGCACGGGCTCCGGGACGGTGCCGAGCGGCTCCCCCGCGATGGTGCGCCCGTGGTCGGCGGCGACGATGTTGCCCCAGGCCTTGCCGACGACGAGGCCGGGCATCTCCTTCACCGACACGCAGAGCGCGAACGGCAGCGCGTCCGCCCCGTCCCAGGCGATCTCCGTCACGTCCGCCGCCGCGCTCGTCGGCGGGGTGGCGAAGGCCCCGCCCGCGAGGTCCTGCGACGGGCGGACATGGGTCAGGCGCACGGCGGCGCGCTTGGCCGGGTCGGCGTCCTGGAGCTTGCCCGTGGCCGGGCTGACCGCTTCGACGAGGACCAGCACGTCCCCCGCCTTGAGCGCCGGATGGTCTCCCGCGAGCGTGGCCGCCGTCGCGCCGCGCGGCAGGCAGCAGCCCTCGTCCCCCCAGGTCCAGAAGTCGAACTCCTGGTGACCGGGGTACAGCAGCGCCGGCTCGAGGGTCTCGAAGGTCTCGGCGCCGGCCGCGGCGGCGGCGCGCGCCTCCGGCCCGCCGGGCTCGACGACGGGCGGGATCCCCGCGACGCGCGTCAGCAGGACGGTCGAGCGGGCGAGCGCGACGGCGCCTCCGCCGCCGGCGGTGAGCGTCACGCGGATCCACCCGCGGGCGTTGCAGCCCTCGTGCACGAGGTAGTCGACGAGCCGCGCGTGGCGGCGCAGCGACGTGCGGCGGCGCGCGGTGGCGAGGTACGCCTCGGTGGCGACGGCGTCCTGGCGGTAGGAGAGCTCGTCGCCGACGAAGGCGAGCAAGTCGACGAGCGTGACGCCGACGTCGGCGGCGTTGCGCTCGGTCCACCCCGGGGCGAGCATGCTGAGGCGGTCGAGCATGAGCGAGCGGAAGCCGTCGAAGTCCTTGGCCAGGTAGTCGATCGCGGGGGCGGCGTGGCGCTCGCGGCCGCACACGCAGGCCGGGCCGCAGTCGAAGTCCGGCTCGCAGTCCACCTTGAACGAGAACTCGATCGACGACAGCCGCGGGTCAAAGCCCGCCGGCGGACTCGCGCTGCCCGCGCCCGCCACGAGCGACAGCGTGTAGCGCGAGAAGTCGCCCCGCGTCGCGGTCCGCACGACCAGGACCGTCGCCGGGTCCTCGAGCCCGTCGACCAGCGGGTCTGAAGGCAGGTCGGTCGCGCGCTGGACCCACTCGACCGCCACGGTCGGCTCGCGCTCGCCGCCGGCGATGACGACGTCAGAGGCGGTCGGGGCCGGCGCGGGCAGCAGCAGCCGCAGGTAGATCGTGCGCTGGCGCAGCGCCGGCGTCGGCGCCTCGGCGATCTCGAGGTACTCGATGCCGTTCAGCGCGCCGACCCGCTTGACCGCCTTCAGCCGGCGCTCGTCGCAGCACACGTACCTCATGGCGCCACCTGGGAGAACGTCGCGGTCGCGGACTCCCGCGTGCGCATGACGACGTAGGCCACGTGCACGCTGAGCGTCCCGTCGACGTGCTCGACCTCGACGGAATCGGTCGAGATCAGATGGCCGAGCCACTGCTGGAGCGCGCTCTGGACGAGGTGCTGGGTGGTCGCGACGAGCGCGCCGCCGCCTGGCTCGAAGACGAGCTCGAGGAGGCCGCTGCCGAAGTCCGGGCGCATGACGCGCTCGCCGGGGGCGGTGAAGAGCACCTGCTCGATGAGGTCGCGCAGGTGGTCGTCGGGCCCGGTCTGCGCGGTGCGCCGGCGCCCGTCGAAGTGGTAGGGGAAGTCGACGCTCATCTCACGTCACCAGGACCCGCGGCTGGGCGCTGATCGGCAGCATCGGCGTGCCGGTGGGGATGCACGTCGAGGAGCCCGCGAGCGAGGCGGCGGGCGCGCCCCCGGCGAGCACGCGCACCGCGCCGGTCAGCCACTGCCCGGTCAGGCACGGTGGGGTCGAGGTGCCCGAGAGCGCGCAGCCGGTCACGACGTACGGCGAGGCGATCGTGACGAGCGGCTGCCCCGACACCAGCACGCGCGGAAAGGGCGCCAGCGGCTGGGCCGGGCCGGCGTGCGAGCACGTGACCACGGCGCCCACGTGCAGGGCGGGAGCCGGCATCGCTCACACCACCGTCAGGGCGCCGGCGTTGATGTCGACCGTCGGGCCGACCATGCTGATGACGGCGCCCTTGCCGTTGGAGATCACGATCCCGACGTCGCTGACCGAGATCGTGGCCCCGGTGGTCGACTGGATCATGATCCCGCCCGTCGGGCCCGGGACGTCGGAGATGACGATCCCGTTCTTCAGCGTCGTCTGGAGGGTGATCGCGTTGACCGCCGGCGGCACGCTGTGGGCGAGGGCCGGGACCTCGGCCGCCACGCCCCAGTAGCCGCCGACCCAGATCGGATGGTCGGGATCGCCCTGCTCGAACTCGATCCATACCCCGGAGCCGATCTGCGGCACGGTGAAGACGCCGCTGTTGATGCCTGCGTCCGGCAGGCACGGCAGGGCCCACGACGTCGGGCTCATGCCCGACGCGTCGGGCACGATCGCCATGATGCGCCCGATCTGCATCGGGTCGACGTTGTTGACGACGGTGCCGCGAAACTTGCCGTAGAAGCGCTCGCGGGTCGCGGTCTCGCTCATCCGGGGATCACCGGGAGGGTCGAGAGCAGGCCGTTGCGAGCCAGCTGGAAGGCCTGCGTGAACGCGCCGCGCTTGAGCGTCGAGGAGACGGACTTGACGTAGTGCAGCCCGTCGAACGCGTCGCCCGCGCCGCGAACGGTGACCAGCCGGCGGGCCTGCAGGACGTGCCCGTAGCGGGCGACGTCCAGGGAGCCCGAGCCGAATACGGCGTCGCCGTGCTGGCCGGCGTACGCGAGCCCGCGCATCGCGGCGCCGAGCGGGTTGAGCTTCGCCGTGTCGGAGAGGAGCTTCAGGTGCGGCGGCAGCGGCGGCACGAGGCCGAGCGGCGGGCTCAGCGGCGTGACGTCCGGGATCGGGATCGGGATCGGGACCTTGCTCGTCGGCTCCTGGATGAAGACGATCGGCAGCTCCTTGGCCTCCTTGTCGAAGCGGAAGCTCATGGCCGTCGTGTTGGTGTGCGGCTCGTCCAGCGCGCCGTTGAGCGACGGCTGCGGCGTACCGATGCGCAGCTCCGGGCCCCAGTAGGCGATGCTCATGCCGGGCAGCGGGCCGGGGTCGACGTAGAAGACGTAGCCGACCTCTGCGGCGAGCGCCGAGATGTAGGCGCGGTCGGTGCCCTGGTGGCGCGGGATGCGCTCGACCGGGATCGGCACGTCCTCCAGCACGCTCGGGATCACCATCGGCACGATCCCGAGCCCCGCGTACTTCGCCAGCGCGGCGAGCACGCGCAGCGCGGGCGACAGCGCCGGGTAGGGCAGGCCGGTGAGCGGGATGATGTCCATCACCGCCGTGGGGTCCTTGCCCTTCAGGGTCAAGGTGGAGGTGCCGGGACCCGTCGAGCGGATCTCGTGGTGGGTCATGACGCCGTCGCTGAGGACCGTCGTCGTGCCGCCGAGCGTGACGGCGACCACGACGCGCAGGATCGGGATCGACGCGCCGCCGGTCAGCAGGAACAGCGTGTTCAGCGGCGAGCGGTTGGAGACCTCGAACGACAGCTCGAAGCCGCTCTGCGTCGCGCCCGAGCTGGCCTCGACCTTGACCTCCGTGAGCGCCTCCATCACCGCGCGCGGCGCCGGGAGCGGCACCGCCGGGCCGACGAAGAGCTGCAGCCGGACCGCGTCAGACATCGCTCGCCCCCGGGATATCGGCCGCGAGCGTGATCTGGATGCGGCCGCCGGCAGGCGCGGTGAGCGTGCGCGGGTCGACCACGCCGTTGGCGTCGGCGATCTGCCACCAGAGCGCGGGATCGCCGGCGTGGCGCGCGCCGAGCAGGTCACGCCGGTCGCCCTCGACGACGACGACCTCGTACAGGCGCGCGAAGCGGTCCGGCCGCGGGCACAGCCGGCGGCGCAGGTACGGGACCGGCGGCGATCCGTCGCCGCGGTCGTAGGTGCCGACGCCGACGGTCGCGTAGCGGCTGGTCGGCGGGAACGCGGTCGTCGGGACGGCACCGGCCGCGAGCAGGGCCTGGAGCGGATCGGGCATCTAGCCGCCCTGCCCTTCGAAGCCGATCGTCCCCGCGGCGGCCGGCCTGGCTCGCGCGGCGAGGCCCTCCTTGGTGCGCAGGTAGCTCATGAACGCCGCGCCGGCGCGGTCGGAGAACGGGACGTCGTCGACGCTGAGGACGCGCAGCCCGAGGCTCACCTTCGCGCGGATCGGGTTCAGCGCGGCGTCGAACGCCTCCTCGGTGACGCTGAGCTCGGTGATCCGGACCGGGACGACGCGCTGCCGGCTCCACACGAACAGCGTCAGCGGCGACTGGGGCGGCAGGATCTCGAGCTGTCCCGCCGCGACGAGCGCGTCGTTGGCCTGCAGCGCGTCGGCCCGCGGATAGGCGAGGCTCTCCAGCAGCGAGAGCTGCGGATGGATCCCGAGGCTCACCGCGTCCGGGTTGGCGCCCGGGTCGCCGAGCGCGTCGGTCGCGTCGATCTCAGCCTCGAGCTTGATCGTCTCGATCGGCGCGCCCTTGAGCCGCAGCGCCTGCGACCGGTCGCTGGGACCGCCGCCGCCCGCCCCGGCCGCCTGCACCTGGAGCGAGCGGGTGAGCGAGTCGGGATTGTACTGCAGGGCGATCGTCCGCAGGACCCGGCCCGTGCCGGGGTCGACCTGGACGATGCCGCCCTTGAGCAGGTGCGGGGAGAGCGGCGTCACGGCGAGGTCTCCCCCGACCCGCGCAGGAGATCGCCCGGGTCGGCCGCGCTGCGCGACGTCGGCGCACCCTCACGCCGGCGGACCCGCTCGATGTACGGCAGCAGGATCGACAGGACATGGAGATCCTCGATCGTCGCGGTGCCCGCCTTCTGCTTGCGCAGGAGCATGTTGTAGTCCTCGATCGCCTTCGCCTGCTGCTCGGGATTCCACTCCTCCCACGGCGTCCCGGCGTCGTGCATCTGCCGCCATTCGTAGGCGGCGTCCCGGCTCCCGCCCGAGAACCGCGCCTTGAGCTGCGCCCAGAGGCTGTCCGGGATGTACTGCAGGCCCCCGTTCTGGTACTGCCACACGTGGCCCATCTCGTGGATGAGCGCGAGCCGGCCGGCCTCGGTGAGATTGAGCGTGTCCCCGTCGAAATGGTCCCAGTCGGACTTCAGGTGGATCGTGTTGCCGATCGTGCGCGGGGCGCCGGCGGCGAACACGCTGTCGCGCGTGATCTCGATCTCGCTGTAGTCGATGCTGTCGACGAAGACGTCGCGCGCGTACGTGATCTCGTCCGCGGTGAGTGAGCGGCTGCGGGTGGTCGCGCTGTTGCCGATCGCCCCGCCCACGAGCAGCCCGGCGACGCCGCCCAGGACCGCGCCGATCGGGCCGCCGGCGAGCGCACCGAGGAGGATCCCGCCGAGCAGCCCCGCGGCGCCGCCGAGGATGGCACCGAGCGTCGTCCGCCGGAGGACCCCCGGCCGCGCGATCGCAGGTCGCGCGCCGTCATGAGGCGGCGTGAGCGCCCGCGCGGCGGCCCGCTCCGCGTCGCGCTCGGCCGGGTCGTCCTTGCGTCCGACGTCGAGTGTCGTCGTGGCGCCGGCGCCGCCGTCCTGGGCGACGTGGGCGAGCTCATGCGCCAGCAACGCACTTCCGGCCGGGGTGTCCGGCGCGTAGCCGCCGCGCCCGAACACGACGTCCTGGCCGACCGTGTACGCCTGCGCGCCGACGGCGTCCGCGGAGTCCGCGGCGCGCTCGTCGCAGTGCAGGCGGACGCGGCTGAAGTCATAGCGAAGGCGCGAGCCCATGAACGCGCGCGTCGCCGGATCCAGCGGCCTGGCCGGGCCGGCGAGCGCCTCGTGCACGATCGGCGGGGCGACCGTGGCGTCGCGGCGGTCTGGCTGGAACTCGTGCGTCATCGCGGTCCTCCCAGGACGCCCTCGAACACGGCGCCCGCCACGGCCTCGCCCAGCCGCGCCGGCGACCCGGCGGCGACGGCGAGCGCGGGAGCGCGGAGGTCGGCCTGGTCGCGCGGCGCAATCCCCCGGCCGCCGGCGTCCGCCGTCCACCGCTCGCCGAGGACCGCGAGCCGCGACTCGATCGCCGCTGCGACCTCGTTCGCGTGCTCGGGCGCGACGCCGCGCAGGACGAGTTCGTCCACGACGACCTCGATCCGGGGGCCGCTCATGCGAGGCCCGCCGCCTGCCAGTCCGGATGCGCCCGCTCGGCCTTCGCGAAGTCCAGGCGCGCGGCCCGCAGGACGTGCTCGGGCCGGATCGGCGCGCCCTCGTGCGCCGCCGCGAACGCGGCGCCGAGAGCGATCGAGCGGATCGAGCCGCCGGACACCGCGAGCGCGGCAAGGCGCGCGGGATCGATCCCCTCGACCGGCGTCGCCGGCGGGAACGCGCGCTGCCACATCGCCTGGCGCTCGGCGACGTCAGGGAACGGAAACTGGATGACGAAGCGCAGGCGGCGCAGGAACGCGCGGTCGACGTTGCTGCGCAGGTTGGTCGTCAAGATCGCGAGCCCGCGGTAGCTCTCCATGCGCTGCAGGAGGTAGGCGACCTCGAGGTTGGCGTAGCGGTCGTGGCTGTCCTTGACCTCGCCGCGCCGGGCGAACAGGGCGTCGGCTTCGTCGAACAGGAGCACGGCGCCGCCGGCCTCGGCGGCGTCGAACAGGCGGCGCAGGTTCTTCTCCGTCTCACCGATGTACTTGCTGACGGTCGCCGACAGGTCGATCCGGTACAGGTCGAGCTCGAGCTCGTGCGCGAGCACCTCCGCCGCGAGCGTCTTGCCGGTCCCGCTCTCCCCGGCGAACAGCGCGCTGACGCCCAGCCCGCGGCTCGTGCGCTCCCCGAAGCCCCAGTGCTCGTACACCTGGGTGCGGTGGCGGACGTGGTGCACGACCTCGCGCAGGAGCTCGCCGTGCCCGGCCGGCAGCACGAGGTCGTCCCAGGTCGCGCCGGGGTCGATGCGCTCGGCCAGATCGTCGAGCCGCGCGCGCGTGCGCTCGCGGCACAGGCGGCGCAGCCGCGTCGCGCCGTCGCCGCCGGGCGCCTGCGTGGCGCCGAGCTCGCGGGCGATCGCGTCGACCGCGTCGGCGCCGAGCCGGTAGTGCTGCGCGACGTCGGCGACCGCGGCCGCGAGCTCGCCCGCCGGTGGCGCGGCGAGCGCGCGCGACCACAGGCCGCGCTGCTCGGCGGGCGACGGCAGCCGCACCGGCCGATGCACCCGCGCGCGCCCGTCGGTGCGACCGGCGTAGTCCCCTGCGACGACCACGAGCGGTGCGCGCAGCAGCCCGAGCAGCGCCGCGACGACCGGCTCGGCCGCGGCGTCGACGTCGATCACCGGGACGGCGCCGGCGAGCCGCGCCTCGCGGTCGACGAGCAGCGCCTGCGTGGCCAGGTCCGGCCCCGGCGCGGCGAGCGCCGAGCCGCGCACCGCCAGCGCGCGCGCCCCGAGGGCCCGCGCGAGCTCTCCGGCCACCGCGCCGCGCGCCTCGACGTCGTCGCCTCCGAGCCCGACCACGACCGGCGCGTCGGCGGCCACCACGATCCGCGCGAGCTCGGCCGCCAGCTGCCGGTGCGACCCGGCCGGCTGGGTGCGCGGCGGCGCCAGGGACGCCACGCCCGCCAGGCGCTCGTCGAGCGCGGGCATCCCGGTCAGCGCGTGCAGCACGCGTTCGTCGAGCGAGAGCGGCCGGCTGGCCAGCGTCGGCCCGGCGCCGAGGCTCACGAGCCGCCAGAGCCGCAACGGCGAGCCGGGTGCGAGCGCGTCCCAGTGGGCGCCGGGCAACGCGGCGAGGGCGAGCCCGAAGGTCGGGCGCGGATCGTCGCCGCCCTGGACGGCGGCGGCGAGCGTCGCCACGCCGCCGTCGAGCTCCACGGCGGCGGCCAGCAGGACGATCTGGCGCTCGAAGGCCGACAGCGCGAACTCGCGCTCGAGATGCTGCAGAGCCGTCTCGCGGCCGTCCGCGAGCGGCCGGGGCGCGGGTGGCGCGGGCTTCCCGTCGCGGTACGCCTCGAGCAGCGCACGCACGTGCGCGACCTCGGTCACGAGCGGCGAGAACTGGCGCTCGGCGCGCGTCAGCTCGGCGACGGCGCTCATGCCGGCACCGTGATCTGCTGGGCCGGGTCGAAGGCCGTCGGCGCCGGCTCGCGCCGCACGAGCAGGCTCTCGGCGCCGTCGACGGTAAGCCGCACCCACTGCGGACCGGGCGGGACCGCACCCAGCTCAAAGGTCAGCGTCGCGGTCGCCGTGGGGTGGGGCTGGGCGAGCGTGCTGACGCCACCGACGTTCAGCCGCGCGTCCTGCAGCGGGCGCACGCGCGGGCGGACGTCGAGCGTGACCGTCACCCGGTGCGTGCCGGCGTCGCGGACGACCGCTCCCGGGGGCAGCACGGGCTCCGGCGCCAGCTGCATCGCCGCGACCGCGGACTCGCGCACCTTGGTCTCGCCGGGCCGGACGACGGACAGCGTGACCCCGTAGACGCCGGCCGGCCAGTCCTGCTCCGCCGCCGCCCCGCTCGGGAGCGTGAGCTCGACGCGCTTCGGGTCCGGGCTCGCGCCGACCGCGATCTCGTTCGGGGTCTCGAGCAGGCGGTGGGTGAAGCGGACGACCGCCGCGGTGCCGTCGAGGTGGTGCCCGCTGAGCACGACCGGCTCCCCGAGCTGTGCCGCGGGCTGCTGCTTCTCCGGCACGACCGTCTCGATCGTCGGAAACGGCGGCTGCAGGCTGGGCTCGACGACGACGGCGGGCGCCAGCACCGGCAGCGGGTCGCGCGTCGGGTCGCGCGCCTCGATCAGGACGACGGAGACGACGTAGGCGGCCGACGGGCGGTAGCTGGACTGGCTCGCCGACCACAGGCGCGACATCTCCTCGCTGTCGGTCGGCTCCATCGTCACGGTGATCGCGTCGACCTGGTCGGCGAGGTCGGAGGCGACGAGCGCCTGGAAGGCGGGCGGGAGGATGGTCGGGCCGAGCGCGCTCGGGCCCAGGGCCCGGCGGATCGCAGCGCGGTCGAGCACCGGGCGCTCGTGGAGCAGGTGCATCCCGTACCCGAGCAGGATCTCGGCCTGGAAGTCGGCGTTCCCGTAGGCGGTCAGCAGGTAGTGCAGGTTGAGCGCCAGCGGCGGCTTGGAGGTCGCCGTGCCGTTGGCGTCGCGCGCCGGCAGCCCCCCGTTGAACCAGCCCTGGTTCGGGCTGACGCGGTGCATGAAGAGGTTCAGCGACGGGCCGGCGTCCGGCTCGTCGAGCTTGATCGTGTCGGGCGCGACAGCCGTCACGTTGACCGGGCCGAGCGGCGCGCCGACGTTGATCATGCCGTTGTCGAGCAGGTTGCGCAGGACCGCGCTCACCGCCCCGATCGCGAGCGGGCTGCTCATCCGGCGTCCCGCTCGCCGCGCAGGTAGGCCGACAGCGCCAGCCCCTCCGCGCGCGGCTCCTCGCGCGGCGCCGGAGGCGGGGCGACCGGAGCGCTCTGGAGGTTCGCGCGCACCTCGAGCCGGCCGATGTGGACGCGGACGACAGGCGGCTCGGCCGGCCCGCCCGCGGGCGGCGGCACGGTATCCGCCCGGCTCGTGGGCACGGCCGGGACCGCGGCGGCAGACGCATCCGCGGGCGCCACCGGCATGCCCGCCACGGCGTCCGCGCGGCGCGGGCCGTCCCGTTCCTGCGCGCTCCGCGCCGGTGCCCGCGGCGCCGCGACGGCCTCTGCCTCTCGGTGGACGCGAAGGTGGCGGCGCCGGCGAGCGACCGCCAGA
>JBBQEV010000097.1:0-13586 GCA_038321325.1 Solirubrobacterales bacterium
GGCCCGCGCGGGCCGCGCCGCCGGACCTCAGGCGGCGGTCGTCCCACCCTTCAGCGCGGCCGCGTTGATGCAGTAGCGCTGGCCGCCGCGGTCCTGGGGGCCGTCGTCGAAGACGTGGCCGAGGTGGCCGCCGCAGGTGGCGCACAGCACCTCGGTCCGCTTCATGAACAGCGAGCGGTCGGACTTCAGGGTGACCGCGCCGCTGTCGATCGCCTCGGTGAAGCTCGGCCAGCCAGAGCCGGACTCGAACTTCGTGTCGGCGCTGAAAAGCTCGGTCTTGCACCCGCCGCAGCGATAGACGCCGTCGACGGTCTCCATGTGGTCGTTGGTGAACGGGCGCTCGGTGCCGCCCTTGCGCAGGACCTTGTAGGCCTCGGGGGAGAGCTCCTCGCGCCACTGTGCGTCGGTCTTCTCGATCTTCTCGGTCATGGCGTCATTTTGACACGCGGAGATTGCGGGGAGCTGAAGGCGGCCGGGCTGCGTGCCGTCCGGCCGCGGCGCTACGTTTCGCGAGTGCAAAGAACCCGGTACATCTTCGTCACGGGGGGTGTCGTCTCTTCGCTCGGAAAGGGCATCGCCGCCGCTTCGATCGGCCGTCTGCTCGTCTCCCGCGGCCTGTCCGTCGGGCTGCAGAAGTTCGACCCGTACATCAACGTCGACCCCGGCACGATGTCGCCGTATCAGCACGGCGAGGTGTTCGTCACCGAGGACGGCGCGGAGACCGACCTCGACCTCGGCCACTACGAGCGCTTCACGAACACGAACACCTCGCGGGCGTCGAACGTCACCGCCGGCGGCATCTACAACACCGTGATCCGGCGCGAGCGCCGCGGCGACTACCTCGGCGGCACCGTCCAGGTCGTCCCGCACATCACCGACGAGATCAAGCAGCGCATCAAGCTCATCGGCGAGACCTCCGACGTCGACGTCGTCATCACCGAGATCGGCGGCACCGTGGGCGACATCGAGTCGCTGCCGTTCCTCGAGTCGATCCGCCAGGTCCCCGTGGACGTCGGGCGCCGCAACTGCCTGTTCATCCACCTCACGCTCGTGCCCTACATCACGCACGCGGGTGAGCTGAAGACCAAACCGACGCAGCACTCCGTCCAGGAGCTGCGCCGCATCGGCATCCAGCCCGACATGCTGATGTGCCGCTCGGAGGGGGAGCTGTCGGTCGACATCCGCAAGAAGATCGGGCTGTTCGCGTCGTTGCCGATCGAGGCCGTCGTCTCGGCCAAGGACGTCGGCGACATCTACGAGGTGCCGCTCTGGTACCACGAGCAGAAGGTCGACGACTTCATCGTCGAGCAGCTCGGGCTGGAGGCGGCGCCGGCCGACCTGTCGGAGTGGGCCGGGGCTGTCGAGAGCGCCGCGGCGGCGACCACTCCGGTGACGATCGCCCTGGTGGGCAAGTACGTCAAGCTCGAGGACGCCTACAAGTCCTGCACCGAGGCACTGCGCCACTCGGGCAACGTCCACGGTGGCAGGGTGTCGATCGACTGGGTCGACTCGGAGGAGCTCGACACGCCGGAGTCCGCGCGGGCGCGGCTGGCCGGGGCCGACGGCATCTTCGTTCCCGGGGGCTTCGGGGGCCGCGGGATCGAGGGCAAGATCCGCGCGGCGCAGGTCGCCCGGGAGACCGGGACGCCGTACCTCGGCGTCTGTCTCGGCATGCAGATCGCGGTCGCCGAGTTCGCCCGCCACGTTGCGGGGATGCCCGGCGCGAACTCGACCGAGTTCGACATCGAGACCGAGTACCCGGTCATCGACCTTCTGCCCGAGCAGAAGGAGGTCTCAGACCTCGGCGGGACGATGCGCCTCGGCGCCGACCCGGTGAAGCTCTACCCGGGCACGCAGGCGCGGGAGCTCTACGGCGAGGCGGTCATCTACGAGCGCCACCGCCATCGCTACGAGGTCTCGATCTCGCTGCGCAAGCGCTTGGAGGCGGCCGGCCTCGTCGTCTCGGGCACCTCCCCGGACGAGCGCCTCGTCGAGATCATCGAGCTGCGCGACCACCCGTTCTTCGTCGCCTCGCAGTTCCACCCCGAGTTCAAATCGCGCCCGGAGCACCCCGCGCCGCTGTTCCGGGCGTTCGTCGGCGCCGCGATGGGGTTTACGCGTGACGAGCGCGAGGTGCCCGAGGTCGACGAGGTCCGCGCGTCGCCCGTGTGACCCGGGCCGCGCCCGAGGAGCGCGAGCGCCTCAACGCGACGTTCGCGGAGCTCTGCGCGATCCGCTCGGTCTTCGGCGAGGAGCGCGCGATCGCCGACCGTGTGGCCGCGGAGCTCCGGGCGCTCGGCCTCGACGTCGAGGAGGACGGCGCCGCAGAGGCGTCCGGCGCGGGCGCCGGCAATCTGCTGGCGCGACTGCCGGGCCTCACCCACCCGGGCTCCGAGCGCTCCGTGCTGCTCTGCGCCCACCTCGACACCGTCCCGCACGACGGGGTGGTCGAACCGGTCCTCGAGGACGGGGCGTGGGTGTCGGCGGGCGACACGATCCTCGGCGCCGACAACAAGGCGGCCGTCGCGGTGCTGCTCACCCTCGCGCGGCGCCACGCGCACGCCCCGGCTCCCGTCGCGGTGGAGCTGCTGTTCACCGTCAGCGAGGAGAACGGGCTCTGGGGGGCCAAGGCGTTCGACGTCGGGCGGTTGCGCTCTGCGTTCGGCTACGTCTTCGACCAGGCCTCCCCGATCGGAGAGATCGTCGTGGCCTCCCCGACCTACTATCGAGTCGAGGCGCACTTCCATGGGCGCGCCGCCCACGCGGGCCTCCGCCCGGAGGCGGGCCGTAGCGCGATCGTGGCGGCCGCGCGGGCGGTCGCGGCGATGCCGCACGGCCGCATCGACCACGAGACCACCGCGAACGTCGGCGCCATCCGCGGCGGCACCGAGGCGACGAACATCGTCGCGGAGCACTGCCGCCTGCTCGCCGAGGTCCGCTCGCTCGACCCCGCGAAGGCCGACACGATCGTCGCGCAGCTCGTCGACGCCGTCCACGACGCCGCCAACGAGCCCGTCTGCTCCTGCGACGTCGACCTCTCCGTCGCCCGGCTCTTCGAGGGCTACCGGCACGCCCCGGGCGCGCCGTCGGTGGCGGCCGCCGAGGAGGCGCTGCGGCGCTGCGGACACCCGCCGACACGCATCGCCTCCGGCGGCGGCACCGACGCCAACGCCTTCGAGGCGCGCGGCTTCGGATGCACCAATCTCGCCAACGGCACCGAGCGCAACCACGAGGCGGCCGAGCGCGTGAGCGTCGCGGCGCTCGAGGGCATGCTCGACGTCACGCTCACACTGCTCGACGTCCTCGCCTCGGAGACCCCGTGACCAACCCCCGCGCCTTCACCCGCCTCGGCGGCGAGCAGGTCTTCGCCGGCCACGTCGTGTCCGTCCACGTCGACCGCTTCCGCTTCGACGCCGACGGGGAGGAGGTCGATCGCGAGATCGTCCGCCACCCGGGCGCCGCAGCGATCGTCGCGCACGACGACGAGCACGTGTACCTCGTCCGCCAGCCCCGCCCTGCGGTCGGTGACCCCGACGTCCTCGAGCTCCCCGCGGGCCTGCTCGACCGGGAGGGCGAGCCGCCGGCGTCGACCGCGGCGCGCGAGCTGATCGAGGAGATCGGCAAGGCCGCGGGCTCCGTCGAGCACCTGCGCTCGTTCTGGTCGTCGGTCGGCTCGCTCGACGAGGAGGTCCACCTGTTCCTCGCCACCGACCTCTCGGACGCCGAGGCCGACTCGGGCGAGAACGAGCGCATCGAGGTCGTCCCCTGGCCGCTGACCGCGCTGGACGCGGCCATCGCCGCGACGCGTGACGCCAAGACGCTGATCGGGCTGCTGACGCTGCGCGAGAGGGTCTGAGCCCGTCGGGTCGAACTCCGGCGCATGGCCGTCGCCCCCGTCACGCCGCAGGACTCCATGGGTGGGTACGTGCTGGACTTCCTCGCCTACCTCGAGTTCGAGCGGGGCCTGTCGCGCAACACGCTGGAGGCCTACCGCTCGGACCTCTTGCAGTTCGGCGCCTACCTTCAGTGCGCGAAGGTCGGGGTGCTCGAAGCCGAGCACGCGCAGCTCGCGGGCTGGATGGACGAGCTGGCCGCAGGGACGGAGGCCAAGCCGCCGGCCGCGCCGGCGACGCTCCAGCGCAAGGCCGCCTGCCTACGCTCCTTCTACCGCCACCTGCGCCGCGACGGCGTCATCGAGCACGACCCCACCGCGGATCTGCGCTCCCCGCGCAAGTCGCAGAAGCTTCCCCAAGTGCTCTCCCGCGACGAGGTCGCGATGCTCCTGCGCTCCCCGGGCGGCGAGGATCCGTGCGCGCTGCGCGACCGGGCGCTGCTCGAGCTCATGTACGCCTGCGGCCTGCGCGCCAGCGAGGCGATCGACCTCGAGGTCGCCGACCTCGACCTCACCGCCGGCGCCCTGCGCGCGCGCGGCAAGGGCGCGAAGGAGCGCATGGTCCCCGTCGGCCGCGAGGCGGTGGCCGCCGCACGCGCCTACCTGCAGCGCGGGCGACCGCAGCTCGTGGCCCTCGGCGACGAGCGCCACCTCATCGTCAACCACCGCGGCGGGCGGCTCACGCGGCAGGGGCTCTACAAGATCGTCCAGCGCCACGCGAAGGCCGTCGGGCTCGAGAGCCGGATGAGCCCGCACACGCTGCGCCACACCTTCGCGACCCATCTGCTCGCCGGGGGCTGCGACCTGCGCTCGCTGCAGGAGATGCTGGGCCACGCCGACATCGCCACCACGCAGATCTACACGCACCTGAGCGCCGAGCGCCTCAAGGACGTCTACTTCCGCGCGCACCCGCGGGCGACCCAGCGCGAGGGCTAGCATCCGCGGGCCCGATGCCTGTCCGCCGCGCCCTGCTCACCCTCGCCGCGGCGACGTTCGTCGCCGGCTGCGGGAACGATCGCTCCCTGCCGCCCGACGTCATGACCCCCGGGCCGCCGCTCGGCTCCAACCCGGTGAGCTTCGGCGCGGCCGGTCTCGACTTCCAGGCCCCCGCGGGCTGGACCGTGCAGCCCGGCGAGCCGCCGCTCGTCGTGACGCTCACCACCGGGCGGGCGGCCATCACGATCTTCCGGTTCCCGCGCCCCGACGTGCCGCTGCCCAAGACGCCGGCCGCGCTCGACGCGGCGGCGGAGGCGGTCGCCGGCGCGGCGCGCATCCGCGACCCGACCTTCGTCGAGCTCAAGCGCGACCGCCTACGCGTCGACGGGCGGCCGGCGGTCGTCCTGCGCGGCACCGAGACCATCGACGGGCAGCCGCGGACCGTCCGCTCGACGCACGTCTACGCGTTCGGGGGCGAGATCGTCGTGGACGCGATCGCTCCGGCTGCGGACTTCAAGCGCGTCGACGCCGAGACGTTCCGCGCCCTCGTGCGCTCCCTGCGCATCCGCGAGCCGCGGGGGTGACCGCCCGCCGCGCGTTCGTCGTGGTCCTCGACGGGGTGGGGGCGGGCGCGCTCGCGGACACCGTCGCCTACGGAGACCCGGCCGACGCGGACACGCTCGTCCACGTCGCCGAGGCCGTCGGCGGCCTGGCGCTCCCGGCGCTGCAGGCGCTCGGCCTCGGCTGCATCCGCCCGGTCCCCGGCGTGCCGTGCTCCGAGCGCCCGGTCCTCCACGGCCGCCTCGCGCCGCAGGGCCCGGGCAAGGAGTCGACCACGGGCCATTGGGAGCTCATGGGCGTCGTCGCGCCCGCTCCGCTCCCGGTCTACCCGCACGGCTTCCCGCCCGACGTGATCGCCGGCCTGGACGCCGTCGCGGGCGGCGCCGGCTCCTGCTGCAACGCCCCCTACTCCGGCACGGAGGTCATCCGCGACTACGGCGAGCACCATCTCGCGACGGGGGAGCTCATCGTCTACACGAGCGCGGACTCCGTGCTGCAGGTCGCCGCCCACCACGACGTCCTCGGCGAGGACGCGCTGCGCGAGCTCTGCGCGCGCGTGCGCCGCGCGGTGATGGTCGGCGAGCACGCCGTCGGCCGCGTGATCGCGCGCCCGTTCACCGGCGCGGCCGGGGCGTTCACGCGGACCGAGGGCCGCAAGGACTTCGCGGTCCGCCCGCCGGGGCGCTCCTACCTGGAGGAGCTCGCCGAGCGTGGCATCCCCGTGCACGCGGTCGGCAAGACGCACGACTTGTTCGCGGGCGTCGGCTTCACCGACCGCCACCCAGGGGCCGGCAACGCGCGGGCGCTTGCCGAGACGAGCGCCCTGGTCGCCGGGCTCGAGCACGGCCTGGTCTTCACGAACCTGATCGAGACCGACCAGCTCTACGGTCACCGCAAGGACACGGCAGGCTTCGCCGCCGCCCTCGAGGGCATCGACGCGGTGGTCGCGCGGTGGCTCGAGCGCCTCGGCCCCGACGACCTCCTCGTCCTCACCGCCGACCACGGCGTCGACCCGACCGCCGCGCACACCGACCACACGCGCGAGCACGTCCCGCTCCTCGCGTGCTTCCCCGGCGGCGAGGGCCGTCGCCACGACGGGCCGTTCGCCGACGTCGGCGCGAGCGTCCTGACCTGGCTGGCGGGAGCCGAAGCCGGCGACCTGCCCGGCCGCAGCTTCGTCTGAGCGTGATGCCCGAGCTCCCCGAGGTCGAGACGATCCGTCGCCACCTCGCGCCGCATCTGGAGGGCCGCAGGCTGGAGGCGCTCGTCGTCCACGACCCGCGCTGGTGTGCGCCCCTCGTCCCGGCGGCCCTCGCCGCAGCGTGCGAGGGCCGCCGGGTCGAGCGCCTCGGCCGCCGCGGGAAGTACCTCGTCACCGAGCTGCAAGGCGACGTCTTCCTGCTCATGCACCTGCGCATGACCGGGACGCTGCTCTACGACGCGGCGCCCGGGACGCCGTACCGCCGGGTGACCCTCGGCCTCGGCGACGGACACGAGCTCGCGTTCTGCGACCCGCGCCGCTTCGGCACCGGGGAGCTCGCGCTCGGGCCCGCGGCACTCGGCGCCTTCTTCGCGGCCCGCCTGGGGATCGAGCCGCTCGACGGCGCGCTGACCGGTCCGGCGTTGCGCGCGTTGGCCCGCGGTCGCCGTGGCCCGATCAAGGCCTTCCTGCTCGATCAGCGCCACGTCGCCGGCGTCGGGAACATCTACGCCGACGAGGCCCTGCACCGCGCTGGCCTCCATCCGCTGCGCCCGGCCGGCTCGCTGCGTCCTGGCCAGTACGCCGCGCTCGCGGCGGCGGTGACGGTGGCCCTCCGAGCCGGGATCGACGCGGGCGGTGCCACCATCGACGACTTCCGGCACCCCGACGGGGTCTCCGGCGGCTTCCAGCACGAGTTCCTCGTGCACCGGCGCGCCGGCGAGCCGTGCCGCACCTGCCAGACGACGATCGTGAAGTCCGTGGTCGGAGGGCGGGGGACGTACGCCTGCGAGCGCTGCCAGTCGCGGCCCCGGGGCGCCCAGTCGCTCCGCCGCGATTGACGGTCGGCGCTCAGTCGATCAACCGCCGCTCCACCGCCCACCGCGACAGCTCGTGGCGGTTTGAGAGCTGGAGCTTGCGCAGCACCGCGCTGACGTGCGCCTCGACGGTCTTGGCCGAGATGCTCAGCCGCACCGCGATCTCCTTGTAGAGGTAGCCGCGGGCCAGGTGCTGGAGCACCTCGCGCTCGCGCGGGGTGAGCAGGTCGAGCTCCGGATCGACCTGCTCCGGGGCGATCTGCCCGGCGAACGCGTCGAGGACGAAACCCGCGAGCCGGGGGGAGAAGACGGCGTCGCCGCCGTGGACGCGGCGGACCGCGTCGGCCAGCTCCGCGCCCGAGATCGACTTCGTCACGTAGCCGCGGGCGCCCGCACGGACGACGGCGATCACGTCCTCCGCGGCATCGGAGACGCTCAGGGCGAGGAAGCGCTGCCCGGGACGCCGCTCCGCGACCCGGCGGATGACCTCGACGCCGCCGCCGCCCGGCATGTGGACGTCGAGGAGCACGACGTCGGGCTTGGCGTCGAGCACGAGCCGCACGGCGTCCGGGACCTCCGCGGCGTCGCCCACCACCGCGAGGACCCCCTCGAGCTCGGCGCGGACCCCCGCACGGAACAGCGCGTGATCGTCGACGATCACCACGGTCGGCGCGGTCATCCTCGGCGCTCCAGCCGGAGCTCGACTTCGACCCCGGCGCCCGGGGCGGCGTGGATCGCCGCCCGGCCGCCGTGACGCTCCATGCGCCCGACGATCGACTCGCTCACGCCGCGGCGGTCGGCCGGGACGAGGGCGAGGTCGAAGCCCGGGCCGCGGTCACGGACGAACACGGTGACCTCCTCGGCCGTGACCTCGGCGAAGACCGCGACCGCCGGCCCGTCGGCGCCGGCGCCGAACTTCGCGGCGTTGACCATCGCCTCTCGCGCCGCATCGACCGTCGCGCGCAGATCGGCGTCGAGCGGGGCGTCGCCGACGGCCACGACGTCGACGGGGACGTCGAAGCGCTCCTCCACCTCGGCTGCGGCCCCGTGGAGCGCGCTGGCGAACTGGCCCGCCGCCGCCCGGTCGCCGTCGAGCCACGTCCGCAGCTCGCGCTCCTGGCGGCGGGCGAGCGTCGCGACCGCGCGCGGGTCGGCGGCCTGCTGCTGCACGAGCGCGAGCGTCTGCAGGACCGAGTCGTGGAGGTGCGCCGCGACCTCGGCGCGCTCCTGGGAGCGGATGCGCGCCGCGCGCTCGGCGGTCAGGGTGCGGCCGAGGCGGTAGAGGAACGGGGCGAGGATGAGCCCGAGCGCGGTCACGACGACGACGGTGGCCAGGACGACGTCGCGGGCGGCCGAGAGCACGCCGGTGGTCTGGAGCACGAGCAGCGCGGCGCCGACGATGAGCGCCACGCCGAAGCCCCCGCGGTAGACGTCTGCGAGGCGGGCGGCGCGGCGTGCCCGCTCCTGCTCCGGCGTGGCCTCGCTCCCGTGCGCAGGCGCCTCCGCGGGGAGCGTCTCCGCGGACCGCGGCGTCGGCGCGAGCTCAGGAGTCGCCAGGCGCTGGGTCGACTGGCGCCACACCAGCGCGGCGCCGCCCGCGGCGAGCACCACCGGGAAGACGACTGGGTCGCCCGCCCACAGCCCGAGCTCGCGGAGCGTGAGCAGGAAGCTCGCCAGCAGCAGCGAGACGCCCGCGCCGACCTGCAGGCTCGCGCGCGCGGCGCCGGGGGGGCGCAGGGCCGGCCGGGCCTCGCCGGCGTCGAGAACCGGCAGGAGCACCCAGCCGAGCGCGTAGATCGCGACCCCGACGCCGCCCGCGACCGTCGCGGCGACCACCGCGACGCGCAGGATCAAGGGGTCGATTCCGAGTCGCTCGCCGACGCCGGCACAGACGCCGCCCGCGACCCCGTGGGCGGGGTCGCGGTACAGGGCGGGCCGGGCGGCGGGGACCGTGCTCACGGGCTGCGCTCGGCTCCCCGTTCGCGATTGTCCAGCCCGGTCGCGAGCAGGATCGCGCCGCACGCCGCGAGGAAGGCGGGAGGCAGGACGCCGAAGCTCAGCGTCAGCGCGTCGAGGCGGTCGAGCAGCAGGAGCGCGCCGAGGGCCAGGACGGTGATCCCGGCGACGAGCGCGGGCACGTCGGGACGCCGGGGGCTCATGCCCGCCCCCCGGCGCAGGCGCGGTCGGCGAGGCGGCGCGCCTCGCGCCGGCCGGCCGCGTCGCGGCGTTCGCCGAAGTCCCGTGGGCGGGAGCCAGGGCCGAGGTCGCCCGCGTTGCGATGGAGCACCTCGAAGGCGCCCATGCCCATCCGCACGTCGAGCACCAGCCCGGGCGCGCCGGGGGTCGGCGTGCGCCGGGCGTCGTGCACGACGTCGACGCCGCCTGCGTCGCGCCCGAGGACGTCCGCGTAGCCCGCGCCGATGTCGCTGCGCGCTCCGACGCAGACGGCCTCGGGGACGAGCACCACGGCATGGCCGACGCCGACGTCGAGCGCGAGCGCGACCCGGCGCCCGTCGCGCCAGTCGAGGTCGCGGAGGTCGACGACGAGCTCGCCGGCCCCGAGGCGGTACCCGTCGGGCACGCGATCGGCTCCGGAGGGGTGGTAGGTCCGCTCCCCGAGGCCGCCGTCCAGCGAGATGTCCGCCGCGGAGACCACCGCCGCGGGGAACGCGATGACGATCGCGGGCACGGCGAGCCAGCGGGCCCGCGCGGTGCCGCGGAGCGCGCCGACGACGAGCGCCGCGCCCAACGCGAGCACGACCGAGGCCACGACGACCCCGCCCCCGGCGGCGGTCGCCCAGGCCGATCCGAAGAACGCGAGACCGGCGCCGGCCAGGACCGCCAGGCCGACGGTGCCGATCACGAACAGCCGGACCACCAGGCCGCGGTCCACTGCCTTGTCGGCGCGCAGGCGGATCATCGCGTACCCCACGATCACCACGAGCGCGGCGGGGGCGAGCCAGTCACCGACCCAGAAGGCGCTGTCGCCGAAGGCCGCCACCGCGGCGAGCAGCAGGAGTACGCCGCCCCCGATGGCCGCCGCCGCGCGCGGCGGGAACGACTGCGGCGCCGGCTGACCGGTGCCGTCGTCGGCCGGGACGAGGATGAGGGCGGCGGCGTAGGCGATCAGCCCGACGCCGCCCGCGAACACCAGCGCGGCGAGCCCGATCCGGAAGACGATCGCGTCGACGCCGAACGCGCGGCCGAGGCCGCCGGCGACCCCGCCGAGGACGCGGTCGTCGTGGGAGCGCATGAAGCGCCGCGGCGCGGGCGGCGACGGGACGGTGGGCGGTGGATCTTCGTCGGTGGTCATGGGCAGCATGCTCCGCCTGCGGGGCGCGCGCGACCATCGGGAATGACCCCAACCGACCCCGGGTTCGCCCCGGGCCGGAGGCTACGCTGCCAGGAGCTCGCGCAGGCGGCCTGACTTGTCGGCGGCGGCCGTCTCGGTGTAGCCGCCGATCAGCTCGCCGTCGATCAGCACCTGCGGGAAGGTCATCATCCCGGTCTTGGCGACGAGCTCGTCGCGACCGTCCGGATCGCGTGCGAGGTTGATCTCGTCGTAGGCGACACCGCGCTTGTCGAGCAGCTTCTTGGCCTGGACGCAGTAGGGACAGTAATCGGTGGTGTAGAGCGTGACGGAAGCCATGACTTCAGAAAAGATAGCGTCTCGGGCGAGCGCCGCCTGATGGCCGGTCCCGTCAAGACCGAGGGCATCGTGCTGCGGTCCATGCGCTACGGCGAGGCCGACCGGATCCTGCACCTCTACACGCCGACGCGCGGCAAGATCGGGGCGATCGCGAAGGGCGTGCGGCGCACGAAGTCGCGCTTCGGCGGCCGCCTGGAGCCGTTCTTCCACCTGAACTTGATCCTCCACGAAGGGCGGAGCGACCTCCTCACCGTCACGAGCGTGGAGACGGTCGCCGCGCACGCGCGGCTGCGCGACGACGGGCCGGCGCTCGACGTGGCCGCGCGCGCCTGCGATGCGGTCAGCCGCCTGTTCGACACGCAGGAGCCGAACCCCGCGGTCTTCCGGCTCCTGATCACCGAGCTCGAGCTCCTGGACGCCGACCCGGCCCGGCACGCCACCCACGCCAATCAGCTCGCGTTCCGTCTCAAGCTCCTGCTGGCCGCCGGCCTCGCCCCGCATCTCGCGGCGTGCGCCTCCTGCGGGGAACGCGACCACCTCGTCGCGTTCTCCGGCGCCCACGGCGGGGTGGTCTGCGCGGGCTGCGAGGCCGGTGGGTTCCCCATCGACGCCGCGGCCCACGCGTTCATGACCGCCGCGCTCGGGACCCCGCTGGCCGGGGGGCCGGCGGGAGCGCCGCGGATCCTCGCGCAGGTCGAGCGCGCGGTGCGCGAGACCGTGGACCACCACGGCGCGGGGCGCCTGCGGGCCGGAACGGGGCGGTAGGCGGGCACTAGGTGTGCAAGACAGTTACCAGCGTCGGATCCTGAGCATGTGGTAAAGATCCCGGTGTAGCGGCCCGTGTCGCTCACCGCGGCGATCGTGTCGCGTCTCGCCCGAGAGGAACCGCTTTGCGTCATACCGTTGGAGTCGGAGCAGGTCGTCAAGCGCGAAGGACAGCGCTTCTCCTCGTCCTGGTGGGAGTTGCCGCGGGCCTGTGGGGCGCGGCGCCTGCGCTCGCTGCGGTCCCGGAGTACACGGTGACGCAGGTGGTCGCGCCGGTGTTGCAGATCAATGCGGCGTTCGGTGAGCGCATCCGCGCCCTCGGGGACGTCGACGGCGACGGCGCCCGCGATCTGCTCGTCTCGACCCCGAACTACGACGGCGTCAACCCCGCCGGCGGCGCGGCCATCAGCAACTCGGGCCGGGCCTACATCTTCAGCGGGCGCACGCGCGCGCTGCTGCGCACGATCGAGCCGCCCGGCACCGCCGAGGCCAACGAGAAGTTCGGCTTCTGGAGCGCGAACCTCGGCGACGTCAACGGTGACGGGTCCGCGGACTTCGTGATCTCGGCCAACGGCAAGGTCGTCGCGCCGGTGGCGACGCCGACGGGTCAGGTGTACGTGATCAGCGGCAAGACCGGGACCGTCCTGAACACGATCAACGCCCCGGAATCGCTCCTGCCCACCGGAGCGTTCGGGGGCGACTTCGGGGGCAACATCATCGCGCCCGGAGACCTCACCGGCGACGGGATCTCCGACTTCGTCGCCACCTCCTCCGGCGCCGCCGGCGGCGTGGGTGCCGCCTTCGCGTTCGACGGCAAGAGCGGCGCCTTCCTCTACAAGGCGACCAATCCCGACGCCGCGCAGCCCGCCAACTTCGGCTTCGGCGCGTCGGAGGTCGGTGACGTCAACGGCGACGGCCGTGCCGACTACCTGGTCGGCTCCCCCCTCTACGACGTGGGCACCGCGGCAGCCGGGATGGACGTCGGCCGTGCGTACGTCATCAACGGCAGGACGGGCGCGGTCCTCTTCACGCTCGACAACCCTCCGGGAGAAGCAGAGGCCGGTGACCGCTTCGGCGCGCCCGATGCCGACGGGATCTCGCTCGGCGACGTCACCGGCGACGGCAAGCCTGACGTCTACGTCAACTCGGTCTCGGGCAACGAGCCGCAGCCGGCCGGCGCGCCGCTGGACAACGCGGGCAAGGTGTTCACGTTCAACGGCGCCACCGGCGCGCTCATCCGCGCGGTGCACGACCCGCTGCCTGCGGGCAGCCGCAGTTTCGGGGTCAGCCACGCCAGTGCCGGCGATCTCGACGCGGACGGACGCCCCGATTCGCTGATCGGCGTGCGCCCTGGCGGCACCGGGATCGGCGCGGCGACCGTGTTCAGCGGCGCGAGCCTCGGCACCGCCGGGACCAACCCGGCGACCGTGCTCAAGGTCTTCACCGATCCGGCACCCCAGCCCGGCGCGTTGTTCGGCGCCGGACTCGCCAGCCCCGGCGACGTCAACGACGACGGCCTCCCGGACTACTTCGTCGCTGCCCGCAGCTACGACGCCGACGCCACGCTGCTCAACGTGGGGACCATCTGGGCGTACACCTCGATCGCCCCGCCGAAGCCGCCCACCCCGACACCCACGCCGACGCCGACCCCGACGCCGACCCCCACCCCGACCCCGACCCCGGTTCCGCCGGCGAGCATCCCGCTCCCGACTCCGAAGCCGCCGACGCCGACGCGGGGCAGGGGGAAGCTCAGCGCCAGCGTGACCA
>JBBQEV010000098.1:0-13391 GCA_038321325.1 Solirubrobacterales bacterium
TGTTCGCCCATTAAAGCGGTACGCGAGCTGGGTTCAGAACGTCGTGAGACAGTTCGGTCCCTATCTGCCGTGGGCGTTGGAGAATTGAGAGGATTTGCCCCTAGTACGAGAGGACCGGGGTGAACGGACCTCTGGTGTATCAGTTGTCCTGCCAAGGGCATCGCTGGTTAGCTACGTCTGGATCGGATAACCGCTGAAGGCATCTAAGCGGGAAGCCGGCCTCGAGATAAGTTCTCCCATCCCCATGAGGGAGTAAGACCCCTGGTAGACCACCAGGTTGATAGGCCGGATCTGGAAGCACGGTGACGTGCGAAGGAGACCGGTACTAATGGGTCGAGGGCTTGACGGTTTTATTTACGTGGTATCCGTTCTAGTGTGGCTGTCTGTGCAGTTTTGAAGGGCCTCCGTGGAGGACTCTCACGAGTTTCCGGTGGCTATGGCGAGGGGGAAACACCTCTTCCCTTTCCGAACAGAGCAGTTAAGCCCCTCAGCGCCGATGGTACTTGGCTCGCAAGGGCCCGGGAGAGTAGGACGCCGCCGGTTTAATCTGATGAAAGGCCCTCGCTTCGGCGGGGGCCTGTCGTCGTTCTGCGTTCTGCGCGGGCCGTCTCCGCCTCGTCCGCCCGACGCCGCACGTCTTCGCGGTCCCTGTCCGCGCATGTCGGTCCGTACGGAGAGCCCGGCGGCTCGTGGGGCTGCACTCCGGCTCCAAAGCTCGTGGACTGGTGGACCGGCGCCGTCGATGCGCTCACCGTGGTGAGCGATCGTCCGTATGGCTCCATCCGGCCTCACGTTAGCCAGTCCGGCGCGCCGCGCGACACGCACGGTCCTCAATGTGCCCTCGTCGCCGTCGTCCAATGTGCCCTCGTCGCCGCGGCTTGCGATGATCCGCGCGGAGGGAAGTCGCGTCAGGCCACCATGCGGAGAACCAACGATCCTCCTGACCAACTGCCCGGCGACGACATCGTCCTCGGGGCGTTTATGGTCTTCGACCGGAGGCGCGTGATCGCGGCACCGCCGCACGCGGTGTGGCCCTGGCTCGTGCAACTCGGAAAGCGACGGGCCGGGTGGTACGCCCCGCGTGGCGTCGAGCGCTGGCTCGTCCCTCCGCGGCGGCGGGCGGCCCGCGCGCTCGATCCGCGCTGGCAGAGCCTCGCGGTCGGCGACCGCGTCCCGGACTACGGCGGTCGTGACGAATTCCTCGAGGTGGTCCTCATCGACGCTCCGCACGCGCTCGTCTATCGCTCCGCGCGCCGCGGGGCACGGTTCTCCTGGGCGCTCATCTTGACCTCCGAAGGCGCTCACGGGACGCTTGTGCGGCTGCGGTTCCGTGGCCGTCTGCGGAGCACCGGCTGGCGTCGCCGCGCCATCATCGCCGTCGGGGGATGCTTCGATGCGATCACCGCCGAAGTCTTGCTCCGCGGCCTCGCCGAGCGCGTCGAGGGCGTCGAAGGCGATGGTGCCGAGGGCGCGTGAGCGTCGGGCGCGTCCTGGACCTCGAGTGCGGGGATGGCGCCGAGAGCGCGTGAGCGCCGAGGGCGCCGAGCGCGTCCAGTATCAGAGTCGGGATCGCGCGGCGGGCGGAGAGCATCCGTAGCTGAGAATGAGACGGATTCGCAACTACTCGGGTGGGGGGCGAACTTGGGGGGCTTGGGCCCTAGCGGCCGCAGATGACGCCCGCATGACCCAACCCCCAGCGGGCGGCGACGCCCGCATGACCCAACCCAGCGGGCGGCGACGCTCACCCGCGTCACCCGCGTCGATGCGCGTCACCCGCGTCGATGCGCGTCGATGCGCGTCGAGCGCGTCGAGGGCGTCGAGCGCGCGGAGTGCGTCGTTGCGCGCCGAGGGCGTCGTGCGCGCCGAGTGCGAGGCCCGCGAGGCTTGCGAGGCCGAGCGGTCGGGTAGCGCCGCGCCGAGGGGCGCGCGCCGGAGGCGCGCCGGGGCGCACGCCCCGGGTCGCGAGCGCGCGTGTCCGGCGCGCCGAGTGGCAACGCGACGGCAGCCGCCCCGGCCGGGCGGCCGCGGTCACGCGTCGCGCGTGTCCGGGGTTTCCGGGCGGCAGCGCGACGGCAGCGGTCCCGGTCCGGCGGCGGTGGCGCGCTCGGCGAGCGGTGCGAGGGGCGTGAGGCAGAGCTGCTCTGCCGGCTCGAGGGACCCCGGGCGGCGCGGGCGGCTCCGCGCGCGGAGCTCCCCACGGTGCGGCCGGACGTCGGCCGGGAGCTCCGTGCCGGTGGCGGTGCGCGTGCGCGGGGCCGGGTCGGTCGGCGGGCGGGCCGCGATCGCGCGCCGGCCGGCGGTCGGCCCCGCGGCGGACGCGTCCGCGGCGGCCACCGGGCCCATGGCGAACGCGCCCGCGGGGCCGTCGGCGCAGGCGCCTGCGGAACCGTCAGCCAGCGCGACCACGGGACCGTCCGTGATCAAGCGGCGACCGTGTGGCAGGTCGTCGATCCCGTAGCTGTCGAGGGTCATGAACGCGATGACGAGATCGACGGCGTCGCGGATCCTCGCCCACGCCGAGCGGGTGGCGGGGCGGACGTGGTCGGAGGTGAAGGGGAACATGTGTTCGCAAGGCTAGGGGGCGGGTCGGACGGAACGGGTGTTCGTGTTCGCGCCCGCGACCGATAGCCAGCGTCCGAGCCGGTTTTCGCGGTCGGACCTGCAACGGGTCTTGCACGCGACGCTCAGATCGTGGCGCCCAGGGAGGACCAGACCTCGATCTTCGTCTGCACGCGGCGCACGACGTCGGCGGTCCCGGTGTCGCCGCCGAGATCGGGCGTGCGCACGCCGTCGGCGGTCGCCTCGAGCACGGACTCGTAGATCGCGCGCGACGCCCGCTCGCAGCCCGCGTAGCCCGCGGCCGCGGCGTAGTGCAGGACGGCCGCCGCGCTCAACAGCATGGCCATCGGGTTGGCCACGTCCTTGCCCATCAGCGTGGGGGCGGTCCCGTGCGGAGCCTCGGCCATCGCGACCGTCGTCGTGTAGTCGTCGTCGAAGGCGAGCAGCACGGACTCCGCGCCGGCGATCGAGCCGAACATCGGCATGACGAGATCGGAGAGGCAGTCCCCGTCGCGGTTGAGCGCGGGGATGACCAGCGGCGTCTCGGTCGCCCCGGAGATCAGGCCCGCGTAGGTCGCGTCGATGAGCATGGGGCGGTACGTCACGTCGGGGTAGCGCTCGGCCGCGGCGTCCATCTCGTCCTTCAGCAGCCCCTCGTAGACCGGGCTCACCGTCCACTTCGGCCCCCCGTAGACCTTCCCGCCCATCTTGCGCGCCTGGCGGAAGGCGTACTCGGAGACCGCGCGGCAGGTGGAGCGCGTGATGTGCTCGGTGCGGTAGGCCCGCTCGTCGGGAGCGCCCTCCCTGCCCTCGCGCCACTCCGTCGCGCCGTAGGCGTCCTCGACGGCCATCCGCACGACCGAGATCGGGTGGTAGGTCCCCCCGAGCGGGGTGATCCCGGGGATCCGCCGTCCCGTCCGGACGATGACCTTGCCGTCGACGAGTTCGCGCAGCAGCCGGTTGGGGGAGCCGACGTCGTCCTTGCCCTCGGGCGTGACGGTCGCCGCCTTGATGCCGAAGCCGGACGTCCGCATCGCCCGGGCCGCGTCGGCGACGACCGCGTTGCCCGTGGCCCGGCGGTGGGCGAGCGAGAGGTCGAAGCGCTCGAGCTCGAGCTCGACGCCCACCACGGCGAAAGCGAGGACGCGGAGGCTCTGCTCGAGCAGCTCCTGGCCCGTCTCGTCGCCCTCGAGGATGGTGATCCGCAGCGGCTGCGACATGGCGCTCACCCTAGGCGACGGCGTCGGCCGGGGGGTCAGGACGACGGGTCGGTCGGTGAGCGACGACCGGTCGGATCGCGCGTGCCGAGTGACCAGCCGCGACGGGGCGCGACGCGCGGGCGGGGGGGCGCGGGCGGCGGAGGGGCCGACGGGACACGGCCGGGGCGGCGGTGGCACTAGGCCCCGGACGCCTGGGCGACCACTACTGTCACCTCGCATGAACGAGGTTGCCTGCAGCGCCTGTGGCGTGGCGATCACGGCGGACACCGGCCTGCGCCTGGCCGAGCCCGAGGCCGAGCGGCACGCCGCGTTCTGCCGGCTGGAGCATCTGGTCGCCTGGGTCGAGCGCGGCGGCGAGTGGCGGCTGGGCGCGCTGCTCGAGGACGACGAATCCGGGGAGGGGCTCGGTCGCTGCGCGCAGTGCGGTGACGGCCTGGGCTACGGCCGCGTGCTGCTCGTCCGTCACCGCGGGCCGCTGCGGATCGGTGACGCGTTCTGCGGCGTCGATCACGCCGCGGAGTGGGCCGAGGCCGGCGGGCGCTGGCGCGTGGGCTGAGCTAAGGGGCTAGCGAAAGAATTGCTGCTGGGTCTCGGCACCGCCTCGCGGCACCCGGAGCCACCCGATCCCTTGTCAATACAACCAGTGTCGACGGCGGAATCGCGCGGCCCCGGGCATCCACGATCCGGCACCCGGACCCGGGCAGTACTTCTCGCGTGAGCCCTGAGCGGCGGACGGCCGGGAGCGACGCTCGTGGGGCGTCACCCGCACTCGACCACCGCCGGCAGTGGCCGCAGCGTGCCGCGGCGCGCGGCGAGGATCGCGCCGCCGGCCAGGCCCGTCGTCGCGGCGACGAGGAACGCCGTGTGCCAGTCGGTGGCCTCGACGACGACGCCCGCGACGGCGTTCCCGCCCGCCACGCCGACGATCAGCGCGGTCAGCGGCCACGTGTAGGCCTCGGTCTGCCGCCCCGCCGGGGTGACGTCGCCCACGAGCTGGTTACCGGCCGCCAGCGTCGGGGCGATGATCGCGCCCGCGGGGACGACGAGCAGGCACATCACCGTCAGCGACGGCGCGAACGCGAGGGGCACGAGGCTGACGGGGAGCAGCACCGCGAAGCGCACGTACCGGTCGGCCAGCGGCAGCGTGTGGGCCCGCGCGCCGTAGGCGACCCCGCCCGCGACGCTCCCGATCGACCACGCCGCCAGCAGCACCCCGGCCAGCGCGCGGTTGCCCTCTGCCTCGGCGAACGCGGGCAGGATCACCTCGGTGCAGCCGAGGGCGAAGCCGAGCGGGATGGTCCCGAGGACGAGGGTCTGGAGCCCGGGAGCGCGCAGCGCGCCGAACGGCCCGGACTCCTCGAGGCGGCCGGCGGGCGCACGCGCGCGCATGGGCGGCCGCGCGGAGAAGACGACCGTGCCGACGAGCGAGAGGACGCCCGACAGGACGAGCGCCGCGGCGGGGGCCAGCAGCGCGGTCAGCAGCGCGACGAGCGCGGGCCCGGAGACGAACACGAGCTCCACCATCACCGCATCCAGGGCGAACGCGGTGGTCACGAGCTCCTCGCGGCGGCCGAGCAGGGCGGGCCACAGCGTCCGCATCACCGAGGAGATCGGCGGGAGCGCGCACCCCGCGACCGCTGCGGCGACCATGATCGCCGCGACGGGCGCCCCGCCGTAGCCGAGGATCACGACGAGCCCGGTGCCCGCCGCGTGGACGACGGACATCGGCGCGAGTACCCGCACCGGACCCAGCCGGTCGACCAGGCGCCCCGCGTACGGCGCGGCCGCGGCGCTCGCCGCGGTGAAGGCGGCGACGACCGCCCCGGCGCTCGCGTAGGACCCCGTCTCCTCGCGCAGGAAGAGCACGAGGGCCAGCCCGATGATCCCGATCGGCAGCCGGGCCAGCAGCGCGGACGCGGTGATCGCCGCGACGTGGGGGGTGCCCAGGAGCTGCCGGTAGCGCTCGAGGCCGGTCACTCAGGCGCGCGCGGGGAGCTGCCGTGCAGCTCCAGCGCGTCGGCCTCGTCCTCCAGCGCCCCGATCACCAGCACGATGATGTCGTCGAGCTCCAGGCCGAGCAGGCCGGGGCCCCGCGCCACGTCCTCGCGGGACACCGCGGCGGCGAACGCCGGCGTCTTGAGCTTCTTCTTGACGCTCTTCGGCGTCATGCCGTGGATGCCCTCCGGGCGCACGTAGGCCACCGCGAGGACGAAGCCGGAGAGCTCGTCGACGGCCAGCAGCGCGCGGGCCATGTCGCTCGCGGGCTCGACGCCGAGGTAGGTGGCGTGCGCGGTGATCGCGTGGAGGATCGCCGGGTCGGCGTCGCGGCGCTCGAGCTCGGTGAGGGCCATGCGCGGATGACCCGACTCGGCGTCGGGGAAGCGCTCGTAGTCCATGTCGTGGAGCAGTCCGGTGACGCCCCACAGCTCCTCGTCCTCCCCGCGCGCCCGGGCCACGGCGCGCATCGAGGCCTCGACCGCGAGGCAGTGCTTGCGCAGGCTCGCCGAGGCGACCCACTCGGTGAGCAGGGTCCAAGCTTCGGCGCGCGAAACAGACGTCGACATGCCCGTCACCCTAACTCCGCGCCTGCCCCGCCCGACCCCTCAGCACCCGCGCCTGCGACCCTCCCCGTCCATGGAGAAGCTCGTCATCGACGGCGGCGTCGCGCTGTCCGGCACCGTCGTCCCCGCCGGCAACAAGAACGCCGCGCTGCCGATCCTCGCGGCCTGCGTCCTCACCGAGGACGAGGTGATCGTCCGCAACGTGCCGCGCATCCGCGACGTCGCGGCGATGCTCGAGCTCCTCGAGCACCTGGGCGTCACCGTCGAGCGCCGCTCGGAGCACTCGTTCGCGCTCTGCGCGGCCGGCGTCACCGCCGACGCGGTCGTCGAGCAGGAGGTGGCCGACCGCATCCGCGCCTCCTTCCTGTTGGCCGGCCCGCTCCTGGCCCGCTTCGGCCGCGCGGTGATGCCGCCGCCCGGCGGCGACGTCATCGGCCGCCGCCGCCTGGACCCGCACCTCGACGCGTTCCGCGCCCTCGGGGCGCAGGACCGCTTCGCGGGCACCGACATCGTCATCGAGGCCGCGGGCGGCCGCCTGCGCGCCGGTGAGGTCTTCATGGACGAGCCGTCGGTCATGGCGACCGAGAACGCGCTGATGGCCGCGGCGCTCACCCCGGGCACGACGGTCATCGGCAACGCCGCCTGCGAGCCGCACGTGCAGGACCTCGCGCGGATGCTCGTCACGATGGGCGCCGCCATCGACGGGATCGGCTCCAACCGCCTCACCGTCCACGGCCAGGCCGAGCTCGGCGGCTGCGACCACCGCGTCGCGCCCGACCACATCGAGATCGGCTCCTTCGTGGCGATGGCCGGCATGACCGGGGGGGAGATGCGCGTCAAGGACACCGAGCCCGGCGACCTGCGGATGATCCGCCTGGTCTTCGAGAAGCTCGGCCTCCACACGAGCCTGGAGGGCAACGACCTGCTCGTGCCGGGCGGCCAGAAGCTGCTCGTCGCCCGCGACATGGGCGACCACGTCTACAAGGTCCAGGACGGCCCGTGGCCCCAGTTCCCGGCCGACCTCACCTCGATCGCCGTGGCCCTGGCCACGCAGTCGGAGGGCCAGGTCCTCGTCCACGAGTGGATGTTCGAGTCGCGGCTCTTCTTCTGCGACAAGCTCGTCTCGATGGGGGCGAAGATCCACATCTCCGACCCGCACCGGGCGCTCGTGATGGGTCCCGCGCCCCTGCGCGGCGCGCGGGTGGAGTCCCCCGACATCCGCGCCGGCATGGCCGTGCTGCTGGCCGCGCTGAGCGCCGAGGGCCGCACCGAGATCTACAACATCCGCCAGATCGACCGGGGCTACGAGCGCATCGACGAGCGCCTCCGTGCCCTGGGCGCGCGCATCGAGCGCGTGGCCGTCGACTAGGTGGCGAGCCCCGCCCCGCCCGGCGTCCGCGCGCCGCAGGCGAACCCATAGCCTGTCGGGGCGTGAGCCCGATGCACCCCATCCCGAGCGGGACGCGCGACGTCCTGCCCGACGAGATGCGCGAGCTGCGCACGCTCTCCGACGCGATGCGCCGCGTCTTCGAGACCTTCGGCTACGGCGAGGTCTACACGCCGGCCATCGAGTACGACACGCCCGCTCAGCGCCTCGGAGGCGACGCCGGCGTCTACCGGCTCTTCGACGATCACGGCGCGGTGCTGCAGCTGCGCTCGGACATGACCGTCCCGATCGCGCGGGTCGCCGCGACCCGGTACGCCGGCGTCGAGCCGCCGCTGCGCTTCTCCTCCTTCGCCCACGTCTACCGCGGCGTGCGGCCGCACCGCGGGCAGATGCGCGAGTTCCTGCAGGCCGGCTGCGAGCTCATCGGCTCCCCGTCGCCCGGGGGCACCGTCGAGGCGCTGACCGTCCTGTGCCGCGCGCTCGACGCCGCGGGCCTGCGCGACTACCGCATCGGCCTCGGCGACGCCACGATCTATCCCGCGCTGATGGAGGGCGTCGGGGTCGAGCCGGAGCGGCGCCAGGTGCTGCTCGACCACCTGGTCGGGCGCAACTTCGTCGGGCTCGGGCACGACGCCGAGGGCCTTGACCCCATGCTGGTCGAGGTCCCGCAGCGGCGTGGCGGGCCCGAGGTGCTCGACGGGCTGCCCGGTGCCGAGGGCCTGCGCCGGGTGCACGCGGGCCTCGAAGCCGACATCGCCGCGCGGGTCATCTTCGACCTCGGGCTCGTGCGCGACCTGGACTACTACACCGGAGCCGTGTTCGAGGTCTACGACGCGTCGATCGGCATCCCGATCGGCGGTGGCGGGCGCTACGACGAGCTCATGGGCAAGCTCGGGCGGCCGATGCCGGCGGTGGGGTTCGCCGTGGGCGTCGACATCGTGCACGAGGCGCTCACCGCCGAGGAGCGCGAGCGGTGAGCGCCGTGAGCGGCCTGGTCATCGCGGTCCCGCGCGGAGCGCTGATGAGCGACTCCCTCGACCTGCTCGACACGCTCGGGATCGACACGAGCGAGGTCCGCGAGAACGACCGCAAGCTGCTCTTCGAGGACGTCGGGATCGTGACCATGCGGCCCTCCGACGTGGCGACCTACGTCGAGGCGGGCGCCGCGGACATCGGCATCACCGGCAAGGACGTGCTCACCGAGGCCTCCGACCGCGAGGTCTACGAGCTGCTCGACCTCGGCTACGGGCGCTGCGCCATGGTGCTGGCCACGCGTGCGGGCGAGGATCCGATCTCCGAGGCGCTGCGGCGCCTCGGCGTCGTACGGGTCGCGACGAAGTACTACAAGACGGCCCAGGCGTACTTCGAGGCGACCGGGCGCCAGGCGGAGATCGTGGAGGTCAAGGGCTCGGTCGAGCTCGCGCCGCTCACCGGACTCGTCGAGGCGATCGTCGACCTCACCGCCACGGGCACGACCCTGCGCGAGAACGACCTGGTCATCCGCGAGGAGCTCTTCGTCTCCACCGCGCGGCTGATCGCCAACCCGGTCACGCACAAGCTCAAGGCCGCGGCCATCGACGACGTCCTGGAGCGCCTGCGTGCGGCTTGAGGCGCGGGTGGCCGCCGACGCGGCCGCCGTGCGCGCGCTGGTCGCCGACGGCACCGCGGTCGCCTCCGAGGTCGCGGCGATCGTCGCGGGAGTGCGCTCCGGCGGCGACGCGGCGCTGCGCGGGTACGTGGAGCGCTTCGACGCGACGGACGGCGCGCCCGTGCTCGTCGCTCCGGACGAGATGACCGCCGCGCTCGCCGCGCTCGACCCGGCGGTCCGCGCGGGGCTGGAGGTCGCGGTCGCGAACGTCGGCGCCGTGGCGCGCGCGGGCGTCGCGGAGCCGCGGGTCGTGACGCTGCCGCAGGGCCACACGGTCACCCTGCGCGAGGTCCCGGTGCGGCGGGCCGCGATCTACGCGCCCGGCGGGCGCAACCCGTACCCGAGCACCGTCGTGATGGGCGTGGTCACCGCGCGCGCGGCCGGGGTCGACGAGGTGGTCGTCTGCGCGCCCGGCGCGCACCCCGTGATCCTCGCGGCCTGCGCGCTGTGCGGGGCCGACGCGGTCTACCGCATGGGCGGCGCGCACGCGGTCGCCGCGCTGGCCCACGGCACCGAGACGATCGCGCGGGTCGACGTGATCGCCGGCCCCGGCGGGCTCTACGTGCAGGAGGCCAAGCGGGCGGTGAGCGGCGTGGTCGGCATCGACGGCTTCTTCGGACCCTCCGACGTCCTGATCTGCGCCGCCGCGGAGGCGGACCCCGCGCTGGTGGCCGTCGACCTGCTCGCCCAGGCCGAGCACGGCCCCGGCACCCTCGCGGTGCTCTGCACCGACGACGCCGCGCTCCTCGACGCGGTCGAGCCGCTCCTGCGCGCCGCGCCGGACACGGAGGCGGTCGCGGTCACCGTGCTCGCCGACGGGCCCTCGGCGGCGCTCGCCTTCGCGGAGGCCTTCGCCCCGGAGCACCTCGAGCTCGTGGGGGAGGCGATGGAGCGCCTCGCGGCGGACGTGCGCAGCGCGGGCTGCCTCTTCGTCGGCCGCGCGGGCGCGACCGCGTTCGGCGACTACGTCGCGGGCTCCAACCACTCGCTGCCGACCGGCGGCGCCGCCCGCTACGCCTCGACGCTCGGGGTCCGGCACTTCCGCCGGCGCATGAGCGAGGTCCGCGTCGGCGACGCGGCCGCGGCGCTGGCGGCGGCCGGGGCACCGATCGCGCGGGCCGAGGGCTTCGCTCTCCACGCGGCCTCGATGGAGATGCGCCAGGATGAAGGCGGATGACGAGGGCGTCGCGGATCGAGCGCAGGACCCAGGAGACGCAGGTCGTCCTCTCCCTCGGGCTGGACGGCACGGGGGCGGGCACGCGCGTGACGGGCGTCGGGTTCTTCGACCACATGCTCGACCTGCTCGCCCGGCACGGGCGCCTGGACCTCGACGTCGCGGTCACCGGCGATCTCGCGACCGGCGGCCACCACACCGTCGAGGACACCGGCATCGTGCTCGGCCAGGCGCTTGACGCGGCGCTCGGCGACCGCGCGGGAATCTTCCGCTACGGCCACGCCGTCGTGCCGATGGACGAGGCGCGCGCGTCGTGCAGCGTCGACGTCTCCGGCCGCTCCTACGTGGCGTTCACCGCGGAGCTGCCCCCCGGGACCACCGGCACGTTCGACCACGAGCTGACCGAGGAGTTCTTCCGCGCGATCGCCAATGCCGCCAAGCTGACGCTGCACGTCGACGTGGAGCGCGGCACGAACGCCCACCACATGATCGAGGCGGCCTTCAAGGCGTTCGCCCGCGCGCTGCGCCAGGCGGTCGCGATCGACCCCACCGAGACCGGGGTGCCGTCGACGAAGGGCACGCTCACCGGATGAGCGCGGCTCCGCTCATCGCGATCGTCGACTACGGGATGGGCAACCGCCGCTCGGTGGAGAAGTCGCTGCAACGCGTGGGCGCCCGGACGCAGACGACGCGCGACCACGACGCGCTGCGGGCCGCCGACGGGCTCCTGCTCCCCGGCGTGGGCGCCTTCCCGGCCGCGATGGCGATCATCTCAGAGCTCGGCCTCGACGACGTGCTGCGCGAGCGCGCGGCCGCCGGGGCGCCGCTGTTCGGCTCGTGCATGGGGATGCAGCTGCTCTTTCAGGAGTCCGAGGAGCATGGCGGCGCGGAGGGGCTCGGCATCCTGCGCGGGAGCGTCCGGCGCCTCGTGGCGCCGGGGCTCAACCTGCCGCACATCGGCTGGAACGCCGTCCGCTGGACCCACGCCTCCCCGCTGACCGACGGGCTGCCGGACCCGTCGTTCCTCTACCACGTCCACACCTTCGCGCCGCACCCCGAGGACGCCGCCGACGTGCTCGGCACGACGGACTACGGCGAGACGTTCGCCACCGTGGTGGGCGCGGGCAACGTGTTCGGCGCGCAGTCGCACCCGGAGAAGTCCTCCGCGCACGGGCTCGCGCTGCTTGCGAACTTCGTCACGCTCTGCGCGAAGGTCGCCGCGTGATCCTCTACCCGGCCATCGACATCTACGAGGGCCGCGCGGTGCGGCTCGTCCAGGGCGACTTCGCGCAGAACACGGTCTATGAGGACTCGCCGCTGGAGGCGGCGCGCGCATGGGTGCAGGCGGGGGCGCGCTTCCTGCACATCGTCGACCTCGACGGGGCCAAGGGCGGGACACCGAAGAACCTGCACCACATCGAGGAGATCGCCGCCGAACTGCAAGTACCGGTCCAGTGCGGTGGTGGCCTGCGCACGCTCTCCGCGGTGCGCGACGCGCTGCGGGCCGGCGCCGAGCGCGTGATCCTCGGGACGGCGGCGTTCACCGACGTGGACTTCCTCGACGACGTTCTCGGGGCCTACCGCGAGCGGATCATCGTCTCCGTCGACACGCGGGGCGGGATGATCTCCACCTCCGGCTGGCAGGAGACGACGCAGATGCCGGCCGAGTCGGTCATCGAGCGGCTGCAGAACCGCGGCGTGCGCTCGTTCGTCTACACGAACGTCGACAAGGACGGCCTGCAGGGCGGGCCCGACCTCGACGAGGTCAAGCGGATCGCCGCGGCGGTACGCGGGCGCTTCATCTACTCCGGCGGGATCGGGACGCTCGAGCACCTGCGCGGGCTGGCGGCGCTGCGGCAGGTCAACCTCGGCGGGGTCATCGTGGGCAAGGCGCTCTACGAGGGGCACTTCACGATCGCCGAGGGTCAGGCGGCGCTCGAGCCCCCCGGCCGCTGATGGGTCATCTCAAACGCGACATCCCCTGCCTCGACGTGAACGACGGGCGCGTGGTCAAGGGGACGAACTTCGTCGACCTGCGCGACGCGGGCGACCCGGTGGAGCTCGCGGAGCGCTACGACGCGATGGGCGCCGACGAGCTCGTCTTCCTCGACATCTCCGCGACCCACGAGGAGCGCGACACGATCGTCGAGCTCGCGCGGCGCACCGCCGACAACGTCTTCATCCCGTTCACGATCGGCGGCGGGATCCGGCAGGTGGCCGACGCGCAGGGCGTGCTCGACGCGGGGGCCGACAAGGTCGCCGTGAACTCCGCGGCGGTCGCGCGGCCCGCGCTCGTCTCCGAGCTCGGCGACCGGTTCGGATCGCAGTGCGTCGTGCTCGCCGTCGACGCCAAGCGCGTCGGTGACCACTGGGAGGTCTTCGTCGCCGGCGGCCGGACTCCGACCGGGCTCGACGCCGTCGCCTGGGCGCGCGAGGCCGTCGAGCGCGGTGCGGGAGAGATCCTGCTGACCTCGATGGACCGCGACGGCACCGAGGACGGCTACGACCTGCCGCTGACGACCGCGGTCAGCGACGCGGTGCCGGTGCCCGTCATCGCCTCGGGCGGGGCGGGGCGCCTGGAGCACCTCGCCGACGCGCTGAACGCCGGCGCCGACGCGGCGCTCGCGGCGTCGATCTTCCACTACGGGCAGCACACGGTCGGCGAGGCCAAGGCGCACCTCGCGGCGGCGGGGATCGCGGTCCGCGCCTGAGCCGGGCCGCGTTTGCTCGAGTCGTGGGGGGGGCCCCCCACCCGTGGGGTGACCCCCCACAGCACCCCCGCGACCCCCGGCGGGGGGGGGGGGAGGGGGGGGGGGGGGGGGGGGGGGGGGCACCGCAGCGC
>JBBQEV010000099.1:0-13333 GCA_038321325.1 Solirubrobacterales bacterium
GGATGGGATGCGCCCAGGTCGAGCAGGTCCATCCGCGACCTCAAAGACCAGGCCCTCGCGCACTTCCCCTCCGGGCACTACAGCGCCAAGAGCGCCTGGACCGTGATCGCCTGCCTCGCACACAACCTCGGCCGCTGGACCGCACAGATCGGCCTGCCCGACCCGAGCCCGCGCGCCCACACGATCCGCCGGCGGGCCGTTGCGAAAGGAGCACGTGATTCCCGCCTTGAAGGATCACCGCGTTGGTCGGCAGGACGCGCTCTGGTGGGTGGGCACCCCCTGGGGTGTTCGCCATGCGCAGCTCGAGGTCTCAACGAGCGCGTCGGCTTGATGCCTCAGGTGGTGTTGGGTCGCCAGGGCTCATCCTCGTGCGCGAGCCAGACCAGCTCTGGCTCGAGCGCGCGTACCCGCCGCTGGCCTTCGGACTTCGGCTCGTCGAGCTCGCCGAACGAGACCGCTACGTCGCCGCAAACGACGACCGGGCGCTCGCCGGTCTCGATGACGACCATCTGCATGCCGCGTGTGTGGCCCGGTGCCGGGACGAGCCGGAGCCCGGGAAGCAGCTCGAGCTCGCCGTCGACCGGCACGTACTGGAGGCCGGGCGCGTCGACCCACTCGCGAATGGTGTAGTCGTCTTTGCTGCGCGCGTCGTCGAGCTCCTGGCGCTGGACGTAGATCGGCTTGCCGGCGAAGAGGTGGTTGCCGCCGCAGTGGTCGAAGTGCAGGTGGGTGTTGACGACCATGTCGATGGCGGCGAGATCGAAGTCCTGCTCGCTCAGCGGCTGGATGCGGGGATCGAGGTCGGCCACCAACGGGTGCAGCTCGGTCATGCCGGTGTCGACCAGCACGCGTGCATCGGGATGGTCGATGACATGCACGTTGACCGGCATCCGCGCGCCCTCGGCGAGCAGGTCGGCGACGCGGACCCGCGTGACGGTGACCGAGGAGGGGGCGCTCATCGAGCACCGACCGCCGGGGGCGCCGTTAATCCGTGATTCATGGTGACCATCCCTTGTTGGTTCTTGGCTGACGGCGTCCGCCGCCACACTCATCGAGTGGAGCACTTCATCCGTCGTACTCATCTCAGCCACCGCTGGGCGCGGCCGACGTGACCTCGTACCTGATGTGCACCACGCCGCTCTCGAAGCGGCGCTCGTCGATAACCTCGAGATCGGCCCGGACGTGATGGGGCAAGGCGGGTTTGCCGCCGCCGACGATGATCGGGCAGAGCAGCAGATGGAGCTCGTCGACCACGCCCGCGGCCAGCGCCTGGCCGGCGAGCTCTGAGCCGCCGATGCTGATGTCCGTCGCGGCCTCACGCTTGCGGGCGCGGATCGCGTCGCGATCGAACTCGCGCTCGACCCGGGTCCGGGCGCTCGACACCTTCTCTAGCGTGCGCGAGTAGACGATCTTCTCAGCGGTCCGCCACAGCTCGGCGTAGTCCCGGAACACCGCAGGTTCACCGCTGGTGCCCGCGGTCTCCCAGAAGACCATCGTCTCGTACATCCGCCTTCCGTACAGATAGGTTCCGATCGGGCGCTCGAGCTCGTTGACGAACGCATGCACCTCCTCGTCGGGTCTCGCCCATCCGAACCGGCCGTCCGCGTCCTCGACGTAACCGTCGAGTGAGGCGATCGCGGAAGAGATCAGCTTCGCCATATCAGAACCTCACTTAGAGTGGTTGCGAGTCGCAAGCACTCTACAGTGTTGGCTGAGAAACTGGCGAGCTGCTACAGGAAACACACGTGCGCGACCACCCGCGATCCGGATGTCCGATCAACGCCGGTCTAGAGGCGCTCGGGGATCCGTGGGCGCTCCTCGTCCTCCGCGATGTCATGTTCGGCCATCGACGGCACTTTCGCGAGCTGCTCGAGCACTCTGAAGAGGGCATCGCCTCCAACATCCTCGCCAGCCGACTGAAGGCGCTGGTCGCCGGCGGGCTGCTGACCCGCGACGACGCCGTCCGCGGTCAACGCGCTGCCTACAGCCTCACCGAAGCGAGCATCCAGACCGTGCCGATCATGGTCGCGCTTGGCTCCTGGGGCCTCGCCCATCGCTCAGGGACACCTGAGCTGCGAATCCGAGCGGAGCTGTTGCGCGACGGCGGACCGGAGCTCTCCGGGCAGTTCATGGACGAGCTGCGCGAGACGCATCTCGGCACGCCACGCCGTCGACCTGACCAGCCAACCGCCAGCGAACAGCTGCAGCGCGCCTACGAACAACGTGCCGGAAGCGACGGAGCCGACTGAGTCTGTCCGCGGCGGCCAAACACGAAAATCGTGCCGCTTGAACAAAGGCCCGAGCGGCAACCCGAACGGAACCTCGGCTGGGAAGGCGGTCGGGCGGTCCGCCGCCGCGCCGTCCGCGTTTGCAAGACACACAGGACCACGCGCGAGCGTCGGCGTCTGCCCTCAAAGCACGAAAACCCGCCTGGCGAGAGGCGGGCTTCCGTATAGCGGGGGCAGGATTCGAACCTGCGACCTTCGGGTTATGAGCCCGACGAGCTACCAGACTGCTCCACCCCGCGGCGTGTCACGCAGGGTAGCAATCTCAGCCGTGCCCGCGTGGGTCGGCTGGCCTCCAGAAACATGCGCTCCTCGTCGCGGGAGAACGGCTGTCGGATGGTGTCGCGCTCGGAGTCGGTCATGCTGCGGGCGCTACGCATGAGCCGCATCCTCGTCACCCGCGCGCTGTCCGGGACGGCGCTCGAGCGCCTGGCCGCGCTGCACGCCGTCGACGTCTGGGACGGCGACCTGCCGCCGGCGCCCGCGGTGCTGCGCGAGCGCGTGGCACAGGCCGAGGGGCTGCTCACGATGGTCACCGACCGCGTCGACGCGGAGCTGCTCGACGCCGCGCCGGGGCTGCGGGTCGTCGCCAACTACGCGGTCGGGACGGACAACATCGACCTCGAGCTCTGCGCGCGGCGCGGCGTGGCGGTGGGCGTCACGCCCGACGTGCTCACCGAGGCGACCGCGGACCTCGCGTTCGCGCTGATCCTCGCGGCGGCGCGCAACCTCGTCGCCGGCCACGAGGCGGTGCGCGCGGGGCGGTGGCGCACGTGGGAGCCGCGGGGCTGGCTGGGGCACGAGATGCACGGCGCGACGCTCGCGCTCGTCGGCGCGGGCCGTATCGGCGAGGCGGTCGCGCGGCGCGCCGCCGGGTTCTCCATGGAGGTCGTCCGCGTGGGGCGCGGCGACGACCTCCACGCGGCGCTCGCGCGGGCCGACGTCATCTCGCTGCACTGCCCGCTCACCTCGCAGACCCGCCACCTCATCGACGCCGAGGCGCTGCGCCACGTCAAGGCGACGGCGCTGCTGGTGAACACGTCGCGCGGCGGGGTCGTCGACCAGCGCGCGCTCGGCGCCGCGCTGCGGGAGCGCCGCCTGGCCGCCGCGGCCCTGGACGTCACCGACCCCGAGCCGCTATCGCCCGACGACCCCCTGCTCGACGCGCCGAACCTCCTCGTGCTCCCCCACATCGGCTCGGCCACGCACACCGCCCGCGCGCGCATGGGCGAGCTCGCCGTCGAGAACCTCCTCGCCGGCCTCGAAGGTCGCCCTCTGCCCCACCCGGCGACGCCGTAGTCTGCCGCGCCATGCGCGTCGCCGTCGTGGACATCGGAACGAACTCGACCCGCCTGCTCGTCGCCGACGTGAGGGGCGACGGCGAGGTCTGCGAGCTGGAGCGCCAGTCGACCGTCACCCGCCTCGGCCAGGGCGTCGACGCGTCGGGCGCGCTGGCGCCGGAGGCGATGGAGCGCGTGTTCGCCACGCTCGATCGCTACCGCGCAATGATCGACGGGCACGGGGCGAGCGAGACCACCGCGGTGCTCACGAGCGCGGTCCGCGACGCGAGCAACGGCGCCGAGTTCGCCGCGCGCGTGCGCGACGACTTCGGCCTCGACGCCCGCACGCTCTCCGGTGACGAGGAGGCCCAGCTCTCCTTCCTCGGCGCCACGAGCTCGCGCGATCCGGCGGCGCCGAGCCCCGTCGTGGTCATCGACATCGGCGGCGGCTCGACGGAGTTCGTGGTCGGCGCGCGCGGGGAGGTCGCGTTCTTCGTCTCCACGCAGGCCGGTTCCGTGCGCCAAGGCGAGCGCTTCGTGCACTCCGACCCGCCTGCGCCCGGCGAGCTCGCCGCGCTGGCCGACGAGGTCCGAGAGCTCTTCGGCGCGGTGCCCGCGGACGTGCGCGCCTCGGTCCGCGCGGGGGTCGCGGTCGCCGGCACCGCGACGCAGCTCGCGGCGATCGACCAGGGGCTCGAGCCCTACGACCCGGCGCGCGTCCACGGCTACCGCCTCGATCAGGCCGCCTGCGCGCGGATGCTCGCCCTGCTCGCCCTGCTCCCGGAGGCCGAGCGCCGCGCGGTTCCGGGCCTCGACCCCGCGCGTGCCCCGACGATCGTCGTCGGCGCGGCGCTCATGCTCGAGGCGATGCGCGCCTTCGACCTCGACGTCATCGAGGTCTCCGAGCACGACATCCTCCGCGGCGCCGCGCTGCGCCGCGCCGGCGCCGACCGCTGAGAAACACGAAAGCCGCCCCGGAGGGCGGCTTCCAAGTCGGTCTGGGCAGGACGGGCAGGGGTACGCCTTAGCAGAACCGGTACTTCATGAGGCGGCCGGACGGGGGGAGGCGCCGAACGGATCGGCAGAGATGCCCGGCCTATGAGGTCGGCGGTTGGGAAGACCTTCCGACAAGAGGATCTTCGGCGTTGGACGCCCGGAGGACAATCGAACGTCCGTCCAGGGCGCCCCCTGCAAGTGGAGCCGCGGTGAAGCGCACGCCGTTGACGACGAAGTGCCACAGCTGCTCCACGAGCCGCCCGGCGTCGGGCGGCGGGCGACGGGTCAGGGCCTCGCCCATCGCGACGCGGAAGCCCCCGATGAGCATCGCGCCGACCGTCCTCGGGTCGAGGTCGCCGGGCAGCTCGCCGCGCCGCTGGCCCGCGGTGACGTTCTTGGCCGCGTCCTCGACCAGCCGCCCGATGCGGCGCACCTCCACCCCGGCGACCTCCGGCTCTCGGGACAGTCGCGAGAGCACCACGGCCGCCAGCGGCTCGCGGTAGTAGAAGGCGACCGAGAGCTCGAGGCGCTTGCGCTCGCGCGAGGCCCAGTCGGCGTCGGGCGCCGGGTCGGTGTCGGCGACCTCTGCGTGGAAGCGGTCGTAGAAGCTCTCCACGACGGCCGCCACCAGCCCCGCCTTGGAGCCGAAGTAGCGGTAGAGCAGCCCGACGGAGACCTCGGCGCGCGCGGCCACCGAGGCGACCTCGAGCGCACCGTCGCGCTCGATCAACTCGGCCTCGGTGGCCCGGAGCAGGCGCTCCCGGGTGGCGGCGCCGCGCAGGGTGAGCGAGGGCTCGTCCGGCATCGTCACCGACCCTATTGAATCGTCTTCAGCTCCGGCCGACCACCGCGTGCCCGGGATGCGTGCCCGCTGTGGATCCCATCCGGATCGGTAGGGGTCACGGATCGGCTTTCGCCCCCAAGGGAGGCGCGAACTGGCGCGCCGGCGCGGGCCGTTCGACGACGACGGGTGCCCGACGATCACGGTGCGTCGTCGGCGCCGTCTCGGCGGTCGGTTTCACGCTCGCCGGCAGGCCCAGCCGCACCGGGTCCTCGCCCGCGGCGTTGGGGCCCGGCGGGGGCGGGACCGCGCGCTCCCCGTGGACCGACTTCCACAGGAGACGGTCGAGGTCGGCCTGGGAGGCGCAGTCCAGGCAGGTCGGCAGCTTGGCCGCCTCGCGCGCGCTTGCGGTGCCGGTCGGGTTGTACTCGAGCAGCGGCACCTTGGCGGGCACGTACGTGTACGGCTCGGCGTTGTCGGGCGCGGGAGAGAACGCGTCGTACATCGGCGTCGCGAGCGCGTCGAAGAGCCCGAGCGGCTTCATCCCGAGGATGAGCTGCATCGACTTGATGACCGAGAGGAAGTCGTAGCGGCGGCTGACCACCGCGCCCTGCCGCGCGTACGGCGAGATCACGAACGCGGGGATGCGGTGCGCGTCGACGTGGTCGGCGCCGTCCTGGGAGTCGTCCTCGATGACGAAGATCGCCGACTCCTTCCAGATGGGGGAATGCGAGATGAGGTCGACGAGGCGGCCGAGCATCTCGTCGTTGTCGGCGATCATCGCGCGCGGCGTGCGGTTCGGCTTCAGCGCGGTGCCCGGGGCGAGCGTGTTCGTGTGGTCGTTGGTCGCGGTGAGGTAGTTGAACGCCGGGACGGTCCCGGTGGCCAGTTGCGCGCGCAGCTTGAGCTCGAAGCAGCTGAAGCGCGAGAAGGCGACCGGCTGCGCGCCCGCCGGCACCACCGTGTCCCACACCTGCGCCCCGGTGACCGCGTCGTAGCCGACTGAGGCGTCGTTGGGGTAGCAGCCGTTCTGGCCGAGGTCGCTCTTCAAGAACTTGCGCGCGACGTCGGTCGTCTGCTCGAGCGTGCGGTCCTTGTCGGGCAGCGGGAGCGCGCCCGCGATCGCCTCGCCGTAGTTCGCGTAGGAGATGCCCTGCCGCTCGGCTTGATCGAAGAGGAACCCGTTGCCCGGCCAGGTCACCGCGTAGACCCCGAAGTCGTAGGGGCGCCCGCGGCCCCCGTAGTTCTGGAACCAGTTCTTGTCGACGTAGTCGGAGACCTTCGCCGCGCTCGCCCAGAAGTGCCCGTCGATCGACGCCTCGGAGTTCGCGTACACGTGATCGAGCAGCGGGTAGCGCTGGGCCAGCGCGTGCGCGTTCGGCGTCGTGTCGCCGCCGAAGAGCGCGAGCTTCGGGTCGCCGTCGCCGCGCGGCTCGTCCCCGAGGATCTGGTCGTAGGTGCGATTCTCGCGCACGAGGTAGAAGACGTGCTTGATCGGGCCGCCCGGCCGCAGGACGGTGTCGGCGGGCGGGGACTGTGGGTCGGACGGGCGCAGCGCGCGGTCGGCGGCGCGCGTGAGGCGCGGGAGGCGCTTCTCGCTCGGGTAGTCGGCGATGCCCGCGGCCCCGATGTTGATCAGGGGCAGGTACTGCGTCCGGTTGATGTTCGCGTCGGAGTCGTCGGGCGAGCTGGGCTGCGGGCCCTTCGGGTTCGGCCCCGTGCCGAGGCCCTTGGCGCTGATCCACAGGAGCTTCGCGCAGCGCTTGGCCTTTCTACCGCGGCGCTTGGCGTTCGGCGCGCGAAGGCCGCACGGGTTGCGCGCGGACGCGTCGACGACCTCGACGTCGGTCGGGTGGGCCGCGGTCGGGATCCGCGCGACGAGCGGGAAGTCGCCCGCGGCCTGCCGCAGCACCGCCTCGCCGCGCTCGGCCGCGGCCGTCCCCTCGCCGCGCTCGGCGTCCGCCGCCGGCCCTGCGCGCCGCTGCGCGCGCTCGATCTCCCCCGCGAGCACGCGCTCACCGTCGCGGCGCGCGCGCGAGCGGGCGGCGCCGCTGCCCGGCAACGCGAACACGGCGATGGAGTCCGTGCCCGACTCGGCGACGAACAGGCGCTTGCCGTCGGGTTGCACGGTCAGGTCGATCGGGCTCGCGCCGAGCCCCTCGGGCCGCCCGGCCGACAGCGTCGCCGCGACCACCATGCGCCGCGTGTCGATCACGGCGACCTGGTCGGAGTTCGCGATCGCCACGTAGGCCCGCTCGGCCTTGGGGTCGACGGCGATCGCCTCGGGGTGGGAGAGCGGCGGGCCGACCTGGATGTCCTTGACCTTCGTGCCCTTGTCCAGGTCGATGACCGAGACGGTGCCGGGAGTCTCGTTGGAGACCAGGCCGGTCTCGCCGCCGGCGAGGATCGCGGCGCCGTAGGGGTAGTTGCCCGTCGGGACGTAGCGGACCCGCTTGCTGTCGACGTCGACGATCGCCGCGGCGTCGGCGAGGTTCAGCGGGACGAGCAGGCGCTTGCCGTCCGGGGCGATCGCCAGCCGGTCGGGCCACGCGAGGCGCTGGCCGAGGTTCACGGGCGGGAAGCTCTGCGGCGACTGCGCCGTCGCGGGCGGAGGCACCCTGATGATCCCGTCGGAGCGCGCGCTCCCCGTTCCGGCGTCGTAGGAGAAGACGTGGATCACGTCTCCCTCCCGGCCGGCGGTGCCCTTCGGCGTCTCCTGCAGCGTCCGCCCGACGGAGTCCGAGACCCCGGAGACGTAGACCTTCGCGGCCGACGGGTCCATCGCGATCCCGCCCGAGGCGCCCGGCAGGCGCAGCGTCTGCGTCACGCGACCCGTGCGCACCGAGACGATCCGCACGTCGTTCTCGCCGCGCCCCGTCGAGACGGTCCAGTAGTAGCGGCCGTTCGGCGTGACCGCCCCGCCCGTGGGGAAGTTGCCGAGCTTGACGAGGGTGCCGAACGGCTCCAAGCGTCGTCCGTTGGCGGTCACCTTCTTCTCCGGGCCGATGCGCCCGTCCTCGCGACCGGCCTGCCCCACGGCGATGCCCGCGCCGGCCGCGGAGATCACGATCAGCAGCAGCAGGAGTACGGCGCGGCGGCCGTGCGGAGGGCGCATCTCGGGGAAGGGTCGCCCGGCGGCGGGCGAGACGCGTGAACATACGGGAACCCCGCCGCGCCGCGCCGCGGGTTCAGGTCGGCGTCAGCCGGCGGACTCGTCCAGCGGCGCCCGACGGAGCTCGCCCGGCTCGCGCGCGGCGGCGGCCGCCTCCGCGAGGCGCTCCTCACCGCAGAACAGCCGGCGGCCGAGCCCGAGGACGGGGAGCCGGTCGGCGCCGAGCGCGACCAGCCGGCGGCCCGCCGCCTCCATGGCGGCGTCGCGCGACCGGTCGCCCGCGGCACGCAGGCAGTCGTCGAGCGGGAGCACCGCGGCGGCGGCCGCCTCCGCGAGGATCTCCGGGTCGTCGAGGGCGAAGCCGCCGCAGAACGCCAAGCGGCTCGCGGCCAGGACGAACGCCGAGGCCTTGCTGCTCTCGGCCGCGAATGCCGCGACGCGCATCGCCGAGCGGCACCCGGCCGCGTCGGGCTCGGGCCAGACCAGCGGCATACGGAGCTCTTTGGCGCGGGCGTCGGCGGCCCGCAGGGCCACGTCGTGCGCGAGAGCCGGACGCGATGCCCGACCGGGCCGCGGGCCGGCGAGCGCGGGGCACCAGCGGAGCCCGGGGAACATCTGGTCGGCCCGCTCGGCGGCGAAGTACGTGCTCGGCGAGGCGAGGTCGAACCACAGCGTCGCCGCCAGCCCGGAGCCACCCCGGGCGGCGCGCGGGCGCGCGATCTCGGGGCCTGCCGCGCGTGCCCGGCGGCGCGCGTCCAACGAGATGACTTCACCCATCACAACCTCCGCTCCCAGGGATTTCCTCCGGCGCACACCGGCGTCCGGTCCTTTGCTCTCAAGCTCTAACGCTGATGAGCACGCGAACTTGCGGGAAGTGCCGGCCAAGCGACCGGCGGATCGAACGGCCACGTTGAGGAGCGCTACGTCGGAATCCAACTCTCTTCGGTAAGGTGTGTCGGAGTCGCACTCCACCCACCCCTGAAACAGGAGGAGCGTCATTCCCACCGCACCACCACCCAAGCGGCACCCGTACAACCAGTGGGCGCCTGACGCCCGCGCCCTCGACCTCGTGGGCGACAAGTGGACCCTGTTGATCGTCCGTGACCTCGTCGGCGGTCCCCGCCGCTTCGTCGAGCTCCAGCGGACGCTGCCCGGCATCTCGACCGAGCAGCTGCGCTCGCGGCTGAACCGCATGGTCGCGGACGGACTGCTCACCCGCCAGCGCTACCGCGAGGTGCCGCCGCGCGTGGACTACGAGCTCACCGACCGGGCGAAGGACCTCCTGCCCGTCATCGGCGCGCTCGCGCGCTGGGGCTACCAGTGGGCCTGGAGCCCGCCGAAGCCCGACGAGCTCGTGGACGTGGGCGCGGTGCTGCGCTCGGTACCCGGCCTCGCCGTGCCCGCGGGCTTCTCGGGCGAGGCGGAGCTGACCGTGCACCGCCGTGACGGCCAGCAGAAGCGCTACGTGGTCTGCGCCGTCGACGGGATCATGACCGTCAAGGAGGGCTCCCTCCCGGAGGCCGACGCCCGCATCGCGGGACCGGAGTCCGCCTGGATCGAGGCGTTCGGCCCGGACGCCGACACGACCGGCCTCGAGGTCACGGGCGCGCGGCACATCGCCGACGCCCTGCTCGACGGCCTCGCGCCGGTCGCAGGCCGCGCCGCGGCCGTGGCCTGAGCGCTCAGGACGGAGCTCGGGCGGCGGACCCCCAGGGGTCTGTCGCCCCGATCGGCGGGCGGTGCTGCCGCAACTCCGTGCCCCACCGTGGTTCGGGAAGGGCATGCCCCGGTTCCCGCGCAGCAGCCTCGTCCTCCTCGGCCTCACCCTGGTCGCCCTCGCGGGGACCGGCGGGTCGGCCGCCGCGCGCACGAACGTCGCGGTCGGCCTCGGCGACCAGAACGCCTCGATGTTCGCCGCGCCCGCGTACAAGGCGCTGAAGCTCAAGAAGACGCGCTACTTCATCGGCTGGAACGCCGCGTCCAAGCCGGCCGAGCTCGCCCGGGCCACCGCGTTCGTCCGTGCCGCGCGCGCGGCACGGGTGAAGGTCCTGATGCACATCTCCGACCCGGACCTGCGTCGCAACAAGGGCAAGCTCCCCTCGGTCAGGCAGTACAGGAGCAGCGTCGGCAAGCTCGTCAGGCGCTACCGCAAGCTCGGCGTGTCCGAGTGGGGCGTCTGGAACGAGGCCAACCACGACTCCCAGGCCACGTTCCGCAACCCCAGGCGCGCCGCGCAGTTCTTCGGGGCCATGCGCTCGATCTGCCGCGGCTGCACGATCGTGGCCCTCGACGTGCTCGACCAGGACGGGGCGAAGGGGTACATCCGCCGCTGGTACGCCGCGCTCCCGCGGTCCCAGCGGCGGCTCGCGCGGATCGTCGGCGTCCACAACTACTCAGACACGAACCGCAAGCGCTCGACGGGCACCGCGCAGATCATCTCGGAGGTTCGGCGGCGCGACAGCGTCCGCACGGCGATCTGGCTGACCGAGACCGGCGGCGTGGTCGCGTTCGGCGGCTCCTTCCCGTGCGACGAGAAGCGCGCGGCCAACCGGATCTCCTACATGTTCACGCTCGCCGCCGAGTTCCGCCGCGACGTCAAGCGCCTCTACAGCTACAACTGGCAGGGCACCGACTGCACCTCGCGCTTCGACGCAGGCCTCGTCCGCCTCGACGGCACCCCGCGCCCGTCCTACGACGCCTTCAAGCGGGGCCTGCGCACCTTCGCCCGGTAGGAGGGCGGCGTCCGCGGCGGCCATCGGCGAGCATGATGCGGTGCACGCCTCCGAGACCGCCCTGCTCGACGCCCTCAACCGCCTCGGGGGCAGGCAGAACGCACCCGCCACGACGCGCGACCTCATCGCCGCCGCGCCGCGGGACCTCCCGCTCGTGGCCGTGAGCGGCGGCGCGCCCGCGGTGACCGGGTACAACGTCGAGGCGTTCATGGCGCGCGCCCCGGAGCTCGAGCCCGAGGCGCTCACGGCGCTCGGGCAGCTCGTGGCCACCGGCGTCCTGCCCGCTGCGGCCGATCCGGGCGCGGGCGGCGACGGCTCCGCGTGCTGGGCCACCGCCAGCCCGAAGGACGTGGCGCGCCAAGCCGTGCAGTGGGCGCTGGATCACCCCGAGCACGGGCTGCAGGGCGAGGCCTTCGTCATCGCGCGGCTGGCGCTGGGCTAGCGTTCGGCGACGCGGCACCCGCCCGGGTAGCCCAACTGGTCGAGGCAGTGGCCTTAAAAGCCACGGTCCGAAAGGACGTACGGGTTCGAGTCCCGTCCCGGGTATCGCCGGAACCGTCGACGACGCTCGAACGCCCATGAGCGCTCACCCCCTGGACGCCCATCGGCCCTCGGCGACCGACGCCAGCGTGAGAGTTCTCTGAGGAAGGTCGTGCAGGCTGGAGATCGGCGTCGCCGCCGCTACGGTTGGCGAGCCGCAACTTCGCTCACCGAATCCCGTTTCGTCCTCGACGGACGCCCGATCCATGGAAGTCGCCTCCCTCAAGCACCGCCCCGCGCTGCGTGGGCCCACCCCGTTCCTGCGCCTGCAGGGCGACGAGCGGCTGGTCGCCCTCACGCGGCGCGGCAGCCAGTCGGCCTACGAGGTGCTCGTGGCCCGCTACCAGACGCGGCTGCTCGCGTTCTGCCGGCACATGCTCGCCTCTCGGGAGGACGCCGAGGACGTGCTGCAGGAGGTCTTCGCGGCGGCGTTCAACGCGATGATGGCCGACGAGCGACCGATCAACGTGCGCCCTTGGCTGTACCGGATCGCCCGCAACCGCTCGCTGAACCACCTGCGCAAGCAGACCGCGATCGGCGTGGACTCGATGGACATCCACCTCGCCGATCACGGCGCCACGACGGCCGACCGGGTGCACAAGCGCGAGGAGTTCCGCCAGCTCGTCGGCGACGTGCACGGGCTGCCCGAGACGCAGCGCACCGCCCTGCTGCTGCGCGAGATCGACGCCCTGAGCTACGAGCAGATCGCGCTCGCGATGGAGACGACGGTCCCCGCGATCAAGTCGCTGCTCGTGCGGGCGCGGGTCGGCCTGGCCGAAGCCGCCGAGGCGCGCGCGCTCTCCTGCGAGGAGGTCCGCGCGGAGCTCGGCGAGGCCGCCGAGGGGCTGAAGCGCAAGTCGCCACCGGTGCGACGCCACGTCCGCGGCTGTGACCGCTGCGCGGGCTTCGACCGGCAGCTCGGGAACACCAACCGCGCGCTGGCCGCCGTCTTCCCGGTCGGGCCGCTGCTGCTGATCAAGAAGTTCCTCCTCGCGCAGGGCGCAAGCTCGGCCGCGGGCGCGGCCGGGGCGGCGAGCGGCTCGGCCGCCGCCGGTGCCGGCGCCGGCGCCGCGGGCGGCGCCTTCTCGGCCGGACTCGCCACGCTGGCGACCAAGGCCGCCGCCGTGGTCGCGGGCGCGGCGATCGTCACCGCGGGCGCCGTCGAGGTCGACCACTCCCGGAAGGATGCCGCGCCGCGTGCCGCCGCGGTCGCCGCGCTCCCCGGCGCCGGGGTCGCCGCGCCGCGGGTCGTCGCCACGACGCCGCAGCCGGTCATCCACGCCGCGGAGCTCGCCGCGCCTCTGCGCGCGGTCGCGGCGGCGAAGGACCAGGCGAAGGGCGCCAAGGCGACCGAGCACGCCGCCACTGCGCCGGACGGCGCGACGCCGGCGTCCCCGCTCGTGAAGGGCGCTGCGGCCATCCCCGTCGACGCGGGAGCCCCGCGACCGGCCGACGGCATCGTCGACGCGGGCTCGGACGTCACGGCGCTGCCGCTTCCCGCGGGCGGGAAGGTCGTCGCGACCGTGCCGCCGGCCGCCGGCGACCTGCCGACGGCGCTCGCCTCCACCGCCCAGCCGCCGCTGGCGGTCGCGCAGCCGCCCGCGCCC
>JBBQEV010000100.1:0-12325 GCA_038321325.1 Solirubrobacterales bacterium
CCTCCCGACGCCGACGAAGCTCACGGGAGGGCTCTCGCGCGTTCAGGAACGCGCCAAGCCTGCCACCACCGCCACCACCATCACCACGATGAACGGCGCAAACCGGCCATCCCATGCCCAACTTGAGCGGCGCTCAACAGCGGGATCCCAGGAGCCGACGACCTGGGTCAGCAGGAGCGTGACCGCGACGCCCACCGTCAGGTTGAGCGCGACGGTGAGCAGCCCGCCGAGCGGCTGGGCCATGCGGGTGAACGGGCCGCCGGCAAAGGCGAAGCCCGTCACCACGGTCGAAAGGAGGGTCCAGAGCACCACCGCGGAGAAGACCGGCCCGGCGACGCCGAGCACGTCCCACCGCGGGTCCCCGAGCAGCCACCAGCCGGCGACCGCCAAGACGAGGATCCCGGTGACCACTCCGACCGGGGTCACCCCCTCCCAGCCGGCTGTCGCCGGCGCGGACCGTGGCGCCCGCGCCCGCGACGGGGCCTCGGGGCCCGGGGGCCGGCGTCCCACGGGGGCGGCTTGCGGCGTCCGCGCGGCTCGCCTGCGTGGCGCGGCCGGGGCGATCGTAGAGCTCGCGCAGGATCTCCTCGCGGGCGATCTCGGGGGAGCTCATGCCGCCCTCCGCTCGGTGCCGGCGTCGAACAACGCGGGGGCGGGCTCGGCCGGCGCGACGGGTGGCGGCGAGGCCCCCAGGCCGCTTACGACGTCGGCCCTCGCCGAAGCGCGCCTGCGCCCGAGCTCACGGACGATCACGTTGCGCTGGATCTCGTTGGTGCCCTCGTAGATCTGCAGGACCTTCGCGTCGCGGGCGAGCTTCTCGACCACGTTGTGGCGCATGGTCCCTGCGGCGCCGAAGATCTGCACCGCGTCGACGGAGGAGCGGAACGCGATGTCGGTCGCGAACGCCTTCGCCATCGAGGCTTCAATCGTGTTGCTCTTGCCAGCGTCGTGGCGGCGGGCGGCGTTGCGGGCCAAGTGGCGTGCGGCCTCGACGCCGATCGCCATGTCCGCGAGCTTGTGCCCGACGGCCTGGAACTGCTCGATCGGCTGGCCGAAGGCTCGGCGGGCGCCAGCGTAGCTCGAGGCCTCCGCCAGTGCACGCCGCGCCACGCCGGTCGCCACCGCGGCGACGATCGGCCGGTTGAGGTCGAACGTGCCCAGCGCCAGACGGAAGCCGTCGCCCTCCTCCCCCAGCCGCTGCGCGGCGCTGACGACCACGTCGTCAAAGCGCAGCTGCGAGGTGTCATAGCAGCGGTGGGCCATCTTCTCGTAGGAGCCCACGACCGAGAGTCCGACGCTGTCCTTGGGCACGATGAACGCGGAGACGCCGCCGTTTCCCTCGCCGGTCCGCGCGAAGACGACCAGGAAGTCGGCGACCGCGGTGTTGGAGATGAAGCGCTTCTCCCCGTTGATCACGTAGTGGCCCTTGACGCGCTGGGCCACGGTGGTCATCGCACCCACGTCGGAGCCCCCGCCCGGCTCGGTCAGCGCGAGCGCCGGCGTGGCGCCCTCGTGCATGTGCCCGAACCACTCGCGCTTCTGCTTCTTGGAGGCCCCGAGCACGAACGGGATGCTCGCGAGGTTGTTGATGCCCATCGCGCCCGTCCAGATCGCCGAGCAGCCGTATCCGAGCTCTTCGGCCACGACAGTCTCCTCGACCGCCGTGAAGCCGGGCCCGCCGTACTTGGCCGGGACAATCGTGTTGAGCAGCCCGACCTCCCGTGCGCGGTTGACGATCCGCCACGGGAAGGTGGCCGTGCGGTCGTGGTGGTCGGCGACCGGAATGATCTCCGTCGCTGCGAACTCCCGGGCCTGCGCGCGCAGGTCATCGACTCGGTTCTTGGCTGGCATGGATCAGCTTCTCCTGATGTTTGGGGTGGGAACGAGCTATGTGACGATCCTCCCGGGCGCCGCTTACGCCGGGCGAACGCGGCGCTTACCATCCGCGAACGCCCGCCGCTAGCGCGGGGCCTTCGCCGCCGCGCCGATCCTCCCCTCGCCGTCGAGCAAGTCTTCGACCGGCCGCGCAGCCGACGCGGCGCACGAGTCCCTCACATCGGCCGAGCGCCCATGAGCACCGACCCCCTGGGCGCTCATGGGCGCTCGAGCGGCGCGGCGCGCAGACGAGCAGCGCGGCGTGGTCGGCCGCAGGCAACCGGTGGACATCAGCAGGAGCGAGGCGACGATCGGGCGGCGCATCGGGGGCAAGCTGCGGCATGCCAGTCTTCCGGCGAAGCCGGTGAGAACCGACGGCATTTGCCGTCGCACAGGAACCGTGCTCCGCAGGTGCTCAGTCAGGGGCGGCGGCATGCACCGGACGGCTCGCCAGCAGCAGCCCCGCCACGACGAGGGCGGCTGAGGCGGCGAGCCCGGCCGTGAGGGCCTCGCCGAGCAGGGCGAACGCCCCGACGGCGGTGAGGATCGGGATGGCGAGCTGCACGGTGCCGGCCGACGTGCCGGAGAGCACCCGCTGGCATGCGTACCAGGCGACGTAGGCGAAGGCGGTTGTGCCCGCGCCCATGAGGACCGCCCAGCCGAGCCCGGAGACGGTGACGCGGACGCCGGCGGCGACCAGCCCCAGCGCCAGCACCAGCAGCACGGCGGCCAGAACGACGAAGTGCCCGGTGGTCGCGACGCGAGGATCGAGGCCCGCGCGGCCGGCGGCGGTATACAGCCCCCACGCGGCACCGGTCGCCACCAGCAGGCCCACCCCCACCGGCGTCACGGTGTCGATCGAGCCGGCCGCGAGGACTCCCAGCCCGGTGAGCGCGACAAGGGCGCCCGCCAGCCGGTGGCGGGGGACCCGTACCCGGCGGCCGAGGTCGTTGATGACGAGCGTCACGAGCACGACGGTGTAGAACACGAACGTGCCGGGCGCCGCCCCGATGCGCTCATAGCCGTAGGAGATGCACAGGGCGTACGCGCCGAGCCACAGCGCCGGGGCGAGGTTCGCGCGCCCGACCACCGGGCGCTCCCGACGCACGAGGCACAGCAGCAGCAGTGCGGCCGCGCCGGCGATGAAGCGCACGCACGACAGCAAGCCCGCGTCGAGCAGGTGCTGCTGCACGACGTGCCGGGTGATGAGGGAGTTGGCGGCAAACGAGACGAGCACGAAGGCCAGCAGCAGCACCAGGCGGGGCACTCAACCTGCCCACGCCAGGAGCGGGCCGACCTCGAGACGGCCGGAGACCGCCTCCCCGCCTCCGACGTCGACGATGGTCTGGACCCCGTCGATCGCACCCTGCGGGTCCGCCGCCACCCAGGCCCGGAACCGCTGTCGAAGGGGCACGCCGCCATTCTTACATCCGCGGGCCACCACGCTGTCGGCGGCTGTTCACACCGCCGTCGTCGCCGTGGTCGCCGGCTTCCTGGTGCTCCTCGACTTCCCGCCGCCCGCGGTCCGGCTGCTCGTGCTCCCCGCCCGCGTCGTCGATGCGGCAGCGCTGCGCCGCCGATCGCCCGCGGTGACCGCACCGCTCCACACCCCCCTCCTGCACGCCGCGTACATACGGCACGCGATCTGCTGGGCGATGGAGGAGCTGTCAGGCTCTCGTCGTGCGTGCTTCAGCGTGGTCGGCCTTTCTCGTCTGGACGGCGCTCGGGCTGATGAGCGGCTGCGGTGGGGCAGGGTCCGGCGTCTCCAGCGACCCGAACGCGACCGGCCCGAGAGCTGCGGCCGAGGCTGGCGACGAGCGCGAGAAGCAGCGCGCCGAGCCGGGCGCGCAGCACCGCATGCTCACCACCGCCGACAGGGCCGGCTTCAGCCGGCTCGAGCAGTCCCTTGGCGGCCGCAGCGGCGTGGCGGTCTCACCGCTGGGCTTCGGTCACGAGGTGGAGGCGGCCGGACGACTTCAGACCGCCGTGGCGTGGTCGACGATCAAGGTGCCGATCGCCATGGCCGTGGTCGCCGAGGGCGACGAAGCCGCTGAGCGCCCGAACCTGCGGCGGGCGATCACGGCGTCGGACAATGCCGCCGCGGAGCGCGCGTGGAGCAGCCTCGGAGACGGGGAGGTCGCGGCGGCGGCGGCCACCGCGCAGCTACGCAGGGCGGGCGACCGGCGCACCGTGGTGCAGTCGCGGCGCCTGCGGCAAGGCTTCACGGCGTTCGGGCAGACGGTGTGGAGCCTCAGCGACCAGGCCCGCTTCACCGCCGGCCTGCCGTGCCTGCCCGAAGGGCGCTATGTCCTGAAGTTGATGAACGCGGTCATCCGCGGCCAGCGCTGGGGCCTGGGCTCGGCACGCGTCGAGGCGCAGCTCAAGGGCGGTTGGGGTCCCGGCAGCCGGGCGGGCGTCGACGGCGGCTCCGTCGATCGCCAGATGGGGATCCTCACGGTTCGCGGCCGGAGCTACGCGGTCGTGATCGCGACCGCTCCGGCCGACGGCACGCACGCGAGCGGTACCGCGAATCTGACGCGGATCGCCACCTGGGTCGTCGAGCATGTCGACCACCGCTTCGTTCCGCGCGAGCCGCGTTGCCGCTCATGAACGTGCTGCGCGCGCGCCGGGCACCCGCCGCGGCAACCGCGATCCTCCTGCACCTAGGGCAGAGGCTAGGCTGACAGCGTGCCGGCCGATCCTCCGCACAGTCCCGGCGGGCCGTCACCCGTCGACGAGCTGCGCGCCGGCGACAGCCTCGGCGAGTTCCTCATCGAGGCCGTTGCGGGCCGGGGGGCGATGGGCATCGTCTACCGCGCCCGGCAGGAGAGCCTGGGTCGCAGCGTGGCGCTGAAGGTGATCGCCGGACCCGTGGCCCGTGACCCGGCGTTCCAGGCGCGCTTCAAGCGCGAGGCCAGGGCGGCGGCGTGCCTCGATCATCCGCACATCGTCAGCGTGCACGGGGCAGGTGAGCTCGAGGGCCGCGCGTGGATCGCCATGCAGTGGGTCGACGGCGAGGACCTGAGCGAGCACCTGTCCGAGCACGGCGCGCTCTCCGCCGCCGACGCGGTACGGATCGTCACGCAGATCGCCGATGCGCTGGACGCCGCCCACGCAGCCGGCGTGCTGCACCGTGACGTCAAGCCCGCCAACATCCTCGTGCGCCAGATGGGGACCGGGCTGCACGCCTACCTCACGGACTTCGGCGTGACACGGGCGCTGCAGGATGCCGATACCGTCAGCGTGGAGCTGACGGCCACCGGTCACATGATCGGCACGCCGGGCTTCCTGGCCCCCGAGCAGGTCCTGGGCCGCGAGGCCGACGGGCGTGCGGACTTGTACGCGCTGGGGTGCGTCCTTTTCGAGACACTCACCGGCGAGCCGGCGCTGCGGCGCGAGATCCCCATGGCGACGCTCCTCGCGCACGCCTCGGCTCCGCGCCCCCTCGTCTCCGACAGCGCTCCCGCCCTCGGCACGCGGTTCGACCCGGTCGTCGCCCGACTCATGGCCATCGATCCCGACGAGCGGCCTGCCGACGGACGGGAGTTCGCACGGGCGCTGGCCGCGGTCGCCCCGGCCGCCGGGTCACCACCCGCGCTCACACCGGCCGCCGAGTCACCACCCGCGGACACACCAGCCGCCGAGGCGCCACCCGCGGACACACCAGCCGCCGAGGCACCGCCCGCCGCCCCCGGCCCCCCCGATGCGCGCGCGAACGCACGCCCGCCCGACGCCGCGCCGACGACCTTGCGAGCACGGTCGAGGGAGCGGATGCCGCTCCCGGCCACGGCACCGCCGGTCCCACCCGTCGCGACACCGACGGCCGCCCAGAGCACGACGCCGGGAGGCCCGCGCGGCGCTCTGATCGCGTCGGCGGCCGTGCTGGTGGTCCTCCTGATCGCCGGCGGCGCCTGGCTGGTCCTCGGCCGCGGCGACGGCGCGACGACGCCGCAGACCGGAACGACCTCGGCGAGCACGCCACCGCAGACGACCGACGCGACCGCCCCCGCCGCGACAGGGAAGACCACGAGCGCCGCGCAACGCTCGGCGGGTGCCTCCGCCGTCGTCGAGGTGCTCCGGAGGTACGCGGACGCCTTCACCGCCGACGACGGCGAGCGGCTGACGCGTCTGCTCACCGCGGACGTGCGTCGCGTCGGCGGCAACGGGGTCGCAGCCGGCTGCGTGACGACCACGGGCCGCGCCGCGGCCGTGGCGATCTACCGGCGTCAGTTCGACCAGGTCGAGACCTACCGCTTCCTCGCCCTGGACCCGGCCGATGTCACCGTCGACGGCGACGTCGCCCGTATCTCCGCTCGCTCGCAGATCGCCGGCCCGGCGGGACCGTTGCCGCCGCAACCGATCGACTTCGTCCTGCGCCTCCGGGAGGGCCGCTGGCAGATCAGCGCAGTCAACGCGAAGTGCTGATGACCGCGTCATCTCGGTGATCCGGTCGCGGGAGATCTCCCAGGTCACGTCCTCGAGCTGATCGAGCTTGAGGCGATAGAGCGCCAACCGCCGGTCTGTGAGCACGAGGGCGAAGGCGGGTCAGCGCCCCCGCGTCCCCGCCGCCACCGTCCCCACGAGCACGACCACCACGCCCGCGAGCAGCACGCCGCCGCCCGCCTCGCGCCACAGCTCTGTGTCGAGCGCGCGCAGCGCGACGCCGGCGAGCAGCAGCGTGGCCACGCCGAGCGGGAGCGTCCACGTCTCCCCGAGGACGAGGAGGCGCAGCGTGCGCAGGACGGTCACGCCGGCACCGGGCTGCGGCGCAGGCCGTGGATCTGGAGCTGCGTGGCGAAGACCAGGGCCAGCCCGATCGCGAAGAGCGCGAGATCGCCACCCGGCCAGTCGACCCGCAGGCCCTCGCCGGCGAAGAAGATCCCGAACGTGGTCAGCAGGACGCCGACGCCGTACTTGAGCTCGGTCTCCGGGACGCGGCCGAGCGGCGCGCGGAGCCGGACGCCGGCGGCGAGCACCACGACGCCCGCCACGCCCGCGCCGAGCAGCGCCGGGAGCGCGCCGGTCGGGCGGGCGGCGAGCGCGGCGACGATCACGACGACCTCGACGCCTTCCAGGAGCACGCCCTTGAACGCGACGACCCGCGCCGCCCAGTCGGCCTCGCCCTCCGGCGGCAGCGGCACGTCGTCGAACTCCTCGACGGTCTCCTCGAACTCGTGGACCGACGAGGCGCGACGCTTGCGGCCGGCCAGGCGCAGCGTGCCCTTGCGCAGCCACTCGAGCCCGTAGAGGAGGAGCAGGGTGCCGATCGCGAGCTTCAGCGCCTCGCGCGGCAGGCCGACGAGCAGCGGGCCGAGGGCGGCGGCGAGCACCGCGCAGGCCGCGACGCCGGCGACGGCGCCCCACACCGCGTCGCGCCAACGGCGGCTGGCGCCGACCGCGAGCACGATCGCCATGGCCTCGATCAACTCGACGGCCACCGCGATGGCGGCGGCGGCGACGGTGAGCACGAACGTCACCGGGTGCAGTCCAGCAGATCGCGGACGGTCACCGCACCACCGCGCCCGCCCCCGCGGAGAAGCGCGCGCCCAGCGCCCGCACCCGCTCGACGAGCTCGGGCGGCTCGTGGACCTCGAAGCCCACGCCGAGCATCCCGACGCGCATCGCCAGCCAGTCGAGATGGTCGTCGGAGGTCCGCAGCTCGCACGAGCGCGCGTCGATCGCCGTCACCTGCCCCTGGAGGCGGTGCGGGTGGCGCGCCTCGAGCTCCTCGGCGGAGGCGTGGAGCGTGACGCGGGCGCGGTAGCGGTAGACGGCGCCCGAGAGGTTCGCCAGGACGTAGGCGGTCGCGTCGGCCGCGGGGAGCGTGCGCGAGGCGAAGCGCACGCCCGTCGATGCGGGCTCGGAGAGCCGGTCGACGCGGAACGTGCGCCAGTCCTCACGGCGGGTGTCCCAGGCGACGAGGTACCAGCGGCGCCCGAGCGTCACCAGACGGTGCGGCTCGACCTCGCGGCGGGTCTCGGCGGCGTCGCGCGCGCGATAGAGGAAGCGCAGTCGCTGGGAGTCGCGGCACGCGCCCGCGATCGTCGTGAGGCACTCCGGGTCGACCGTCGGCCCGGTGGCCGGGAGGGTGTCGGTCACCGACTGCAGGGCGTTGACCCGACGGCGGAGACGGTCGGGCAAGACCTGCTCGAGCTTGACCAGCGCCCGGATCGACGTCTCCTCGATCCCCGTCACCGCCGTGCCCGCGGCGGCGCGAAGGCCGACGGCGATCGCCACGGCCTCGTCGTCGTCGAGCAGCAGCGGCGGCATCGCGGTGCCCGCCTCCAGGCGGTAGCCGCCGCTCGGGCCGGTGAGCGCATCGACGGGGTAGCCGAGCTCGCGGAGGCGCGCGATGTCACGACGGATCGTGCGTCCCGAGACCTCGAGGCGCTCCGCGAGCTCCTCGCCCGGCCAGTCGCGCCGGGTCTGGAGCAGGGAGAGGAGCTTGAGCAGCCGTCCGGAGGTCGTCATGGTGTCCGAGACGATGCCAGCTATTGCGGACAAGAACTGACCTAGATGGACGAGAGGATGCCCGGCATGCCCACCACCGCACCGTCTTCCACCGCCCGGGACGCGCCCTCCCCGGCGGCGTCCGCACCCGCGATCAGCGTCAGCGGCCTGACGAAGTCCTTCGGGGAGGTGCGCGCGCCGACGGGATCGACTTCGAGGTCGCCGCCGGCACCGTGCTCGGGCTGCTCGGCCCCAACGGGGCCGGGAAGACCACGGCGGTCCGGGTGCTCACCACCCTCCTGCGGCCGGACGAAGGGATCGCCAGCGTCGCGGGGCTCGACGTCGTGAAGGACGCGGCCGACCTGCGCTCGCGGATCGGCCTGGCCGGCCAGTACGCCGCGATCGACGAGAACCTGACCGGACTGGAGAACCTGACCATGGTCGGGCGGCTCTACGGCATGGGCCGCTCGGCCGCCAAGGCGCGCGGCAAGGAGCTGCTCGAGGAGTTCGACCTCGTCGACGCCGGCGGGCGCGCCGCGAGCACCTACTCGGGCGGCATGCGCCGGCGGCTGGACCTGGCCGCCGCGCTCGTCGCCAAGCCCGCGGTGCTGTTCCTCGACGAGCCGACGACGGGCCTGGACCCGCGCAGCCGACTGGACCTCTGGGCGACCGTCGAGTCACTGGTCGCCGCGGGCACCACGGTGCTGCTCACGACCCAGTACCTCGACGAAGCCGACCGCCTGGCCGACCGCATCGCGGTGATCGACCACGGCAGGGTCATCGCGGAGGGCACGCCGGACGAGCTGAAGGCCCAGGTGGGCGGCGAGCGCCTCGAGGTGACGCTCGCCGACGCGGCCGCGTCGGAGCCCGCGATCACGGCGCTCGCGCCGATGTCCGACGAGCCACCGGTGAGCGAGGGCGCCGTCGTGCGCCTCACCGTCCGCCGGCGCGCGGGCGCGCTGGTCGAGGCCGTCCGGCGCTTGGGCGAGGCGGGCCTGGAGGTCGAGGACCTCGAGCTGCGCCGCCCGACGCTCGACGACGTGTTCCTGACGCTGACCGGCCACGCCGCCGAAGCCGCCACCGAGGCGGAGGCGGAGCGATGAGCCGCCTGATCCCCGACACGCTCGTGGTCGCCGAGCGCAACCTCGTCCGGCTGCCGCGCTCCCCCGACCTGCTGCTCGCGGTCACCGTCCAGCCCGTGATGTTCGTGCTGCTGTTCGTCTACGTCTTCGGCGGGGCGATCCAGACGCCCGGCTTCGACAACTACAAGGACTTCCTGATCCCGGGGATCATGGTCCAGAACATCGCCTTCGGCGGCTTCCTGACGGCGCTGGGCCTGGCCGAGGACATGAACAAGGGGCTCATCGACCGCTTCCGCTCGCTGCCGATGGCCCGGCCCGCGGTGCTCGCCGGACGCACGGCGGCGGACATCGTCACGAACGCGCTGTCGATCGTCGTCCTGGCGACCACCGGCCTCATCATCGGCTTCTCGTTCCACACGAGCATCGGCGAGGTCCTCCTCGGCGTGCTGCTCCTGCTGACCTTCGGCTACGCGTTCTCGTGGGTGTTCGCCCTCGTCGGCCTGCTCGTCTCCTCCCCCGAGGCGGCGAACTCCGTGGGCTTCATCGCGGTCTTCCCACTGACGTTCATCTCCTCGGCCTTCGTCCCGGTCGACTCCATGCCGACGGTGCTGCAGAAGGTCGCCGAGGTCAACCCGTTCACGGTGACCGTCGACGCGATGCGCGCGCTGTGGGTCGGCGGCGAGGCCGGCAACGCGGTGTGGGGCGCGTTCGTCTGGGCCGTGGTGATCTTCGCGATCGCCGCGCCGCTCGCGGTGGCGCGGTACCGGAGGGCGGCGTCGCACTGAGAGCCGCCGTGGCGCTGGCCACGGCCGCCTACGCGGTGCTCGGGATCGCCCGGCACCGCACGTACCGCTCGACGGGCTTCGATCTCGGCCTCTTCGACCAGGTCCTGTGGCACGCGGGGCGCCTCGAGCGCCCCGCGAGCACGTTGAAGGGGCTGCATTGGATCCTCGGCGACCACCTCTCTCCCGCGCTGGCGCTGCTCGCGCCGGCCGGGTGGCTGGGTCCCGAAGGGCTGATCGCCGCGCAGGCGCTCGTCGTGTGCCTGGCCGCCTTCCCGATCGCCGCGTTCGCGCGGCCGCGGGTCGGGGAGGGCGGCGCGCTCGCCCTGGCGGGCGCCTACCTGCTGTTCGGCGGCGTGCAGGAGGCGCTCGCCTTCGACGTTCACGAGGTCGCGCTCGCCCCGCCGGCGATCGCGCTCGCCGTGCTGTGGGCCGACCGCGGCCAGTGGCGCCGGGCGACCGCCGCGGTGCTCTTCCTCCTGCTCGTCAAGGAGGATCTCGCGCTGCTTGTCGTCGCCTTCGGCGGCCTCTTCGCCGTCCTCGGCCGCCGGCGCCTCGGCGCGCTGGTCGCGGCGGCGGGAGCGGCCTGGTTCGTCCTCGCGGTCGGCGTCGTCATCCCCGCCTTCGCCGAGGGCATGGGCTACGCCTACGGGCAGACCGGCTCGCCCCTGCACGGCCTGGGGGCGAAGCTGCGCACGGGCGCCTACCTGCTCGGGGCGTTCGGCCTGCTGTGGGTGCGCTCCCCCGTCGCGCTCCTGGCGGTGCCGCTGATCGGCGTGCGGGTCTTCTCCGCCGAGCCGAAGCACTGGACGCTCGAGGACCACTACACGCTGACCGTCGCCCCGGTGCTCGCGCTCGCCGCCGCGGACGCGCTCGGCCGCCTGACCGGGCGGCGCGACGCCGGCGCCACGCTCCTGCGGCGTGCCCCGCTCGCCCTCTTCGTCCTCGCGCTGCTGCTCACGCCGGCCTTCCCGCTGCGTGACCTGTCCACCCCCGCGCGCTACCGGGTCGACCCGGCCTACGCCGGCGCCGCGGCGGCGCTCGCGCGCATCCCGCCCGGAGCGTCGGTGGTGGCCACCAACCGCCTCGTCCCCCATCTCGACCGCCGCGACGACGTGCGCCTGCTCGGTCCGGGCCCGCCGCGGGCCGCGTGGGTCGCGGCCGCCACCGGCGACCCCGCCCCGGAGGGCAGCTTTCCGCTGGCCGGCGCGGCCGCGGTCACCCGCCGGATCGCCCGGCTACGCGGCTACGAGGAGGTCGCCCGCGCATCCGGGGGCGTCGTCGTCCTGCGCCGCACGCGCTGAGCGACCGCGGCGACGCGCGCGAGCGATCGGCCGTCAGCGCGCGATGAGCTGCACGCGCTGGCCGTCCTTGCTCACGAGCACGTCGTAGATGCTCCCCGTGGAGGCGACGTCCACCGCGCAGCGGTACATCCGCTCAGCGATGCGCTCCGCGCACTCGGCGCTCGCCTTCTGGCCCTCGCGGTCGCCGACCTCCCTGGCGACGCGCTTCTCGACCTCGACGCGGCTGAGCCCTTCGGTCTTCGCGCCGCCGCCGCCGCACCCCGCCGTGAGCAGCGCGACGGCGATGCCGAGGAAGATCATGCGTGGAGACATGGAGCGGGTCCTGCCCCGAGGCGGCGAAGACCGAACGCGCACGCCGGTCGCGCCGCGGCGTCAGCTGAGCCCGAGGATGACGGCGCAGTCCCAGTTGCTCGCGCCGCGGCCGCCGTTCCACAGCCGTGCCGCGAGGCGGTCCTGCTCGGCCTTGCCCGCCTGGTAGGCGTTCGGGGTCGAGCCGCCCAGGCCGCGCCAGGTGGCCCGGATGAACTGGTAGTAGCCCGACGCCGTCGCGGAGTTCGGCGGCAGGTTCTGCCCGCCCGACTCGCACTCGACGATCGCGTACGGGATCGCCCAGGGCCCGCCCGGGCCGACCATGGTGATCGCCGCGTCGCGCTGGCGCTCGAGCCGGGCGAGGGCGCGCAGGGCGGCCCGCCGGCGCTCCCGCCGCAGGCGCCCGAGCGCGCGCTGCGAGCGGCGGCGGTCGCTACGGACGTCCCCGAGGAGCGCCAGCCGCGCCGCCCGCGCCTGGGCGAGCGCGTCGCGCCGCCGGCCGGCCGCCGCGCGGATCGTCGCC
>JBBQEV010000101.1:0-11484 GCA_038321325.1 Solirubrobacterales bacterium
GCCCCGCGAGCCGGGGTGGGGCGCGGCGGCTATGAGGCCGGGGGCGGGGGGGGGCCGGGCCCCGTGGGGGGGCGGCCGGGCGCGTGCGGGGCGCCGGGCCGGGGGGGGTGGGCTGCGGCCCCGCCCGCGCGACCGGGGCGCGGCGGCGGCCGGCGCGGCGGCCGGCTACCGGCGCCGCGCGCCGGGCTCCAGCGCGGGGTTCGTCCAGCCGGCGTCCGTGGGGTTCACGTTCGTCCCCGGCGCGACGATCTCGTCGATGCGGTCCAGCAGCGCGTCGTCGAGCTGCACATCGGCGGCACCGAGTTGGGACTCGAGCTGCTCCATCGTCCGCGGGCCGATGATCGCCGCCGTGACGCCCGGATGGCGGATGACGAAGGCGAGCGCCATGTCGATGAGGGACATCCCGGCCTCGTCGGCGAGCTGCCCGAGCGCGTCGGCGGCCTCGAGCTTGGCCTGATTGGCCGGGATCGAGAGGTCGTAACGATCGGGGAGCATCGCCGAGCGCCGCGACGTCAGGTCGTCGGCGCCCTTGCGCCAACGCCCCGACAGCCAGCCGCCGGCCAGCGGGCTCCAGGGGATCGCGCCCATCCCGTGCTCCAGGAGGGTCGGCAGGACGTCGGCCTCGATCCCGCGGGCGAGGAGCGAGTAGGGCGGCTGCTCGCACACGAAGCGCTGCAGGCCGCGCTCGCGCGCGACCCACTGCGCCCTGACGATCTGCGCGGCCGGGTAGGTGGACGAGCCGATGCAGCGCACCTTGCCCTGGGTGACGAGGTCGGTCAGCGCGCCCAGGGTCTCCTCGTGGTCGGTCCAGGGATCCCAGCGGTGCACCTGGTACAGGTCGATCCAGTCGGTGTTCAGGCGCTTGAGCGACGCCTCGACCGCGCGGAAGATCCAGCGCCGCGAGTTGCCCGCCTCGTTGGCGTCGTCGCCCATCGAACCGTGGAACTTCGTGGCGAGCACGACGTCGTCGCGCCGCCCGGCGAGCGCCTTGCCGACGATGGTCTCCGACTCCCCGCGCGCGTAGACGTCGGCGGTGTCGATGAAGTTGACGCCCGCGTCCAGCGCCCGGTGCACGATGCGGATGCAGGCCTCGTGGTCGGGTTCGCCCCAGGCGCCGAACATCATGGCGCCGAGGCAGAGCGGGCTGACGTGCACGCCGGTGCGGGCAAGGGTTCTCTGGTCCATGCGCCGGACGGTAGCGGGCACCCAAGGGCGGCTCGCGCCCCGCTCACCCAAACGGTCCATCCGCGGTCACGCCAGGCTTCGTGTGAGACGATGCCGCAATCGCGCCACGCACTCCCGCACCGCGCTCCGGGCGCGTCGCGCGGGCGGCGGCGGTGCTGCACGGGCTGCGCGGGCGCCGGCGCCGCCTCGAGGAGCGTCTCGAGCGCCGGTTCCCGAAGCTCTACGACGCGCGCCATGCCGCCCAGGGGATCGTCCGCGCGCTGGAGCCGCTGGTCTGGCCCCTGCTTGCGGCGCTCGTGCTCGTCCCGCTCCTCGCGCTGCTCGCCGCGGTCGTGGCGTGGCTGGGCATCGAGGCGCCGTCGATCGACCTGCCGAGCGTCAGGCTCCCGGACGGCGAGATCCCGAAGGTCCCGTTTCCCGAGCTCCACGCGCCGGGGTGGCTCAAGGCGATCGGTGCGGTGGTCGGGCCGGCGCTCCTGTTCGCGAGCAAGTACGCGGTGGCGGTGGTGGCGGTCGTCGTCGGTCTCAAGCGCACCCGCGACCAGCGTCGCCGCCGGGCCGCGGCGGAGGCGGAGGCGGCGGCGGCGGCGGCGAAGTAGTTGCGTACACAACTATTTGCTATGCTCGCACGTATGGAACTCGGACTCGCGACGTTCGCCGACCTGCCGGCCGGCGTCTCCCCGAAGCTGCGGATGCAGCAGCTCGTCGAGGAGGCGACGCTCGCCGACCAGCTCGGGCTCGACGTGTTCGCGGTCGGGGAGCACCACCGCGAGGACTTCGTCGTCTCCTCGCCGGCGATCGCCCTGGCGGCGGCCGCGGTCACGACGGAGCGCATCCGCCTGTCGAGCGCGGTCACGGTGCTCAGCTCCGCCGACCCCGTCCGGGTCTTCCAGGACTTCGCCCAGGTCGACCTGCTCTCGGGCGGGCGCGCGGAGATCATGGCCGGGCGCGGCTCGTTCACCGAGTCCTTCCCGCTCTTCGGCCTCGACCTCGACGACTACGACGAGCTCTACGCGGAGAACCTCGACCTGCTGCTCGCACTCCGCGACGACACCTACGTGACGTGGTCCGGACGCCACCGCGCGCCGCTCCACCACGCCGGCGTCTTCCCGCGGCCCGCGCAGGAGCAGCTGCCGGTGTGGGTCGCCGTCGGCGGATCTCCGCAGTCGGTCGTGCGGGCCGGCACGCTCGGCCTCCCGCTGACGGTCGCGATCATCGGCGGCCGGCCCGAGCGCTTCGTGCCGCTCGTCGAGCTCTACCGCGAGGCGCTCGCCGCCGCCGGCCACGATCCGTCCGTCGGGAAGGTCGCGATCAACACGCACGGCTTCGTGGGCGTGACGAGCGCGCAGGCCGACGCGGCGTTCGCGGCGCCCTACCTGGGGATGATGAACCGCATCGGGCGCGAGCGCGGCTGGCCGCCCTCCGGGGGCCGTGAGTACGAGGAGCTGCGCTCGCCGCGCGGCGCGGTCGCCGCGGGCTCTGCGGCGCAGGTCGCCGAGAAGCTCCTGTTCGAGCACGAGCTCTTCGGCCACGACCGGTTCCTGATGCAGACGAGCGTCGGCGCGGTCGAGCACGCCGACGTCCTGCGGTCGATGGAGCGCTTCGCCACCGAGGTCGCGCCGGTGGTCCGCACCGAGGTCGCCCGGCGCGCAACGCCCGCGCCGGCCTGAGGCACCGCAGGCGCGCGGATCGGTGACGCGGCTTCAGGCGTCGGTGACGAGCGTCGCGCCCAGGCGGTCGAGCACAGGCTGGACCGGCACGAAGCACATCTGGTCGCGCGGGCCGGTGATCACCGTCGCGATGCCGAGCGCCCGGACCGTGCCGTCGGCCCGCGGCGCCGTGTAGACCGGGGCGCCGCTGTCGCCCGGGGCGGCCGCGACGGTCGTGCAGCGCACGACGCCGGCGCCGAGGATGCCGAGGAAGCGCTCGACCGTCCGCGCCCGGGAGCCCAGCAGCGTGCCGCAGCGGTCGATGCCGCTGGTGCGGCCCGAGTAGCAGGCCGTCCGGCCGCCGGTGGTCCGCGCGGCGCCCGCGACGATCCACGGCGGGCGCGACACGCCGCGGTCGACGACGCCGGTCGCCGTGCGGCCCGCGCCCTGGGGAACGGGGAGCAGGAGCGCATCGAACGGGGCGGCGCGCGCGACGACGCGCTGCACGCGGCCGAGGACGATGCCGGCGACGGGGGGACGTCGCAGCGCCGCGTAGCGCCGCTGCGTGGTGCCGTCGCGGCGCAGGCCCGCGCAGTGCGCGGCGCTGAGGCCGCCGAGCGATCCGCTGCCCAGGCGCACGAGGAAGGCCGAGGTGCAGACCGACGCGTCCCGGGGGATCGGTGCCCCGCCGACGATCTTCGGGCGCGCGAAGATGAGCTCGCGCCCGGCGGCGAAGCCGTCGAGGTCGGGCGCCTCGCCGGGCCGACGCACGCGCAAGGCGCCGGTGCCGCGGAGCGCGACGAGGTCGAACCCGCCGCCGGTGGCGGGCAGGGCGCGGTACGGCGTCCAGCCCCCGCCGGTGAGAGCGCTCGCGACGTCGCCGGCGGGGGCGGCCGCGACCGCCGTGGCGACCGCGGCGACGTCGTCGCAGCTCACCCGCGCAGCCTCGACGAGCGAGGCGCCCGGGACGTCCGGGCAGCGGGTGTAGGAGGCGGGGTCGGCGGACGCGGCCGGCGCGGTGACGAGCGCGACCAGCAGGGTCAGGCCGGCGGCGCGGCGCGGGCGGCGGAGGGCGTGCTGCATCGCGTCAGTGTGGCCGGGTTTCCTAAAGACTTCGTGGGAATCGGGTGCCGCGCCGGGGAGCGGCGGTCCGTAAGGCGCGGGCGCCGGCGAGCGGGGAGACTGCGCGCTCACGTGGAGCTCGCGTTCACCAACCTGCTCGCTGTGGCCCTCATCGCCTTCGCCGCGCCGCTCGCGCTCGGCCTGGCCCCGGCGCTGCGGCTCCCGGCCGTCGTGCTCGAGCTCGTGGCGGGGATCGCCGTCGGCCCTGCGGGGCTCGGGTGGGTGGAGGTCGACGCCCCGGTGGAGGTGCTCGCGCTCCTCGGCCTGGCCATCCTGCTGTTCCTCGCCGGTCTCGAGGTGGAGTTCGACCAGCTTCGCGGGCCGCTGCTGCGCCTGGCGCTCGCGAGCTTCGCGCTCTCGTTCGTGCTCGGCGTCGCGGTCGGCCTCGGACTTCACGCCGCGGGCTTCGTCAAGAGCCCGGTGTTCGTGGCGATCGTGCTGTCGGCGACCTCGCTCGGTGTCGTGATCCCCGTGCTCAAGGACGCTGGCCTCGTCGCCTCGCCGTTTGGCCAGCTCGTGATCGCCGCGGCGTCGATCGCGGACGTCGCGACGATCCTGCTCCTGTCCCTGCTGTTCTCCAAGGAGAGCGCGAGCGCCACGAGCACCGCCGTCCTGCTCGGCGGCCTCGGCCTGCTGGCCGTCGCCGTCGCGGCGACCGTGCTGCTCGCCAAGCGCTCGATGCGGCTCGGGGAGACGCTTCTGCGCCTCCAGGACACGACCGCGCAGATCCGCGTGCGCGGTGCCTTCCTGCTGCTCGTCGTGTTCGTAGCGATCGCCCAGCGCCTCGGGCTCGAGGTGATCCTCGGGGCGTTCGTGGCGGGCGCGCTGCTGTCGGTCCTCGATCCGGACCGGACCATGAGCCACCCCCGGTTCCGCGCCAAGCTCGAGGCTGCGGGCTTCGGGATCTTCATCCCGGTGTTCTTCGTCGCGAGCGGACTGCGCTTCGACCTCGGCGCGCTGACCGCGAGCGCGTCGACCGTCGCGCGCGTGCCCGTGTTCGTCGCGGCGCTGCTGCTCGTGCGGGCGCTCCCGGCGCTGCTGTACCGCTCCTACCTGGGCGACGACCGGCGAACGATCGTGGCCGGGCTGCTTCAGGCCACGTCGCTGCCGTTCATCGTCGCCTCGACCCAGATCGGCCTCACGCTCGAGCTGCTGACCCCGGCGACGGCGGCCGGGCTCATCGCCGCCGGGCTGCTGTCGGTGCTCGTGTTCCCGCTGGCCGGGCTGACGCTGCTGCGCGGGAGTGCGCCGGCTCCCCAGGCCGCGACGGGTCCTGAGGCCGGGAGCGCCGCCGCGCGACGCTAGCGGGCGCGGCCACAAGTTCTGCGCCCACTAGTTCCGCGCGCCGAGCGACGTGGTGACCGTCCGCGCGGGCGGCGCCGTCGGCGTGCCCGACAAGCCGGCGGAGCCGGTGGGGGCGTGGCGGCGGTCGTCCTCGCGGGCGAGCGGCTCCACCCACAGCGCGCGGATCAGGATCATCGTCGCGGCGATCAGCGGGACGGCGACGAGCAGCCCGACGAAGCCGACGACCCGCCCGACGACGACGACGCCGACGACGATCACCGCGGGGTGCAGCGACACCTGGCGGCTCATCACCAGCGGGATGATCACGTTCCCCTCGATCTGCTGGACGAGGAGGTAGATGCCGAAGACGATGGCCCCCTTCGTCGGTGAGTCGGCCAGCGCGAAGAGCACGGGCGGGATGCCGCCGGCCACCGCCCCGAAGTACGGGATGAGGACGAACAGCGCGCCCACCACGGAGAAGACGAGCGCGAAGTCCAGCCCCACGAGCGAGAGCCCGATGTAGAGCAGGGTCCCCGTGACGAGCATGTCGATGCCGACGCCGCGCAGCCAGCCCATCCAGGCGGTGCGGATCTCGTGCAGCACCCGCTCGACGTCGGCGCGGCGGCGCAGCGGGAAGAGCGACAGCAGGCCGTCGACGAGCGGCCGGGGGCGCAGCGCCACGTAGAACGCGGTGAGCAGGACGACCACGATGGTTCCGAGCAGCCCCGCGACCCCGAGGCCGACCTGGGCGGCCGGGCCGATGAGCCGGACGGGCCGGTCGGCGTAGCCCTGGATGTACTCCTGGATGCGACGGCCGACCTCGCTCTCCTTCGCGCCCGTCGCGTCGGAGATGTGCAGGCGCACGGTCTCGAAGGTCGCGGGGATCGCGTCGATGAAGCGCTGGCCCTGCTCGACGAAGGCGGGGATGACGAGCGCCAGCACGCCGGCGACGGCACCCAGCCCGAGCAGGAGCGCGAGCAGCGCGCCGAACACCCGCGGCAGGCCGCGCCGCTCGAAGAGGTCGGCCATGAGCGCGAGCGGGATCGCGATGATCACCGTGATCACCAGCGTGATCAGCAGCGTCACCAGCTCGTGGAAGACGAGGTAGCCCACGCCGAGCGCCGCTGCGAGGAGCACGGCCCGCACGGGCTCTGAAGCACGCCGCATCGCTCGGGGCTACCCGACGGGCCGACGGACCAACCGTCGGTGGACGGGTGTCCTGCGGGCTACCCGGCGAGGGCGGCGGGCGACTCGTCCTGCTCCGCGCCCGGCGGGTCGCCGATGAGCAGCAGGCGGCCGCCCTCGCGGGTGATCTCCTCCCGCCGCTCGAGCTGCTGAAGGCTCAGGGTGACCGACGGGCGCTGGGCGGCGACGAGGTCGGCGAGCAGCTCGTGGGTGAGCCGCAGGGGCAGCGACACCCCCTGAGGCGTGACGCGCCCCCACCGGTCGGCGAGCTGCCAGAGCAGGTGGAGCAGCCGGGCGTCCACGCGCGGGTGGTGCGCGATCGCCATGTGCACCAGCACGTGGTGCGCGCGGTCCACGGCGCGGCCGATGAGCTCCCCGGCGATCTCCGGGTAGGGCGCCAGGCGCATGAGGAAGCGCTGGTCGAGCACCGCGATCCGCAGCGGCTCGATCACCCGCCACGAGGTCTGAAAGAGCGAGTCGGCGAGGCCCTCGCTGCTGCCCGGACGCAGCAGGTCGCCCGGTCCGAGCAGCTCGGCGCCCGAGCGGCGCTGCGACCCGACACGGCGCGCGAGCACCCCGTCGAGCACGAGCAGGCCGACGCCGCTGTGCACGCTCGGGGCGTGTTCCTCCGGGTCCCAACGACCTCCCGGGACCACGAGCGCCGCGGCCCGCAGGTCGCGCCGCGCAGCCGCCAGGCGGGGGCCGTCCAGCCCCGTCGCGAGGTCGGGATCTTCTTCGAGGACGGCGACGATCTCCGGTGTCACAGAGAGCGGCTACCCGCGTGGTCGACCTTTCAAGCGACGCACGGGCGGGGCCGTCACCGCGCCGCTAGACTTCGCGCGGCACGGTGGGCGTAGCTCAGTTGGTAGAGCTCCTGGTTGTGGTCCAGGTGGTCGCGGGTTCGAGTCCCGTCGCTCACCCCTCGCGGAGTTGCCGCAGGCGTGACGAGTCCGGCGGGTCGGGGGACCGATCGCAGCTTCGCGCGCCGTTGTGAGCGCGGGTCATCCGCCGGTACCGTCTCGCCCGATGACGACTCTCCCGGCGAGCGCGGAACCGGTGCCTCAGCGCCCGCTGACGCCGCACGACCTCTCGTGTCTCGAGGAGCTTCGCGACGCGGCGCTGTCTCCCGACGGCCGCTGGCTGGCCTACGTGCGCACGCGGCCTCGCCGGACGGCCACGTTCCACAAGTACGACTTCCTGTCGGGCGGCGACCGTGGTGACGTCTGGGTCGTCGCGACCGCGGGCGGTGCCCCGCAGAACCTGACCTGCGGCGCTGACGACGGCTCGGGTCACTGGGCGCCGATCTGGTCTCCTGACTCCAAGCGGCTCGCGCTGCTGTCGACCCGGGGCGCGAACGTCCACGGATGGATCTGCGACATCGAGTCCAAGGCGCTGCACCGGCTGTGCGCAGCCCGGGTGGACCTCGCGTTCCACGCCGCTTCGATGCTGTGGGTGTCGGATGACGCGATGCTCCTCGCGACCCTGCCCGAAGGGGAGCGCCCGGGCCGGATGACCGTCGAGGTCCGCGCGGCGGAGATCGCGATGCGCGAGTGGCCGAAGGCGTGGAAGGGGCAGGAGCCCACCGCGAGCGCGCTCGACAGCGGCACGGCGGAGCCGTTCGACGAGCGTCCGCAGGGCGCGCTCGTGCTCGTCGACGCGACGACCGGCGTCGAGCGGACCGTGATGCGAGGTCTGTTCCGCGACCTGCGGCTCGCGCCCGACGGGCGTCACGTGGCCTTCTTCCGTCAGGTCGACGTGCGCCGGCCGCACGCGGACGCCCAGCTCGAGCGACTCCGGGGCAGCCGTGCCCGGCTTGGGATCGTGACCGCGGACGGCGAGCTGCGCGTCGATGGCGTGCAGGAGATCGAGCAGCCGGTCGGCGGATCGCTTCGCTGGTCCCCCGACAGCACGGAGGTGGCCCTGCTGGGGCACGTCGACGCGGCCGCCGGATCGTCGAAGCAGCTCTTCCGCTATCGGTTGGCCGACGGCCGCCTGCGCCGTGAGACCGGGCCGGGCCTGGAGCCGACGTCGTTCGTCTGGACGGGCGACGACTCCATCCTCACGCTCGCCCGGCCGGCGCAGGGGCCGGCACCGGAGCGCGCGGACTGGTGGCTCGTCGCCGGCGGGGAAGCGCCGCTCAAGCTGTCCGCCGACCTCGACGCGGTCCCGACGCGGCTGTTCGGAGAGGAGGGCAGGCGGACGTTCGTCGGTCTCGGCGCCCACGGCGTCCTGCGGCTGTCGCTGAGCGACGGTCGCTGGACCAACCTGAACGAGGGCTTCGAGCCGAAGATCGCGGCGCTCCTCTGGCCCCCGGGCAGGGAGTCCGATCGCCGGACGACCACTCGGCTCGTCCTGACCGTCGACGACGGGACGTCGCGAGCACCGTTCTCCCTCGACCTCCGATCCGGCACGATGACCTCCCTGCGCGGGCCGACGGACGACGCCTGGCTACTGCACTTCGCGCCGGAGCACGACACCGCGGTGCACGCCGCGTTCGATCGCACGGGCGCCGGACTGTGGATCTCGAGGCCGGCGTTCGCGCAGCACCGCACGATCGTGGAGTCGAACACGTGGCTTCGCGACGTCGCTGAAGGCGAGATCAGGCGCGTCGACTACTCAGGGCTCGCCGGCGACGACCTCACCGGCTGGCTGCTCCTGCCGATCGATCACGAACCCGGCGTGCGCCACCCCCTGATCACTGCCGTCTACCCCGGCTTCGTCTTCGACGCTCGGGCCCGGCCGACGATGCTGTCCATCGCCGCGCATCACGCCAACAACCCGCAGCTGCTGGCCGCGCGCGGCTACGCGGTGCTCTTCCCGAGCATGCCGCTGAGCCCCGAAGGCGAGCCGGGCGATCCCTTCCTCGAGGTGGCCGACGGCGTTCTCCCGGCCGTCGACGCGGCGATCGAGATGGGCATCGCCGACTCCGACCGGCTCGGGCTCATGGGGCACAGCTACGGCGGCTACGGCACCTACGCCCTGATCACGCAGACGCACCGCTTCCGCGCCGCGGTGGCCCAGGCGGGGATCGCCGACCTCGTGAGCCTCTACGGGCAGTTCGACGCGCGCTTTCGCTACGACGGTGACGCGCACGAGCACCTGCTGCAGATGAGCCTGGCCGAGACGGGCCAGCTGCGCATGGGCGTCGCGCCGTGGCAGGACCCCGAGCGGTACGTGCGCAACAGTCCGCTGTTCGCGGCCGGCGACGTGCAGACGCCGCTGCTGATCATTCAGGGCGACATGGACTACGTGCCGCTCCAGCAGGGAGAGCAGTTCTTCAGCGCCCTCTACCGCCAGGGCAAGCGAGCCAGGTTCGTGCGCTACTGGGGCGAAGGGCACGTGTTCCAGAGCCCCGCCAACATCCAGGACATGTGGCAGCAGATCTTCGGCTGGTTCGACGAGCTCCTCAGCTGACCGATGACGGTGAGCCGGACGACCGACCGGACGGCGCGGTTCTGCGGGCGTCGCGCGGAGCCAGACGGGGCGCCCGTGACCCGAGACTCCCGCCGCCGCGTACGCCGAATATCGACGTCGCGCTCGCCAACCTCGTGGTCGCCGCCGCGCTCGGCGGGCTCATCTGGACCATCCAGGTCGTCCACTACCCGCTGTTCGCTCTCGTCGGCCAGGAGAGCTGGCTTCGCTACGAGGCCGAGCATCAGCGGCGCATCACCCGGGTCGTGGCCCCGCTGATGGTCGCGAACGTCGCCCTGGCCGTCGCGCTGGTGGTGCAGCGCGGCGAGCCGCTGGCGTGGGCGAACGCCGCCCTCGCGGTGGGCCTGTTCGCCGTCACCGGCGCCGTGTACGCGCCGCTTCACGGCGAGCTCGCCCGCGCGTTCGCTCCGGAGCGCATCCGCGATCTCGTCCGCCTCAACTGGCTGCGCACCGCGGGCTGGACCGTCCAGCTCGTCGTCGCGACCGGGCTCGCGGCATCCTAGGGATCCGCTGATTTTTGTTTGTGCCTGGGCCGGGTTTTCCGCCGGGGCGGGCGGGATCATGGTGCGGTGAGCACTGCGCAGTCGAGTTTTACCGATACTGGGGTCTCCATGTTAGTGCCGTAGAATTTCGGTATGGCGCTGGCGGTGTAGCAGGACTATCCGGGCTCCTATGCAGAGCTGCGGGCGTGGTTTGATGAGGACTGGAAGTGTCTGGACTACCTGGACTGGCTGCGGTGGCCGCAGGGCTTCGTCTGCCCGCGTTGCGCGCATGCTGGCGGCTGGCGGGGCTCAGATCGACGCTGGCGCTGCGCCGGCTGCGACCGGCGGGTCTCGGCGACGGCGGGGACAATCTTCGACAACACGCGCACGCCGCTGACGATCTGGTTCTCGGTGGCGTGGCAGATGACCAGTAGCAAGATCGGGGTATCGGCGATCCACGTGCAGCGCGAGATGGGCCTGGGCTCCTACCAGACGGCGTGGGCGATGCTGCACCGCTACCGCTCGGTGATGGTCCGCCCCGGCCGCGACCGGCTGACCGGCGACGTCGAGGTCGATGAGTCTTACCTCGGCGGCCCGGAGACCGGCGTGGCCGGCCGTGGCGCGCTGGGCAAGGTGCTGCTCGCCGGCGCCGTCGAACGCGGCCCCAGGCGCGGCTTCGGTCGCGCTCGACTGGCCGTCATCCCCGACGCCAGCGCCGCCAGCCTGCGCGCGTTCTTGACCGACAACGTTGAGCCCGGGGCGCGCGTGATCACCGACGGCTGGACCTCCTACCCCGCCGCCACGCGCGAGCTCTACGAGCACCGGCCGACCGTGGTCTCGGGCTCCGGCCTGGCCGCTCACGAGGTGCTGCCGGCCGTCCACACCGTCTTCTCACTGGTCAAGCGGTGGGTGATGGGCACGCTGCAAGGCTCCGTCAGCCCCGAGCACCTCCCGGCCTACCTCGACGAGTGGGTCTTCCGCTTCAACCGCCGCCGCTCACGCAGCCGCGGACTGCTCTTCCACCGCCTCCTCGCCCACGCCGCCACCAGCGACGCGCTCACCTACAACCAGCTACGCAAGGCCGGACGCAGCCGCTCAGCCCCGCCGCCGCCGCCAGCGGCCCGAGCGCTGCCCCAGAGCCTCGA
>JBBQEV010000102.1:0-11239 GCA_038321325.1 Solirubrobacterales bacterium
AAGCGCCGCGAGGTGGCCGAGCGGATCAAGGAGGCGCGCGAGTTCGGCGACATCTCGGAGAACTCCGAGTACGACGACGCCAAGAACGACCAGATGATGCTCGAGCAGCGGATCGCCCAGCTCGAGGAGCGCCTGCGCTCGGCGCAGGTCATCGAGGTCGCCGATCTCTCCAACGACGTCGTCCGCGTGGGCGTCACCGTCAACGTCAAGGACGACAAGGGCGCCAGCCTGAAGTTCATGGTCGTCGGCTCCGCCGAGGCCGCCCCGCCGGACAAGCTCTCCAACGAGTCTCCGGTCGGCAAGGCGGTCATGGGCCACAAGCGCGGCGACGAGGTCTCCGTGTCGCTGCCCAGCGGCAAGAAGCGCAAGCTCAAGATCACCAAGATCGACGTCGCCTAACCGGATCGACCCGGTGTCCGAGGAGTCCGAGCTGCTTGCGGTCCGCCGCGCGAAGCTCCAGCGGCTGCGCGCGGACGGGATCGACCCGTTCCCGCACGCGTTCGCGGGCGTGGGGCCGGTCGCCGCGATCCACGCCGCCCACGCCGACCTGGCCGACGGCACCGACACCGAGGACCGCTACCGCGTCGCCGGGCGCCTGCACGCCCGTCGCGGGCAGGGGAAGATGGCCTTCCTCGACCTCGACGACCGCTCCGGGCGCCTCCAGCTGCAGGCCAAGGCCGACGTGCTCGGACCCGAGCGCATGGAGCGCCTGCTCGAGCTCGACCTCGGCGACATCGTCGGCGTGGACGGCGTCGCGTTCCGCTCGCGTCGCGGCGAGCTGTCGCTGCGCGTCGAGGCGTTCACCCTGCTGGCGAAGTCGCTGCGCCCGCCGCCGGACAAGTTCCACGGCCTCGCCGACGTCGAGACGCGCTTCCGCCACCGCGAGCTCGACCTGATCGCCTCCGCGGAGTCGCGGGCGATCTTCGTGACCCGCGCGAAGGTGATCGCCGCGATCCGCCGCCACCTCGACGACGCCGGCTTCCTCGAGGTCGAGACCCCGGTCCTGCAGCCGCTCTACGGCGGGGCGATGGCGCGTCCGTTCGTGACGCACCACAACCAGCTCGACCGCGACTTCTACCTGCGCATCGCCACCGAGCTGTACCTCAAGCGCTGCATCGTGGGCGGGTTGGAGAAGGTCTACGAGCTCGGCAAGGACTTTCGCAACGAGGGCGTGTCGTTCAAGCACAACCCCGAGTTCACGATGCTCGAGTGGTACGAGGCCTACGCGGACTACGGCGACACCGCCGACCGCCTGGAGCAGATCGTCGCCGCGGCCGCGCAGGCGGCCGGATACGGCGGCGACATCGACTTCGCCCCGCCCTGGCGGCGCGTCACGTTCGTCGGCGCGATCCAGGAGGCGACGGGCGTCGACATCACCGCCCACCGCGACCGCGACCCCCTGGCCGCCGCGATCGCCGCGACCGGCTCGGACATGCCCACCGACGGGCTGACCTGGCCCCAACTCGTCGACGACCTGCTCTCCAAGCACGTCGAGCCGACCCTGCAGCAGCCCACCTTCGTCATGGACTATCCCGTGGAGCTGTCGCCGTTCGCCAAGGAGCACCGCTCCGAGCCCGGCCTGACCGAGCGTTTCGAGGCCTACGCGGGCGGCATGGAGATCGCCAACGCCTTCACCGAGCTCAACGACCCCGACGTCCAGCGCGAGCGCTTCGAGGCGCAGGTCCGCTTCGCCGACGCGGGCGACGCCGAGGCGCAGCCCTTCGACGAGGCCTTCCTGGCGGCGCTGGAGTACGGGATGCCGCCGACGGGCGGTCTGGGCCTGGGCATCGATCGCCTCGTGATGCTGCTCACGGGCAGGCGCTCGATCCGCGAGGTCGTGCTGTTTCCTGCCATGCGCGACTGACCGAGGCCACGCGCGGCTGCCCGCCGACGCCGGTGAGCTCCCAGCATGCTCCGCCGGAGCTGCTCGGCCAGACGCGGAGCAGGAGATCGCTGCCGCAGCGGTAGCCGACCCCCTCCTCCGGGTCGTCGGGCACTCGGAGACCGTGAACCGGCCGGCCGCCGATCGCTGCGACCACGTCCGCCGGGGCCCGCGAGATCAGCTCGGTCGGCGCGGTGTGGCCCACGGCAAGCAGCACCCCCTCCAGCCAGCCGTGCAGCGTCGCGAGCAACTCGCGCAGGCGGCGGCGCTGATCGCCGCGGACGGCTTCGCGCAGCGCCCACATCGCGCCGACGACGAACTGCAACACCAGGCGCGGCGAGCGGTGCCGGCGGGCCAGGGCCCCCATGCCCCGCCCGTAGGGACGCCGCGACGCGAGGATCTCGGCGGCGTCCTTGGTCGGGTGGAAGACGACCATGTCCGAACGCTGCGCCAGCACCCGGCCGGACGTGAGCAGGCGCACGATGAGGTCGGTGTCCTCCCCGGACCGCGAGGGGGTCGCCGGGCCCAGATGACTGTCGAAGCGCCCGAGCTCGTCGAGCACCTGCCGGCGGAAGGCCATGTTGCCGCCGGTCCCGACGTCCCAGGGCGCGAGCGCGTGGCCCCGCACCACCCGAGGGCGGTCGAAGCGCAGCACGCAATACGGAAGGCCGTCGTCGAGCGGCAGCACCTGGCCGAAGGCGGCATCGACCGCGGGGTCCTCGAACGCCGCGAGCGTCGCGGTCACCCACCCGGCGTCGACCACCTCGTCGTCGTCGACGAAGCCCACCAGCGGCGTGTGCACCCGCGCCACGCCCGCGTTGCGCCCGGCGGAAGCGCCGAGCGGCAGCACGTTCACGATCTCGACGCCGGCGGGCAGGTCCGGCGGGGGGTGGGCGCCCTGCCACGCGACGATGACGTGGACGGGCCGGTCCGCGGCCCGCCCCGCGGCGAGCAGCGACGCGACGGTGCGGGCGACGCCTGCGCGCCCGATGCTCGCGATGACGACCGACAGGCCGTCGGCTTCGACGTCGCCCCTCACTTCATCGCTGCTCGCGCGAGTTCGATCTCGAACTGGACGACGGACTCGTAGGTGGGGTAGAAGCGACCGAGCAGCATCGGGTCCGCATCCGGGCGCACAGGCTCGTCGCGTGACGTGAACGCGGCGGTGAAGCCGGCGTCGCGCACCGCCCTCGCGGCGCGCTCGTCGACGCCGCCGTGGGGATAGGAGAACGTCACGACCGGGCTGCGGGCGGCTGCCACGATCGCGTCGCGGCCGTCGCTGACGGCCACGCGCACGCCGTCGTCGTCGAGGCGGTCCATGCGGTCGTGACGCAAGGTGTGGAAACCGACCTCCAGCCTGTCGCCGGACAATTCGGCGACGTGCTCGGCGCGGAGGCCCTGCTCGCGGGCATCGGCGCCGATCTCCTCCAGCAGCGCAACGCGGGCGGCGTCGCGACGCTCGGGCGGCGCCTGCTCGAAGCTGCGCGCGAAGGTCCGCAGCGGCTGTTCCTCGGGGAGGGGCGCCCACTCGAGCCCGAGGCGGCCGGCGAGGTCGGCACCGCCCGACCCCTCCAGCAGGCCGCGGTCCGACGCCCGCTGCACGGGGCCCCACCAGAACTCGCGGGGGCCGTCGAGCGTGGAGCCCGTGAGGAAGAACGCCGCCGGCACGCCCGCCCGCCGGAGCTCGGGGGCGGCGATGTCCACGTGCGAGCGCAGGTCGTCGTCGAGCGTCACGGCCACCGGGATCCGGCCGCCGCGCCGGCGCCTGGCCGTTGCGGCCTGCACCCGCGAGGGCGCGACGGGCTCATACCAGCGCGCGAGGTGCTCGAGCTGCCCGCGGAACTGAAGGCGCCCGTGCGGGGCGACCAGCTCAGCGCGAGGATCGCCGTGGCGCTCGTCGAGCGCGTGGTAGACCACCACCAGCCCGTTCGGCCTCGACGAGAGGCGGGCGCGCCAGCGCAACAGCCACGACCAGCCCCTGCGAAGCAGGTCCTTGACCTCTGTGCGCCCCACGCCGTCGATGCTAACGCGCGTTGTCGGCTTCCGCCGCCCGGCGCCCGGTCACGGACTCAGGGCACCCACCACTCGCCCTCGACCTTGGCCAGCAGGGACGCGGTGTCCGACAGCGCGGCGCGGACGCGGTCGTCGCGGGTGTGGAAGACGGGCAGGCGTGCCAGCCCGAGCGCGGGCGCGCGGCCCCGGACCGCGTCGCGCAGATGGGGCTCGAGCCGGCCGGCCAGCGCGGTCGCGCCCCATCCGCGCGCGGCGCGGGCGACATCGGCCAGCACGGCGTCCGTGGCGCGGTCGGCGCCTACGAGCAGCAGCACCTGGGCCACGCCGCCGGGCCGGACGACGCAGGACCACGCGCCGACAAGAAGGTCGCGGCGGTGCACGATCCGCGACTCGACCCGACGCCCCGACGCGGTGGCCGTCGCGAGCACGTGGGCCAGGTGGGAGGGGTCGGCGACCGGGCGCAGCCGCATGCGCTCGGTGAGCGCCGTGATCGCCTCCGCGAGCGCTACGGGGCCGACGGCCCGGGAGTGGACCCCGGGCCCCGGTTCGCGCCCGGCGCGCAGCGTCCGGCGCCACAGCAGATGCATCGGGATCACCGGGACCGGGACCGCGCCCGGATCCATGTCGGCCCGGCCCACGGCGGCGGCGGCGAGTCGTGCGCCCCAGCGGACGGGGCGCACCGCAAGCGCCCACTCGGAGGATCGCGCCGCGTCGACGTCGCCTCCGAGGACGCGCCACAGACGCACGACGACGTCGCCCGCCGCATCGGAGTAGGTGAGGTCCTGCGGACCGTTGAGGCACGCGCGCGCGATGCGCGCGGCCGCCGCGGCGCCGCGGTGCTCGGGGGCGACGACGAGATGGGAGCAGATGACGGCCCGCAGGGGGCTCCCGTCGAGCTCCATGCGGCGGGGCTGGCGGGCGATGAACCCGACCACCGCGCCGTCCTGCTCGGCCAGCAGCGAGGGCAGCTCGGGGTCGGCCCACGGATCGTCGAACAGGGTGGCGGTGAGGAAGCCCTCGAGGTCGGGCGCGGGGCGGCCCGGCAGGTGCCTGTGGCACAGCGCCGCGACCGCCGGGAGGTCGCGCCGCGTGACCGCGCGGATCGTGGCCGGACCGCCGGGCATCGTGCGAAGGTACCGGTCATGTCCGTGGCTCCGCAGCTCCCACGCTACGACGGGGAGGAGCTCGCCGCCCGCCTCGCGGACGGGATCGCCGCCGCGGTGGGAGGCCTCGGCCGCCGGGGCGCGGTGCTCGGCCTCTCCGGGGGCGTCGACTCCTCGGTGACGGCGGCCCTGTGCGCGCGGGCCCTCGGTCCCGGCCGAGTGCTCACCCTGCGGATGCCCGAGCGCGACATCGGCGGGGACAGCTCGACGCTGGCCGAGGAGGTCGCCGCCGCCCTCGGCGTGCGCAGCGAGGAGGCCCCGATCTCGGCCCCTCTGGAGGCGCTCGGCTGCTATCGCGACCGCGACGAGGCGATCCGCGCCGTCTTCCCCGACTACGAGCCCGGCTGGCGCCACAAGCTCGTGCGCTCACCGCCGACCGGTGGCGTGATCGTGTTCTCGCTCGAGGTCGAGCGGCCCGACGGCACGCGGCTGCGTCGGCGCATGCCGTCCGGTCCCTATCGGAGCCTCCTGGCGGCCACGAACCTCAAGCAGCGCGTCCGCAAGCTCGTGGAGTACACGTGGGCCGACCGCCTGGGCTACGCGGTGATCGGAACGGCGAACCTGCTCGAGCACGACCAGGGCTTCTTCGTGAAGGGCGGCGACGGGCTGGCCGACGTCAAGCCGCTGGCGCGCCTGTACAAGTGCGAGGTCTACGCGCTGGCCCGGGCCCTGCGCCTCCCCGCCGCGGTGATCGACGCGACCCCGACGACGGGCACCTTCAGCCTCGAGCAGACGCAGGACGAGTTCTACTTCGGCCACGCGCCCGCGACGATGGATGTGCTTGTCGCCGGACAGGAGACGGGCGTCGCGCCCGACGCGCTCGCCGGCGCCGGCGACCTCGATTCGGACGCGGTCGCGGTCGCCTACGGCGAGATTGAGCGCCGCCGCGCGGCCACCGCGTATCTGCACGCCCCGGCCGTCGTGCTGGACCCGGATCGCGCGGTCTGAGCGTGTGCGGGCTCGCGGGGATCGTGCGTGCGGATCCGCGGGCACCGGTCGACGAGGACAGCCTCGTCCGCATGGCCGGAGCGCTGCGCCACCGTGGGCCGGACGGGTGGGGGCTGGCCCTCGATCCCGGCGCGGGGCTCGTCGCCACGCGCCTGGCGATCGTCGACCTCCCCGGCGGCTGGCAGCCGATGGCGGGCGCCTCGGGGTCGCTGCTGGCGTTCAACGGCGAGGTCTTCAACCACGTCGAGCTGCGCGCCGAGCTCGCCGCGGCCGGCGTGCGCGCCCGCACCACGTCGGACACCGAAGTGCTGCTGCACCTGCTCGAGCGCCACGGCTTCGACGTCCTCGGGCGCCTCAACGGCCAGTGGGCGATCGCCTACTGGGAGCCGGGCCCGCGGCGGCTCACGCTCGCCCGGGACCGCTTCGGGGTGCGTCCCGTGCACTACCACCTGGCGGCCGACGGCTCGCTGACTTTCGGCTCGGAGGCCCGCGCGCTGTTCGCCTCGGGAGAGGTGCGCGCGGTCCCCGACCACGAGGGTCTCGACGACGCGCTGACGCTGTGGGCCCCCCAGCCGCCGCGCACGTGCTTCGCCGGGGTGGCGCAGGTCGCGCCCGGGTCGCTCGTCGTGTGGGAGCGCGGACGGATCGTCCGCGCCGAGCGCTGGTGGGCGCCCGAGGGCGATCCGGCGGCGCCCGAGGCCGATCTCGGCGCGCTGCTCGCCGACAGCGTGCGCCTGCGGTTGCGCGCCGACGTGCCGGTCGGGACCTACCTGTCGGGCGGGCTCGACTCGAGCCTGACGACGGCGCTGGCCCAGCAGACCTCCGACCATCCGCTGCAGACGTTCTCGATCGCGTTCGCCGACGCGCGCTACGACGAGCGCAGCCACCAGGAGTTGGTCGCGCGCGAGCTGGGCACTGAGCATCACGTGCTCGAGGTGGGCCCGCGCGAGATCGCCGACGGCTTCCGCGACGCGGTCGAGCACTGCGAGGCCCCGCTGATCCGCACGGCCCCGGTTCCGCTGATGCTGCTGGCGCGGACCGCGCGCGCGGCGGGGATCACCGTCGTCGCGACCGGCGAGGGCGCGGACGAGCTGTTCTGGGGCTACGACCTCTTCAAGGAGGTCGCGCTGCGCACGCTGCAGGAGCGCGACCCCCAGCGTGCCGGCGAGCTCGTCGACGGCCTGTACGCGCACCTCGGCGGCGCGGGTCGCCGCGGCGCGGCGTGGCGGCGGTCACTGCTTGCCGGCGGCGCGTCCGGGGACCCGCTCGGCTCGCATCTGGGGCGGATCCGGGCCACCGGGGCGGTGCGCGCGCTGCTGCGCCCCGAGCTCCAGCCGCCGCCGGAGGCGGTGCTGGACCGCCTGTGGGCGGCGTTGCCCGCCGACTTCGCCGAGCGCTCGCCGCTGGAGCGTGCCGAGGCGCTGGAGATCGACACGCTCCTCGGCGCCCACCTGCTCGCCGCGCAGGGCGACCGCGTCGCCATGGCCTCCGGCGTGGAGGGCCGCTATCCCTTCCTCGACCACCGCGTCGCGGCCCTGGCCCGCGGCCTCGCGCCCGAGCGCAAGCTCGCCGCCGACCTGCGCGACAAGGTCGCGCTGCGCGACCTCGCTGCGCGACTGCTGCCCGCCGCGGTCGCGTCGCGCCCGAAGCAGCCCTACCGCGCGCCGGAGGTCGAGCCGTTCTTCGGGGCCGCCGCGCCCGAGTGGGTGGGCGAGATGCTCACGCCCGCGGCGTTCGAGGAGGCTGGGCTGTTTCACCCGGACCGCACGCGGCCGCTCCTGGAGCGCGCCCGGGCCGGCCGGGCGCGCAGTCCGCGCGACGCGATGGCGGTCCTCGCCGTGCTGTCCACCCAGGTGTGGCACGCGCGCCTCTGCCGTCCGCGCCGTCACCATGGCGAGTTGACGCCACCCCGGGTGCGCATCGACCGCACGACGTCCACCACGGAGGTTGCCCGATGACCGACAGCTCGCCCGGGGTCCGCCACGAGGTGCGGGGCTTCGTCGAGGAGTCCTTCCTGCACCTGCATCCGGGCGTCGTGCTGGGCGACGACGACGACCTGCTCGCGCTCGGCGTGCTCGACTCCCTCGGGTTCGTGGAGCTGGTCGAGGAGGTGCAGGGGCGCTACGGGATCGAGATCGAGGACATCGAGATCACCGAGGAGAACTTCGGGTCGATCGCCGCGGTCAGCCGGTTCGTCGAGGCGCGGCGCGGCGGATGACGGCGCGCACGCTCGGCGAGGACCTGCGCCGCGCGGCGGCCGCCCATCCGGGCCGCGAGGCCGTGGTCGCCCGCGACGTGCGGCTCGACTACGCCCGGCTCGACGCGGCGGCGGACCGCTACGCCGGCGTGCTCATGGACGCTGGCGTCGGGCGCGGGGACCGCGTCGCGCTCGTCGTCCACAACACGGCCGACGCGGCGGTCGCGGTCTACGGCGTGCTGCGCGCGGGCGCGGCGATCTCGCCGCTCAACCCGACGGTCAAGGCCGACAAGCTCGCCTACGTCCTCCGCGACAGCGATGCCTCCGCGGTCGTGGCCGACGCGCGAACGGCCGCCGTCGCGCACGACGCCGTCGCGCTGGCAGGGACGACGACGGCGATCCTCGACGCCTCCGACCGCACCGCGGCGGCCACCCCGCCGCCGCCGCCGCTGGACGTCGACCTGGCGGGCGTCATCTACACCTCCGGCTCCACCGGCGAGCCGAAGGGCGTGACCCTGACGCATCGCAACATGACCTTCGCGGCCGACGCGATCATCGAGTACCTGGGCCTGCACGGGGGCGATCGCGTGCTCTGCGTGTCCCCGCTGTCGTTCGACTACGGGCTCTATCAGCTGCTGATGAGCGTCCGTGCCAGGGCAACCCTCGTGCTCGAGCACGGCTTCCCGTTCCCCGGGCGCATCGTCGGGCTGCTCGAGTCCGAGGCGATCACCGTCCTTCCGGGCGTGCCGACGCTCTTCCACGTGCTCTGCGGCCTGCGCGGGCTGGGCGAGCGCAAGCTCCCGGCCCTGCGGCTGCTCACGAACACCGGCCAGGCGCTGACCGGGGCGACGATCGCGGCGATCCGGCGCACGTTTCCCGGTGCCGCGCTCGTCTCGATGTACGGCCTGACGGAGTGCAAGCGCGTTTCCTACCTCCCGCCCGAGGAGCTCGACCGCCGCCCGGCGTCGGTCGGCCACGCCATCCCGGGGACCGAGGCCTGGGTCGCGGGGGAGGACGGCGGCGTCGCGGCCCCCGGCGAGGTCGGCGAGCTGCTCGTGCGCGGCGCGCACGTGATGCAGGGCTACTGGAACGCGCCCGAGGCGACGGCGGAGCGCCTGCGTCCCGGGCGCTGGCCGTGGGAGCGGACGCTGGCGACCGGCGACCTCTTCCGCACCGACGAGCAGGGCTTTCTGTACTTCGTCGGGCGCCGCGACGACCTCATCAAGACGCGCGGGGAGAAGGTCGTCCCCCGCGAGGTCGAGGAGGTGCTCGCGGCGGCCGAGGGCGTCAACGAGGTGGCGGTCGTCGGCGTGCCCGACGCGCTGCTCGGCACGGCCGTGGTCGCGCACGTCTCGCCGCGGGACGGCGCCAGCCTGGAGCCCGTCGCGCTGCGGCGCCGCTGCGCCGCCCACCTCGAGAGCCACATGGTCCCGGCGCGCTTCATGATCCACCCGGCGCTGCCGCGGACCCCGAACGGCAAGATCGACCGCCGGGCGCTCGCGGAGGCCGGCTGAGATGGCGCCGCCCGCCCGAACGGCGACGCAGTTGTCCGAGTGTGCGGGGTGGCGCGGAAGGGCCGGATTTGGCCGGGGGACCCGTTGGTAGACTGAGTCATGCCCGCCGACCCGACCGGTTTCGCTCATCCCAAAGGCTCCGACGGCCGAAGAAGTAGGGAAGAGCAACCGGGCGCTTCGGCGTCCCACTAGGACGAGCAGGGCCACAAGGACCACGATCGACCGAGGCTGAGGCTTCGCAAGGCCAGCAGGAAGGACCAGCAACATGTTCGAGCGATTCACGGAACGGGCCAGGCAGGTCGTCGTTCTCGCGCAGGAGGAGGCGCGTACGCTCAAGCACAACTACATCGGGACCGAGCACATCCTCCTCGGCCTTCTTCGCGAGGAGGAGGGGCTTGCGGCCCGCGTGCTGGAGAGTCTGGACATCACCGTCGAGCGGGTGCGCGCGCAGGTCGTGCGGATCGTCGGCTCCGGCGAGGAAGTGACGTCCGGGCAGATCCCATTCACCCCGCGCGCCAAGAAGGTGCTGGAGCTCGCGCTCCGCGAGGCCCTGAGCCTCGGCCACAACTACATCGGCACCGAGCACATCCTGCTCGGCCTCGTCCGCGAGAACGAGGGCGTCGCCGCCCGCATCCTGCTCGACTTCGACGCGGACTCCGAGAAGATCCGCAACGAGGTCATCCGCATGCTGTCCGGCCCCGGTGGCCGCCGCTCCGGCGGCAGCTCGGGCTCCGGCGCAGCGGGCAGCGCGCAGGCGCCCGGCGAGGGCAAGAAGAGCTCCAAGCTGCTCGACCAGTTCGGGCGCAACCTGACCAAGCTCGCCTCCGACGGCAAGCTGGACCCCGTCGTCGGCCGCGAGACCGAGATCGAGCGGATCATGCAGATCCTCTCGCGCCGCCAGAAGAACAACCCGGTGCTGCTGGGCGAGCCGGGTGTCGGCAAGACCGCCGTCGTCGAGGGGCTCGCGGCCCGCATCATCAACGGCGAGGTGCCCGAGCTCCTCAAGGGCAAGCAGATCTACACACTCGACCTTGCCGCCCTCGTCGCCGGCTCCAAGTACCGCGGCGAGTTCGAGGAGCGCCTCAAGAAGGTGATGAAGGAGATCACCCAGCGCGGCGACATCATCCTCTTCATCGACGAGCTGCACAACCTCGTCGGCGCGGGTGCCGCCGAGGGTGCCATCGACGCCGCTTCGATCCTGAAGCCGGCGCTTGCCCGCGGCGAGCTGCAGACGATCGGCGCGACGACTCTCGACGAGTACCGCAAGTACCTCGAGCGCGACTCGGCGCTGGAGCGCCGCTTCCAGCAGATCAAGGTCGACCAGCCCTCGCCCGAGGAAACCGTGAAGATCCTCGAGGGCCTGCGCGAGCGCTACGAGGCACACCACAAGGTCAACATCACTGACCCGGCACTCGAGGCTGCGGCCGAGCTCGCTGACCGCTACATCTCCGACCGCTTTCTGCCCGACAAGGCGATCGACCTGATCGACGAGGCCGCCGCCCGGCTGCGAATCAAGTCGATG
>JBBQEV010000103.1:0-11066 GCA_038321325.1 Solirubrobacterales bacterium
ACTGGTTGCTCTACGGTCGCGAGGAGGGGACACGGGCCGTCGGCGCGGCGGGCGGTACGCACGCTGACGCGCCGGCGTCGGGGCCAAAGCCGGCGCCCCTCGCCACCCGACGATGAGCCGTTTCGAGCCGGGCGCCGCCCCGGGGAGAGGGGCGGCGCGGCGAATCGCCCGTTGCCGGGCGCGGATATTGCGTACGGTTGGGCTCTGTCCGACCCTCAGGTTCCGGCCGATCTTCGCTGCGATTTCTGCGGCTCCCACGAGAGTCACGGCCGTGAGATGGTCGCCGGCCCTGGCATCTACATCTGCGACGCCTGCGTGGATCTCTGCGTGGAGGTCCTGGCGGCGCGCAGAGACGCCAAGGGTGATCCGGCCGCCGGTCCCGAGACCCCCGAGAGTTCCTAGCGCCACCCGGGCCGCCGCACGTTCGTCGGCTGACGGTCGCGGAACGTGCGCCGGGCCGCCCGAAAGGCTCATCGTGGCGCCGCTCCTCCGCGTCCGCTCGTCACCGTGACCCAACGGGCCGCGGGGTCCCGCCGCCCCGCTCGAGGTTGCCTGCTCAGCGGGAGAATCGAGAATCGAACGCTGAGTGCCCATGAGGACCCAGGGGGTGGGGCCAGATCGGCGCTCGGCCGGCGGTGCCGGCCGGGATCTATCCTGGTGGGGCACGCGATGACCGCCACCGACCGCTCCGACCCGCAGACCTCCACCGCCCTGCCGCATCTGCTGGCGGCGGCCAAGGAGCGCTTCATCGCCGAGACGCACCGCCGGCTGCACGCCGCGGGGTACACGGAGATCGCCGGCAACGGCGTGGTCTTCCGCTGGCTGGAGCCCGACGGCTCCCGCCTGGCCGAGATGGTCGAGTGCTCGGGGATGACCAAGCAGGCCTTCGGCGAGCACGTCGCGTCGCTCGAGCAGCACGGCTACCTCACGCGGGTGCCCGACCCGGCCGACGGGCGCGGGAAGCTCGTCGTCCCGACTCCGCGGGGCCGCGCCGCCCACGCCGAGGCACGCCGGATCTTCGCCGAGATCGAGGCCGAATGGGGCGAGGCGGTCGGCACCGAGCCGCTCGCGACGCTTCGCGCCACGCTCGAGCGCATCGCCGCCCTACCCTCGTAGGCGCATGTCGCCGATCCCACCACGCGGCCGTCCGTCGCCCCGGCCCTGACCCGTGGCCGTCGTCATCGCCTCCGACCTCGCCAAGGACATGGCGGGCGAGCCCCTCTGGAAGAACGTCTCGTTCAAGCTCGAGCGGCGCGACCGGCTGACCATCGCCGGGCGAAACGGCGCCGGGAAGACGACGCTGCTGAGGATCCTCGCGGGGGAGTCGGGGATCGACGGCGGCGAGGTCGTCTTCTCCAAGGGCACCCGGATCGCCCTGCACGACCAGCGCCCGCCGCGGGAGCGCGGCCTCACCCTGCGCGACTACGTGCTCTCCGGCAACCGCGAGCCGCTCGAGCTCGAGGAGCGCCTGCGCGAGCTCGAGCAGCAGATGGCCTCCGGCGACCAGAAGGTCTACGACCGCTACGCCCGCGTGATGGCCCAGTACGAGTCGGTCGGCGGATACAACTGGCGCGAGGGCGCGAACTCCGTCATCCACGGCCTCGGCTTCACCGACTCAGACCTCGACCGCAGCCTCCAGACGTTCTCCGGCGGCCAGCTCACCCGCGCCTCGCTGGCCCGCGCGCTCTCGGCGCGCCCGGACCTCCTGCTGCTCGACGAGCCCACCAACCACCTGGACATCGAGTCGCTCGAGTGGCTCGAGAAGACCCTGCAGGAGCTCGACGCCGCGATCGTCCTGATCGCGCACGACCGCTGGTTCCTGGAGGCGGTCGGGACTGCGGTGCTCGAGATCGAGGCCGGGCGCGGCCGCTTCTTCAAGGGCACCTGGCACACGTGGCGCCGCGAGCAGGCCGCGCGCGAGCTCGCGCTGGGCCGCGCGATCGAGAAGCAGCAGGCCGAGATCGCGCGGATGGAGCAGTTCGTCGAGCGCTTCCGGGCGAAGGCGACGAAGGCCAAGCAGGCGCAGTCGCGCGTCAAGGCGCTCGACAAGATCGAACGGATCGAGCGCGACCCCCGCGACACCCGGTCGATGGGCTTCGCCTTCAAGAAGCCCGAGCGCTCGGGCCGCGTCATCTTCGAGCTCGAAGGGGGCCACCTCGAGGTCCCGGGCCGCGTGCTCATCGACAAGGGCGAGCTGTGGATCGAGCGCGAGGAGCACGTCTCGCTCGTCGGCCCCAACGGCGTCGGCAAGACGACGCTCATCGACGCCCTGGCCGGTCGCCGCCCGCTCGACGGCGGGCGCCTGCGCCTCGGCCACAACGTCACCGTCGGCTACCTCTCCCAGCACGGCGAGGAGCTCGAGCACGGCGACGCCCGCACGGTCCTGGAGGCGTGCGCGAAGCAGACCAAGCTCTCGCCGCAGGCGGCCCGGGCGCTGCTCGGCAAGTTCCTGTTCTCCGGCGAGCAGGCCGAGAAGCCGATCGAAGGCCTGAGCGGCGGGGAGCGGAAGCGCCTCGGCCTGGCGATCCTCGTCTCCAGCGGCGCGAACGTCCTGATCCTCGACGAGCCGACCAACCACCTCGACCTCGAGAGCCGTGAGGCGCTCGAGGACGCGCTGCTCTCCTTCCCGGGCGCGCTGCTGCTCGTCTCCCACGACCGCGCGCTGCTTGAGGCGGTCGGCACCCGGACGATCGCGGTCGAGGACTACGGCCTGCGCAGCTACGTCGGTGGCTGGCAGGAGTACTGGGCCGCGCGCGAGGCCGCCAAGCTCGCGGGCTACACGCCGCCCCCGCCGCCGAAGCCCACGGGCATGGCGTCGGCGCGGGCTCCCGAGCGCGGGCCCGACGGCATGGCGCTCAAGCGCTCCGACGACCTGATCCGGGAGTCCGAGGCGCCGCCGCGCGGCGCCGCCCGGGCGGCGGCCGGGCCGGGGCGCAACGGCGCGGGAAGGAACGGCGGCGGCACCCCGCGGCCCGCCGCTGCGGAGAAGCCCGCCGCCGCGCCGGGCACGGTCTCCAAGAACCGCGCCCGGCAGGTCGCCAAGCTCGAGCGCGCCGTCGAGCAGGCCGAGCTCGACCTCGCCGCGACCGAGGAGGCGCTCGCCGACCCCGCCGCCTGGGCGACCCCCTACGAGACCGCGAAGTCGACCGCGCGCCACACCAAGGCCAAGCGCGCCGTCGAGCTGGCCTACGCCGAGCTCGAGGCCTTCGAGGCGGCCGCGCCGGCCTGACCTGCCGACGCCGCTTCCCGCGCCTAGCGCCCTCGCTCCTGCTTGGCCATCTCGCGAAGTCGGCCCACGATCCACTCGGCGTAGCCGTCGGCCACCTGCTCCGCCACGTAGCCGTTCTTGTCGGCGAGCTCGTGGCACCAGTCGACCACCGGCGGCTCGGCGGCGGGCGATCCGAGGTCCAGACACCAGGAGTCGCCGTTGCCCGGCGCGCAGACCGGGAGCAGCGGCCGGCGCGGCCCCCACATCTCCGGCGCCCACTCCGACAGCGCATTGTCGACGAGATCGACCGCGCCGTAGGAGGTCGCGCCGAGGCCGAGGTACTCATGCCAGAGGACGTGGACCCAGCCGAACTCCCGCAGGAAGGCGCGAAGACCGCCGCGGATCTCGACCGCGAGTCGCCGCTCCGCCTCGGCGATCCGGGCCTCCGAGCAGCCGGCGCCGACCTCGCCGCCGAACGTCGTGGCGGTGGCGCGGACCTCGTCGAGCCAGTCGGTCAGGTCGACAAGCCTCGCGATCCGATGGTGCGACCTCGTCCAGTCACTCAGGCATCGCGCTCCTCCGGCGGCGCCAGCGGGCTCCAGGCCGGGTGCGCCGCGCGGCTCGTCTCGGGCAGCGGTGGGTCGTCGTGGGCGGCGAGCAGGTCGCGGAAGCTCTCGTTGCAGTGGTTCAGGCGGACGTGCTCCTTCACGCGCAGCAGGTCGGCGTAGTAGGAGCGCACGGGGTCGAGCTCGCGCAGGTAGACCAGCGAGCGCTCGATGTAGCCCTCCTCGCCGAGCCAGCCGGTCAGGCAGGCGGGGGAGGTGTCGACGTCGGCGAGCACCATGAACATGCGGGCGTCGAAGCCGGTGCGCAGCTCGTGGGCGGCCTCCTCGGGACAGAGCATCAGCGTCGCTCCCGCGGCGTCGTGCAGGCGGACGAACTCGCGCAGCAGGCTGCGCTGGCGCGGGTCGTCGAGCTGGCCGCGGCGGATGAACCGCAGGCGCTCCACCGCGATCCGGTCGGCGCGCGAGCGCTCGAGCTGCGCGTCGAGGTAGTACTGGAGGCGGGCGTTGCCGAACCACCGCTCGAGGTCGGTCTGGTCGACCGCGTGGAGGCTGTGCTGGGCGACCTGCGTGATCGTCGCCAGCAGCTCGAGCACCTCCTCCTGGTTTGAGACGCTGAAGATGCCGCCGTGGATCGCGGCCAGCCGGCGCTGATGGTCGTGCTCGGCCTTGCTCCACAGCAGCGGGGCCAGCGGGCTCAGCCCAGGGTCGTCGGAGAGCGCCTGCGGCGGCGCGGCGGCGGCGCCGGGGGGCGGCTCGCCGGCATCGAGGCGGTCCTCCTGGTCGAGGGCCAAGAAGCGCCGGGCGCACTCGAGCAGCAGGCGCGGCTCCTGCCGGCGCCCGAAGTCGTCGGCCGCGTTGACCAGGTGGGCCGAGGCGAGGTGGTAGCGGGTGGTCAGCGAGCGCCAGTCGCCGTCGGCGTCCTCCCAGGTCAGCAGCTCGCGGATCGCGCCGCAGTCGCGCCCGGCGGGCAGGCGATGCAGGTAGCCGGGGATGAACCGGCGGAGGATGAAGTGGACCCTGGCGGGCTCGTCGAGCGGCCCCACCGCGGCGACGCCGTGCAGCGCCGAGAGCGCCGGCAGGTTGCCCTCCAGAGCCTCGGGGTCGCGCCCCGCCACGCGGATCACCTGCTTGAGCTCGGCCGCGAGCTCCTGGGTTCGCGACGCCACGCGGCCCACCGTAACGTCGGATCTGCGTCGGATCAACGTCGGGTCCGGGGCGCCCGGGTCGGAACGACGCCCGCCGTGAGGCGTAGTCACCGGCGGCGCTCACCTCCAGCATGCGCGGCATGGATCGCTCGACGTCATCGAAGGGAGCCGGACCGCGAGACGAGCGCGGGCGTCCTCGCTTGTCGGCAGTGCGCAGCGACCGCGAACGGCGCCGCGCCGAGCGTGAGGTCCGCCGGGCGCTGTCGGAGCGGCGAGCGATCGGGACGACGGTCGCGGCCGCCGCGTTCGCCCACCTCTTCTGGTACGCGGTGCTGGTCGGCGACGTCCGCCTCGCGGTCGTGGCCGGCGCGCTCGGCTGCGGGGCCTTCGTGGCGATGTCGGCCCACGTCGAGCCCGTGCCGCCCGCGGGACCCAAGGGCGAGATCGCGAGGCTGTCCGAGTCCGAGTTCGATCGCCTCCTGTGGGCGGTCGAGCACGGCTCCGACATCGCCACGCCGAGCCCGGCGGCCGCGGTGGACAGCTTCGAGTGCCTCGTCCGCGAGGCGCTGGACGAGCTTCCCGGTTTCGTGCGGGCCGAGCTGGAGCAGAACGTCGCGGTCACGGTCGCCGACGACGGGAACGAGCACGGCGCCTACGGCATGTACATCGGTGGCACCGTGGCCAACCGCGGCTACGGCCACCAGATCCTGATGTTCTCCGACACGCTGGAGCGCGACTTCGGTCACGACCCCGAGACGCTGCGCCGGAAGGTCGCGCTCGTGCTCCGTCACGAGGTGGCTCACCACCACGGCGCCGGTGAGTCTCACGTGGGAGCGCTCGGCCTCTCCGATCTCAGGCTCCCCCCGCCCCCGCGGGCCGCCGGCGGGAGCCGTCTGTCCAAGGTCGTCTCTCTGTCCGTGCCGGCCGGAACGCCGGCGGGCGCAGCGGCCGCCGCCGCATGCCCGCCGGCGCGGCGTCGCGCCGCCGCCCCGGCCTGTGCGGACGAGCGGCCGTCCCCCGTCGCCGGCGTCGCCCGACGGCCGCGCTTCCCGCTCCCGGCCTCCCGGTACCGAGGTCCGTGCGATCTCGCCCGTCCGCCGCCGGGCTCGTGCGCACGCCCACGACCCGACCCAATCCGACTTCCGACCGACGAACAGAGGTGAGTCATGTTCAGCAGCGCAACCACGTGGGGCATCAGCGGCCCCACCTTCCTATGGATCTACGCGGGGCTGACCGCGACGGCGGCCCTGCTCGCCGGACTGCGGTGGCGCCAGGCGCTCGGGCCGCGAACGAGCGGCACCGAGCGCACCGAGCTCGACCAGACGCGTCTGGCGCTCCTGAACGGAGGCCCCCAGCTCGCGATCACGACGGTCGCGGTGAAGTTGCACCAGGACGGCGTCCTGCGGGCCGGCGACAAGCCGGGCACGCTCGTCGCCGCGGGCCGGCTGGCCTCCGGCGCCGACGCGCTGGAGAGCGCCGTGCTCCAGGCCGTCGAGCGCACCCCGGGCATCAAGACCTCGGCGCTGCGGCGCGACCTGCGCGACAGCGCGGCGGTGACGGCGCTGACCATCCGCCTGGCCGACGTGGGGCTGCTGATGAAGCACGAGACGATCACGCGGCTGCGCCGGCTGTCGCTGCTCGGCGTCGGGCTGGTCGTATTCGGAGCCGCGCGGATCGAGGCGGGAGCGGGCAACGGCGCTCCCGTCGGCTACCTCACGGTCATGGTGCTCGCGGTCGGCTTCGCGACCTTCCTGCTCTGGCGCCGGCTCGGGCGGGTGGGGACGACCGCGCGGGGGCAGGCGCTGATCGCGGAGCGGCGCCGGCAGGATAAGACCCTGAGCACGTCTGCTCGTGCCGCCGAGATCCCGATGGCCGTCGCGCTGTTCGGCGGCGCCGCGCTGTGGACCGCCGATCCGGCGATCGCGTCGACCCTGGGCGTCCCGCGCGAGGGGTCCTGGGCCTCTGGCGGCTCCGGGTACGGCGGCGGCTGCGGCGGGGGCGGCGGCTGGGGTGGAGATGGCGGCGGCGGGGGCGGGGGCTGCGGCGGTGGCGGCGGGTGCGGAGGCGGCTGCGGTGGGGGTGGAGGATGAGCGCGCTCCGCGTCACGGTCCCGCGTCTGGGGCTGGGGATCGGCTGGCGGCCCGAGACCGACGGCCTCGCCGCCCGGCCCGAGCTCGGCTTCGTCGAGGCGGTCGCCGAGCACGTCGACCCGCGCCGGCCCCCGGACGGGCTGCTCGCCGCGCGCGAGCGCGGCATGGCGGTGGTCCCGCACGGGATCAGCCTGTCGCTCGGCGGGGCCGAGCGCCCCGACGCGCGCCGCCTCGCGCACCTGGCGCGGGTCGCCGAGCGCCTCGACTCGCCGCTGGTCAGCGAGCACATCGCGTTCGTCCGCGCCGGCGGGCAGGAGGCCGGGCACCTCCTGCCCGTCCCGCGCGCACGCGAGGCGCTCGAGATCCTCGTCGAGAACGTCACGATCGCCCAGCAGGCCCTGCCGGTTCCGTTGGCGCTCGAGCACGTGGCGACGCTCGTGGAGTGGCCCGGCGCCGAGCTCGACGAGGCGGCGTTCGTCGGCGAGCTGCTCGAGCGCACCGGCGCGCTGCTGCTTCTGGACCTCTCCAACCTCTACGCCAACGCGCACAACCACGGCTACGACGCCCGCGAGGCGCTCGCGCGGTTCCCGCTGGAACGGATCGCCTACGTCCACGTCGGCGGCGGCGTGCTCCGCGACGGCGTCTACCACGACACCCACTCCGACCCGGTGGCGCCCGGGGTGCTGGCGCTCGCCGAGGAGCTGTTCGCGCTCACCGACGCGCCCGGGCTGCTGCTCGAGCGTGACGACGACTTCCCCACCGAGTCCGAGCTCGCGGCGGAGCTCGACGCGATCGCCGCGGCCGCGCGGCGGGGGAGCCGCCGCCGCGAGGCGACCGATGGCGACTGACCGCCGGGCCTACGCCGAGCGCCAGGAGCAGCTGCTGCGCGCGCTGGTCGCCGGCGAGGGCTTCCCGGAGGGGTTCGCGGCCGACAAGGCGGCCGAGGCGTCGCGCTCGCTGCGCCGCAAGCGGGGCCGCATCGTGGCCAAGGCGTGGCCCGCTCTCGTGCCCGAGCTGGGGGAGCGCTTCGACGAGCGCTTCGACGCCTTCGCCCGCGGCGCGGCCGCGCCGGCCTCGGGCGGCGGCGTGGCCGACGGCCTCGCGTTCGTGCTCACGCTCGAGGGCGCCGGCCGGCTCGGCGACGACGCGCGCGTGGAGCTGCTGTTCGCGCGCGCCCGCTTCGCTCGTGGTGCCGGGACCGCGCGCGCCCGCCGCGGGGCGTTCCTCGGCGCGATCGTCCTGCGGGAGCCGCGGCGCCTGCTCGTGGTCGTGAGGCTGCCGCGCGGCGGCCCGCGCTCGCTGGTCGTGCGGGCGGGGGGCGGGTGAACGCGCCGCTTCGGGGCGTGACCGCCCGGCGGTGCGCTCAGCCGGCGACATGCCCGAGCTTCGCCGGGTTGCGAATGACGTCGATCGCCGTGATGCACCCGCCGTCGACGGTGAACGCCATCACCGTCAGCAATCCGTCGGCGTCGCGCAGCACGAGACCGGGCGCCCCGTTGACGTCGGCCGGCCGGCCGTTGCGTGCCGGCCGCCTGGCCAGCGCGATGAGCCCGCGGGCGACCTTTGCCGCGCCGCGCTGCGGGATGCGGGAGGCGAGCACCGCACCGCCGCCGTCGCTGCGCCAGACGACCTCGGGGTCGAGGACGGCCACGAGGCCCTCCAGGTCTCCTTCGACGCAGGCGACGGCGAAGGCGCCGACGAGTGCGGCCTGCTCCGCGCGGCCGGCCGGGGTCCTGGGCCTGCCGTCCTTCACGTGACGCCGGGCGCGGGAGACGAGCTGACGCACGGCCTGTGGCGAGCGCCCGACGGCCATCGCGACCTCGTCGAAGCCGACGCCGAAGACGTCATGCAGAACGAACGCCGTGCGCTCCGCCGGGCTCAGGCGCTCGAGCACGACGAGCAACGCCATGCTCACCTCCTCGTCGAGCGTCACTCGGTCGACGGGGTCAGCGTCTTCGACGAGGGGCTCGGGAAGCCACGGGCCGACGTAGGCCTCGCGCCGGACGCGCGCGCTGCGCAGGACGTCGAGTGCGAGTCGGGAGACGACGGTCGTCAGCCAGGCCCGGGGGTCGGCGATCTCCCCGGGGTCCTCGAGCCGCTCGGCGCGCAGCCATGCCTCCTGCACGACGTCCTCCGCCTCGCCGACGCTGCCGAGCGTCGCGTAGGCCACCCGCAGGAGGTGCGGCCGGTGCGCCTCGAACGCCGCGGTCACCGGCACGTCGCCCGCCACCGCTCGTAGGTCTTCGTGCCGCGGACCTCGGGGTCAGCCGGAACGAGCCCGCCGCGGCGGAGCACCGGTCCCAGGCGCGGGGGCAGGGGCAGCGGCAGCTCGATCGCGCGGCGGCCCGCGAGGCGCTGCGCGGCAAGCTCGGAGAGGGTGAGCACCTCCGGCCCGCCGACTTCGACGATCCCGAGGCGCGGCGTGCCCTCCGCGACGTCCGCGATGGCCTCGCCGGCGTCTCCGGGATCGACCGGCGCGAGGAGCACGCCGCTGCGCGGCGCGAGCCTCCGGCGCGCGAAGGCGCCTACGATCGCGTCGACGAGCGGGTGGGCCTGCGTCGCGCGGACGATCGACCACGGAACCGCGCCCGCCCGGACGACGGCCTCCTGCTCGAGCTTCAACCGGTAGTAGGCGATCGAGACCTCGTCGACGCCGACGATCGACAGGCAGACGTGATGGCGGACGCCGGCCGCCGCCGCGGCGCTCAGCAGGTGCCGCGACCCGGCGACGAGGGTCGCCGCCGCACGCCGGCCGGGCGGGCCGTTGCTCGCGTCGACGACGACCGCGACGCCGTCGAGCGCCGCGGCCAGTCCGGCGCCGGTCCGCAGGTCGACCGGGTGCGCGGGCGCCCGGCGGCTGAGCACGCGAACCTCGTGACCGCGGGCGGCGAGCGCCTCGGCGACGGGTCGCCCCATCGTTCCGGTCCCTCCCGTGACGGCGATCCTCATGCTCATATGACGGGGCAGCCTGTGGAAGTGTGACAATCGCCCTCTTCGGCGACCACGTGAACCTGGTCCTCGTGCACGATCGTGCGCGAGGAACCGGCGGAAAGCTGACCGGCGCGGCTGCGTCGCATCGACGTCGCGGCGCCGGTCGACTGCGCGCCACACGAAGCCGAGCGGCCGTCAGGTGGAACGTGCGGCAGCGCCCACCAGCTTCCGAGCGTGCCCGCTCGAGGAGCTCGGGCTCGAGCCGATGGCTTGGTGAGCCTTTCGGCCCTACCGCAGCGGCGAGACCGTTCGTCGTGGCGAGCGTCGCGTGCGCATCGTCCACGTCACGGTGCGGCTTCTGTGCCTCGGCGCCGCGACCGCCACGGCGAGGCGCGCGCCGGGGCGCAGGAGGGCGCGCCGCAGCAGCGGCGTCAACGCGAGCGTGCCGGCGCGGGCGCTTGTGCGGCGCCGCGTGCGCAGCGGGCAGCCCCTGCCTCGGCAGGTCACCGTGACGGCGGCGCCGACGGGCAGCCCAGGCGCGGTCAGCGAGCGCACGCGCGCGCCCCGTGACGTGACGGTGAAGCGGGCCCGCGGCAGCGGCAGCGCTCGCAGCGGGGGCGCAGCGGGCTGGAGGCGCATCGGCGGCGGGGGCGGCGGCGCGCCCGTTCCCGCCGACGTCGGTATGGCGAAGATGTACCGCTCCCGCACGGTCGCGGTGCGACCGGCGCTGTCGGTCGCACGGACGGCGAACGAAGAGCGGTCCGGGAACGGCTTGACCAGGGTGCGGCCCGCCCACAGGCCGCCAGCTCGCGGGGAGCACGGCGCCCACTCGTCGCCGTCGACGCGGCACTCGACCCGCACGAGCTCGGCGCCCGGCGCAGCGACGACCTCAGCCAGTGGCGTGTAGCTCTCCGACGCCGCGGCGTACTCCAGACCGAGCTCCGTGACCGCCGGTGGCGTGCCGAGCATCCGGCCGCGCAGCGCCACGATTCCGTTGTAGCCGGAGAACGGACCGTTGCGCGGCGTGGCCTGCACCCGGTAGCGCTCGCCGGCACGCACCTCCAGCACGAGCGGCACGCAGCGTCGCTCCTCCGCGGCCGTGAGGCCCTCGGCCAAGACCGCGGCC
>JBBQEV010000104.1:0-10874 GCA_038321325.1 Solirubrobacterales bacterium
GTCGCCGAGGTCGGCAAGCGAGAGTTGGACGCGGACGCGGTCGGCTCCGAGTCGGCGTGGGTCGCGGACCAGGCAGCGCACGTCGTGGCCCTCGGCAAGCAGCATCGGCAGCAGCGCCGAGCCCACTACCCCCGTTCCTCCGGTCAGCAGAATCATCGCCCCGAACCCTACCCCCGCCGTCGTGGCCCCATCGAGTTGCCTACGCATCAGATCTCTACGCATCAGATCTCTACGCAAGCTGGGTCCGTACAATGTGGCCTCCGCCGCTCAGGACCGGAGCCGCGGGCGTCGCGATCAAACGAACCAGAAGGAAACCACCTTGACCTACGTCATCGCAGAGCCTTGCATCGGGGAAAAGGACAACTCGTGCGTCGAGGTCTGCCCGGTCGACTGCATCCACCCGACTCCAGATGAACCCGACTATGAGGCCGCAAAGCAACTCTTCATCGATCCGGACGAGTGCATCGACTGTGACGCCTGCGTCGAGGCCTGCCCGGTGGACGCGTGCTTCGCCGAGGACCAGCTCCCCGAGGAGTGGACCGGCTTCATCCAGCTCAACGCGGACTACTTCGCGCAGAACAAGTAGCCCGCCCGCGTGGGGCCCTCCGCGGCGATCGCCATCCGTCGCGCCGCCGCGCTCGCGCTCGCGTGTGCGGCCGTCGGCGGCTGCGGCGGAGGAGGAGCGGGCGACGAGCCGGAGGCGAGGTCCGCGCGCGAGCCGCCGGCCGCGACCGCGGCCGATCAGGCGGCGCCGGCCGCTCCCCCGTCACCCGTCGCGCCCTCCGCCTACCTCGACGGCCTGGACGCCTACTGCGCGACGACCGCGCGCGCGATCGAACGGCTCGGGCGGACCGACGCCGAGCGGGGCGATCCCGTCCGGCCCATCGCGGTCTTCGCCCGCCGCTACCGCGCGGCGCTGGAGCGGCTGGGACAGCTGACGCCACCCGCGGCGCTGCGGAACGTCCACCTGTTGACACTCGCCGAGGCGCGTGAGTCGGCCGACCGCATCGACGACGGCGTGCGGTTCGGCCGCGCGGGCGACACCGCCGCGGCCACCCGGGCGCTCGGCGACCTCGCGCGGCTGCTGCCGGACGCCGACGCGCTCCCGCAGTCCGTCCGCGCTCGCGTGCCGGCCTGCGCGGGCCCGGGCGCCTGACTCGCGCGCTCGTGCGCGAGTCAGGCCCACGGGTCGCCGCGATCGGCGAGCGCTCAGCGCCGGATGGTGAAGCGCGCGCTCCTGGGCGCCGCGCCGGCCGTCACCGTCAACCGGGCCGTGGCGCTCCGGCGCCCCGTGAGCAGCCGCCGCAAGCGCGACCGCCCGGCGCTCGCGAGCCGAACCGTCACGCGCACCCGGCCGCGCGACAGCGCCCGGCGGCGGACGTCGGCGATGGTGCGGCCCCGCACGGTCAGCCGTGCCCGGAGGGTCGCCCCGCTCACCGGGAGCGCGGCCTCGAAGCGCAGCCCGCGGCGCAGGATCCGGCTCAGGCGCTTGGAGGAGAGGATCTTGACCTGCCGCGAGAGCGCCCGTGCCGGCGTGCGGTTCGTGCCGGAGGCGGCGCCGGGCGGCGGCGACCCCGGGAAGCGGATCGGGCCTCCGTTCTGAGTGATCGGGCCGGGGCCGGCGACGGTCTCGAACTGGGTCATCATCGAGTCGTCCTCGTGCTCGAGGACGTGGCAGTGGAAGATGAACTTGCCGACGTAGTCGGTGAACTTGATGTCGACGACCACCTCGTCGCCCGGGGCGAGGTACCAGGAGTCCTTGACCCGCTCGCCCGGCGAGGGCGGCTGGCCGTTGCGGCTGACGAGCTTCTGGTCGCCCATGTGGACGTGGGCGATGTGCGGCAGCGGCGACGGATTGCGGAAGATCCAGCGCTCGGTCGTCCCGAGCACGGGCTTCGCGTCCACGCGGGCGGGGTCGAAGACCTTCCCGTTGATCGTCCACTTCCCGTCCGTGCGGTCGAACACCCAGGCGCGCGTGGTCACCGGCGGGTCGATGTCGGGCACCGGCCGCAGCGTGGCCGGCACCGGAGAGCTGTCGTCGGTGACGTCCTTGGTCACGCGGAACTGCATCACCTCGCCGTCGCGGTCCCCGGGGCCGAAATCGGCGTCGCTGTTCTGGAGCACGATGTTCTCGTTCAGCCGACCGGAGAAGTCGATCACGACGTCGGCGCGCTCGGCCGGCCCGAGGCGGATGCTCGTGCGCGAGACGGGCGCGGGCAGCAGGCCGCTGTCGGTGCCGATCTGCGTCATCGCTTGGCCGTTGCTCAGCCGGAACGTGTAGTCGCGTCGGTTGGAGACGTTGTAGAGCCGGAAGCGGTAACGGCGATCTCCGACCTCGTAGAAGGGCTGCGGGACGCCGTTGACGATGATGACGTCCCCGAAGGTGCCGCTGGAGACGAACGTGTACGGGATCTGGTTGTTCGCGTCGAACGTGCGGTCGGTGACCATCAGCGGCACGTCGTAGGCACCCTTCGGCAGGTTGAGCGCCGCCTCGAACGGGTCGTCGTAGATGAACGCGCCGAGCAGGCCCATCCACACGTTGCGGCCGGTGACCATGTCCCGATGGTCGTGATACCACTGCGGTGCCGCGCGCTCCGGGGCCCCGTCCTCGACCCCCGGGTAGTTGTAGGTCTTGCTCGTGCCCGGGGGGATCAGGTAGCTCGCGGGCTGGCCGTCGTCCTGCTGGGGTGAGTGGGTCCCGTGGTGGTGCACCGACATGCTGCCCGCGCTCGCCGGGAGGCTGTTGGTGAACGTGACGTTCGTCGGCACGCCGGACGGGCGGCGGATGATCGGGCCCGGGAAGGTCCCGTTGTAGGTCCACATCCGGGTCGGGCTGCCCGGCAGGAGCTGCTGCTCGGTCTCGGCCATGTCGATCTTGATGTCCTGCCCGGTGAGGACCGGCGGGATCTTCAGCGGCATCGAGAACTTCGGATAGTCGGGGCTGGCCGCGCCGCTCACGGGGACGATCGCGACGGCGGCCACCACCGCGAGCGTCGAAGCGGCGAGCACGCTCCACCGGCGGGGGGCCGTGGCGGGAGCCGCGCGCCCGGGGCGCGCGCGCACGAGCGCCACGGCGGCCAGCGAGAGCAGGAAGGCGATCGGCAGGGCGAGCAACGCGTCGGTCGCCCCGTGGAGCACGGCGCTCGCGAGCCCGTGGCGCTCCTGCGCGGCCCCCAGCACGACGGTGCCCCGGGAGACGCCCGCGTGGGCCACCCCGGCCGCGTCGGCGGTGTGCAGCCACGTGTGCGCCGCCGCCCCCGGGGCGAGCAGCACGGCGAAGGCGGTCGCGGTCCTCGTCGCCGCACGCGTGAGCCCGGCGCCGGGGCGCACCCCCCACCAGGCCGCGGCCAGGCCCAGCGGCAGGAGCAGCAGCCCGTCACGGAGGAAGTGGGAGCCGCCCGCCGTCAGCGCCTCGCCGAGGACACGGACGTGGACCATCTCCATCGAGGCGAGCGTGCCGAACGCGAGCAGCGCAGCGCAGACGAGGACGGCGGCCTCGGCACGCCAGCCCGTCCGGATCTGATGTCGGAGAAATTCCACGGACGCTCCCTTTCCTCAAAACCACACCTGACCTGTCAGGCGCCTGTCATGCCAACCTAGCGACGCCCGTCGCCGCCTCGAGGTCGGCGAAGTACCCCGGATAGGTCTTGCTCACGCAATCCGGGTCCTCGATCTCGATGCCCTCCGTGCGGAGCGCGAGCAGCGCGAAGCTCATCGCCATGCGGTGATCGTCGTAGGTCGCGACGCGGGCCGCGTGCGGCACGCCCGGGTGGATCAGCAGCCCGTCGGCCTCCTCGACCACGTCGATCCCGGCGCGTCGCAACTCGGCCGCGACGGCGCCGACGCGGTCGCTCTCCTTGTGGCGGATGAAGCCGATGCCGGTGATGCGCGTCGGCGAGGTCGCGAACGGGGCGACCACCGCGAGCGTCTGCGCCGTGTCGGAGAGGTCGCGCAGATCGACCTCCACGCCGGTGAGCGTGCGCGGGCCGCGGACCTCGGTCGCGGTCGCGCCGACGTCGACGGTGCAGCCCATGCGCTCGAGCACCCCGGCGAAGGCGAGGTCGCCCTGCAGGCTCCCCGCGCCGAGGCCGGGGACGACCACGCGGCCGCCGGTGATCGCGGCGGCCGCGAAGAAGTAGGAGGCGGCCGAGGCGTCGGGCTCGATCGCGTACTCCGCGGCGCGGTAGCCGCCGGCGGCGACCGCGTAGCGCGACCCCCCGCGGGCCACGCGCGCGCCGAAGGCCTCCATCACCGCCGCGGTCATCTCGAGGTAGGGCCGCGAGACGACGTCGCCTTCGAGGGTGAGCTCGAGGCCGTCGGCGAAGCACGGCGCGCTGAGCAGCAGGCCGCTGGTGTACTGGGAGCTCACGTCGGCGCGGAGGGTGACCCGACGACCCAGGCGTCCGCGTGCGCCCGTCACCCGGACGGGCAGATGGCCGTCGGCGCCCTCGTAGGCGACGTCGACCCCGAGCGCGCGGAGGGCTTCTACGCCGGCGCCGAGGGGCCGCGCGCGCATCTGCGGCGAGCCGTCGAGCACGTACGTGCCGACTCCGAGCGCGAGCAGCGGGGCGACGAAGCGCGCGACGGTGCCGGCCGAGCGCCCGTCGAGGCGGGCGCTCGCCGCGCGCGGGGCGCCGGCGCAGCCCTCGACCACCAGCGTCCGGCCGCCCTCGCTCGCGCCGATCGCGACGCCGAGCCCGGTCAGCACCGCGCGCATCGCCTGCGTGTCGTCGGCCGCCAGCGCGCCGGTGAGCACGCTGCGACCGTCCGCCAGCGCCGCGGCGACCAGCGCGCGGTTGGTGATGCTCTTCGACCCCGGGACGCGCACGCGCGCGTCGACCGGCGCGGTCGGCGGGAGCAGCCTGAGGACGTCGGGCACCCGGTCACCCTGCCACGACCCCTCCCGCGCCGAGTCCGCAACACAAATGCCCTAATCCCCACCCGGATTCGGTACATTCTCGTGGTCAATTCCCCTCACGGAGGCCGAGAATGTCCGTTACCGATGATCTGCTGAAGAACGCCAAGTCCTACGAGGAGTCCTTCGACGGGGGCACCACCGGCGCGCTGCCGATGCCCCCCGGCAAGCAGATCGCCATCCTCGCCTGCATGGACGCGCGGCTCGTGCCGACGAAGGTCCTCGGCCTCGCGGAGGGCGACGCCCACGTGATCCGCAACGCGGGCGGCGTCGTCACCGACGGCGACATCCGCTCGCTGGCCATCTCCCAGCGCCTGCTCGGGACGAAGGAGATCGTGCTCATCCACCACACGGACTGCGGCATGCTGACCTTCACCGACGACGCCTTCAAGCAGGACATCCAGGCGGAGACCGGCATCAAGCCGGAGTGGGCCGCCGAGGCCTTCGACGACATCGACGTCGACGTCAAGCAGTCCATCGCCCGCATCAAGGCGTCACCGTTCATCCCGCACAAGGGCGCGGTCCGCGGCTTCGTCTTCGACGTCGCGGACGGCAGCCTGCGGGAGGTCGAGGCCTAGCCGGACGCGCGCCGGCCGCGCTGCTCGTCGTCGGCATCCGGGGGCATCGCGGCGTCGGTGGCGCCGGGGCCGCCGGCCATCGGGAGCGCCGAGCCGGCGGGCTTGATGATCTTGAGCACCGGCGGCTCGGGCGCGACGGCCTGCAGCATCGGCAGCGCGCTCGGCGTGAGCGCGACGAGCCCCCGGGCGGCGCGGCGGATCGCCTGGGCGGCCGGGTCGTCGGGGTCCTCGAACACGAGCGGCCGGCCGGCGTCGGCCTGCGCACGCAGCGGCATCGTGATCGGGACCTTCCCGATCAGCGGGACGTCGAGCTCGGTCGCCAGCGCCTCGCCGCCGCCCTCGCCGAAGATCGCGAAGCGCTCCCCCGACGGCGTGGTGAAGCCCGCCATGTTCTCGACGACCGCGATCACCTCGAGGTTGACCTTGTGCGCCATCTCGGCGGCGCGGCGCGCCACCTTCTGCGCGGTGTCCTGCGGCGTGGTGACGATCAGGAAGCGCGCCTGGGGCAGCAGCTGGGCCAGCGTCATCGAGACGTCGCCCGTCCCGGGCGGGAGGTCGACGAGCAGGTAGTCGAGCTCGCCCCAGTCGACGTCCTGGAGGAACTGCGTCAGCGCCTTGTGGAGCATCGGCCCGCGCCACACGACCGCCGCGTCCTCCTCCACGAAGAAGCCGATCGACATCACCTTTACCCCGAAGGACTCGATGGGCAGGATCTTGCGCTCCGGGGAGACGGGGGGCCGGGTGGCGCCGAGGCCGTACATCCGCGGGATCGAGTAGCCCCATACGTCGGCGTCGAGGATCCCGACCTTCTTGCCCTCGGTCGCGAGCGCGGCCGCGAGGTTCGCCGTGAGCGTCGACTTGCCGACGCCGCCCTTGCCCGAGCCGACGCAGATCACGTTCGTCACGGCGGCCAGCGACCCGTCCGGGAGCACCGTGCCGCCAAGCCGCTGCTGAAGCTTCATCTTCTCCTCGGCGCTGAGCACGTCGAAGGCCACGTTGACCTCCGTGACGCCGGCCAGGGCCGAGACCGAGGTGGTGACCGCGTCGACGAAGTGCTCGCGGATCGGGCAGGCCGGGGTGGTCAGCGAGATCATCACGTCGACGACGCCGGCGGCCTTGACCTCGATCGAACGCACCATGCCGAGCTCCACGACGTTCTTGCGGATCTCGGGGTCGATGACGGCCTCGAGGGCTCTGAGGATCTGCTCGTTCGACGGCATGGGCGCAGTGTTGCAGGCTCTCCCCTGCGGGAGGGGATGGTCGTCGCCCGGGCGGGGAACGGCTCCGGCCCGCTCGGGGAGCGGGCCGGAGGGTCCTGCGCTGCGGGGAGCGGCGCCTAGGCGATCGAGGTGACGCGCTCGACCACGTCGCTGGCGGCGCGCTGAGCCGAGGAGGTGACACGGGTGGTCTGCGTCGCAACGTCCTTGGTCAGGGTCGTCACGTCGTCGTAGAGCGTGGCGGCGGAGCGGTCGAGGTCGGCACGGAAGGAGCGCACGGGCTTGGCGACGCCCGCGACCTGGCGCTCGACGCCGCGACGGCGCGTGCGCAGCCGGCGCTCGGCCTTGGTGCGGGCCTTCTTGACCTCACGCTCGATGTCCTTGCGCGCGCGGGTGCCGCGCTTCTCGAAGCGCTTGAGCTCCTTGTCGACCGAGGTCTTCTGGACGTAGTCGCGGACGTCGGTGGCGGTCGCGACGACCGAGTCGCGAGCGACGAGGGCGGCGCCGACGGGGATCAGCACGGCCTTCTCGGCGTAGACCGCGACGATGTCGACCGTCGAGTCGGCGGCCTTCTCGGCGTGGTTGGCGGCCGACTGGGCCTCACGCACGGCGGCGTTCTTCTGGCGCGTGGCCGAGCGCCGCGCGGTGGCCGCCTTCTCGTCGGGCGACTTGCGGGCCGTCGTGGACCGCGTCGCGGTGCGCTTGGCGGCCGGCTTCGCCGTCGCGGACCTCGTCGTGGTCCGCTTGGCGGCGGGCTTGCGTGCGGTCTTGGGGGCCGCGCGCTTGGTGGCGGGCTTCGTGGTCTTCGTGGCGTCGTTCGTGGCCATCGCGTGTCTCCTCACGGGCAGTTGTTAGATCTAAGGTTGTTCGGAAGTATACCTACGAACACCTGTTTGTAAACCCGTCCGGGCGATCGGTTACGTCGTCGTCGCCGGAGACGGCGAAAAGCGATGGTCTAGGCTGCGCCGATGAGCGAGCAGCGGGCGTCCGACGCGGACCGCGAGCGCGTCGCCGAGCGCCTCCGTGGCGCCGGCGGCGACGGCCGCCTCACGGTGGACGAGCTCGACGAGCGCGTGCAGCTCGCCCTCGAGGCCCGAACGCGCGGGGAGCTCGACGCGCTGCTGCGCGACGTGGACGAGCGCGGGCCGCTGGCGCGGCGCGAGACCGCCGGCGGGGTCGTCGTCCGGCCCGGCGAGGGCGGCGCGCGCTGGGTCGTCTCGACCATGGGCGGCGCCACGCGATCAGGCCGCTGGCGGGTCGCGCGACGCTGCACCGTGCTCAACGTCATGGGCGGCTCGGAGATCGACCTCAACGACGCCGAGCTCGCCGGCGACGACGTCGAGATCACCGTCTTCTCGTTCATGGGCGGCGCGGAAGTGTACGTGCCGGAGGACCTCCGCGTCGAGATCTCCGACGTCGGCATCCTCGGGGGCAACGAGATCGAACGCAGTTCGCCGGAGGCCGAAGACCACGACGGTCCCGTCGTGCGCCTGAAGCTCATCTCGATCATGGGCGGCACGAACGTCCGACGCGGCCCGAAGCTGAGCTGGCGCGAGCGGCGCGAGAAGCGTCAGCTCGAACGCGACCGCTGATCGTCTCGGAGGAGCAGAACGGCGCTTGCCCGGCCGCGGGCGCCGGGATAGGGTCAGCTCGACCCATGGACACGACGTCGACCACCGGGGACCGGGACGGACGCATCCTCCCGGCGACGCACTGGGTCAGCCTCGCGGTGTTCCTCATCCTGGTCCCGGCGCTGGTGATCCTCTGGGGGCTGCCCGGCCGCACGGCCGACGCGTGGTCGTGGACGATCAAGCCCGACCTCACGCCGATCTTCCTCGGGGCGGGCTACGGCGCCGGCGCGTACTTCTTCCTGCGCACGTTCCTCGCGCGGCAGTTCCACCCGTCCTCGGCCGGCATCTTCGGCGCGGGGTTCTTCGCGACGCTGATGCTCATCGCGACGCTCCTGCACTGGGACCGCTTCAACCACGGCGACGCGCCGCTGATCGGCGCGATCGTCTTCTACGCCTGGGTCGGCGTCTACGTCGTCTCGCCGTTCGTCGTGCTGGGGCTCTGGTGGGCCAACCGCCGCACGGACTCCGGCGCGCCGGAGCCGGGGGAGGCGATCGTTCCCGCACCGGTCCGCGCCATGGCGCTGGGGGGCGCGATCGGGGCGGCGGTGGCCTCCGCCGTGTTCTTCCTGGCGCCGCAGACCGCGATCGACGTCTGGCCGTGGCAGCTCACGCCGCTGACGTCGCGCGTGCTCGGCGCGTTCACGGCGCAAGTGGGCGTAGGCGCCGTGCTGCTCTCGCGCGACCCCCGCTGGAGCGCCTGGAGGCTCATCGTGCAGACGTTCCTCGTCGCCACGGTGCTGCTGCTCGTCGGCGCCGCCCGCGCGTGGGACGACTTCGACTCGGCCAACGTCATGACCTACCTCTACCTCGGCGGCCTGGTGGCCGGCGACGTCGCCTTGGTGCTCCTGTACCGCAGCATGTCCCGGCAGGAGAGCGCTCCCCGCGGCGCAGGCTGAGCCCGCACGGGCGTTCCCGTCAGGCGGCGGTCCGCTCCAGCCAGCCCGCGGGATCCTCGAGCTCGGCGAGCGACGGCGCGCGCTCGGGCGACGCGAAGGCGACGTGCAGCGCCGCGACGCCCGCGCGCTCCACGACCTCGTCGCAGAACGCCTTGCCCAGCGTGTACTGACGCAGCTTGAGCTCGAGCCCGAGCAGCTTCTCGAGCCACGCGAACGCCCCGGGCCGATTCTCCCGCCGCCGGTCGAGCGCGGCACGCAGGGCCGGCAGGTCCTCGATCGCGTCGGCGCCGACGGCGTCCATCACGTGCTCCGCGTGGCCCTCGATGAGCGCCATCGTCGCCTGCACCCGGTCGAGCGTCGCCTGCTTCTCCGGCCCGCCGACGAGCCGGACGAGCTCTCCGGAGCGCAGGGCCCCGGCGAACGCCTTGAGATCGTCGGCGCTCGGCAGCGTGAGCAGCTCGCGCAGGTCGAAGTCCGTCCCGAGGTCCGCGAGGAGCTCCTCGAGCAGCCCCCCGAGATGCGGGCGCAGCCAGGGCACCCCGCCGAACTGCAGGGCGTGGGTGACCTCGTGGAAGCAGACCCAGGCCAGGAGCGCGGACGGGTCGACGGCGAGCTCCTCGGCCGCCTCGCGGAGGTTCGGCTCGACGAACAGCAAGCGCGGGGTGACGTCGCCGTCGAGCAGCGCGAGGTCGTACTGCCCGAGCACCCGGCGTCCGAGCACCCCCCCGAGCCCGCCGACCTGCGCGCCGAGCGCCGCGCCCGCTACGGAGCGCACCGGCCCCGAGAGCGGGCCGAGGCTCTCGCCGAATCCGTCGGTGACGGGGTCGAGCATCCGCCCCATCGACAGGAGGTTCGCCTCGAGCCACGCCGTGCGCCCGACGGTCTCCGGCGGCGGGATCGGCGCCGCGGGCGCGAAGCCCGTGTAGGCCCGGATGCGGTGCTCGGCGTCCTCGGCCAGCGCGATGAGGTCACCGGGGAGCAGCTGCGGCTCGGGCTCGTCGCCGAGCGCCAGGCCCCCGACGCGGCGGGCGACGGTCCAGTCGATCACTTCGCACCATTGAGGTTCGCGCGGCGGGGAGGCATCGACTAGACCTTAGTGCTGCGATTCGTACGTTCCGTCGCCGGATCCGGGATGGATCGTCGCGTCATGGCGTTCGGCGACGGTCTTGCTCGTACTGGGCGTACTTGCGGGGCCGTCGCCGGGCGGCAGGACCCGGCGAGGCGCTCGGATACGGCCACGGAACTTCGGAATCGGAGCACTTAGAAGCCGGCAGCCGCGAACCGGTCGGTCGGGCGTGCTGGCCTTCAAAGCCTCGGCGGACAGCTCGTTCGCTCGGGCGTTCGACGCGTACATCGCGGCGACGACCGCGTGCCTGTGGGTCACCGGCGCCGCCCGTGAGCTCGGCCGTCGGATCGTCCTCGAGGTCCCTGTCCCGCTGATGGCCCGGCCGCTGCGCGAGGCGGTCAACCAGCTGACCGTCGGGCTGCTGCCGGCCCGCGTGCGCAAGGGGTACGGCCTGCGCTGGGATCCGGCGCGGACCCTCGCGCTGAAGGCCAACCAGGAGTACCTGCGCCGCCTCGTCGTGCCCCTCCTGCCGTCACGGGTCCGCCTCGTGCCGAGCGCGCGCACCGGTCTG
>JBBQEV010000105.1:0-10671 GCA_038321325.1 Solirubrobacterales bacterium
AGCGCGTGCGCCGGCTGGAGTCCAGCCGCTGACGGCGCGCTTCGCGCGACGCCGGCGTGGGGGGGGGGCAAGACCCGCGAAGTTCAAACAACCACACGATTGGGCCCGGGCGCCCCCACCGCCAAGGCGGGGGGGGGGGGCCGCCCGGCCGCCTCCGGGTGGGGGGGCACCCCCGGGGGGGCCCCCCCCCCCCCCACGCCGGCGTCGCGCGAAGCGCGCCGTCAGCGGCTGGACTCCAGCCGGCGCACGCGCTTGTCGAGCTCCATCACGACCCGCTCGAGGCTCGTTCCCTGGTCGGACGCGGACGGAGCGCCGCCGCCGCACCCGCAGGTCGATTCCGACGTCGACCCGGTGGCGCATCCGCATTCGCTGTCGATGGTGTCGCCGTCGGCGGCGACGGTCGTGGTGGTTCCGCACTGGCAGGGCATGAAGGGTCCTCGTGGTTCGTTGGGGTCACGGATCTGGGACATCGTCGAGGCAGTTGCAGAACCCGCCCTCGCCGCAGCAGGAGTGCCCGGAGAGGGTCTTGCCGGCGCGGTACTCGATCAGGCGGTCGCGGAAGGTGGTGAGCTCGGCGATCTTCACGTCGATCTCCTCCACCTTGTTCTCCAGCAGCCGCGCGAGCTCGGGCACCGTGGAGCCGCAGCCGTTCTCGGCCGCGGCCATCAGGCCGCGGATCTCGTCGAGCGAGAAGCCGAGCCGCTTGGCCCGCAGGATGAAGTGCAGGCGGCCCTCCTCCTCGGCGCCGTAGAGCCGGTAGCCCGAGGGGCTGCGCTCGTCGGCGCGGACGAGGCCGATGTGGTCGTAGTACCGGACGGTGCGGCTCGGCATGCCGACGCGCTCCGCGACTTTCTTGACAGTGATGCCCACACCTAGAGGTTATGCCTGACACCGCAGTGTCATGTCAAGTCATCAGTCGTCCAGGGCCGCTAGGCGCCCCCGGCGCGGCGGTCATCAGCAGCGATCGCGCGCGCCGGCGACCTCCCGGGCGACCGAGACGAAGGTGCGGACGAGCTCTCGGTCCTCCTCGCGACGCCACAGGAGCAGGAGCGTCGCCGTCGGCGCGTCGCCCTCGAGCGCGACGAACGCCACGCCCGGGTCGTTCGGGCCCAACACGCGCATCAGCGACCGGAGCTTCGACGGGACGAAGCTGTTCGCCGTCCGGCCCCCCGGAGCGCCACCCAACGGCTTCCAGACCCGCGACTACGACACCGTCACCGGACTCGCGTCGCGCACCACCGGCGCGGTCGCGGCCTGGGGCGACACGCGCACTGGCGGCCCCGCCGACCTCTTCTCGACCCGCATCGGCCTCCGCCCGCCGCCCTCCGTGACCGAGACGCCGGCGACCACCCCGGCCACCACCCCGGGAGTGTCCCCTCCGCCGTCGCCGCCTGGAGGTTCGCCTGCGCCGAAGCCTCCCGCGCCGACGTCGCCCGCGCGCCGCCGCGGCGTGCTGAGCGCCCGCGTGACGCCGTCCGCCGACTTGCGCGCCTCGTTCCGGTTCGTCATCTCGGGACGGCTGTCGTTGCCGAGCGGGATCGCGAAGTCGGTCGGGTGCAAGGGCCGTGTGTCGGTCCAGGTCAAGCAGAGGGCGGTGACGCTGTCGACGCGCCGCGTGACGCTGCGCAAGGACTGCACGTACTCCGTGCGCGTGACCTTCGCAAACGCCCGCCGCTTCCGGGGGGTCAAGTCGCTGAAGTTCACCGCGCGCTTCCTGGGCACCTCGCGAGTTCTCCGCGCCACGGCGAAGTCACGCTTCGCGCGGGTGCGATCGTAGCCCGGATCGTTGTGTGGCTCGGAGGCGAAGGGTGGGCCGCGATCGGCGCGACGGTTCTCGCGGCACTAGGCGCACAGGGCGGCCGCTGAGCCGGCGACGGACCGGCGAGTTCCCGCGGGACCGGAGGACGGCACGCGGCGTGGCTCGGGCGCAGGTACGCTCGCGCGATGGAGCGACGGATCCGCAAGCTGCTGGTGGCCAACCGCAGCGAGATCGCGATCCGCGTCTTCCGCGCCGCCACCGAGCTCGGTCTGCGGACGGTCGCGATCTACTCCCACGAGGATCGCTTCGCGCTCCACCGCTTCAAGGCGGACGAGGCCTACCTCGTCGGGCGCGGCCAGGCGCCGGTGCGCGCCTACCTCGGGATCGAGGAGATCGTGCGGGTCGCGCGCGACGCGGGCGTCGACGCGATCCACCCGGGCTACGGGTTCCTGGCCGAGGATCCCGAGCTGGCCCTCGCCTGCGAGCGCGAGGGGATGGTGTGGATCGGCCCGCCCGTCGCGGTGATGGAGCGCCTGGGCGACAAGGTGTCCGCCCGCGAGCTCGCCGAACAGGTCGGGGTGCCGGTCATGCCGGCCACCCGGCCGCTCCCGGACGACGCCGCCGAGGTGGAGCGGCTCGGCGCGGAGGTCGGCTTCCCGCTCATGGTCAAGGCGAGCTGGGGCGGCGGCGGCCGCGGCATGCGGGTGGTCTCCGATCCGGCCGCGCTCGTCGAGCAGGTGTCCGCGGCGCGCCGGGAGGCGGGCGCCGCCTTCGGCCGCGACGACGTCTTCCTCGAGCAGCTGGTCGAGCGCGCGCGCCACATCGAGGTCCAGATCATCGCCGACGACGCCGGCGAGGTGGTGCACCTCTACGAGCGCGACTGCACGGTGCAGCGCCGCCACCAGAAGGTCGTGGAGCGGGCCCCGGCCGCGGCGCTCGACCCGGACACGCGGGAGGAGATGTGCGCCGCCGCCGTGCGCCTGGCCCGCGAGGCCGGCTACCGCAACGCGGGCACGGTGGAGTTCCTGCTCGACGCCGACAGCGGGCGCTTCTTCTTCATCGAGGTCAACCCGCGGATCCAGGTCGAGCACACCGTGACCGAGATGGTCACCGGCGTGGACCTGGTCAAGGCGCAGATCCACGTGGCCGGCGGCGCGGTGATCGGCACGCCCGAGAGCGGCGTCCCGGTGCAGGCGGACGTCCGGCTGAACGGGCACGCCCTCCAGTGCCGGGTGACGACGGAGGATCCCGAGAACGGCTTCGCCCCCGACTACGGGCGCATCACCGCCTACCGCGAGGCCACCGGCTTCGGCATCCGCCTGGACGGCGGCACGGCCTACGCGGGCGCGGTGGTGACGCCGTTCTACGACTCGCTGCTGGAGAAGATCACCGCGTGGGCGCCGACCCCCGCCGAAGCGGAGGCCCGGATGGACCGCGCGCTGCGCGAGTTCCGCATCCACGGCGTCAAGACCAACCTGCTGTTCCTCGAGCGGCTGATCGCCCACCCGGGCTTTCGCGCCAACGACGTCACGACGCGCTTCGTCGACGACACGCCGGAGCTGTTCGAGTTCGCTCGGCCGCGCGACCGGGCCACGCGCCTGCTCGACTTCGTAGGGGAGGTGTTGATCAACGGCAACCCCGAGGTGAGCGGCCACCGCGACCTCGGCCCGCTCTCGCCGGCGCCGCTGCCCGACGTCCCGTTCCGCTCGCGCCTGGAGCCGGGGACGCGCGGCCGGCTGAAGGAGCTCGGCCCCGAGGGCTTCGCGCGCTGGATGCGCGACGAGCCGCGGCTGCTGGTCACCGACACGAGCTTCCGCGACGCCCACCAGTCGCTCGTGGCCACGCGCGTGCGCACGTACGACCTGCTGCGGATCGCTCCGATGTACGCCCGACAGCTTCCCGAGCTGCTGTCGCTGGAGTGCTGGGGCGGAGCCACGTTCGACGTGGCGATGCGCTTCTTGAAGGAGGACCCGTGGAATCGCCTCGCGGCGCTGCGCGAGCGGGTCCCGAACATCCCGCTCCAGATGCTGCTGCGCGCCTCCAACGCGGTGGGCTACACGAACTACCCGGACAACGTGGTGCGCTTCTTCGTGGCCCGGGCCGCGGAGGTCGGGGTGGACATCTTCCGCGTGTTCGACGCGCTGAACTGGGTGGAGAACCTGCGCGTCGCGATCGACGCGGTGCGGGAGTCCGGCGCGCTGTGCGAGGCGGCCATCTGCTACACCGGCGACCTCCTCGATCCTGCGAAGTCGAAGTACGACCTCGCCTACTACGTGAACCTCGCGCGCGAGCTCGAGGCGGCCGGGGCCCACGTCCTCGGGATCAAGGACATGGCCGGCCTGTGCAAGCCCGAGGCGGCCCGGCGCCTGGTGAAGGCGTTGCGCGAGGAGGTCGGCATCCCGATCCACTTCCACACCCACGACACCAGCGGCGCCTCGGCGGCGAGCGTGCTGGCGGCCGCCGAGGCCGGCGTCGATGCGGTCGACGCCGCGATGGACCCCCTGAGCGGCCTGACCTCGCAGCCGAACCTCGGGGCGATCGTCGAGGCCCTGCGCCACACCGAGCGCGACACCGGCCTCCCGCGCGAGCCGCTCGACGACGCGGCCGCCTATTGGGAGGTGGTGCGCCGGTACTACGCGGGGTTCGAGAGCGACATCCGCGCGGGCACCTCGGAGGTCTACGAGCACGAGATGCCGGGCGGGCAGTACACGAACCTGCGCCAGCAGGCGCGCGGGCTGGGCATCGAGGGCCGCTGGCGCGAGGTCGCGCGCACCTACGCCGACGTCAACCGGATGCTCGGCGACATCGTGAAGGTGACGCCGACCTCCAAGGTGGTCGGCGACCTCGCCGTGTTCATGGTGACCAACGACCTCACCCCCGAGGCGGTCCTCGACCCGGAGCGCGAGATCGCGTTCCCCGAGTCGGTCGTCAGCTATTTCCACGGCGACCTCGGACAGCCGCCCGGCGGCTTCCCCGAGGCGCTCCAGCGCAAGGTGCTCCGGGGCCGCGACCACCTGCGGGGGCGCCCCGGCGAGACGCTGGCGCCGGTCGACTTCGCGGCGGTCCGCGAGGAGGCGGAGGAGAAGGTCGGCCGCGCGGTGAGCGACGCGGAGCTCGCCTCCTACCTGATGTACCCCAAGGTATTCGTTGACTTCGCGGCCTTCCAGCGCCAGTTCGGCGACGTGAGCGTGCTGCCCACGCCCGCCTTCTTCTGGGGCCTGGGCCAGGACGAGGAGCTCGCGGTGGAGCTCGAGCGCGGCAAGACGCTGTTCATCCGCTTCCTCGCGCTGGGGGACCACGACAGCGAGGGCTTCCGCTCGATCTACTTCGAGCTCAACGGCCAGCCGCGCGCGGTGAAGGTCCGCGACCAGAGCATGCAGCCCAAGGGTCCCGCCCGGCGCAGGGCCGACCCCGAGGTTCCCGGCCAGGTCGCGGCGCCCGTGCCGGGCATCGTCGTCTCCGTCGCGGTGGCCGAGGGCGAGCGGGTGGCCAAGGGCGCGTTGCTGCTCAACGTCGAGGCGATGAAGATGGAGCTCGGGGTGAGCGCCGAGCTCGACGGGGTGGTCGAGGAGGTCGTCGCCGCGGCGGGCCTGCACGTGGACGCCGGCGACCTGCTGCTCGTCATCGGGACGGGCGCCGGCTGAGGGGGAGCCCTACGGCCAGTCGAGCCGCCCGGCCAGCTCGGCCCGTCCGAGCTCGATCAGTCCGCTTCTTTCGAGCGGCTGGTACTCCCCGCCACGGAGCCCGAGCCAGGCGACCGAGCGCTCGTCAGGGTCGATGACGAGGACCTCGTCGACGGCGTGGGCGGCGTAGAACGGGAGCTTCTGCCAGCTCTCGTCGCCGGGGGAGAGGATCTCCACCACGAGCGCGGCCGTCGCGTGCCACACTCCGGCAGCCCCCGGACGGTGGAGGCCCTCGGTCGGGCACGCGGAAGTCGTGCTCGGACTCGCCCACGTTGAACTCGCTCATCGTGGGCACGAGGCCGGCGGCGCGCGCCTGTGGCCCCAGCAGCTCGGCGAGCTGCTGGGAGACGCTGGCGTGCTCGAAGCTGGGGCCGGGAACCACGTGGTGAACGCCGTCCCACACCTCGTCGAGGCGATCGGCTCCCGGCCGACGGCCGGCGCGCGAAGAGCGCTTCGAGCTCCGGTGGCGGGCTGCCGAGCACGAGCGTGGGCACGAGCGAATCCTACCGCGGGCTCATCGCTGCTTGTCACCGCCGCGCTCGGCGCCACCACCGCTGGCCGCACGTTCCTCGGCTGCCCGCCGACCAACGTGCGGTGCGAACCGGCTACCGGGTCTTGGCCTTGACGGTCGCCGACCGGGGGCCGAGCCGGCCGCTGACGTTGTCCCGGGCGGCGACCGCGTAGTAGTAGGTGCGATGGCGCTTGAGGTCGGTGACGGTGAGGGTGACCGCGTCGCGCAGCGAGGTGACCCCGAACCTGCAGGTCCCCTTGCACAAGCGGGTCGCGCGGGCGAAGGCGCGGGCGCTGCGGATCGGCCGCAGGGACTGCCGGATCTGGTAGCGGCGGGCGGCGGGCGGTTTGGCGCCGTCCGAGCCCGGAGCGCGGAACGTCAGCACGATCCGGTTCTTGCCCGCGGCCCGCGCACGCAGCGCGGTGACCCGTCCGGGGGTGCGCCCGAAGCGGCGAAAGCAGCTCCGGCGGCGCGCGGCGGCGCCGCGCCTGGGGCCGCGGAGGCACGCGGTCAGGGCCTTCGCTCGTGTGGCCTGCACCGCGAGCGGGTCGGGGCCCGGCTTGACGGCCGGGATCGGCGCGGCCGGGCTCGCCGGGACCGCGCTCGGCGTCGGCGTCGGTCCCGCGGTGGGCGTCGGTGCCGGGGGGGTCACGGTCGGCGTCGTGTCGGCGGGCGGGCCCGGTTTGGGCGCGCAGAACGCGCGAGGTCGCCCGGGCACGCCCAGGTCGACGGGGCCCGCCGTCGCGGGGGTCTCGTCGTCGCCGATCGTGGCCCGGCTGCAGTACCCGAGCTCGCCGTCGGTGCCCTTGCCCCAGCAGCGGACGTCGCCGTCGTCGAGGCGGGCGCAGGTGTGGGCCTGGCCGGCGGCGACCGCCACCGCGGTGCGTCCGGTGCCCAGCGCGACGGGCGCGACCGAGCCCGGGGTCTCGTTGTCGCCTACGGTGTCCTTGTTGCCGTAGCCGAGCTGCCCGAAGTCGTTCTTGCCCCAGCAGCGCACGCTGCCGTTGTCGAGCACCGCGCAGGTTCGGGCCTCGCCGGCGCTGATCGCCGTGGCGGTGCGTCCGGGACCGAGGTCGACCGGCCCGACCGCGCCGGGGGTCTCGTTGTCGCCGATCTGTTGGGTGTTGGCGTAGCCGAGCTGTCCGGTATCCCCCAACCCCCAGCAGCGCACGCTGCCGTTGTCGAGGATCGCGCAGGTGTGCGCGTCGCCGGCGCTGATCGCCTTGGCGGTGCGGCCGACACCGAGGTCGACGGGCCCCAAGATGCTCGGATCCTGGACCGCGTTCGTGTCGGCGTACCCGAGCTGGCCGTTTCCGCCGTTGCCCCAGCAGCGCACGGTGGAGTCGTCGAGGATCGCGCAGGTGTGGCGGCCTCCGGCACTGACCGCCTTCACGGTGCGACCCGGGCCGAGGTCCACCGTGTTGACCGAGCCGGGGGTCTCGGTGTCGCCGATCGAGGTGAGGTTGTTGAGGCCGAGTTGCCCGACGTCTCCCAGGCCCCAGCAGCGCAGGGTGGCGTCGTCGAGCACGGCACATGTGTCGCGGCCACCGGCGCTGAGCGCCACGGCGGTCCGCCCGGCGCCGAGGTTCACCGGCCCGGCCGCGGAGGGGAGCTCGTCGTCGCCGATCTGGTTGCGGTTGCTGTACCCGAGTTGGCCCTCGAAGGCGAAGCCCCAGCAGCGCACGTTCCCGTCGTCGAGCAGCGCGCAGGTGTGGAAGTCGCCGGCGGCGATCGTCCTGACCGTTCGGCCGGTGCCGACGTCGACCGGCCCGACCGAGCCTGGGGTCTCGTCGTCGCCGATGATGTCCCGGTTGCCGTAACCCACCTGGCCGTCCCCGCTGTAGCCCCAGCAGCGCACGCTGGCGTTGTCGGTCACCGCGCAGGTGTGAAACACGCCGGCGGCCAGCGGAGCGACGACCGCCGAGGTGGCCTGCGACGACTGGCCGGCCGGTGCAGGCGCCGGGAGCGCGAAGGCGGCCACGGCCAGCAGCACGAGCGCGCAGAGCGCGCCCGTGCCGCGAGCGCCGATGCGCCGGGACCGCTCCGGGGACGGTGCCAAGGCGATTCTCACGTGCAGCAGGCTACCAGCGCGCGGGCGCCGCCTCGCCACCGGCACGCGTGATGCGCCAGAATCAAGTAGATGCGCAGCGCACCTACTCTCCCCCGACGACGATCCGGTAGGTTGGCCGTCCGGCGCGGTGCACAGGCACGTGATCGGACCCATTCCGAGAAGGAGCGTGCGGTGCATCAGTTCAGGTCTCGTTCGGTCGGCGTCCTATTGGGGGGCGTCCTACTGCCCCTCGCAGCAGCGGGAGCCGCTCATGCCCAATCGACCGCTCCAGGCCTGCCGCCGGGCTATCAGGTCCAGCGGGTCGACTCCCCGCTTCCCCAAAACACCGGAGGGTTCGGCAACCTCGGCGCGCCGATCGGCGACGTCAACGCCGACGGCAGGGAGGACTTCGTCCAGGCCCAGGACGTGGGCAGCCTCAACGGCGACGGCATCATCTGGGAGTTCAGCGGCGCCACCGGTCAGGTCCTGCGCTCGGTCAACACCCCCGACGGGGGCGGCCTCGGCGGGAGGTCGGGACAAGACGGCTTCATCGGCCGGATGAACGACATCGGCAGCTGCGCGAACGCTCCGGCGCCCAATCCGGCCCAGCCGGGCCCGACGTGCGCCAGCGCGACGGTCGGCCCTCCGGACGGCGCGGGCGAGATCCTCCTCGGCGACGGCGGCGTGGACGTCGGCGGAGTGACCGACGTCGGGCGCGTCTACGTCCTCGACGGCAGGACCCTCGCCGTCCTCAAGCGCATCGACATGCCACCTGCGGACCGGGCGCTGATCGCGGCCCGCGCGGCCGAGCTGCCCCCGGTGACCGGCTCGACGGTGCCGGCCGCCCGAGGCGGGTTCGGGCGGACGGCGACCTCGCCGCGAGGCCTGCCGCCGTGTGCCGGCAACGCCGGAGTGGGCGACTGCCCCTCGACGACCGCGATTCCCCAGGCGGTGCGCATCGGCGACGTCGACGGCGGCGGCGTACCCGACGTGGTGATCGGATCGAACAACTTCCCCGAGAACAGCTCGACGGCGAACCCGGCGTCCCAGTGCGCCAAGGCCCTCACGGGCATCTGCATCGCCGCGGGCCGCGCCTACACCTACCGCGGCGAGGAGATCGCGGGATCTGATCCGTCGGTGATCCTCGACGGCACCGGCGCCGGCCAGACGCCTCCGAAGATCCTCAAGAACCTCGCGGCGCAGGCCGACGACCCGTTCGCGTCCAAGCGCAGCGAGATCTTCGGCCACGCCCAGATGCCGGTGGGTGACGTCGGGACCTGCCGGACCGGCGGCACCTTCCCGGCCGTCGCCGTCGGCGCGCAGTGCCTGGACACGTCCAGCACGATCGTCCCCGACGGGAAGCCGGACTACATCGTGGCGTCGCACCGCGCCGACACCCCGATCTTCAATCCCGACCCCGCCTTCTTCGAGACGGGCGTCGCGTTCCTCATCGACGGCGCCACCGGCGCGGTCCTGTACACCTACAACGATCCCGAGCCGGTGGCCAACGCGCTGTTCGGCTTCACCACGGGCCAGCAGTTCGCGCTCGGCGACCTCGGCGACTCGGCGCTGCCGGACGTCATCATCGCCGGATTCCAGACCGTCGCCGGAAAAGCGCAGTCCGGTCGGGGGTACGTGTTCAGCGGCAACTACAAGGCCAACTTCATCAACTTCGCGGTGATCGACGATCCGACGCCGAACACCTACGGGCGATTCGCCAACCCCACGGAGGGCGTGGGCAACCTCGTCGCCTCGGCGCCCGGCAACGAGGTGCTGGCCGGGCAGTTCTCGGCGGTCCAGACCCCAGCAAAGGAAGACACGAACTTCGACGTGAGCTTCTACAGCCCGGTCAACGAGCGGGCGCTGCAGACGATCGCGGACCCCGACGCGCAGCCCGAGAGCGGCTTCGGCAGCCGAGTCATGCCGCTGGGCGACCTCAACGGCGACGGGTTCCTCGACTTCGCCGTGCCCTCGGTGCGGTACGACCTCCCGGCGGCCGGGGCTACCCCTGCCGTGGTGGACCAGGGGCGGATGTACATCTTCCGCAGCGACCGCAACGCGGTCGTCCCGCCGGTACCCGGTCCGCCGGCGGGGCCCGCCGGCGCAGCGGGCACGCCCGGGGCGGCGGGAGCGCCCGGGGCGGCGGGAGCGCCCGGGGCACCCGGGGCGACGGGGCCGGGCGGCGGGAGCGCGGCGACCGTCCTGGCGGGCCGGACGGTCGACCTCGACGCATCGAGCAACAAGGTCAAGCGCAACCGCTCCGTGCAGCTGAAGGGGGTCGTCGAGGCGTTCGCCAGCCCCGCGGCGTGCCAAGCGGGCCAGTCGGTCCTGCTCCAGCGGCGTGCGCAGAAGAGCGGAACCTTCACGACGTTCCAGACGGTCAAGACCAGCGCCAGGGGGAGCTTCCAGTCATCGAAGTTCAAGGTGACGAGCACGAAGCTCTACCGGGCGCGCTTGTCCCAGACGGCGGCGTGCTTGGGCGCCCAGTCGTCACGCGAGCTCGTGACGGTCGCCGCGGCGAAGAAGAAGGTGGTGCGGTCGGGCCGCGGCCAGTGAGTGGGCTGCCCGGCGCCTGAGCGGCGCCGGCACTGAGCGAACGTGAGGACTCCGGGGTCGAGTTCGCGCGTAGTGGCGAGGTCGGCTTGGTAGGCCGCCGGGCCCGCGAACC
>JBBQEV010000106.1:0-10298 GCA_038321325.1 Solirubrobacterales bacterium
AACACGTGCCGCTTGAACTTCTTAGGGGGTGTACTTAAACCCTCAAACACCCACCTTACCACCCTCCTAGTGGCCTGGCGGGCCGCCCCGTCGCGCGGCGCAGGGCCCGCGCGACGAGGTGAGGATCTCTTCGCTCCGCGCCACCGCGTAGATTCCGCGGCCATGCGGATCGGGCTGCTGACCGGAGGGGGCGACTGCCCCGGGCTCAACGCCGTGATCCGCGCGATCGTCCGCAAGGGCATCAACCGTCAGGGCCACGATCTCGTCGGGTTCCGCTACGGCTGGGCCGGCGTGCTCTCCGGCGACGCGGTCGAGCTGACCAACGAGACGACGCGGGGGATCCTCCACCGCGGCGGCACCATCCTCGGCACGTCGCGCACGAACCCCTACAAGCAGGAGGACGGGCTCGACAAGGTGCGTGCCACGCTGGAGGAGCACCGCATCGACGCGCTGATCCCGATCGGCGGCGAGGACACGCTCGGGGTGGCGAAGCGCCTGACCGACGATGGGATCAACGTCGTCGGCGTCCCCAAGACGATCGACAACGACCTCGCGGGCACCGACTTCACCTTCGGCTTCCAGACCGCGGTCCAGATCGCCACGGACGCGATCGACCGCCTGCACACGACGGCGGAGTCCCACAACCGCGTCATCGTCGTCGAGGTGATGGGCCGCCACGCCGGCTGGATCGCGGCCTACTCCGGCCTCGCCGGGGGGGCCGACGTGGTGCTGGTGCCCGAGCGGCCCTACGACCTCGACGAGATCTGCGAGCGCCTGCGCCGCCGGCAGGCGAGCGGGCGCACGTTCTCGATCGTCGTGGTCGCCGAGGGCGCGGTGTCCAAGGACGGTGCGGCCGGAGGGACCTACGGCGGTGCCACGGACGCGTTCGGCCACGCGCGGCTCGGGGGCGTCGCCGTGCAGCTCGAGCGCGAGATCGAGGAGCGCACGGGCCACGAGACCCGCATGACGATCCTCGGCCACGTCCAGCGCGGCGGCACCCCGCTGGCCTACGATCGCGTGCTCGGCACGCGCTTCGGGGTCGCGGCGGTCGACGCGGTCACGGCCGGAGACTTCGGGAAGATGGTCGCGCTGCGCGGTACGGAGATCGTGCTCATCGCTCTGGACGAGGCGCTCGCGGAGCCCAAGCTGCTCGATCCGGCGTTCTTCGAGACCGCCGAAGTCTTCTTCGGCTAGCCTGCGCGGCGATGCTTCGACAGGGGCCCATACCCGCGTTCGTCCACGGCGTGGTCGAGTACCTCGCCGCCGCGCTGTTCATCGCGGCGCCGTTCCTGTTCACCTTCGACAGCGGAACGGCCAAGGCGGTGTCGATCGTGCTCGGGGTCGTCGTGCTCCTGATCGCCGCGACCACCGCGTGGCGCACGGGCCTGATCAACTCGATCCCCGTGTCCGCCCACGCCGTGCTGGACTTCGTGCTCGCGGCCGTCCTGATCGCGTCGCCGTTCCTGTTCGGGTTCTCCAAGGACGGCACCGCGACCGCCTTCTTCATCGTGCTCGGCGTCGTGCACCTGCTGCTGACGATCGCCACGCGCTTCCAGCCCGAGGACAGGGCGGCCCGCACGCGGCGCGGGAGCCGCGAGACAGGACCGCCCGGCTAGCCGCCGCGCCGCGAGATCGCCTCGGCGAGCTCGTGCTTGTTCATCCGCGAGGCGCCCTTGACGCCCGCCCTGCGCGCGCGCTCGTAGAGCTCCGCGCGCGTGTTGCCCTCGACGTCGACGCCGCCGTAGGTCTGCTTCGGATGGTCGCGCGCCTGCGCGCCCGACTGCTTGGACTGGGGATCTGACGGGCCCTTCTCGTCCTTGGCCTCCCAGTGGTCGCCCTTCTTCTCGAAGGAGTACTTGACCGCCGCCCACGCGGTGCGATGCGCGCGCGCCTCGTCGCCGTCGTAGGTCTCCTCCGCGGAGTCGAGGGTCTCCGCGTAGGTCCGCTGTGCCTTCTTCGGCGACCGCTTGAGCGTGCCGGGCAGGTCGTCCTCGTCGAGTGGCATGCGAGCAGTGTTCCCGCTGGCGCGCGCCGTCTACCAGGAGGGCCGACTGCAGCCAGGCGACGTGCAGGAGGCGATCTCCACCGCGCTCGCGGTCGGGGACTTCGACTACTACAACGCCGCACATCACGGCACCCCGGAGGAGCGCCGTGACGCGTGGCTGCTCGGCTACCGCGACGGTGTCTCGCGGCGCTGCCGAGCCCTCACCCCGACCTAGTCAACGATCCGTCAGGGGAAGCGCGGGCTGCCGGGCCCGGGGCCGTCAGGTCCGTCGAAGCCGCGGTGCCGGGCGCCGCCCGGGCCCCAAGGCCCGCCGCGCGCGTCGCCGAGGCGGCCGATGTGCTGGTTGAGCTCGGCGAGCTCCTGCTTGCGCTCCGCGTCGGTGAGCTTGCCCGCCTTGACGGCCGCATCGAGCTGATCGTCGCGGCCTTCTTCACCGCGGCCTTGACGTCGGCGAGGTCCTTGTTCTGCGCCTTGGCGACATCGGCGAGGCTCTTGCCCGCGCGCAGCTGGGTCATCAGCTCGGGAGTGGTGAGCCCCAGCGCCTTCGCCGCGGGGTCGAGCAGGGCACCCGGCCCGCCGCCCGGGCCGTGCCCGTCGCCGGGACCGCCGTGGCGTCCGATGCCGAGCACGCGGCCATCCTGCTTGCGCCGCGCCTTCATCGCATCGGCCTGCTGCTGGGTGAGCTTGCCGTCCTTGACGGCCTGGTCGATCTGGGCGTCCTCGGCCGAGCCGAGCGCGTCGCGGAGATCGGTCGGCGAGACGTTGAGCTTCTTGGCGGCGCTGTCGAGCACCGCCTGCTCGGTCTTCGTGCCGTCGTCCTGCGTCGCGGCGATCGCGCCGGCGGAGCCGGCCGCCACCGCGGCGACCGCTGCCGTGGCGATGACAATGCGCTTGGTCTTCATTGAAGCTTCCTCCTTGGGCGAACAGACAGCAGGGGGCGCTGCCAGAAGCAAGGATCGCCGACGAAGCTGAGATTCCGCCGAGAGTCGCGCCGCATCGCTCCCGCGGAACCTGGGTAGCCCTCCGGTCATGTTCAGACTCGTGCGGCGGATGCCGTTCTTCCGGCTGCTGGCCATCGGGCAACTCGCCCTCGTCGCTCGCCGCCATCTGCAGAACCTCGCCCCCGCCGAACGGCGGCGTCTGGCCGAGCTCGCGCGCCGCGGCCGCTCCGCGACGCCAGCGGAGCGCGACGAGCTGCGCGCGCTGGTCGCACGGCTCGAACCGCGCGTGTTCGCCGGCGCGGCCGCTCGTGCGTTCTCGCCGGTGCGGCTGCCGCGGCGCTACCGGTAGACCGCGCTCCCGGCGTCAGCCCGGGAGGTGGACGCCGCCGACGTGCACCGGCCCGAGATCCACGGCGGGCACGTCCGGGAGATGAGGCAGGTTCACCGGCGGGAGGCTCACCGGCGGGAGGCTGACCGGCGGAACCTCGACGGAGGGAACCTCGAGCTTTGGGACCCCGACGGGAGGGACCTCGGCGGGCGGGATCTCCGCGTGGACCGGGACGGGCGTGGGAGTCGCGCCGGGGGTGGGCACACCGGCTCCGTGGTGCGCCTCCCCGGAGCCGGACGGCGCGTCTCGCGCGGGGATGCTCTCCGCGGCGACGGGAGCTGGGCCCGGCTGCGCGCGCGGGCCCACCGGCCGTGATCGCCGCGGCGTGCGCGGCGTGCGCGGCGTGCGCGGCGTGACGGCGCGCGGGCGACGGTGGAGCGCGGGTGCCGGGCGCGTCGCCGCGGACGACGGTGCACGTCCGGCGGGTGCGCGCGAGACCGCGGCCGCCGGCGTCTTGAGCGCGACCAGCCGAGTCGTGCCCTGGCCCACAGGCCGCGGCGCCACGCGCTGATCCGCGAGCGAGGAGGCCGCCGGGGTGGCCGCGAGCAGCGCCGCGGTCCCGATCGCCGGGAGCGACAGCGCCAGCGATGCGGCCACCCCCTGCGACGCGCCGCCGAGCCAGGCGAGGAACCGCTGGGGTGCGGCCGTGACGAGCGCGGACCATGCCGCCGAGCGCCGGCCCGAGTAGTAGCCGAGGAAGGCGGAGACCGCGCCCGCGTCGAGCTGGGCGCCCGCCTCGCCGGCGAGCACGACGAGCGCCCTGCGATGGCTCGTCGCCCTCCGGTAGGAGCGGCACGACGTCATCGCGTCGAACGTGTCGGCCACCGCGATGATCCTCGCGCCCAGCGGGATCGACTCTCCGGCGAGGCCGTCCGGATAGCCGGCGCCGTCGAGGCGCTCGTGGTGGTGCCTGACCATCATGGTGATCTCGCGATCGCCCACCGCCGAGATCAGCTCCGCGCCGTCCACGGGGTGGCGCTTGATGACCGCGAACTCCTCGTCGGTCAGTCGGCCCGGCTTGTTGAGGACGTCGCGCGGGGTGTGCAGCTTGCCGATGTCGTGCAGAGCGGCGGCGGTGCGCACCCTCGCGATCTCGATCGCCGGGAGGTGCATGGCGCGGGCGATCTGCTCGGCGTGCCGCGTGACGCGAGCGGAGTGCCCGTGCGTGTAGGCGTCCCGCGCCTCGAGCAGCCCGCTCAAGCGCGCGAGCGCGTCGACCCTGGCATCGGCGTCGAGCTCGTGCGGGTCCGGTCCGAGGACCTCGTGCGCGTCGCTCAGCCGCCGCTCGGTCCGCAGCCGGCGCAGGAAGCCCCACAGCATCAGGTCGGCGAACACGACGTCGCGAGATCCAGGCCGCCGCGTCCAGATCGCTGAGGCTGTACTCGCGGCGGCGACCGACAGCGCCATGGCCAGCGGCAGCGTCAGGAGCACCACCGAGAGGCGGCCCGACGGCGCCAGCTCCCACAGTGCGAGCCCGGGCAGCAGCGTCACGAACGCCGTGGCGATCACGGCATGCGGCAGGTAGCGCCTCAGGTGCGAGGCGCCGGTCCTGCGCGCGATCCGCGGTGCTGACATCTGAAACCCAATCGGCCGGGAGCCCCCCGCGCGTAAAGCGCGGGCGGAGCGCTGGCCGAATGTCCGAACGGCCTATCGAAGCCGCGGTCGGCCGTCAGGAACGGCTGGCCGGGAGATCCGCCCCCTCGGTCTCGACCCTCCATTTTCCGACGGTGCGGCGCAGTTGCAGATACGCGGCCCCACCCGGGACCGTCGGAAGCCAGAACGAGATGAGGCGATAGGAGAGGACCGCCAGGATCGCAAGGCTGGCGGGCGTGCCGAAGGCGAGGAACGCGCCGATCGTGCCGCCCTCCACCCCGCCGAGCCCGCCCGGTAAGGGCAGCGCATTGGCGAGCGCGCCGACGAAGTAGGCCACGACGATCACCGCGACCGGGGGTGGCTGGCCGAACGCATGGAAGCACGCCCAGAGCGTGGCGATGTCGAAGCCCCAGTACGCGATCGCGCCGATCAGCCCGGGCTTGCGCTCCCTGATGAGCGAGAACGCGATCCCGAGCGCGTCATGTACCGCCCACGGCGCGCTCGCGAGGCGCGTGCGGAGGCGCTGCCCGCGCCGCGGGCCGCCGAGCGGGCGCTTGCGGCGGCGCTCGAAGTCATCGGGCAACGCGCGGACGGAGAGCAATGCCACGATGGCCGTGCCTCCCAGGATCGCGGGAGCGACGGTCAACGTCCACGGCGCGGCGCCGGCGAAGAGCCCAGCGCGCAGACCGACTGCGACGACGACGAGCGTCCCGGCGTAGACGCCGTAGAGGAAGAACTCGAACGTGAGCATCCGCCTGGCGACCGTGCCCGCGTCGAGCCCCGACGCGCGCAGCGCCCAGACCGTCAGCGCCAGGCCGCCGGCGCCGGCAGTCGCAAGCAGCTTGGTCGCGACGACTCCCGCCATCGTGATCTGGTAGCTCGTCCTCCATCCGATTCGCGCGCCGTGGCAGGAGAAGACGGTCCGGAAGATCGTGATGTAGCCGCCGAGCGACAGCGCCTCGAGAACGACCCCGAGGCCGAGCCATCTCGGGTCCGCTGCTCTCAGCCGGTGGACCGTGGGACCGAGCGCGCTGAACTGCGGGACGACGAACTGGACGAACCCGGCGATCGCGACGGCACCGACCACCGCGCTGACCGCGCGCCGGTGGCGGCGCAGGAAGCCCCCCTCCCGGCCGGCTGACGGCGGCTCCGCCCCGACCGGGTCCGGAGCGCCTCGCGGGGGCTCGGTTGTTGAGCGCGAGGAGGTCAAGGAACATCCGCTTCCGCGGACCGGCCGGCCGGGATCACCTGTGGGCCCCGGCCGGTCACCGATTCACGCGATGGTTGACGCCAGCGACTGAGGGCATAGGCGCTGGCGGCATAGACCAGCGCGCCGGCCCCGCCGGTGGCGGTGAGAAGGACGCCGGCGGCGGTTACCCCGACCTCGCCCTGCTGGCCGAGGATGAGTACCGCGGCGGCGGCGCCCACGCTGGGGCCCACGGGCAGCGCACCCAGCACCGCGACGGCGATCAGCAGGGCTGTGGCGTCGAAGATCGACGCGTGGATGCCGCTGGCGTGCAGCATCAGCCAGTTGCGGAGAACCTGCCCGCACACGGCAAGAGCGACAAACGCGGCCATGCGCGAGCACGCAGCGCCGTCGCCGAGCACCGCCAGCGCCCTGCGCCACCCCGCCGGCTTTCGGCGCACCAGGTGCCTCAGCACCAGTGTGACCGCGAGCATGACCACGAAGGCTGCGATCGGGGCCCACCACGGCAGGCCCAAAGGCCCGACGAGCGTGAAGCACGTCAACGTCGCCAGCGTGACCTCCACGACGATCAACGGCACCTCGGTCGCGGCCAGCGTCGTGAACTTCGGCACCTCATCCGGAGACGAGCGTCGCAGCGAGGCGATCCGCAGCGCAAAGCCGAGCTCGCCGTTGATGATGTTCCCGATGTAGCCGACGCTGGCCGCCCGGTAAAGGGGCCGACGGCCCACCGTTCCGCCCGCGGCACGCACGCTGAGGCGCCATGCCTCGCTGCGCGACACCAACGACGCGACGTGCACCACCACGGCCAGCGCAAGCAACCAGCCCGACGCGCCGACGGCAGCATCCGCCAGCGCGCCCCATCTCCCGGCCAGCACCACCCCCAGCCCAATGATCGTCGCGAGCGTTCCCAGGGCCGTCGCGAGCTTGCGATGCGCACCGGCCCACCCCGTCACCGCTGTGGCCGCGGTACGGACCGCATCGGTCACCTGCGACCGCACCGCCGCGCCGGGTCCGCTACCGGTGCGCGGCCCCGGGTGGTCTGACTCGTTCGCTGGCTTGTCCGGCATGCTCACCCTCAGTAGGAGCTGAGCAAGCGGCCAGGGTTGTGCACCCCCTGCGCAGCCGGGTCACTTGCGGGAGTACATGGTGCCCGCGACGGCCGGCGCTCCAACACGCGAGGACGGGAAAGGGCAGCTCCGCAGCTAGAGCGAGCGGTGACAGACGCGGAGCGTCGCGGCCCGCCGGGTCGTCCCGGCGGCGCTCTTCGCATTGACTACGAGCCGGTGGACTCCGGGCCGGAGCCTCGACGGCGCGAGCCGCAGCTTCAGCGACGCCCGCTTGGACCGTGCGATCCGCTTGCGGTCCAGCGTGATCGTCAGGCGAGCCCGCAGCAGACTCGTGACGCGGATCCGCACGGTCGCTCTCGAGGCGCGGACGCAGCCGCCGGCCCGTAGCCCGGCGACGACGATACGGGCCTTGGTGCCGAACGCCCGGTCGGCTCCCGAACTGGTCCCGGTGCTGTTGGTGGCACTGAGCCGGTAGTGATAGATCGCCCCCGGCCGCAGCCCGGCGATGGCGGTCGAGACGGTGGTGGGCGAGCTGCCCGAGCCTGCGCCGCCCTGTGGCGTCGCCTGGCCGTAGGCGACCGAGGCGCCGTAGTCAAAGTGGTAACTCGTGGGGCCTCCGCCGGGATTGACGGTGCCGCTCAGCGTCGCCGTCCTCGACCCCACGCCGGACACCGCCCCGGTGACCGCCAGCGGAGCGCCCGGGGCAGTCAGCACTTGAGGGTTCGCCGCGGTCGTGAACACCTGGTCCGCACCGGCGGTTGTGCCGATCGCGTTGGCCGCGACGATGCGGAAGTGGTAGGTGGTGGACGGCGTCAGGGCGGCCAGGTTCGCCGAGTGCGGATGCTCCGCGCCCTCGGAGCCCGCGTCTCCGCTGGGGGTGCTCGCGCCGTAGGTCGCGGTGGATCCGTACTCGAAGTGGTAGCTCGTCGCGAGGTCGCCCGGATCGACCGTCCCGTTCAGCGTTGCCGACGAAGAGGTCACGTTGGAGGCCGAGGTCGTGACGGCCGTCGGCGCCCTTGCCTCGAACGCGCCGACGTCACACACGCCACCGCTGGGCTGAGGCCGCGCGACACCGCGCTGGTCGCTCGCGGGGCACCCGCTGTTGTCGGCGGCGTCGATGGCCGCGCTGCCGCTGAGCAGCGCCACGGTGTCCGTCGGTCCGCCGTGGTCGGCGAGCGGGCCGACGTGAGGATCCAGCACCGTCGCGTCGCCGTCGCCGGGCGCGAAGCACGAGCCGTCGCTGTCGATGTCGTGGCCGAGCGAGGTCAGCGGGTTCACGCAGTCGCGCATCCCTGAGGGGGTCGTGTTGAGCGCGACCAGCGTGTTCCGTGCGCTCGTCGTCGTGCCGCCGGAGTTGGAGATGCCGCCGCTGAAGTCCGTTCCCGCGCCGCTGGAATTGTGCGTGATCGTGTCGTTCGTCAGCGAGACCGTTTCGAGGTCCTGGTCGAACGCGCCGCCGTTGAGGTCGGAGTGATTGCCGTCGATGGTCGTGTCCACGAGGGTCGCCGCGCCGCCTTCGAGGTCGAGCCCGCCGCCGTAGCTGGCCGCCTGGTTGCCGCTGATCGTGCTGCGCTGGATCGTCAGGGTGCCACCGCCCTGAGCGATTCCGCCGCCCTGGCGGCCGGCTGTGTTCCCGCGGATCGCGCTGTCGCTGATGGTCAGCGTGCCGCCGAGCATGACGATTGCGCCGCCGGCCCCTGCGCCGAAAGGCCCGGCGGGAAGAGCGGCGCCCGTCAGCGTCACGCCGGCGATCGTCACGGTCGTGGAATCCGTGGAGAAGATGCGGTGGCCGGCGCCTCCCGCGTCGAGCACGGTGGCGCGGGCACCGCCGCCGCGGATCGTCACGTCCTTGCTGCTGAGGTCGATCTCCCCCAGGGCGATCGCGTAGTGCGACGCGTTCTCCGGGATCGCGACCGTGTCCCCGGAGGCCGCCTTGTCGATCGCCTGACGGATCGAGCAGTCCGCCGTGACCCCCGAGCACTCGCTCGGGTTCGGCGGTGCGTCGGACGGCGTGTTCACGGTGATCGTCGTCGCCGCCCCTGCCACTGGCGCGCCGGCCCCGAACATGGCCAGCGCGAGGACGACCGCCGCGGCGCGGCACCGCCCGAGCGTCGCAGCACTTCGGCCCCCACCGCTCATCTCCGCCACCTTCTCTCGAGTCAACGCACCCTATTCGGGATCTATGCCGCACCGCAAGGCGTACCAGCGGTGATTGCGCGCTGGACGTGCTGTGTGAGCTGTAACGAGCCGCGGCGCGACATCCGCGCGAGGTCGGGGAACGTCTGATCGCTTCGTCGACGATGGGCGGTCGCGGGCTCGAACCCGGGACCTGCTGCTTTCAAGGAGACGGCAGCCTGTCGCGGCCTACTGTTGTCCGTCACCTACGGCCCGTAGCCGCAGGACTTCTGCCGGGGGCCGGGTTGCCGTCTTCTGCCCGTTGCTGCCGTCTGTCGCTTCCACGGCGCTTCCAGAGAGCAGGACCCGTACCGGGCTACGGGACACCCGGACGCCGCGGCGCTGCTGCCCGCGGATTCTCGGCCGCATGAACTCAGCTGCCTCGGTGTCGGTGACTCCTCCAGGTGCGCACTTGCCGGGTCGACCACAGATCGAGAGCTATCCCTCGCGCCGTTCACACGGATCCACTCTTGTGCGGTGTCGCGCCGGTCGTATACGTTGGCGTCGCCAGGACCCCTGCTTCGTGGGGTGGCGGTCCAACCCCAGCGAAAGGGTCAGATGCCCAGGAAATGCATCCTTGATGGACCTCTGCCTGGTGATCGAGGGCCAGGACGGGGTGAGGCGTCTCGATCTCCACGGCCACGGGCACCAGCAGCACCGATACTCTCCCCCAGGCCGTCGCAATCGGACCAACGTCGACCCACCCTGTCTTTCCCCGAGAACACCCACCCGCCAACCCTCTCCAGAACGCTCGAACGCTGAGAACAAACTGGTGTCGCGGCTTGTCGGCGCCGGGTGAAAACTGACCCCCCTCTGCCGGTTGAAAATTGACCCCCCGGGCGTGTCGGCGGAGGCGTCCGGGTGGAGCCGGACCCTCGCTTGGTTGAGCGATCGAGGGGGGCGGCGAAGGGGTGGTTGGCGT
>JBBQEV010000107.1:0-9635 GCA_038321325.1 Solirubrobacterales bacterium
ATCACCGCCGTCGCGACCCACTTCGACGGCGACGACCTCGACGTCCACTTCGCAGCCGGCGGACCCCGCCACCTCCAAACCCACATCGCCGCCGCCGTCGCCGACGAACACTCACCCCGCCGAAGGCGCTAACGCATTACACCGAAGTCTACGGAACTACCTAGACGGCAGATCCTCAGACGGCTTCGAACTGTACGACGGTCGACCGCTTGTCGCCCAGGGCGACACACAGGAGTTCCGGTCGTTCGCAGCGACGACGGAAACCATCGCCGACCGAGTGATCGCGGGAGTCGCTCCCGCTGGGCGCGCTCACCCACCAACGTGCGCCGCCGCCGTGTCAGGTCTCGCAGCTCGCGCACCGCCAACGGCGGCACGAAACTCGAGCGCAGCAGCTCAGGCACGACGCGCAAAGGGCCGCGGTGGCTAGACGGGGCGCTGCACGACGCCGCGATGGGCGCGATCCGCGTCAAGGACAGCCACTTCGTCCGCAAATACCGCCGGATCAAGGCCCGCTCCGGGCACAAGATCGCGATCGGCGCAGTCAAGCACGCGATCCTCATCGCGCTCTACCACATGCTCAAGCACGGCGAGATGTACCGGCCCCCGACCCCCAGCCCCCACGCCGAAGCCAAGCAGCGCGAACAGACCACCCAGCGCCTCACCGCCCAGCTCGAACGCCTCGGACACCACGTCACGCTCACGGCAGGGGCACCCGGCTGACCAACGCTATTTTCCTACCAGCCCGCTGTGAGCGGCGTAGGTTGCGGGAATGGCTCGACCGGGCTTTCCGCGCACGATCATGGAGTTCCAGGATCGCTTCGCGACCGAGGAATCGTGCCTCGCGTACCTCGCCGCCTCGCGCTGGCCCGAGGGCTTCGTTTGTCCCGGTTGCGGCGGCGCAGAGGCGTGGGTGCTCGCGCGGCGCCACCTGTGGGAGTGTGCCGGCTGCCACCAGCAGTCGTCGGTCACCGCAGGCACCGTCATGCACGCGACCCGCACCCCGCTGCGCACATGGTTCTGAGCGGCCTACCTCGTGGCCACCCACCATCCGGGGATCTCGGCCAAGCAGCTCCAGCGTCAGCTGGGACTCTCGCGCTACGAGACCTCCTGGTTGATCTTGCAGAAGCTGCGACGCGCGATGGTCGCCCCGGAGCGCAGCCTGCTGCGCCAGGAGGTCGAGGTCGACGAGTTTTTCCTCGGCGGCCTCGAAGAGGGCCTCAGCGGCGGGCGTCAGCGCGGCAAGAAGGCGCTCGTCGGCGTCGCCGTCGAGGTTCGCGGCCGCGGCTCTGGACGGGTGCGCCTGGCCGTCCTGCCCGACGCCAAGAGCGCCTCGTCGACGGCGTTCGTGACCGCCACGACGGCCAGCGGCGCCGTCGTGCACACCGACGGCTGGCAGGGCTACAAGGCGTTGGCCAAGCTCGACTACGAGCACCGCCCGCTCTCGCAGCGCGCAACCGCACCGGGCGAGCAGCTACTGCCGCGCGCGCACCGCACGGTCTCGAACCTCAAGGCGTGGATGCACGGCACGCACCGCGGCGTCAGCGACCAGCACCTGCCCGTCTACCTCGACGAGTTCGTCTTCCGTCACAACCGCCGAGGCACCCCGATGGCCGCCTTCCAGACGCTCCTCGGACTCAGCACCAGCCATGGGCCGACCGCCTACCGCGAGATGGTCGAAACCGCTCCCGCGACCTGAGCCAACCGGAAAAGCGAAAAGCCCGCTTTTGCGGGCTCTCGGCAAGCGGGCTACGGGAATCGAACCCGTCTCTCGAGCTTGGGAAGCTCACGTTCTACCGATGAACTAAGCCCGCGAACGAGGCGCATGCTAGCCCACCCGAGCGGAGCCGTGGGCGGTCGCCGTCCCTACCCTGTGGGTCTCGTGAAGTGCTCCTCCGTCCCGACCGCCGTCCTCGTCGCTGCCGTCGCGCTCGTCGCGCTGCTCGTCTACGGGGTCGTCCGCCAGCAGGCGGGCGTCGGCTCCGACGCGCTCGACCAAGCGGTGCAGCGCGGCGACCGCCCCGCGGCGCCGGCGCGCGACGTGGTGCGGCCGACCATCGACGGCCGCGGCCGGCACACGCTCGCCGAGTACCAGGGCAAGGTCGTCGTCGTGAACTTCTGGGCGTCGTGGTGCGGGCCGTGCAAGGCCGAGGCGCCGGTGCTCGACGCCGCGCAGGCCGGCCTCGACCGGGCGAAGGACGGGACGGTCGTCGGGGTGACCTACCACGACGCGGCCGACGCCGCGCGGCAGTTCGCCCGGGAGAACGGCTTTGAGTTCCCAACCGTCCGCGACCCCGAGGACACGCTGTTCGCCGCGTTCGGCAACCGCGGGATCCCCGAGACCTTCGTGCTCGACCGGCGCGGCCGCATCGTCGACCTGCGCCGCGGCCAGATCGACCGGGCGTTCCTCGACCAGGCGATCGCCAAGGCCCGGACGGCAACGCGAGTGCGCGGGGCGTCATGAGCGCGCGCGTCGTCGCCGTGCTGCTCGTCCTCCTCGCGCTGGGGGCAGCTCCCGCGCAGGGGCTCCCGCCGGCCGAACGCGGCGAGGCGTTCAACCGCATCGAGAAGCAGGCGATGTGCATCGAGTGCAACGTCCCGCTGAACATCGCGGTGGCCGCCCAGGCCGACGCCACCCGGGCGCAGATCCGCCGGCTGCTCGACCGCGGCCTGTCCGAGCAGCAGGTGCTCGACCAGCTCGTCGAGGACTACGGCCCGAACATCCTCGCCGCGCCGAAGGCGAAGGGCTTCAACCTGCTGGCCTACGCCGTGCCCGTCGCCGCGCTCGCCGCCCTGCTGGCACTCGGCGCCGTGCTGCTGCCGCGCTGGCGCCGCAACCGCGGCGAGGGGGGCGACGACGCCCCCGGCGGCGGGGGCGACGATCCCCCCGGCGACGCGGGTCCCGGCGGCGGCGTCGCACCGGGCACGAGGCCCAGCCGCGCCGACCACGAGCGCCTCGACGCCGAGCTCGCGCGGTACGGCGCGTGACCGTCCTCGCGGCGTCGCTCAACCCGACGGTCTTCGCCGCGTTCACCGCCGGGCTGCTGTCGTTCGTGTCCCCCTGCGTGCTGCCGCTCGTCCCGGGCTACCTGAGCGCGGTCAGCGGCCTGCAGCCCGGCGACACCGGGAAGGACCGCGATCTGCCCGCGATCCTCTGGCCGGCCGTGGCGTTCTGCCTCTCCTTCACGGTGATCTTCGTCGCGCTCGGGATGTTCGCGACCGGCCTGGGCGCGCCGCTGGCCGACGACCGCGACCTGCTCAACAAGCTCGCCGGCGGCTTCCTGATCGCGTTCGGCGTCCTGCTCGTCGTCAGCCGCTTCACGCGCCTGGCCAACCGCGAGTTCCGCCCCGGCGCCCTGATCGAGCGCGCCGGCAGCGGCGGGCCGGTCGTCGCGGGCGCCGCCTTCGCGATCGCCTGGACGCCCTGCACGGGGCCGATCCTCGGCGCGATCCTCGCGACGGCGGCCCAGAAGGACGGGGTGGGCGGCGGGGCGTTCCTGCTGGCCTCCTATTCCGCCGGGCTGGCGGTCCCGTTCCTCGGCTCGGCGATCGCCTTCGAGCGCTTCTCGGGCGGCTTCCGGTGGCTGCGCGACCACTACACGGTGATCACCGTGGTCTCGGGGGTGATCCTCGTCGCCGTCGGCCTGCTCGTCTTCAACAACGAGATGACCCGCATGGCCGCGCAGACCCGCAGCGCGATCGACGCGCTCGGGCTCGACCTCGGCTTCTTCGAGCGCTGACCCGCCCGCGGGAAGGCGGATCCGGCTCCCCCGCAGCCGCATCCGCCTTCTCGCGGGGCTCAGCGTCACCTTCGCCCCGGCGTCACATCTCGTCGGGCGCCGAGACGCCGAGGGTGCCGAGCGCGCTGGCCAGCGTCCGCCGGGTCGCCAGGCAGACCGCGACGCGGAACGCCTCGCTCGGCTCACCGCGGACCTTGCAGTCGCGGTAGAACGCCGCGGAGGTCTGCGCGAGGTCGAGGACGTAGGTCGCGACGCGGTGGGGAGCGCGGCGTGCGGCGGCCTCCGCGGCCTCGGCGGGCCAGGCCAGCAGCGCGCGGACGAGCGCCCGCTCGGACGGATGCAGCGCGGCGACCGGCGGCGCGGGATCGGCCGCGGCGCTGGCGTCGCGCAGGATCGCCGCCATCCGCGCGTGGGCGTACTGGACGTAGTAGACGGGGTTCTCGGCCGACTGGCGCTTGGCGAGCGCGACGTCGAGCTCGATCGTCGTGTCGTGGGAGCGCTGCAGCAGGTACCAGCGCGCCGCGTCGACGCCGATGTCGCCGACCAGGTCGTCGAGCGTGACGAACTCCCCGGCGCGCTTGGACATCTTGACCTGCTCACCCTCATCCGAGAGCGAGACGAGCTGCATGATCAGCAGCTCCAGGCCGTCCGGCGCCCCGCCCAGGGCCTCGAAGGCGGCGGGCATCCGGCCGACGTAGCCGTGGTGGTCGGCGCCCCAGACGTCGAGCAGCAGGTCGAAGCCGCGCTCGCGCTTGTCGAGGTGGTACGCGAGGTCGGAGGCGAAGTACGTGTGCTCGCCGGTCGCCCGCTCGATGACGCGGTCCTTGTCGTCGCCGAACTCGGTCGTGCGCAGCCACAGGGCGCCGCCCTCGCGGTAGGTCCGCCCCTGGCGGTCGAGCACGTCGAAGGCGTGCTCCACCTTGCGGTCGTCGTGCAGCGCCCGCTCGGAGAACCAGGTGTCGAAGCCGACCCGGAAGCGCTGCAACGACGCGCGCGACGCGTCGACCATGAGCTCGACGGCGCGCCGCGACAGCGCCTCGGGCTCCATCTCCGCGGCGCCGCCGATCTGCGCGGCCAATCCGACGACGTAGTCGCCCCGGTAGCCGCCCTCCGGGACCTCCTCGCCCCGCGCGCGGGCCTGGACGGAGCGCCCGAGCAGCACGATCTGCGAGCCGTAGTCGTTGACGTAGAACTCGCGATGGACGGCGTGGCCGGCGAGCTCCAGGCACCGGGCGAGCGCATCGCCGTAGGCGGCGTTGCGCGCGCCGCCGACGTGGACGGGCCCCGTCGGGTTGGCCGAGACGAACTCGACGTTGACCCTCCGCGGCTCGGCGGCGACGCTCCTGCCCCACCCGTCCCCCGCGTCCAGGACCCCCGCGAGGGCCGCGGCGTGCCAGCCGTCGGAGAGCACGAGGTTGACAAAGCCCGGGCCCGCGACCTCCGAGCGGGAGAGGTGCGGTCCGAGCTCGGTCGCGAGCTGCGCGGAGAGTTCGGCGGCGATCTCGCGGGGCGGGCGGCCGAGCGCCTTGGTCAGCAGCAGCGCGGCGTTCGTGGCGTAGTCGCCGTGGCCGGCCTGCTTGGGCCGCTCGAGCGCGGGGGCGGCCTTCGGCGCGCCGCCGAGCGCGGCCGCGGCGCGGTCGACGGAGGCTCGGAGGTCGCGCAGCGCGTCGCTCATCACCCCCGATGCAAGCACGTTGCGGCCCGAACGTGTCGGGACGGCGGTTCAGCCCGGCTCGAAGAGCTTCTCGAGCCGGTCCATCGTCTTCGGGGTGCCCATCGCGACCAGGACGTCGCCGACGCGCAGGACGGTGTCGCCCGGGGGCTGCGGCTGGAACTGGCCGTCGCGGCGCATCGCCACGATCATCGAGCCGCCGCGGACGTCCGCGAGCATCTGCCCGACGCCGACGGCGTCCGCCGCGATCTCGAGCTCCTCCAGGCGGTAGTCGTCGATGACGTTGACCGAGCCCGTCACCTGCGGGTGCAGCGCCAGGCGGGCCATCTCGGCGCCCGACGCCTTGTACGGCGAGATCACGCGATCGGCGCCCGCGCGCTTGAGCTTGGACTCGGAGTCCTCGTCGGAGGCGCGCGCGACGATCGTGATGTCCGCGCGCAGCTCGCGAGCGGTCAGCGCGATGAAGATGTTCTCCGCGTCGGAGTCGACGCAGGCCACGACGGCTCGCGCGCGCTCGATCCCCGCGGCGCGCAGCGCGTCGTCGTCGGACGGGTTGTCCTCGATCGCGCGCACGCCGATCGCGCTCTGCGCGTCCTCGATGTTCTCCGGGTGGACGTCGATCACGACGTACCGCGCTCCCGCAGCGCGCAGGTCGCGCGCGACCTGCCTGCCGACGCGGCCGAAGCCGCAGACGATGTAGTGGTCGGAGAGGGCGTTGATCATCCGCTGGCGGCGTCGCTCGGCGAGCAGCTCGCCAAGGTGTCCGGCGACGAACAGCTCGGTCACCGTGACGAGAGCGTAGAAGAGCGTACCGACGCCCAGCAGCGTCAGCGCGACCTTGACGACCTGCCCCCCGGTGTCGGTCGGCGCGGCGATCGAGCCCGTCGTCGCGATCGTGTCCAGCGCCCACGCGAAGCCGTCCCAGGCCCCCACCTCCTCCGTGAGGACGAAGCCGGCCGTCCCGAGCACGAGCAGCAGCGCGATGAGCAGGCCGAGCATCGCCAGGCGGCGGACGATCCCCTGGAGCTCGCGGTCGTTGCGCATCAGGCCCCGCCCGTCGTGTGGTTGCGCTGCGGCTCCATCGCCCAGGCCCCGCGGGTCGTGGCGTCGAGAGGTGGCGTCATGCGCTGCGGCTCCATCGCCTAATAGTGATAGGGCTCGCCGGCGAGGATCTTGTGCCCGCGATAGAGCTGCTCGAGCAGCACGACGCGGGCGAGCTGGTGGGCCATGGTCATCGGGCCGAGCGACAGGCGGTGCTCGGCCCCCGGGAGCTCCTCCAGGCCGAACGCCCCGCCGACGACGAAGCACAGGGCGCGCCCGGACTGCCGCCGCTGCTCGAGGAAGGCGGCGAACGCCTCGGAGCCGAGCGTCTCCCCTCCGGAGTGCAGCAGCGAGACGAACGCCCCCGGGCCGCCACCCGCCGGGCGCGGCGGAAGGCGGCCCGCCACCTGCGCATCCTCCCGCACCTCGACGAGCTCCAAGCGCGCGTAGCGGCGCAGCAACTTCGCGTAGTGATCGACGTCGTCGGCGTAGGGAGGACGCAGGCGGCCGACCGCGAGGACGATCAAGCGCATCGGCTGCGATGCTATGCCCATGGCCGACGAGCAGCCCGGGCATCCCGAGCGCCACATCAACATCCAGTTCGACCCGTCGCAGATGGCGGGGCACTACGCGAACTTCGCGAACGTGAGCCATTCGGACTACGAGTTCACGGTGACGTTCGCGCGCGTCGACCACGAGGTCGAGGACGAGGAGATCCCCGGAGTGGTCGTCACCCGCGTCAACCTCTCGGCCCGTTTCATGAAGGAGCTCATCGACGCCATGCAGGACAACTACTCCAAGTGGCGTACACGGGAGGGCATCAAGAACCTGCCGGAGTTCGACGAGGGTCAGCCCCCCTCCGGCGCCTAGCCTCTCCCCCAGCCTCATGCTCGTCGCGGTCCTCTCAGACATCCACGGCAACCGCCACGCCCTCGAGGCGGTGCTCGCCGAGGTCGCCACCACGGACGCGTCGGAGATGTGGTGCCTCGGGGACATCGTCGGCTACGGGGCCGACCCGAACGACTGCATCGCGCTGGTGGCCGAGCACGCCGCGGTGTGCCTCGCCGGCAACCACGATCTCGCCGTGACCGGGGAGCTCTCACTCGACGACTTCTCCCGCGGCGCCTCGCTGGCGGCCCACTGGACGCGAGGGGTCCTCGCCCCCGACCGCATGGCGTTCCTCTCCGCGCTCGTCACGTCCGGTGCCGCGGGCCCGATCGGGCTCTACCACGCCAGCCCCCGGGACCCGGTCTGGGAGTACGTGCTTTCCGCCCTGCTCGCCGAGCTGTGCTTCGACGTGCAGCCCGAGCGCGTCTCGCTCGTCGGGCACTCCCACGTCCCGCTGAGCTTCGTCCGGCCAGAAGGGCTTCCCGCGACCGGCGAGAAGCGGCGCCCCGGCGACGTGATGGACCTCACGAGCGGCGAGTGGCTGCTCAACCCGGGCTCGGTCGGCCAGCCCCGCGACGGCGACCCGCGCGCGTCGTGGCTGCTGCTCGACACCGAGACGTGGCGCGCGGCGTGGCGACGCACGCCCTACGACGTCGAAGGCGCCGCAGCGGCGATCCGTGCGGCGCGGCTGCCGGAGTCGCTCGCCGAACGTTTGGAGTACGGCCAGTGAGGCCCAGCCCGCGCGGCTGGATCCTTGGGGGACTGCTCAGCACGATCGGCGCCGTCGCCGTCGGGTGCGGGAGCGGCGGCGACTCGGCGCTCCTGCGCGAAGCCGACGCCGCCGGCCTGAAGGACACACTCGGGCAGGTGCGCGCGGCCGTGGACGCGCGGAACTGCTCCAAGGCGGGCGCCCGGCTGACCGAGCTGCGCTCCGACGTCGGCAACCTCCCGGGCAGCGTCGACCGCGAGCTGCGCCGGCGGCTGCGCGAGGAGATCGTCGACAAGCTCCAGCCTGCGGTCGAGAACGAGTGCGACGCCCCCAAGACCGAGACGCAGCCGACGGTCACGACGGAGGCCCCCGCCGGGCCGACCGAGCCTGCCCCGTCCAAGCCGACGGTCACCGAGACGACGACGACTCCACCCCCCACGGACACGGCCGAGCCGACCGTGACGATCCCGCCGCCGACCGTCGACCCGGGCACCACGACCCCACCCCCGACCGACCCGACCCCCACGCCGGAAGTGCCGAAGGCCGACCCCGGGGGCTTCGGCGGCAACGGGGGCGAGGGCCCCAAACGATGACGGCCGGGCGCCTCATCGCGGGCCGCTACGAGCTCGGTGAGCGCCTCGGCGTCGGTGGCATGTCGACCGTCCAGGTGGCCTTCGACCGCCGCCTGGAGCGCCACGTGGCGGTCAAGCTGCTGGCCGAGCACCTCGCCCACGACCCCCAGTTCGTGTCGCGCTTCCGCCGCGAGGCGTTGTCGGCCGCGCGCCTGGTCCACCCGAACGTCGTGCAGGTCTTCGACTTCGGCCTCGACGAGGCCTCCGAGCGTCATTACATCGTCATGGAGGTCATCCGCGGGCAGTCCGGCGCGGAGATCCTGCAGGAGCGCGGGCGCCTCGGCGTCACCGAGGCGCTCGACCTCGTCGGCCAAGCCTGCCGCGGCCTCGACTACGCCCACCGCAACGGGGTCGTGCACCGCGACGTCAAGCCGGGCAACCTCCTGCGCTCCGACGACGGCGTCGTCAAGCTCGCCGACTTCGGGATCGCCAAGGCGGCCAGCGAGGAGAGCTCGATCACCCAGGTCGGATCGGTGCTCGGCACGGCCTCCTACCTCGCGCCCGAGCAGGCGCGCGGCGAGGACGCCGGGCCGTCCGCGGACCTCTACGCGCTGGGGGTCGTCACCTACCAGCTGCTCGCGGGCCGTCTCCCCTACGAGGCCAACTCGCTGCCCGAGCTCGCGCTCAAGCAGCAGCGTGAGGCCCCCGCGTTCCTCCACGAGATCGACCCGGCGATCCCCGAGGCGCTCGGGCTCGCCGTCGACCGCGCGCTGTCGCTGGACCCGGGCGAGCGCCACCTCGACGCCGAGGCGATGCGATGCGCTCTGCACGACGGCGCGCAGGGGATCACCACGGACGCCACGGCGCCGACCCGCGCAGTCGGCCCGGCGACGAGCGCGACACGGATGGTCGCCGCGGAGCCGCCGCCGGCGCCGCCGTCTCCGCCGCGCCAACGGACGTCCGACCAGCCCGCCGTCGTCCCCGCGCGCGTGCCGCGCGCCGCCCCGCCCGCCGCC
>JBBQEV010000108.1:0-9520 GCA_038321325.1 Solirubrobacterales bacterium
TTGCCGTCCGGGTCGAGCAGGAAGCCGCCGTAGTATCCGCGGCCGTAGATCGTGCGCGGCCCTGGGGCGCCGGCATCCGAGTAACCAGCTTCGATCCCCGCCCGCCAGAAGGCGCCGACGGCCTCGCGATCGGACGCACGGAAGCCGACGTGCAGGCCGTGGGTCACAGGGTGCTCGCGATCCGGCGGACTCATGGCCCAGTCCTCCCACTCGACCAGCTCGGCGTCGGCGTGGCTCGGCTCGACGCCGAGCACGGAGAGCACGGTGCGGTAGAAGCGCTCGGATGCGCCGAGATCGGACACCCTGATCCCCACGTGGTCGAACACGGCCTCGAGGCTACCGTTGCGGCACTCCCGCCCTCGATACCCGCGGTCCGGCACTGAGGAGCCTGCGCCCAAGCGGTGGAGTCGGCCGCGCTCAGCACGACCCCGCTGGTCGCGGCCATGTCCGCAGTCTCCCGCAACTCCGTCCGTAGTCCGCGCGGATGCGCGGGACGGGTGCCCGACCTAGCGTCGGCTCATGCCCATTCGTGTCGCCATCAACGGATTCGGCCGGACCGGCCGAGCCTTCCTCCGCTCCGCCCACGCGCGCAACGCCGAGGTCGAGGTGGTCGCGATCAACGACGTCACGGACGCCGCCACACTCGCGGCGCTGCTCGCCCGGGACTCGATCTACGGCCGTTTTGCCGCCACGGTCGTCGACGGGACCCAGGTCAAGGTGATCGCCTGGTACGACAACGAGTGGGGCTACTCGTCTCGGCTCGTCGACCTCGCCGAGCGCGTGCTGGTCCCCGTCGCCGCCGGCGCGAGCGGTGGCCGGTCATGATCGCCATCCCGATTGTTCCGACACCGCCGGTGGTGGCCCCGGTCCGGCGCTTCGACGCGCTCTCGCGCGCCGACGTCCTGTTCGCCGGCGGCAAGGGAGCGAACCTCGGGGAGCTCACGGCGGCGGGCCTGCCGGTGCCCTCCGGCTTCGTCGTCGGCGCGCCGGCCTACGCGGCGTTCTGCGATCGGTCGGGCCTGCGTGAGCAGCTCGCCGAGGAGCTCGAGGGGCTCGACGTCGAGGACACCGCCGCGCTCGAGGCCGCCGCCGGCCGTGCGCAGGCGCTCGTCGCCGACGCCGAGATGCCGCCGTGGCTGCACGACGCGATCACCACCGCCTACGCGGAGTTCGACGGCGACGCCGAGCACGACCACGACGACGTCCCGGTCGCCGTGCGCTCGTCGGCCACCGCCGAGGACACGGAGTCGGCCTCCTTCGCGGGGATGAACGAGACCTACCTCAACGTCCGCGGCGAGGAGGAGGTCGTCAAGGCGGTTCGTCGCTGCTGGGTCTCGCTCTTCGGGGCGCGCACCGTCTTCTACCGCGCCAAGCGCGGGTTCTCGCAGGCCGGCATGGACATCGCCGTCGTCGTCCAGCGCCAGGTCCACTCGACGCGCGCCGGCGTGATGTTCACGCTCGACCCGGCCGGCGGCCGCACCGACCGCATCGTCGTCGAGGGCGCGTTCGGGCTCGGCGAGAGCGTGGTCTCCGGCAGCGTCACCCCGGATCGCTACGTCATCGACAAGCCGACGCTGGCGCTCATCGCCCACGAGGTCGGGCGCAAGGAGCTCGTCATCGAGGGACGGCCCGAAGGCGGGACGGTCACCCGCGCCGTCGCGGGCGAGGAGGCGCTGCGCCGCGTCCTCACCGACGCGGAGGTCCACACGCTGGCCGAGCTCGCCGTCCGCATCGAGGGCCACTACGGCACGCCTCAGGACACCGAGTGGGCCTTCGACCCCACCGGCCACGTCTGGATGCTCCAGTCGCGTCCGGTGACCACCGGCGGTGACGCCGCGCCCGCCGCCGCCGCCTCGGCGAGCTCCGAGCCGCTCGTCCGCGGCCTCGGCGCGGCACCCGGCAGCGCGTCGGGCGTCGTGCGCCTGGTTGCCGACCACGCCGACGCCGCCGCGTTCGCCGCGGGCGACGTCCTGGTCACGCACATGACCGCGCCCGACTGGGTGCCGCTGATGCGACGCGCCGCCGCGATCGTCACGGACTCCGGCGGCATGACCTGCCACGCCGCGATCGTCTCGCGGGAGCTCGGCGTCCCCTGCATCGTCGGGACCGGCGACGCGACCGCCAAGCTCCGCGACGGCGAGCTCGTGACCGTCGACGCCACGCGCGGCACCGTCGTGGCCGGCCGCGCTGATCGCGCCCCGGTCGTCGTCGGCGCGTCGTCCGCCGGCCCGTCGGCCGCGGCGCGCCCCGTGACGGCCACGAAGCTCCTCGTCAACCTCTCCGAGCCCTCGCAGGTCGCCCGCGCGGCGGCGCTGGACGTCGACGGCGTCGGCCTCCTGCGCGCCGAGCTCATGGTGCTCGAGGCGCTCGAGGGTGTCCACCCGAGCCTCCTGCTCGAGCGGGAGCGCGGCGCCGAGGTCTCCGAGCGGATGGCCGCGGCGCTCGAGACGTTCGCCGCCGGCTTCGCGCCGCGCGACATCACCTACAGGACGATCGACTTCCGCACGAACGAGTTCCGCGGGCTGGAGGGCGGGGAGCGCTTCGAGCCGGAGGAGGCCAACCCGATGATCGGGTTCCGCGGCGCGCTGCGCTACACCCACGATCCGGCGATCCTGAAGCTGGAGCTCGACGCGCTGACGATGGTCTGGGACCACGGCTACACGAACCTCCACGTCATGCTGCCGTTCGTCCGCACCGTGCGCGAGCTCGTGCAGTGCCGTGCGCTGTTCGCCCAGAGCGGTCTGCTCGACCGGCCCGGCTTTGAGCTGTGGGTCATGGCCGAGGTGCCGTCGGTGCTCTTCAACCTCGAGCGCTACGCCGCGCTCGGGATCGCGGGCATCTCGATCGGCTCCAACGACCTGACCCAGCTCCTGCTCGGCGCCGACCGCGACTCCGAGCTGCTCGCCGAGACGTTCGACGAGCGCGACCCGGCGATCACCGACTACCTCGAGCAGCTCATCCCCCGGGCCCGCGCGCTCGGCCTGCAGACCTCGATCTGCGGGCAGGCGCCGTCGGTGTACCCCGAGTACTCAGACCTGCTCGTGCGCGCCGGGATCGACGCGATCTCGGTGAACATGGACGTCGTCGACCGCACGCGCATGCTCGTCGCCGCCGCCGAGCAGCGACTGCTGCTCGACGCCGTGCGGGGAGCGCAGTCATGAGCTCGCTCGACGACGACAATCGGCTCTTGGTGCGCATCCGGTCCGGCGACCCGTCCGCTTTCGAGTGCCTCGTTCATCGCTATGAGAACACGCTGAAAGGCTACGCCCGCCGGCTGCTGTCGGGCAGTCACCGACCCCGACCTGATCGGCACGACGCCCATCGCGTCGTCCGCGACGCGTCTCTCCCAGGACAACGAGTACTACGACGAAGTCGCCCAGTTCCCGCTTCGAGCCGCGGGAGTCACGATCGGCGCAGGCTGCGGGGAGGACGGTCCCACCAAGAGCGAGGAGAAGCCGACGGCGCGACTTCCCAGCACGATGGTCCTGCGCGACACCGGCAGCGTCCGGATGCGCGTCACCGGCGCCAACCAGACCGCCGGTGCCACCGTGCGGTTGACCCAGCGCGGCGGCCGCAAGGTCGGGGGCACGGCATCGGGACGTACACTTGCACCGTTCCCTACCCCGGCCGATATCGGGGTTCCGCTGACTGACTACGGTCGTCGGCTCGTCGAGCGCCACGGGAGCCTTCAGGTCACCGTGGTCTTCCATCTCATCAACGGATCCGGCCTCACCAACACCATCGAGCGCCAAGCCAGCATCCGCCTCGAGCGCACAGCGGCGGACCTGATCGGACGGCGGACGACCGTCGGCGTCACGCAGCTTCTGACGTACGACGACCCCGCCAAGTCCTACACCGGCTCGCTGCAGACCGGGCAGAGCTTCACGGTCATCAAGCTCAGCCCGACGAAGACCTACGCCTACGGTTTCGCCTACGGCAAGAGCAACGAGCACGCTTGGGTGCGCACGAGCAAGCTCCTGGCCAGCGCGTAGGTCGGTGGTGCTTCAGCGCTCCAGGGACCGGACTCGGGTCGGCGGGCCTAAGTGCACGACGCCGTCGGGGGCGCTCCAACGGATGCGGTAGCGGCGGTCGCCGTGGCGGACCGTCCGGGCCGACCAGCGTCCGCGCGCGTTGCTGGCCACGCGCTTCAACGGCCGCCATCGCGTGCTCCCAGCGGCCCGGTACTCGATCAGGACCGACGTTCGTCCGCGGGCCGGGCGGACGAGCCCCCAGAGCGCCACGCGGGTGTGCCCGGCGGGGCGGGCCACGAGCGGCAGGCGGAACGCCGCGTAGGAGCGCTTGGCGGTGCCCTGTGCCGTGCGCAGGCCGCTCTCGAAGCCCGAGTAGCGGGAGGACGCGGGGCCCGGACGAGGGTTGTCGTCGCGCAGCAGGTACTGGGCGAAGGTGCGCACGCGCGGCTGCCGGTAGGCCAGCAGCTCGGCGGCGGAGCGGTACTCCGCTTGAGTGGTCTGCGACACGCCGATGATCGGGTCGGGGAGCGACTGGATCCCGAACTCGGTGATGGCGATCGTGGAGCCCCGGGGGATCGCGTGGGCGCGTTCCGCGGTCCCCAGGAGCCGGGTCAGGCGGGACAGGACGCCGATCGTGACATCGTCGCGGCCGGGCGGGGCGAAGGTCGGTCCGGCGCGCGTGGTGTAGGGGTGGTGGGCGATCTCGCGGATCTTCAGCTGGTTGCAACTCGCGCGCCGGCGGCCGGCTGACGTGAGGCAGAGCGCTTGGCGCAAGAACCGGAGCGGCGCGACCACGCGCCCGGTCCCGCGTGGGGCGGTCTCGCCGAAGAGCGGGACGCGGTCCTGCTGCCCGGCGGCCTTCAGCCCACGCCGCGCGGCCAGGTAGAGCTTGCGGTAGATCGTGCCGGAGACCGGCTTGCCCTGCACGTACTGCGGGAGCAGGAACGCCGGGTGGTTCGGCTCGTTCCAGACCGAGTAGCGGTCCACCTTCGTGCCGAAGCGCCGTGCGACGGCCTCGAAGAAGCGCTGGAAGTGCAGGGGGCTCGGCCGCGTGCGCTGGTCGCGCCGGGCGGCGGTGGCCCATCGCGGCACCGGGCCGCTGACGGTCAGCAGCACCCGGAAGCCGGCGGCGGAGGCCGCGTCGATCGCCGCGCCGTAGCGGCCCCAGGGGTACCTGGCCGGGTCGCGCTCGTGGAACGCGGGCACTGATGCGCTCGTCGCGGCCGGGGCCACGTCGCGCCAGGAGAGGACGATCCGGAGGTCGCGGACCCCGAGCCCGCGGAGCTCGTCCAGTGTCTGCGCGCGTTCGGCCGGGCTCCCGCCCAGGAGCTCCCGCGGCGCCTGGAACAGCGTGCGCTGCGTGCTCGACGCGGCGGCCGTGCCCGGGGCCACGAGGAGCAGGAACGCGAGCAGCGCCGTCAGCCGCACCCTCACCGCAGGTAGTCCGGCAGCTTCAGCCGGAGGTAGCGGTAGGCGGGCCGCGGGGTCCCGTCGGGCCCGGTCAGCCCGGCGTCGAAGCGGTCGTCGCGCGCGGCGCCGGTCCAGTTGTAGATGTAGATGCGCTCGATGCCGCTGCGGCGATAGCGCTTGGCGATCGAGAACATCGTGCTCAGCCGGCTCTTGGCCCGGGCGGGGCTGTAGGGGAAGCTGCGCCCGAACTTGACGATCCCGCCGGTCTCGGTGAGCCAGAACCGCGCCCGCGGGTTGTAGGCGTGCGCCTGCTTGATGACGGCCGCCGTGTAACGCGTGCGCTTGCGGTTGACGTCGCCGTAGTTGTGCAGCCCGACGATCGTGAGCCGCTTGCGGTAGGTCGGCGAGAGGTGCCGGAAGAAGGAGCGCATGTAGCGCTCCACGCCGGGCTGGTCGAGGACGTCGAGTCCGACGACGCCGCAGCTGCGGCAGCGGCCCTTGACCGCGCGGTACATCTCGCGGAAGAAGTCCGCCGCCCGCGTCGGGCTGCGGTAGGTGGGCTGGCTGGCGTGGTTGGCCTCGTTCCAGGCGCCGAAGTCGCGGACGCCAAGCTTTCGGAAGTACGGCACCGTCCGCCGGACCTGCGTGCGGTACTCCGCGACGCTCGGAAGATGCCCGCGGCGGATGCGGAAGTCGTTCGTGGAGACGTGCAGCAGCACCTGGATGCCTTCGGCGCGCGCCTTCTTCACGTAGGCCCGGGCCCGCAGGCGCGCCTCGGGCTCGCGCATGACGTCCCAGCGCACGAAGTAGCGAACGCGCTTGAAGTGCGCCTTCTGGAACGCCGGTTGATCGAACATCCCGATCCGCTGGTCGGAGATGCCGACCCGAATCGGGATCCGCGCCTGGGCAGCTGACGGAACCATCAGGGCGCCGGCGAGGACGAGGGACAGGGTCATGAGCTTGGAAGACGTGCCGGTCCAGGGTGGCCGCCCCCGTCGCGCCGGCGTGGGGGGTGACCACCATCCGGCCGAGCGGCTCAGGCGGTGATCCTCGTGCCGCGCGGGCCCTTCGTTGGGTCGCGAATAGAACGCCAGCCGTTGGCGGCTCATCATCACGTCCCTGCCGGCGACGATGAGTTGTTGGTCGAGCCGGGCTTACAGAAGCCGGAGGCAGAGACCCAGCCGAGGCGGTTGATGTTCCCGTAGGCCAGCCCGTAGGCGTACTTGCCCGATCGGCTGAGCTTGCGCACGCGGAAGCTCTGGCCCTGCGTCAGGACCCCATCGCGGCCCTGGTTGGGCGTCTTGTTGAGCTCGAGCTCTTGGGCGCAGACACCTACGCGCATGCCGTCGGCCGATGCAGCGGCCCCCGGGTTTCTGTTCCGGACGAAGAGGCGGTCGACGCGCACGAGGTCCTTGCCGGGGCGCACGACGGTGATCTTCACCGTCAACGTCCTGCCTGCGTCGAAGCCGGGATTGTCGACGAAGGCCCGGTAGTGAGCTGCTCCGGCGCGCTTGTCGACGAAGAAGCGGGCCTTCTGACCGCCGATGGTGATCGCGTGCTTGGAGGCCTTGCGATTGAGCTTGTACTCGAGGTACACGCCACCGCTGGTGGCGACGAGGAAGGGCTTGGCCGCGAAGGCGACGGTCTTGTTGGAGACGGGGTGGTCGGCGTGAGCGGCAGCAGGTGCCGCGAGCGCGCCTACGGCGACCGTGAGGCACGATGCGCTGGCCGCGAGGGCCGAGATGATGGGGCTGGTAGTTCTCATAGGTCTAGATCCTGTGGGTCGGGATGTCTGGGCACGAGTTGTGGTGGTGAAGCCGGTCCGCTACGAGCACGCCGACCGGCGAGTCGACGGGTGAGGCAGCGAACACGCTTGAAGTGCGCCTTCTGGAACGCCGGTTGATCGAACGTCCCGATCTGCTGGTCGGAGATGCCGACCCGAATCGGGATCCGCGCCTGGGCAGCTGACGAAACCATCAGGGCGCCGGCGAGGACAAGGACAGGGTCATGAGCTTGGAAGTACATGCCGATCCATCGTGGCCGCCCCCGTCGCGCCCGGCGTGGGGGGTGACCACCATCCGGCCGTGCGGCTCATGCGATGACCCGGTTGCCGCGCGGGGCCTTCGTCGATGGTCGCCGACCCGCATATAGGTTGGGCGGTGGTGCCGCGTTGAGCCTGATCCGCATCCTGCTCGCCGACGACCACGCGATGGTCCGGCACGGCCTTCGCCTCACGCTGGAGATGGAACCGGACTTCGTGATCGCGGGCGAGGCCGCCGACGGAGAGGAGGCGATGCGCGCGGCGCTGCGGCAGCCGATCGACCTCGCGGTGCTCGACGTCTCGATGCCGCGCCTGACCGGTATCCAGGTCGCGCGCCAGCTCTCCGAGCAGCGCCCGGACGTCAAGGTGCTGATCCTCTCGATGCACGACAACGAGGAGTTCTTCTTCGAGGCGCTCCGTGCGGGCGCCTCCGGCTACGTCCTGAAGTCAGCCGCCCACGAGGACCTCGTCGCCGCGTGCCGCTCGGCCCTGCGCGGCGAGCCGTTCCTTCACCCGCGCGGCGTCGCCGCCCTGGTCCGCGAGTTTCTCGAGCGCGGCCCGGACGCGCAGATGCTCGATCCGCTGAGCCCGCGCGAGACCGAGGTGGTCAAGCTCATCGCCGAAGGACTGACGAGCAACGAGATCTCCGCGGTCCTCTCCATCAGCGAGAACACGGTCGAACGGCACCGCAGCAACGTCCTGGACAAGCTCGGCCTCCGCGACCGGGTGGCACTGACCCGCTACGCGATCCGGCGAGGACTCGTTGAACCCTGACGCGAATGGTTGCCTCCCACCATCGCGCGCCCGCGTGCATGGTCATCGTGCGGTGGCATGGTGCACACACGACCGATCGTCGTGCAGACCCTGCTCATGCGCCGGCTCCTCGCCCCGCTGGGGCCCCCTCTGGCATCACATGCAGGACGTCGACCCGCTCTCCCCGGGACAGCGCATCGAGGTCGACGCCCGATCAGTCGAGGTCGCCGATCTCGTCCAGGCGTTCAACGCGATGCTCGCCCGGCTGAGGAGGAGCGTCGCGAGAGCGCGCGGCGCGCGCAGGCGACACAGGAGGCCGAGCGACGCTGGCTCTCCCTCGAGCTTCACGACCAGATCGGCCAGGACCTCACCGCGCTCCTGCTCGGCATCGACGTGGCCCGCCGCGTCGACGGCGCGAAGCAGGAGGAGGCCCTCGACGCGGCGCTCCAGGCCGCGAAGGACTGCCTCGAGCGCGTGCGGACGATCGTCCACCGGCTGCGACCGGCGGCGCTCGACGAGCTCGGGCTGACCAGCGCGCTCGTGCACCTCTGCGACCGGGTCGGCGCGGCCGGCGCCTTGCGGGTCGACCGGCGCTTCGACGCCGGCTCCCCGAGCTCACCGCCGACGCGCAGCTCGGCGAGCTGCGCTACCGCACCCTCGCCGACACCGACCCGCCCGAGGCCGAGCGGCTGCACGGCCTCGCCGCGGAGGCGGTCGCTCAGCGCTGGGACCTCTATGAGGAGATGGCGGCGCGCGGCGCGCACCGCTTCCCGGCCGACGCCCGCAAGGAGCGCTGATGGAGCTCTCGACGACCTACATGGGGATCGCGCTGCGCAACCCGCTCGTCGCGTCGGCGTCGCCGCTGTCGAAGACCGTCGACGGCGTGCGACGCCTGGCCGCGGGAGGCGTCGGCGCGGTCGTCCTGTTCTCGCTCTTCGAAGAGCAGGTGCGCCGCGAGGCGGCGCTGAACGCGCGGCTCACCGCGGCGGGGAGCGAGAGTTTCCCCGAGTCGCTGTCGTACTTCCCCGAGGCCGCCGGCGAGGAGCCCGGCCCCCGCCGATACCTCAGCCTGCTCGAGCGCGCGGCCGACGCCGTCGACGTCCCGGTCATCGCCAGCCTGAACGGCGCCACCCCCGGCGGGTGGGCCGGCTACGCCCGCTCGATGCAGGACGCCGGCGCCGCCGCGATCGAGCTGAACGTGTACCCGGAGTTCCGCAGTTCGTAGGTACATGGGCGGGTTTTGGACACGGTTTTCCCTGTAAATCGGTGGTTTCAGGGTCCGGGAAAGTCGAAACGCCGTAGGCACACGAGTTCAGAACTCTTGCTAGGATTCGTCTATGCGTAT
>JBBQEV010000109.1:0-9474 GCA_038321325.1 Solirubrobacterales bacterium
CAGATCGCCACCGGCGGCCGCCCCGCACAGCTCTGGACCGCCACCCCGACCCCCTGACCGACCTACTTCTTCTTTCGTACCCCACCCCCCGATGCCCACGCAGAACGGCACCACCATGCCCAACCTCAGCGGCGCTCAACACCGCGGGCGAGCTCGGGCAGGATGTAGGGGCCGGCCAGGTGGCGGTAGTACCGCATCGTCGTCGGCTTGAGGCGCTTCTCGACCTCGCGGTGGCGCAGCCACTCGTCGACGGCGTTGCCGAGGGTGCGGTCGTAGTTGTGCGACTCCGCGGAGCACTGCTGGCGCGGCCGGCCGTCGCGCAGCTCGCGCAGGCGCTCCTCTGCTTCCTTGGGCGTGAGGTGCCCGGGGGGCGCCGTGCCGTCGGCCGCCCGCCAGGTGTGGCCACCTCTTGCGGTCGTCCGTTTGCCCGGCTTCGCCCATGCCGGGCCGAGCACTCTTCGCGTCCGCCCCGCGGCGCCGAAGCGCACCGTGGCGACCCAGACACGTCCGTTCTTGCGCTCGTCGAGGAGCGGATGGCCCGTGGCCCGCCGGTCAGCTGGCATGCCATTGGGGAACATATTGCAAGACGGCCGTCTCGCCCATGCGCAGAACGCAGAACGTAGCGATTTCCAGGCTATTCCCCATGCGCCGGCCTGGATTCGAACCAGGGTCTGACAGGTTATGAGCCCGCTGCTCTACCGCTGAGCTACCGGCGCGCGAGCGGCGACCCTATTGGACCTTGGCGACCGCTCGCCCGAGTTCGGCGACCGACAGCGCGCCCTCGAAGCGCGCGCGGATGATCCCGGCGCGGTCGATCACGAACGTCCACGGTTCGGTGTCCAGGTGCCACGCCTCGAACTGGGGGCGCGGCCCCTTCGCGACGTCGTTGTCTCGGTAGACCTCCTGATGGATGAAGGCCACGTCGGCGCCGACCGCCGCCTGCACCTGGAGCGCCACGTCGACGACAGGTCCGCAGACCCGGCTCGGGCACAGCTGCGGCGAGGCGAAGACGATCACGACCGGCTTCTCGGCGAGCACATCACGGAAGTTCTGCCGGTGCAGTTCCGGGGCGGCGGGGACGCGGGTGTCGATCCGCGCGAGGTCGCCGTGGGCGGACGCGACCGTCGGGGTGTCGATCGGGACGGCGTGATCGCCGACGCCCGGCGGGGCGCTGCTCTGAGTCCCCACGGTCATCGACGTGGGCGCGGTCCGCATGAGCCGTCCGTCGAGGCGCACGAGCGCGGTGACGGCGACCGAGCCGGAGCGCGCGAACGGCGCGTGGGCGACGTAGACGGACTTCGCCGCGTCCGGATCCTTGGCCGTCGACGCGGAGGCGAAGCTCCTGGCGACCGCGAGCGACTCCGAGTGCGCGACGAACGGGCCGCGCACGCCGGTGCCGTCGGGCCGCGCGGTGTAGAGGGCCACGTCCGCGCCGGAGAGCTGCGTCCGCGCCGCGTCGAACAGCGCGAAACCCAACCGGTTGCGGCCCTTCTCCAGCAGCGACACGGCCGGTCGCAGGATCGGGCCTTCGGGCACCCCGCTCTCCAGGTCGGCGAGCGTGTCGCCGGGCGCGGGCCGCGGGAAACCCTGCGGCAGCGGGCTCGGCGCCGCCGCCTCGGGCACGGCGACCTCGCGCCCCGCCGCGCCGCAGCCGGGCAGGACGGCGGCGACGCCGAGCGCGGCGAGGAGGGAGACGCGGTGGCGCATCGGCGCGTGATCCTAAGCGCTCGGCGCGGGGCGGCATGCCGGTTGGCTCTGATTGGATGCGTGGCCCCCTTCCGGCGAGGAGCAGCGCATGACCCAGCGAGCAGCACTGATTACGGGAGCGTCGAGCGGGATCGGCCTCGCGATCGCCGAGGTCCTCGGTGCCGAGGGATACGCCCTGACCGTGGCCGCCCGGCGGCCGGAGAAGCTCGAAGCCGCAGCGGACGGGCTGCGGGCGAAGGGGTACGACGTCGAGCACGTCGCGGGCGACCTCGGTGACGAAGACACGATCACGGCGGTCGTCGGCCGGCACGCCGAGCGCTTCGGCCGGCTCGACGTCCTCGTCAACAACGCAGGCGTCGGTGTCGGCGAGCTCGTGGGTGAGCTGACGACCAAGAAGATCGACCTGCAGCTCGCCACCAACCTGCGCGCAGTCTTCCTCTTCTACCGCGAGTGCGCTGTGCTGCTCAGAGCCGCCGGCGCCGAGCACGCGAACGCCCTCGTGGTCAACACGTCGTCGATCTCCGGGAAGGCCGGCGAGGCCTGGCTGAGCGTCTACTCGGCTACCAAGCATGGCGTCGTCGGCTTCACCCAGGCGATGAACAAGGAGCTCGCCGCGGACGGGATCAAGTCGACCGCGCTGTGCCCGGGCTTCGTGGACACGCCGATGACCGAGTTCGTCAAGGAGCACGTGCCGGCCGTGACGATGATCACGCCGCAGGACATCGCGGAGGCCGTGCGCTACCTGCTCAAGACGTCCCCGGGCTGCGTCATCCCGGAGATCCAGTTCCTTCAGCCGGGCAGCGGTGCGCTGCCCGGCCTGCCGTGACGGCGGCTAGACGAGCTCCCGCTCAAGCTCCTGCTCGCGGTCGAAGTCCAGCTCGCGCTCGACACGCTCGAGCGCGCGCTCTGCGTCCTGGCGCTCGCGACGCTCCCGGAGGAAGCCCCAGCCGCCGGTCTCCTCGGCCTCGCGGCCGTTGCGGGCGCGGATCGAGGCCTGGTGCTCGGCGATGACCGCGGCCAGATCGACCGGGACGCCGTGCCCGATGCGGCGGCTGCGCGGCGGGCGCTCGGTGACCCGGGTCACCTTCGCGGCCTGGTGCTCGGCGATGATCCCGGCGAACTCGGTCGAGCTCTGGAAGTCACTGCGCCCCCGCTCGACCGCGAGCGACGCCACGATGTGGCGCTCGAGGACGGCCAGCTCACGCTCGGTCGCCAGGCGCGTGCGCTTGACGCCGGTGAAGGTGTCCCAGGCACGGGCGAAGGCGACGAAGCTCGTGCGCCCTCCGCAGCGGTGAGCGGCGAGCATCGGGCACACGCCGCCCGAGCGATCGGAGTACGCCCCGACGATGATGTCGTTGGAGCGGATGCCCTCGAGCATCGCCTCGCGGGTCTCGATGTTCAGGCAGTCGATGACCCTGCGCAGATCCTCGATGGTGGAACGGTCTCTTGGCATAAAGTGATGGCCGGATCGGTTGCCGGCGCCTCCTCTCGGGCAGCGTAGGGCGTCCCCGACGCCAAGCCAAGATTCTCCTCTCGATGAAAGCTGTCTTGCATGAAGCTCGGCGTACACCTCGGCTACTGGGGCCTCGGCCTCACCTCCCAAGACCAGCTCGACGTCGTCCTCGCGGCCGAGCGGCTCGGCTACGACTCGGTGTGGACGGCGGAAGCCTACGGCTCGGATGCGGCGACGATCCTCGGCTGGCTCGCGGGCCAGACCTCCACGATCCGCCTCGGCTCCGCGATCTTCCAGATGCCGGGCCGCTCGGCCGCCATGACCGCGATGACCGCGGCGACGCTCGACCAGCTCTCGGACGGGCGCTTCATCCTGGGCATCGGCTCCTCGGGTCCCCAGGTCTCGGAGGGCTGGCACGGCGTGCGCTTCGCCCGACAGCTCGCCCGCACGCGCGACTACGTGGCGGTCATCCGCATGGCGCTCGAGCGCCGGCGCGTGGAGTACGCCGGCGAGACGCTCACGCTGCCGCTGCCCGACGGCCCGGGCAAGGCCCTCAAGCTGACCATCGCCCCCGTCCAGGAGCGGATCCCGATCTTCGTCGCCGCGATCGGCCCGCGGAACACGCAGCTGGCCGCGGAGATCGCCGACGGGATCATCCCGACCCTCTTCTCCCCCGAGCACGTCGCGGTGATCGGCGACGAGGTGCGCGCCGGCGTCGCGCGGGCGGGCCACGAGAAGACCGTCGCCAACGTCGAGATCGCGCCGCAGGTCCAGGTCTACGTCTCCGACGACCGCGAGGGCGCGCGCGACCGCATGCGCCCGTTCCTCGCGCTGTACATCGGCGGGATGGGCTCGCGCGAGAACAACTTCTACAACCAGCTCGTGCAGCGGTACGGCTACGAGGACGCCGCCAAGGAGGTCCAGGACCTCTACCTCGAGGGCAAGAAGGACGCCGCGGCGGCCGCGATCCCCGACGCGCTGATCGACGCGATCTCGCTGTGCGGGCCCGCGGGGCACGTCCGCGAGCGCCTGGCCGCCTACCGTGAGGCAGGCGTCGGGACCCTCGGTGTCAGCCCCGTGGCCTTCACGCGGGACGAGCGGCTCGAGCAGCTCCGGCTGGTCGCCGAGCTCGCGGCTTGAGGGTCCTCCTCGGCGCGTTCGGCGACCCGGGTCACGCCTTCCCGGCGATCGCGCTGGCGAGCGCGCTGCACGCGCGCGGGCACACCGTGTGCGTGGAGACCTGGGAGCGCTGGCGCGAGCCCGTCGAGGCCGCCGGCATGGCGTTCGCCCCGGCGCCGGAGTACCCCGTCTTCCCCACCCGCGAGCGGCCGCTCAAGCCCTACGAGGCCGTCGTGCGGGCGACGACGGATACGCGGCCGCTCGTCCGCGGCTTCGCGCCGGACGTCGTGGTGGCCGACATCCTGACGCTCGGCCCGGCGCTCGCGGCCGAGTTGGAGGGCGTGCGCGTCGCGACGCTCATTCCGCACGTCGATCCGCGCCCGGCGCCGGGCTTCCCGCCGTACTCCGCGGGCGCCGTGCTGCCGCGCACCGCGTTCGGGCGCCGGATGTGGGCGCGGACCGACGGGCTCGTGAGCACGGGCCTGCAGCTCGGGCGCGCGGAGCTCAACGAGACCCGCCGGCGCCTCGGGCTCCCGCCGCTCGACCACGTCCACGGCGGGATCTCGCTGGAGCTCGTGCTGGTCGCGACCTTCCCGCAGCTCGAGTACCCACGCCCCGGCGGCGGCCGGCCGGGGACCCACGTCGTCGGCCCGTTGATGTGGGAGCCCCCCGCCGACGCGGTCGACCTCCCGCCCGGCGACGCGCCGCTCGTCCTCGTGGCGCCCTCGACCTCCCAGGACCCCGAGCATCGCCTGCTGCGCGCCGCGCTGGCGGGCCTGGCCGGCGCGCCCGTCCGGGTGCTGGCGACCTGGAACGGGCGGCGGCCGATCCCCGCGGTCGCCGTCCCGGAGAACGCGCGGCTCGTCGCGTGGGTCTCCTACGCGCGCACGATGCCCGCGTGCGACGCCGTCGTCTGCCACGCCGGCCACGGGACCGTGGCGCGAGCGCTGGCCGGCGGGTGCGTCGTCGTCGCCGCCCCCGCGGCCGGGGACATGAACGAGAACGCGGCCCGCGTGGCCTGGGCGGGCGCGGGCGTGCGGGTCCCGCGGCGGCTGGTCTCCCGGCGCGCAGTGCGCCTGGCGGTGGCCCGCGCCGTGGGCGAGCCGGCGCTCGCCGCGCGCGCCCGCGAGCTGGCGGCCTGGGCCGAAGCGCATCCGGGGGGGCCGCGTGCAGCGGAACTGCTCGAGCGCTATGTCGCCGCGGACGGTAGTGGTGAGGCCTGACGATTCCCGCGGTCTGCGCGACTCCGACATTCCGCCGGCGCCGTGGATCGCCTCGCCGCCTACCCCAGCGGTCCGTGGCCAGGAGGTCGACCGAGCCCTAGGCAGCCGATGCACGGCTCGCGGCCGAGCGATGAACCTCACAGAAGGCTCGGGGGGTGGGACTCGAACCCACAACGACTCGGTTAACAGCCGAGCATTCTGCCATTGAATTACCCCCGATTAGAGTATCGGCGTCTGCTCCGACGGCGGCAGTGTAGCGATCCCGGCTTCGACCTCCGCATGACAGTTCGCGCAGAGCAAGATGCACTTGGCCGCCTCCTCCCTCAGGCGCTCGATGGATCGGCTGAGCCCTCGTGACCCAAGACCAAAGCGTTTCGTAGCAGGGTCGAGATGGTGGAATTGCAGCGCTGACACGCATCGCTCGTAGCCGCAAAGGCGACACGCTCCACCCGCTTCGTCAACCAATTGCCGCTTGGCTCGGCGCCGCCAGGCGGAGACCGCATCGGCTCGGCATCGGGCGCAGACGTCTCGCCCCCCGACGCGAACGAGGATCGCCTCGCCATGGTGGCGGCAGATCCCCCTACGCGCTTCCACGGGAACCCGCCGACGCGCCTTTTCCGTCGTCTGCAACCCGTGGCGATCGAGCCAGTATCTGACCGTAGTGAACGAACGATCGGTCCGTTCCGCGATCTGTCGTACCGTCAAATCCTCGGCGACCAACTCTGCCAGATGCGGGCGATCGAGACCACCTCTTGGAGCGGAGATGATACGAACACTAGTTCGTACATCGGACGGAAAGACTCACCCGAGCTCCGCCTCCATCGCCTGCTCGACGAGCCGGTCCAGCGATCTCTGCAGGGCCGAGCGCTCGGCGGCGAGCGTGGCGATGTCGCCCGCGCCCTCGGCCCGGAGATCGGCGATGCGGCGGTCGAGGCGCGCCTTGCGCAGCTTGAGCGCTTCGGCTTCGAGGACCGCGCGCGAGCGCAGATGCGTCGCTCGGTTGACGAGCTCGGCGACGAACGCCGCGAGCTCCGCGTCGTCGTCGGTCTCCCGGGCTGGAGCGTCGAAATGGGCTCGCAGGTGGGTCAGCGCCCGGCGGTTGAGGGGGGTCGACAGAGCCTGATCGGACGCGAGCTCGGTGAGGAAGCCGGCGCCGTCCTTGGGATTGCCGAGGCAGGCCGCCAAGAGCTGGCGTTCCTGGAGGTCGAGGGGGTCCGGGGCGCCCGCGCGGAGGCCGGGAGTCGCGGGGTTCTGCTCGCTCGGCGGCCGGGGCGGGCCAGGCGGAGTCCAGCGCTTCTGAGGGCGTGGCTGGCCGACCCCGACCCCGGTCGCCGACGGCGCCGGGCGGGCCGGCGCGTCCCGCGTCGCGCGCGGCGGCTGAGCGAGGAAGAGGCCGACCTGGCTCTCCGGGTAGCTCAACGCATGGCTCACCTTGCTGACGAGGCCATCGCGGAGCGCCCCCGGCGCGATCAGGGGGAAGACGGAGCGCAGCGCTTCCAGGACGCGATCCTTCACCTCCGGTCGCGACACGTCCTCACGCGCCAGCTCGCGCTCGACCCGGAACGTCACGAACGGGACGCTCGCGTCGACGAGCGCGCGGATCGCGTCGGGGCCGCCCTCGGCGACCACGTCGGCCGGGTCGCGACCCGCCGGGAGCGGCACCACGCGGAGCTCCAGCTTGCGACCGGCGGCCACCTTCGCCACGCGCAGCATCGCCTCCTGACCGGCGGCGTCGGCGTCCAACGCGAGCGCGACCCGGGGGGCGAGGCGGGCGAGCTCCCCCACCTGCTGCTCCGTGAGCGCCGTGCCCATCGAGCCGACCACGTTCGCGAGGCCCGCCTGGTGGAGCGCGATGACGTCGGTGTAGCCCTCGCAGAGCACGACGGATCCGGCCTTCGTCGCCGCGGTCCGCGCGACATGCGCGCCGTAGACGTGGCGCCCCTTGGAGAACAGCTCGTTCTCGCTCGAGTTGAGGTACTTGGGCTTCTGGTCGGCCCCCAGGGCGCGTGCGCCGAACCCGGTGACGCGACCGCGCCGGTCGGCCAGCGGGAACATGATTCTGCGCCGGAAACGGTCGATGAGCGGACCGGACTGCGAGCGCTGCGCCAGCCCGGCGTCGTCGCACTCGCGGTTGGAGAACCCGGCCTGCCGGGAGGCCTTGAGCACGACGTCGAAACGCGAAGGCGAGTACCCGACGCGGTAGGTCCGCAGCGCCTCCTCCTGCAGGCCACGGGCCGTGAGGTAGTCGCGCGCCGGCGCCGCCTCGGCGGACTCCCACAGGTACCGCTCGTAGAAGCTCGCGGTCCGGTCGAGGAGCGCGTGGAGGCGCTCGGAGCGCTTGCGCCGCTCGGCCGCGTGCGGATCCTCCTCGACCGGCTCGAGCACCACGCCGTAGCGGTCGGCGAGGTACTCGAGGGCACCGGGGAAGTCGAGCCCCTCGGTCTCCTGCGCGAACTTGAAGACGTCGCCCCCGGCGTTGCAGCCGAAGCAGTGGTAGAGCTTCTGGCCCGGGTCGATGCCGAAGCTCGGCGTCCGCTCGTCGTGGAACGGGCACAGCCCCTCCAGGCGGCCGGAGCCCGCGCGGCGCAGCTCGGTCCGCGCGCCGACGAGGTCGGCGAAGTCGACCGCGTCGCGCACCTGCTCCCGGGCCTCGTCTGAGTACTTCGGCATCAGAGGGCGAGGAGATCGGGAACCCGCCCGCCCCCGGCCAGCGGTTCGAAGGCGCGAATGCAGTACCGGTCGGTCATGCCGGCCAGGTAGTCGGTCACGCGCTGCGGAAGATCGGCGCCGGGCGCGCCGCCGCCGTCGGGCGGGCCGTCCGGGCCGCAGTAGTGCTCGAACAGGGTCCGGACGATCCGCTCGACCTTCTCGTGCTCGCGCCGTGCCCGGGCGCTGAGGTACACGTGCTCGAACATGAACGCCCGCAGCTCGTGCATCGCCGCCCCGGCCTCGTCGCCCTGGACGATCTCCCCGGCGACGGCGGCGTGCTCGACGAGGTCGTGGACGAGCCGGTCGATGCGCACCGAGCCCGAGGCCCCGAGGATCCGGATCGGCCCGGCGGGCAGATCGCGCTCGTCGAGGACGCCGGCGCGGAGCGAGTCGTCGATGTCGTGGTTGATGTAGGCCACGCGGTCGACGAGGCGGACGATCCGCCCCTCGAGCGTCCGCGGGGTCGGGGAGCGCCCGGAGTGGCAGACGATCCCGTCCCGCACGTCGCCGGTGAGGTTGAGTCCCGCGCCGTCGCGCTCGAGCTGGTCGACGACGCGCAGCGAGTGCTCGTAGTGCTTGAAGCCGCGGCCGAAGCGCTCCTGCAGGCAGGCGTCGAGCACCGCCTCACCGATGTGCCCGAACGGCGGATGGCCGAGGTCGTGGCCGAGGCCGACCGCCTCCGTCAGGTCCTCGTTGAGGCGCAGCGCCCGTGCGACCGTCCGCGAGATCTGGGTGACCTCCAGCGTGTGGGTCAGGCGCGTGCGGTAGTGGTCACCCTCCGGCGCGACGAACACCTGGGTCTTGTGCTTGAGCCGGCGGAAGGCCTTGGAGTGGACGATGCGGTCCCGGTCGCGCTGCAGCGGCGAGCGCAGGCCGCAGTCCTCCTCGGCGACGGCGCGCACGCCGCCGTCCGAGCGCGCCGCCAGCGGCGAGAGGTGCGCGGCCTCCCACGCCATTCGCGCGCCCGCGAGCGAGCGCGCGACCGGTCCGGGGTGGGCGTGGGGATCCATGCCGAGAAGTCTCGCAGCCGCGCTGGCGGGACTCCGCGTTAGCGTGCGCGACATGCTCGCACTCACCGCCGCCGCCGATCCGCCGCACCTCGCCGAGACGGAGGTGGCCGACCCGACGCCGCTCCCGTCCGAGGCGCTCGTCGCCGTCCGGGCGTTCTCGCTCAACCGCGGGGAATCCAAGCGCCTGGCCACGATGGAGCCCGGCGCGATCACGGGCTGGGACGTCGCCGGTGTCGTCGAGCGGGCGGCCACC
>JBBQEV010000110.1:0-9059 GCA_038321325.1 Solirubrobacterales bacterium
GTGCCGCCGTTCGAGGGGGTCGGCCTCCCGGGGGTCGAGGTGTTCCGCGACCCCGCCGACTGCGCGCGGATGGTGACCGCCGCCGCGGAGGCCAACCACGCGGCGGTCATCGGCGGCGGCCTGCTCGGCCTCGAGGCCGCCTACGCGCTGGCGAAGCTCGGCTGCTCGGTCAGCGTCGTGCACCTCGTCGACCGGCTGATGGAGCGCCAGCTCGACGCGCCCGCCGCCGCTCTGCTCGCGCCCGCGATCGCCGCGCTGGGCGTCGACGTGCGCCTGGAGCACGCGACCAAGAAGGTGCTCGAGGGCGCGGACGGTCGCGCCGCCGGCCTCGCGTTCGCGGACGGCACCGAGCTCGCCTGCGATCTCGTCGTCGTGGCGGTCGGCGTCCGGCCGCACGTCGGCCTCGCCCGGGAGGCCGGGCTCGCGGTGGAGCGGGGGATCGTCGTCGACGACCGCCTCGTCACCTCCCACCCCCGCGTGCTCGCGGTCGGCGAGTGCGCGCAGCACCGGGGCGTCGTGCACGGGATCGTCGCGCCGATCCACGACCAGGCCGCGGTGGCCGCCGCGACGATCACCGGGTTCTCCGAGCTCTACTCGGGCTCGATCCCGAGCGCGAAGCTCAAGGTCATGGGCGTCGACCTCGTCACCGCGGGCGCGGCGGAGGGGGAGAGGGAGGTCGTCGTCGCCGACGCCGCCGCCGGGACGTACCGCAAGCTCGTGGTCGACGCCGACGGCGTCGTGCTCGGCGCCGTGCTCCTCGGCGACGCGCGCGGCGCGGAGCTGCTCGTCGACGCCGTCCGGACCGGCCGGATCACCGACGACGCCCTCGCGCTGCTGGCCCAGGCCTCGCAGGCGACCGCCGCCGAGCTGCCGGAGACCGCGCAGGTGTGCAACTGCAACGGCGTCTGCAAGGGCGCGATCGTCTCCGCGATCCGCGAGCAGGGGCTCGGCTCCACCCAGGAGGTCGTCGCGGTCACGCGGGCCGGCTCGGGCTGCGGCTCGTGCAAGCCCGTCGTCACCGAGCTGCTCGCGCTGGAGCGCGCGGGCGCCGCCGAGGAGCCCGCCTACCTGTGCCCGTGCCGCAAGCTCACGCGCGAGGCCGTGGGCGACCTCGTGCGCGAGGAGGACCTGCGCTCGGTCTCCGAGCTCTCCGCGGCCTGCGGCGCCGGCCGCGACTGCGGGGCCTGCAAGCCCGGGCTCTCCTACCTGATCGAGGAGCGCCAGAAGGCGCGCTTCCGCTCCGAGCGCCACGCGAAGTACATCAACGACCGCGTCCACGCGAACATCCAGAGCGACGGGACGTTCAGCGTCGTTCCGCGGATCCGCGGCGGGGTGGTGACCAGCGACGAGCTGCGCCGCTTCGCCGACGTGGCCGACAAGTACGAGCTGCCGATGATCAAGATCACCGGCGGTCAGCGGATCGACCTGCTCGGCGTGCGCAAGGAGCAGCTCCCGGCGGTCTGGGAGGACCTCGGGATGCCGTCGGGCTACGCGTACTCCAAGGCGGTCCGCACGGTCAAGACGTGCGTCGGCACGCAGCACTGCCGCTTCGGCCTCGGCGACGCGATCACGGTCGGCATCGACCTCGAGCGCACGATGGAGGGGCTGCACACCCCGCACAAGGTCAAGGCGGCGGTGACCGGCTGCCCGCGCAACTGCGCCGAGGCCTACGTCAAGGACATCGGCCTGGTCGCGATCGAGGGTGGCTCCTGGGAGGTCTACGTCGGCGGCGCCGCGGGCGCCAGCGTGCGCAAGGGCGACCTGCTCGCGACGCTCGGAGACGAACACGAGGCCAAGCGCGTCGCGCTCGCCTTCCTGCAGCACTACCGCGAGACGGGCGAGCACCTCGAGCGCACGTACACGTACATGGAGCGCGTCGGGCTGGAGGCGGTGCAGGCCGTGGTGCTCGAACCCGAGCGGCAGACCGCGCTGCTCGAGCGCTTCGCGATCGCCAAGGCGGCCTGCGACCCCGACCCGTGGCGCGAGCGCGCCGACCCGGTCCACCCGCGCCAGTTCGCCGAGCTCGACTCCGAGGCCGAGCTCGATCTCGTCGCCCTCGCCGTCGGCCCGCCGGTCGAGGCACTCGCGTGAGGGCAGCGGGCCCGGCCGCTCGGGCGGCCGACGTCGCGCCGAGCGACGCGAGCCCCGCCGTTCGGGCTGCGGACGGCGCCTCGCCCGGCGGCTGGACGCGGATCGGAGCCGCGGACGACGTGCCGCTGCTCGAGGGCCGCAGCGTCGCCGCCGGCGGGCGGCGCGTCGCGGTCTTCCGGCTCCCGGACGGCTGGGCGGCTACGGACGCCGCCTGCCCGCACGCCGGCGGCCCGCTCGGTGACGGGATCGTCGGCGACCACTGCGTCACCTGCCCGCTGCACAACCGCCGCTTCGACCTCGGGACGGGCCGCCAGATCGGCGGCCCCGACGCGGTCGCCCTCCACGAGGTCGAGGAGCGCGACGGCGCGCTCTGGCTCCGCCTCGCCGCGACCCACGCGGCTCGAGCGCCCATGAGCGCCCAACGCCTGGACGCCCATGGGCGCTCAGCGATCCGCCGCGCAGGCCCAGCCGCGTGAGCGCCGACCCGCGCACCCGCGAGATCCGCACCGGCTGCCCCTACTGCGGGACCGGGTGCGGCCTGGTCGCCGAGGTCGGCGGCGGGCGCGTCCACGCGATCAAGGGCGATCCGCTGCACCCCGTCAACCGCGGCGCGACGTGCCGCAAGCCGCTGCGCCTGCCCGACGCCCTGGTGAGCTCCGACCGGGCGACGACCCCGCTGTGGCGCGACGCGCCCGACGCGCGCTGGCGGCCGCGGACCTGGCGCCAGACGACGGGCGACCTCGCGCGCCGGCTGCGCGAGGTCTCAGACCGCCACGGCCCCGACGCGATCGCGTTCTACCTCTCGGGGCAGATGCTGACCGAGGACTACTACGTCGCCAACAAGCTCGTCAAGGGCTTCCTCGGCACGAACAACGTCGACTCGAACTCGCGGCTGTGCATGTCCAGCGCCGTCGCGGGCTACCACGGCGCGCTCGGCGCCGACGGTCCCCCCGCGTCCTACTCAGACATCGAGCACGCCGACCACCTCCTCCTGCTCGGCTCCAACGCCTCCGCGTGCCACCCGATCCTCTGGGCGCGCATCCGCCGCCGCCAGCAGCTCGGGGCGACGGTGACCGTCGTCGACCCGCGGCGCACGCCGACCGCGGAGGGCGCTGACCTCCACCTCGCCGTCCGCCCCGGTGCCGACCTCCCGCTGCTCAGCGCGATGCTCTTCGTGCTCGACGCGGAAGGCATGCTCGACCACGCGTTCCTGGCGCGCCACACCGAGGGCGCCGCGGAGGCGCTCGCCGCCGCGGCGGAGTGGAGCCCGGGCCGCGCGGCGGAGGTCACGGGAGTCGCGGCCGACGACATCGTGGAGGCGGCGCGGCGCTTCGGCGCGACCCGCCGCGCGATGGTGCTGTGGTCGATGGGGGCCAACCAGTCGACGGTCGGCACCCTGAAGAACCGCGCGCTGATCAACCTCTGCCTGGCCACCGGGAGCATCGGGCGGCCCGGGGCGGGCCCCCTCTCGCTGACCGGCCAGCCGAACGCGATGGGGGGCCGTGAGTCCGGCGGCCTCGCGCACCTGCTGCCCGGCTACCGCTCGGTCGCCGATCCCGAGCACCGCGCGGAGATGCGCCGCCTGTGGGACGTCCCGGCCGGCGCGCCCGGCATCTCGCCGGCGCCCGGCATCCCGGCGACCGAGCTCGTCGAGGCGCTCGAGGAGGACCGCGTCAAGGTCGTCTGGATCATCGCGACCAACCCGGTCGTCTCCCAGCCCGACGCCGCCCGCTTCGGCGCGGCGCTGCGCCGCGCCGAGCTCGTCGTCGTGCAGGACGCCTACCACCCGACGGAGACCGGCGCGCTCGCGCACGTCGTGCTCCCGGCCGCGCAGTGGGGCGAGAAGGACGGCACGCAGACGAACTCCGAGCGCCGCGTCAGCCTCGTGCGAAAGCTCGTCGAGGCGCCCGGGGAGGCGCTCCCCGACTGGGAGATCCTCGCGCGCGTCGGCCGTGCGCTGGGGCACGCCGACCAGTTCGCCTGGCGCAGCGCGGCCGAGGTCCACGCGGAGTACGTCACCTGCACGAAGGGCCGGCTGTGCGACCAGACGGGGCTCTCCCACGAGCGGCTGCGCCGCGAAGGGCCGCTCCAGTGGCCCGTCCCTGCCCGCGGGCTCGACGGCGAGGATCACCCGGGGACCGAGCGGCTCTACACCGGCCGGCGCTTCCCCACGCCGAGCGGCCGCGCGCGCCTGGCGCCGACGCCGCACACCGAGCCCGCCGACGCGCCCGACGCCGAGCACCCGCTCGTGCTGACGACGGGACGCGTCGCCCACCAGTGGCACACGATGACCCGGACGGGCAAGGCCAAGGACCTGCTCGCGGCCGAGCCGGAGCCGTTCGTCGAGCTGCACGCCGCCGACGCCGAGCGCGCCGGCGTGCGTGACGGCGAGCGCGTGCTCGTGCGCTCGCGCCACGGGCGCGCGACGCTCCGCGCCCGCGTCAGCGACGCGGTCAACGAGGGCGTGGCCTTCGCGCCGTTCCACTGGGGCGCGCTGCACCTCGAGCCGGGCGCCGGCGCGCTGAACGCCGTCGTCGCCCGCGCGATCGACCCCACCTCCAAGCAGGCCGAGCTCAAGGCGAGCGCCGTGCGCGTCGAGCCGCTGCGGGTCGCCGCGCCGCCGGCCCGCGACACCGGCCCGCGGCGCCGGCTCGTCGTGGTCGGCGGCGGGATGGCGGGCATGGCGACGGTCGAGGCGGCGCTCGCCCACGGCAGCCACGAGAACTGGGACGTCACGATCGTCGGCGCCGAGCCCGTCGCGCCCTACAACCGGGTGATGCTGTCGACGCTGCTGGCCGGCGGCGTCGGTGAGGGCCAGCTCGCGCTGCGCCACCCCCAGTGGTTCGCCGACCGCGACGTCACCCTGCGCCTCGGCGTCGCCGCGCGCCACGTCGACACCGCAGCGCGCGTCGTCGAGCTCGCCGACGGCGACGCGGTCGGCTACGACGACCTCGTGCTCGCGACGGGATCGCGACCGTTCCTGCCGCCGGTGCCGGGCATCGAGCGGCCCGGCGTGCACGTCTTCCGCTCCGCCGCCGACGCCGCGGCGATCCTGGCGGCGGCCGCTACGGCCAAGCGCGCGGTGGTCATCGGCGGCGGGCTGCTCGGCCTCGAAGCGGCGCGGGGCCTGCGCGAACGTGGCGTGGCGGTCACCGTCGTCCACCTCGCCGACCGCCTCATGGAGCTCCAGCTCGACGCGCCCGCGGCGACGCTGCTGACGCGCGCGCTGCGTGCGCTGAGGATCACCGTGCGCATCAACGCGCGGACCGAGGCGATCCTCGGTGAGGACCGCGTCGAGGCGGTCGCGCTCGAAGGCGGCGAAGAGCTGCCCGCCGACCTCGTCGTCGTCGCCGCCGGCATCCGCCCGGAGATCGACCTGGCCCGCTCGGCGGGGCTGGAGGTCGAGCGCGGCGTGCTCGTCGACGACGAGCTGCGCACGAGCGCCCCGGGCGTCCGCGCCGTCGGCGAGTGCGTCGAGCACCGCGGGAGCGTCTACGGCCTCTGGGCGCCGCTGCTCGAGCAGGCCCGCGCCGCCGGAGCGTCGCTGGCCGGGCAGCCCGCGGCCTTCCACGGCGCGACGCCCGCGACGACGCTCAAGGTGGCGGGCATCGAGCTGTTCTGCTGCGGGCGGGTGACCGAGCAGGACGGCGACGAGGAGGTGCTCGCGCTCGACACGCGGCGCGGCCGCTACCGGCGGCTGCTCGTACGCGACGGCCGCCTGGCCGGCGCGATCCTCCTGGGCGACCTGCGCGACGCGCGCGCGCTGCGCGCGCTCCTCGCCGACGACGCCGAGGTCCCGCCCGCGCTGCTCGACGGCCCCGCCGCGACCGCCAACGCCGAGGCGGAGGTCGTCGACCCGGGGCTCAACGTGTGCTCCTGCCAGGACGTGACGCACGGCGAGATCGAGCACGCGATACGCGACCGAGGGCTGCAGACCGTCGAGCAGGTCGCGACCTCGACCCGCGCCTCGACGGGCTGCGGCGGCTGCCGCGCCGACGTCGCGGCGATCCTCGCGCGCGTCCGCGCCGGCAGTTCGGAGCCGGTGGGCGCACGGAACTGAGCGGCTGCGTCGAGTTGTCGGTTTGCCACCTCAGTGGTGGTCAACCGACAATTCGACGCCCTCGTGGCCAGTCGCGATCCAGACGCACGCTCGGGAAGCCCAGGACCGTCGCGAGCGTGTCGTAGTGGCGGTCGAGATGCAGCACGCCGAAGCCGCGTTCGGCCGCCGCAGCGGCGATGAGGTAGTCGGCCGCGGGCAACCGGCGGCCGCCGCCGAGCTCCCGCGACGCGCTCAGCGCGGCGGTGCACACCGACGTGGTGACCGGAGCCTGCGGGAGCGCTCCGAGCGCGCGATCGAGGATCGCGAAGCTCTCCTGGTCTCATCAGGCGTCGCGATCGGCACGCCTGCGGAGGGCGTTCGCGACGTGCTCGTCCACGCGCTCGGACGCGTCGACCGGGCCGCCTTCGCCCACGGCGAAGAACGCCAGCGGCGTGCCGCGAGCGGGCCGGTTCAGGTGCTGCTCGACCGCCTCACGAACGATCTCCGAGACGGACGCGTCACGCCAGCGCGACTCTGCCGGAGCTGCGCCAGGAGGTCGTCAGGCAGCATCACCGTCGTACGCTTCATGATGCATGCATATCGCATCATGCAGTTGCGCTATCGCTTCGCCCGCCTCGCCTTCCGCGGGCCGATGACCTTCTCGCAGCCCACGACGTGGTCGCGGCGGTCGACCTCGGCGACGTCGTCGCCCGGGCCGCAGTCGACGAAGTCGGCGGAGCCGTCGAAGCTCGTCAGGACGTCGTCGCCCGGCCCGCCCTTGAGGCGGTCGGTGCCGACGCCGCCGAAGAGGCGGTCGTCACCCTCGCCGCCCGAGAGCCCGTCGGCGCCCCGGCCACCCTCGAGGTAGTCGCCGCCGGCCCCGCCCCAGAGGAAGTCGTCTCCCGTGCGGCCGAAGAGCAGGTCGTCGCCCGCGCTACCGCGGATGCGGTCGTTCCCGGCCTCGCCCTCCAGGGAGCCGTCGTCGCCCGCGAGCCCGTCGATCGAGTCGTCGCCGGCGCCGCCGAGGATGGTGTCCGGCCCGTCCGAGCCCGTGATGACGTCGTCGCCCGCGCCGGCGTTGATGATCGACGAGCCGTCCGGCATGCCCGCCGGCGTCCACGTCAGCGGATCGAAGAGCGTTCCGGCGAGGATCGCCGAAAGCACGTCGGGCCCGTCGGTGCCGCGCACGTTGGGCCGCGGGTCGTCGGTCGGGTCGAGCAGGTGGGCCGCGGTGTACTCCCCGCACGGGCGCATCGACTCCTCGTCGACCGGCAGCGCGGGCTTCTCGGGGAACGGCGTCGCGCGGGCGAGGACGACGTTGGCGTTCGGGGGGTAGCGCTCGCCGCCGAGGAGGTTGGTCTTGCGCAGGCCGCCCGCCAGCCAGCGCGCGACCGGCGAGCAGTTCGAGCGATCCGAGCGCACGATCACGATCTCCTCACAGCCACCGGCCGCCGGGAGCGCGCGGTCGTCGGCGAGGTCGATGACCGCCATGTCGTTGCCCGCGCCGCAGTCGAGGGTCTGGTCGCCCGGGGCGCCGAGGCGCTCGGGGTCCTGGATGGCGGTGCCGCCGCGCTCGAAGTCCAGCGCCCAGAGCAGGTCGTCGCCGTCGCCGCCGCGCAGGACGTCGGCGCCGGAGCCGCCGACGAGCACATCGTGCCCGGCGCCCCCTTCGAGCACGTCGCCGCCCTTGCCGCCGATCAGCAGGTCGTCGCCCTCTCCGCCGTCGAGCACGTCCGAGCCGCCGCCGCCGAGCAGGACGTCCGGGCCGGCAGGGCCGACGGGGCCGCCCTCGCCGAACAGCCGGTCGTCGCCGGGGCCGCCGCTGACGAGGTCCTCACCCGGGCCGCCCGACATGCCGGTGCCGGCGCCCCGGCCGCCGTCGTTGCCGTTCCCGCCCTCGACGCGGTCGTCGCCCGCGCCGCCGGTGGCGTCGAGGTCGTCGCCGTAGCCCATGCGCACGACGTCGTTGCCCTCGCCGGCGTCGGCCGTGTCGTCGCCCTGCCCGGCGTTGAGCTCGTCGGCGCCCGCGCCGCCCTCCAGCCGGTCGTTCCCGCGCTCGGCGGCGAAGTCGACGGGATCGCCGACCTGGTCGTCGCCGAGGCCGCCGAGCAGGACGTCGTCGCCGGTCCCGCCGCGCAGGCGGTCGTTGCCGTCGCCAGCGTCCAGGACGTCGTCGTGCGTCAGCCCCAGCAGGAGGTCGGGACCGCCGAGGCCGCACAGGTGATCGTCCAGCCAGCCGCCGGTCAGCCGGTCGCCCCTCGGCGTCCCCCGCTGGTCGCAGCGCTTTGCGGCGCTCGCGCTCGGCGCGAAGGCCAGCCCGAGGAGCGCTGCGCACACCAGGAGGGAGAGGCGACGCCACACGCGAGGTCTGTCGGCATCCGGCTCCGTGTCCGTGAGCGCGACGCGCCGGAATCTCCCGACTCGACGCCGCGGCGCTCCCCGTCGGCGAGGCCGCGGTCGTTCAGCGCACCGGGTCGGGGACCGGGACGCCGTCGTCCTGGCCCGCCTCGGTCCTCATCAGGATCGCTCCCTCGCCCGACGCGTAGGCCTCCTCGCCGTGGTGGACGATGTCCATCCCCAGCGCCTCGTCGCGCGCGGACCCGCGCAGCGGCGCGACGAGCGCGATCGCCTTCAGGAGCAGGAACGTCGCCCCGAAGGCGTAGGCCGGAGCGGCGAGCGCCGCGAGGGCCTGATGGCCGAGCTGGCTCGCGTCGCCGTACACCAGGCCGTCGGCCGCGCCGTTCCAGGACTTCTGAGCGAAGAAGCCGATGAACAGGATGCCCGTCAGCCCGGCGACGCCGTGCGCGGCGAGCACGTCGAGCGTCTCGTCGACCCGCGTGCGCGGCCGCCACTGGATCGCCGCGTAGCACGGCAGCGCGGCGAGCGCACCGAGGGCCATCGCCCAGCCCGGGGCCACGTACCCGCCGGC
>JBBQEV010000111.1:0-8415 GCA_038321325.1 Solirubrobacterales bacterium
ACGAGAAGGGCGCCTTCACCAACCTCGAAGACGACCTCGCCGGCCTCCAGCACGAGCTCGACCAGCGTTTCGGCCGCGTGCAGATCAAGGTCGTCGGCTCGGTGGCCATCTTCTCGGCTCGCGCCTGACGGCGGCGCGGTCCCAGGGCCGGGGCGGCCTCGGCCGCCGAGGCCGCCAAGGAATAGCGGCCCGGGTCCGGGCCGGGTCAGTCCGCGGTGTCGGTGCTCTCCTCGCCGGCGCGCCGGATGACGATCTGATCCTCTTCGACGGTGACCACCACGGGGCGGTGGCCCGCCCAGTGCTCGGCGTAGATCGGGTCGTCGGCGACCGCCGGGTCCAGCCAGAGGCCGTAGCCCTCCTCGCCGTGGTCGAACGCGGCCTCGAGCGGAGCGCCGCCGCCGCGTCGCGTGCGGGTGCGGCCTCCGCGACGGCTGCGGCGGCGCGGCTTGGCCTCCTCGTCGTCCTCGGGCTCCTCGCCGGCCTCCGCGCGGCGGGCGTCCTCGGCGGCCTTGGCCGCCGCTCGCTCGGCCCGGGCCGCAGTCTCCTCGGCCTCGCGCTCGAGGCGCTCGGCCTCGGCCTTCTCGAGCTCGGCGGCGATCAGCTCGTCGTCTTGGGCACGGAGGTCGATCTCCTCGTCGAAGGAGGCCTCGGCGGCGCTCCCGTTGACCTCGGCGTCGGCCGGGGCGAGGTCGTTCTCCTTCTTGAAGGCGTCGATCTGCTGCACCGTCACCTCGAGCTGGTGCGCGATCCAGGCGTCAGTCCGCCCCTGCTGGACCCAGGTGCGGATCTGGTTGAGTTGCGGGCGCAGTGAGCGGCGAGCCATATTGGGCGCAGACCCTAACTCAAACGGGGGTGCGCCGGCCCCCTTCCCCCGGGCGGACGGGCCGCCCGCCGCCACCGACCGGCGCGTCGGTTGCAACTGGCGCGCGTCGCTGAGAGAGTGGCCGCACCCTGCGCCGCGGGCGCACCGGGAATCCGGGACCCAGGAGGCCGTACCCGTGCTCGTTCTGACACGCAAGTCCAACCAGAGCATCATGATCGGCGACGACATCGAGGTGTCCGTGCTCTCGATCATGGGCGAGAAGGTGCGCATCGGCATCCAGGCGCCACGCGACATCCCGGTCTTCCGCAAGGAGGTCTACCTCGAGATCGTCGCGGAGCGCGCCCAGGAGCACGCGGGGGGCGACGCGCCGTTCCGCACCGAGGTCGACGCGGCGCTGCAGCGGATGGGCGAGACGCCCTAGGAGGTTGGTCGGCTGCGGCGCGCCCGGTCGCGGGCGGGACTCAGCTCAGCCCATGACGAGGTAGAGCGTCTCGAACATCGCGACGGTCACCCCGACCGCCGTCGCGATGAGCACGAGCACGAGCAGGGCGAAGCGCAGCGAGCCGTGACGGTGCACCTTCGCCCGGCGCCGCTCGTCGGCGCGCACGGCGACCTGGCGCTCGACGGCGGTCCGGCGCTCGCGGTCGGCGTAGGTCTCCTCGACGAAGGCCTGCTCGAACTGCACGAGGCTCTCTCGCATGCCCATGGCCGCAAGGGTACCTAACACTGCCCCCACAGCCCGGCCCGAGCCGCCCGCGCGCCGGCCTCGATGCCCCCGAAGCGCGCGGCGTAGCGGTCGTTCGGCGGGATCGTGAGCGTCCGGGCGAATCCGCCGCGCAGCAGGCGCTCGTTGACGAACTCGCCGTCGCGCTCGCGGTGGACGTAGGCCAGCAGCCGCCCGTAGCGGTCGCGGGGCTCCGCGCCGACGACGAGGCGCACCCGCTCGCCGTCGACGAGCCGCTCGTTCTCGGCCGACGCGCGCTTGCCGAAGCACTGCACCGGCGTCCCGGGCTTCTTGGTCTCGGGCGTGTCGACGCCGATGTAGCGGACGGTCTCCGAGCGGCCGCCGAGCGCGACCTTGATCGTGTCGCCGTCGACGACCCGCTCGACGGTCGCGACGTCGCCGGTCGCCTGGGGGCCAACGCCGGCACGCCCGAGGACGTCGAGCTGGTCGCCGAAGCCGGCGGCCACCGCGGCGACCGCGAGCAGGACGGTGGCGGTGCGGAGCTGCATCGGCGCCACGCTAGAACGCACCGCGGTCGTCGCGCACGCGAGGTTGCGCGCGGTGCGCAGTGCTGCGCGTGGCGCGCGGCGCTCCGCGCGTGTTCCTACGCGATCGTGACCTCGGGGGAGAGGTAGACGTCCTGCACGGCGTGGAGGAGGGCGATGCCCTCGTCGAGGGGACGCTGGAAGGCCTTGCGGCCGGTGATGAGCCCCATGCCTCCCGCGCGCTTGTTGATCACCGCGGTCTTGACGGCCTCGGCGAGGTCTGACTCGCCCGACGACGCGCCGCCGGAGTTGATGAGCCCTGAGCGGCCCATGTAGCAGTTGGCCACCTGGTAGCGCGTGAGGTCGATCGGGTTGCCGGTGGTCAACTTGGAGTAGACGAGCTTGCTCGTCTTGCCGTAGGGCTCGGACTTGGCCAGCGCCTCGTAGCCGCCGTTGTTCTCGGGGAGCTTCTGCTTGATGATGTCGGCCTGGATCGACACGCCGAGGTGGTTGGCCTGCCCGCTCAGGTCGGCCGAGAGGCCGTAGTCGACCCCGTCCTGCGTGAACGCCGCGTTGCGCAGGTAGCACCACAAGACGGTGAACAGGCCGAGGCGGTGGGCCTGCTCGAAGGCCTCGGCGATCTCGACGAGCTGGCGGCGGGACTCCTGCGAGCCGAAGTAGATCGTCGCGCCGACGCCCGCCGCGCCCAGGTCCCAGGCGCGCTGCACCGAGGAGAAGCGGATCTGGTCGTAGGCGTTGGGGTAGCTCAGGAACTCGTTGTGGTTGAGCTTGACGATGAACGGGAGCTTGTGGGCGTGGCGGCGGGAGACCGCGCCGAGCACGCCGACCGTCGAGGCCACCGCGTTGCAGCCGCCCTCGACGGCGAGCCGCACGATGTTCGCCGGGTCGAAGTACATGGGGTTCGGCGCGAACGACGCACCGGCGGAGTGCTCGACGCCCTGGTCGACCGGGAGGATCGAGACGTAGCCCGTGCCGGCGAGGCGCCCCGAGTTGGCGAGCCAGTTGAGCCTTCCCAGCGTCTGCGCGTTGCGATCGGAGTCGACCCAGAGGCGGTCGACGAAGTCGGGGCCGGGGAGGTGGAGCTGCTCGGACGCGATCGTCCGGCACTCGTGGGTCAGCAGGTCGGCGTCGGCGCCGAGGAGCTCTTCGAGGCGCGTGCTGGACATCTGAGCGCTGGTCATGATTCGAGCCTACCTGCCGTGCGGCGGATCCTCACGTAGGCGGGGTAGGGTCTTCGCGATGGAGCACGCCTTCTCCTCGGCGGCGCACGGCCGGTACTCGATCGGCATCGAGGAGGAGCTGATGATCGTCGGCCGTGACGGCCTCGACCTCGTGAACGCCATCGAGGCCCTGCTGGCCGCCGCCCCGCTCGACGAGATCCGGCCCGAGCTCATGGAGAGCGTGCTCGAGATCGCGACGAAGCCGTGCGCGGACGTCCCGGCGGCCGGCGTCGAGCTGCGCGGGCTGCGCCGCCGCGTACGCGAGGTCGCCGCCGAGCAGGGCCTGCTGATCGGCTCGGCCGGGACCCACCCGTTCGCGAAGTGGGAGCAGCAGCGCATCGTGCAGCGCCCGCGCTACCGCGACCTGATCAACGCCCTGCGCTTCGTCGCCCGCCAGGAGCTCATCTTCGGGCTGCACGTCCACGTCGGGCTCGACGACCCGGAGAAGGCGATCCACGTCGCCAACGGGATGCGCGTCCACGTCCCGATCCTGCAGGCGCTGAGCGCGAACTCCCCGTTCTGGCGCGGCGACCGCTCCGGGCTGATGAGCACGCGGACGCCGATCTTCCGCGCGTTCCCGCGCGTCGGCATCCCGCCGGCCTACCGCGACTGGGAGCACTACCAGGCCGAGATCGCGTTCATGGTCGACTCGGGGGTGATGGAGGACTACACCTACCTCTGGTACGACGTGCGGCCGCACCCGCGCTTCGGCACCGTCGAGATCCGCGCCTGCGACGCGCAGACCCGGGTGGAGCACACGCTCGGGCTCACCGCGCTCATCCAGGCGATGGTCAAGGAGCTCGCGGAGCACTTCGACTCGGGCGCCCCGCTCACGGACTATCCGTGGCAGATGCTCGACGAGAACAAGTGGCTCGCCGCCCGCCACGGCATGGACGGCGAGCTCGTCGACCTGCCCACCAAGGAGCGCATCACCGCCAAGGCGCTCGCCGGCCGGCTGCTCCATCGGCTGCGCCCGTACGCGCAGGACCTCGGTGCCGCCGACGCGCTCGACGGGGTCCAGGACCTCCTCGATCGCGGCACCGGAGCGCGTCGCCAGATCGTCGTCTACGAGGCCAACCGAGACCTTCAGGAGGTCATGCGGGAGATCGTCGAGGCGACGGGGCTGTAGGCCGGGCTGCGCGGGCGGGGCGGGGTCCTGCTCGTTAGGCCGCGGCGCCGAGCGTGGCGTAGGCCATGCAGCCGCGCGTCACGAAGTCCGCCGGCCCGCCCAGCGCGTCGTGGAGCTCCTGGGCGGTCCGGGGCGCGGCGACCTCCCCGGCGCCGGAGCGGCCTTCGGCCGCGCCGCGCCGGCGCTCAGACCGCGCCGCAGGCGCTCAGACGGCGCCGGAGCGTCGCTTGGGCGCGCCGGTCCGGCGGCCCTTGCCGCCGCCGGACGCCGAGCCGCCCGGGCGCCCCGAGGACGCGCCGCGGTAGCCGCCGCCGTTGCCCGCGCGCGGCGGCTTGACCGCCTGGTGGCCGGGCTGGCCGCGGTGCGCCTTGGAGCGCACGCCGAAGTCGTGCTCGAGGCCGAGGTCGTCGGCGATCGCCGCCACGTCGCGGATCTCGTCGGGGCGCGTGAACGTCGTCCCGATGCCGGTGCGGCCCGCGCGGCCCGTGCGGCCGATGCGGTGCACGTAGGCGTCGCGGTCCTCCGGCGGGTCGAAGTTGATGACGTGGCCGATGCCGTCGACGTCGATGCCGCGCGCGGCGACGTCGGTGGCGACGAGCACGCGGACCTGGCCGGCCTCGAAGCGGGCGAGCGCCTTCTCGCGCTGGCGCTGGCTCTTGTCGCCGTGCATCGCGACGGCGTCGACGTGCTCCTTGGCCAGGCGCTGGACCAGGCGGTCGGCGCCGCGCTTGGTGCGCACGAAGACCAGGCAGAGGTCGTCGGCGGCCATCAGCTGCTCCTTGAGCGTCTTGACCTTGTGCTCGTGGGCGACGGTCAGGAAGCGGTGCTCGACCTTGGCGATGTGCGACACGGTCGCGATCTGCTCGTGGCGGCGCGGCTGTGAGGTGTACGCCTCGGCGATGCGGCCGGCCTCGCCGTCGAGCGTCGCGGAGAAGAACAGGGTCTGGCGGTCGCGGGGGCAGAGCTGGACGATGCGGTCGACCGCGGGCTTGAAGCCCATGTCGAGCATGCGGTCGGCCTCGTCGAGCACGAGCGTCTTGACGTGCGCGAGGGTGAACGCGCGGCGCTGGAGGAGATCCTCGAGGCGGCCGGGCGTGGCGACGATGATGTGCGACTTGGCGGCGGCGCGCGCCTGCTTCTCGAGGCCGACGCCGCCGTAGACGGCGGTGATGCCGAGCGCGCGGGCGTGGGCGAGGGGGCGCAGGTCGTCGACGATCTGCGAGGCGAGCTCGCGGGTCGGCGCCAGCACGAGCGCGCAGGGCCGCTTGGGGATCGCGACGTTGGCCTCGGCCCGGTCGACGAGCGGGAGGCCGAAGGCGAGCGTCTTGCCCGAGCCGGTCGGGCTCTTGACGAGCGTGTCGTACCCGGCGAGCACGTCGCCGATCACGAGGCTCTGGATGGGGAACGGTGTTTCGATGCCGTCGGCGGCAAGCGCCTTGACGACGACCTCGGACACGCCGAGGTCGGAGAACGACTTGGTCATGCTTTCCCTTCAAAGTGGGTTCGGGGAGGGCTCCAACTGACCCGAACCGCAGCAGGGAAAGAAACAAGACCTCACGGGCGACGTGGGTCACCCATGTCGATGACGGTAGCAGGCGGGACGGCGCAGTCCGGGAGCACAGGCTCGCCGAGCGTTCCGGCGTCCCGGACGAACCGTGACCTCGACCGGCCTCCGCAGCGGCCTATGATCGGTGGCCGATGGCCGGACCCCCCGATCTGTTCGTGGTCTGCAAGAACTGCGGTTCGGAGGTCAGCCCGTACATCACCGAGTGCCCCTACTGCGGCAACCGCCTGCGCAAGCGGGCCCCGAAGATCGAGCGGGACGCCTCGGGGGAGTCGCGCCCGCAGGAGCGCCGGAGGGCGCCCAAGCCGTCGCTGGGCAGGCTGATGCCGGGCGAGATCCCGGGTATCCGTGCCGACTCCGATCAGCGTCCCTACGTGACGATCGCCCTCGTGGTGCTCGGCGCGGTCGGCTTCCTCCTGCTGGCCTTCGTCGGCCGCGGGGACATCGCGCTCGTCGGGCCGCCCGGGGACCAGGTGTGGCGCGTCCTCACCACGCCGTTCGTCCACGTCGGAGGCGCGGCGCAGCTCGCCTGCCTGCTGTGCGTCGCGGTCTTCGGCGTGCTGCTCGAGCGCCGGCACGGCTCCTTCCTGGTGCTCGCGCTGTGGCTCGCGTCGGCGTCGGGGGGCGCGGCGCTCGTCGCGGGCGTCGACCCCTCGCCCGTCGTGCTCGGCGCCAACGCGGGAGCGCTGGCGCTCCTCACGGCCTGGGCCGTGCCGGTGCTCCTGGCCCGCCGCAGCCGCCCCTCCGACGACGACGACGCCGACCTCTTGGGCGTCCTGGTCATCGGGCTCGTCGTCGCGGCGCTGCCGCTCGCCTCGCCGTTCTACTCCGGCCTGGCGGAGTTCTGGGGCGTCGTGGTCGGCGGCCTCGCCGGCCTCGTCCTGGCGCGCGTCAAGCCGCGCTGAACCCCGGGCGCGGCGCGCCTACACTCATACACTGTGGCCGAGCCGGAGTTCACCGCCGAGCAGGTCGACGCCGCCGTGGAGGTCGTCTCCGATCCGGAGCGCCTCAAGCACGCTCAGGAGGTGGTCACCCACGCCGCGCCGGCGCTGCAGCGGGTGCTCAACGCGGCGCTGGACGAGGGCGGCTACCTCACGGCCACGGGCGCCGCGGTGGCCCAGGCCGCCGGTACGGAGCCGCTCGAGCAGCGCATCCTCGCCGTCCGGACCCTGCTGGCCGAGGAGACTCGCCTCGGGATGCTCGTGGGCGCGACCGTCGGCTTCGAGCTCGCCCGGGTCCTCACGAACGGCCCGATCCCCACCACCCCAACCGAGGAGACCTAGAACCCCATGGACATCCGCTGGCTCGGCCACGCCGCCTTCGAGCTCGAGCACGAGGGCGTCACCGTGCTCATCGACCCCTTCATCACCGGCAACCCCGCCGCGACCGTCCAGGCCGACTCGCTCTCCGCCGACGCGATCCTGCTCACGCACGGCCACCAGGACCACTTCGGCGACGTCGTCTCGATCGCCAAGCGGACCGGGGCGACCGTGCAGGCGATCACCGAGGTCGCCGGCGAGATCGGCGAGGAGGGCGTCGAGGTCATCGACACGAACCTGGGCGGCACCGCCTCCTACGTCTGGGGCTCCGTGCGGCTCGTCCCCGCCTGGCACACCTCGACGACGCCGAAGGGCACGCCCTCGACACCGGCCGGCCTCGTCATCGAGATGGGCGGCAGGGTCATCTACCACACCGGCGACACCGCGCTCTTCTCCGACCTCGCGCTGCCGGGGCGGCGCAGGAAGATCGACGTCGCCCTGCTCTGCATCGGCGGCCACTACACGATGGACCGCGAGGACGCCGTGGTCGCCGCCGGTCTCATCGGCGCCGACGTCGTCATCCCGCAGCACTACGGCACGTTCCCGGCGATCGCCACCGACGCCCAGGCGTTCAAGTCCGAGGTGGAGGCCGCCGGGCACGCTCGCGTCGAGGTGCTCGAGGTCAACGGCACCTATTCGGCGTGAGCGTCACCCACGCCATCGTGCTCATCGAGGTCGAGCGGGACGCCATGCCGACGTTCGGCGGCACGCTCGCCGATCTCGACGGGGTCCAGGAGGCGTGGTCGGTGACGGGCGACTGGGACTTCGTGGCGATCGTGCGCGTGCCGCGCCACGAGCTGCTGGCCGAGGTCATCACCGGCCGGCTGCTCCAGCTCCCCGGGGTGTCGCGCACGCAGACGATGGTGGCCTTCGAGGCGTTCAGCCGGCACGACCTCGACGCGATGTTCTCCGTCGGCGGGTAGGAGCGCCGGTCGCCGCGTCGAACGCCGGAGGGTGCCCCGTGCCCTCGCCGTCCCCGTGCTCGTGCTCTGCGCCGCCGCCCTCGGGGCCTGCGGCGCCGAGCAGCGCTCCGGGGCGGCGGACGTCCTGCCGACCACGACCACGCGGGCGCCGGCCTCCCCCGGGGAGGGGGGCGACGCTGCCGCGCCCGCGGCCCGCACCGCGCCGGC
>JBBQEV010000112.1:0-8241 GCA_038321325.1 Solirubrobacterales bacterium
CAGGATGCCGATGATCAGGATGACGACCAGGAGCTCGATGAGCGTGAAGCCCTTCTCGTCGTCGTTGGCGCCACGAAGGCGGGTGAGCATGCGCTGCAGCATTTCGGTGTCCTCCTCAGGATCACTCAAACCATGGATGAAAGTGCTGCCAGCTCCGCGGACGTCGGGTTCCGCGGGGTCCATGCTGCGCACCCCGGTGGCGGCCCGGCTGCCTCCCCGCAGGGAGATCCGTAGCTTTGCGTCCCACCCTCACGAGTGGTTTGCCCCTGCACCTCGGCGCTGGCTGCTTGCACACCCCTCATCGGCCGACTCCGGTGGCGACCTTAGGGTCCAGACCCCATTTCGGTGAAACTGGACGAGTGACGTAGGCGGCAGGGCGCGGTTCGCCGGCCCGCTGAGCGCGCCGACACGTCGGCCCGCGACCGCGTTCGACATCGGGCTCGCTCAGCGAGCCGGATACGAGCGCTTCACCCGGTCAGCGGGTGGGCTGGAGGTCCCGGAACGTCCCGGGGATGACGGCCGACGCGCCGAACACGGTGAGCGCCTTGATGATGCCGACGTCGGAGTGGATGGCCGATCCGTACGTCGACAGCTGGGAGGTGAGCGCGGTGAGCACGGTGGCGGCGCCGAGCCCCGGCAGCGAGACCGTGCAGCCCAGGAGCGGCACGCTCACCAGGCACGTTCCGTTGATGAGCGCATCGACGGCCCCCGTGGCGCCCAGCGCGATCACGAGGTTGGCGACCCCACACGACAGGCCCGGGCAGAGCAGGCCGTTCACCAGGGAGGCGGTGTTGAAGTCGGGGGGCACGAGGGCCACGGTCGCGTTCTTGCCGTCGGCGTTGACCGTGCCCCGGACGCGAGCCCCCTTCTCCACGCGTACGACCTCGCGGACGGGAATCGAGGCGGTCTGGTCGGTGGTCTGGAGGTTCAGCGCGTAGACCACCCCCGTGAAGAGGTTGGTCGGCGCAGTGCTGCTGTAGGCCGCCGGTGCGTTCGCGTTGTTGTCGCCGCGGATGATCACGCGGCCGCTCCCGATGACCAGCGCCTTGTAGGCCTTGCTCGCCGTTCCCACGTCGACGTAGCAGTACTGGTCGCCGGTGCCGACCTTCTCGATGAACACGACGGTGTTGGCGGTCGGGGTGCCGGTGATCGTGCACGCGGGCGCCGCGGCGACGGTGTCGGCGCCCGCCGAGAGCGCGGTGTACGTCAGCGACGCCTTGGCCTGCGCGCGGATCTGGCCGACCGTTCCCGCGTCGGTCGACGTGATCGACGGATACTGGGTGTAGGCGCCATTGGTCACGAGCGTGTTGATCGCGGGGACGGCACTGAGCGCGCCGATCGTCCCGGTGACGCAGGTCTTGGTCAGGGCGAGGTTGTTGAGCAGCCCGCAGCGCAGCCCGGTCACGCCGGAGGCCGGCAGCGGGTACAGGGGAAGATCGGCGGCAACCACGGGGTTCGTGTTCAGGAGGTTGGACTTCAGCGACGACACGACCGAGGCGTTCGAGATCGCGTTCACCGCGGTGCTGAGGTCCTCCGCGACGTTGCCGGAGACCAGCCCGTACTTGGGCTGCAGCGCGGGGTCCGTGCGGACCTTCACGAGACCGGCGACGGCGCGCGTCTTCGCGGCCACCGTGGACTGCGCGCGCACCCACAGCAGCCCGTTGCCGTTCTTGTCCCAGTTCTTGGTCGCGTTGGTGAGGGTCGTGTCGTTCCAGACGGTCGTGGTGCCGTCGTCGTCGCAGACGTTGACCTGCCAGGCCGCGCCGGCGTAGGCCGTGTCGGTGTACGTGGCGTTGAGGTTGGGCTGCAGGAGGGCGCCCGCGCTGCCGGCCGCCGCGGTCGTCCCCAGCGTCGCGGTCACCGCCGCGGCGGCATCCGAGCAGTTCCGCTCGAGGGGCGCGGTGAGGGTGCCGGCCCCTGAAAGCACGGCCGACGCGGGCCAGTTGCGGCCGAGGACGAACGCTTCGCTGGTCAGCACGCTCTCGCTGAGGTTGAAGCCACGATCGCGGGTCCGTTCGGTCGTGGACTGCTTGGCCTGGGCGTCGACGATGGCCAGGAGGGCAAGCCCCAGCGCGAGCATCACCAGGGCGCTCAGCAGCGCGGTGATCATGGCGGCGCCGGAGTCGTCGCGGAGTCGGGTTCTCAGCTGCATTCGATGGTCTTCTGGATCGTGTTGGTCACGCCGGCGGCGTCGGTGATGGTCGCGATGACGTTCGTGATGCCCGTCGGGATCTGCACGGGAGTCGTGCCGCTGCCGACCCCGAGCGAGACGCCGCCACTGGAGGCGTACCTCACACCGAGGATCCCCAGCCCGCTGCTCGCGCGAAGGTTGAGGGTGAGCAGCGCCCCGCTTGAGTTGCAGGAGGCGTCGAGATCGCTCCCGGTGATCGGCAGCTGCCCGGCGGACCGGCGGACCGTCGCGCTCGCGCGCAGGGTGCTGCTGGCCGTGGTGCGTCCGCCCCCGGCGTCGATGTTGAACGTCAGGCCGACGGCGCGGACGAGGGCCGGCGTCGCGGAGGAGGCCGCGCCGTCGTAGCTGAAGGCCGTCGTGGTCGCGGCCGGCAGCGTCGCCACCGCGCCCTGCGTCCAGCCGGCGCCGGCGGTCCCGCAGGCCGTGCCCGGCGTCGTCGAGGTCGTCGACGACGACCGGTAGAGGATCGACGTCGCGGTGACGCAGAGACGCTCGGTGCGGGTGCCGGTCGTCTCGGCGACGGAGTACACGATCTCGGTGGGGTTGGCCACGCGAATGGTCGCCGCCCCGCGCAGGTCGTCGACGACCCGGTCCATCGTGGCTCGCGCCCGGTCGTTGGCGTCGGTGGCGCGGCCCTGCTGTGCGGCGCTGGAGGAGAAGCGATCGAGGGATCCGAGCGTCGCGAGCAGCACGATCAGCGACAGCGTCATCGCGACGAGCAGCTCGATCAGCGTGAATCCGTCCTCACCGGTGCGGGTGGTGGTCATCAGATGGGCGTCGGGCAGCCGGCGGGGAGCGTGGCGGGCGCCACCGGGGGGGTGAGCGGGCAGTTGTTGGGCAGCGAGTTGGTCAGGAGGGTCGTCTGGCTGACGCTCTTCGTCGTCGTCCCCTCGGTCCACGCGACGTCGATCCGCACCCGGCGCAGGTCGTCGGGCCGGCTGTCGTACTGGACGCCGCCGGAGGGGACCGTGGCGCACAGGCTCAGCGGTGCGACGTTGCTGACCAGCGAGCTCAGCGTGTTCAGGATCGCCGCGTTCGTGCCGACCGCGTTGCAGACCGTGGCGAGCAGGCTGCCGCCGGCCGCGACGGAGATGCCCAGGACGTTGATCGCCGCCGCGGGTCCCGGCGGGGTGCTCCCGGGGCCGATGGGCGTCGCGGGGGCCGCACAGAAGGAGGCGTCGCCGTACCCCGCGCCGTCGCTGGGGTCGTCGATCGAGCAGGCGGTGACGGTCACGGAGTACGTGACGTTGCGTCGCGACACCGTGAAGCCGGAGCCGCTCAGCGCCCCGGCGTCGGGGAGCGTCGCGCGCAGCTGCGCCGGAGCGAGCGAGGTGGTCGTCGAGGTGTACGGCACCTGGCGGCTGCGCTCGACGAGGTCTCGGGCGAGGTTCGTCGCCTGCTCGCGCGAGGTCGTCTTCCGCGTGCTCGACAGGCCGCCCTCGAGCAGCACGAAGGTGCCCAGCACCCCGACGAGCAGGATGACCATCGCGACGAGCACCTCCACGATGGTGAATCCGGCCTCGCGATCGGACTGGGGGCGGGTACGGTCCTCCACACGGGGGCTATCGGCACGAGACCGCCTCCCGACAAGTGGGGAGGCGGCGGCGGACGTTCGTCCGAGGCCGCTACGCTCGCCGACGTGCCCGACGAGACCCCGCCCGACGCTCGCCCGTGCCCTCCCTGCCGCGGTGACCGAGCGGTGATCTCCAACCTCGGCGGAACGCCGAAGACCGTGAAGTGCCCGTGGTGCGAGGGTGGCGGTCGCCTGTTGGCCGAGCACGACGCGCAGGCGTCGTGGCGCGCCGTGGCCGCCGGCTGAGGCTCGGTCGCTCGGAGCCTCGCGGTCGCCCCGGTGCCCGACGGCCGCTACGCCCCCTCCCCCACCGGGACGCTCCACCTCGGCAACCTGCGCACGGCGCTGCTGGCCTGGCTGTTCGCCCGCGCGAGCGGCTCGCGCTTCCGCATGCGCGTCGAGGACGTCGACACCGGTCGCTCGCGGGAGCGCTTCGTCGCCGAGCAGCTCGACGACCTCGCGGCCCTCGGGCTCGACTGGGACGGCCCGGTCGTCAGGCAGTCCGAGCGCGACGAGCTCTACGCGGAGGCGCTGGCCGCGCTCGGGGCGGCCGGCCTGGTCTATCCGTGCTGGTGCACCCGCGCGGAGATCCGCGAGGCCGCCTCCGCACCGCACGGGGCGCAGCCGGCCGGCGCCTACCCCGGGACGTGCCGGGAGCTGAGTGCCGCGCAGCGCGCGGAGCGCGCGCGGTCCGGGCGGCCTGCGGCGCTGCGGATCCGCGCGGGCGGGGCGCGCGTCAGCGTCGAGGATCGCCTGCTCGGCGCGGTGAGCGCCGCGATCGACGACTTCGTCCTGCGGCGCACGGACGGCGACTGGGCCTACAACCTCGCGGTCGTCGTCGACGACCATGCTCAGGGCGTGGGCGAGGTCGTGCGCGGCGCCGACCTGCTTGAGACGACGCCGCGCCAGGCGTGGCTGCACCGCACGCTCGGGTACGGCGAGCCGCCGACCTACGCGCACGTCCCGCTGCTGCGCGGCCCGCACGGGAGCCGGCTGGCCAAGCGTCACGGCGCGGTGACGCTGGCTGACCGCACCGCGCTCGGCCAGTCGGCCGCCGACGTGCGCGCGGAGCTCGCGGCGGGCCTGGGGCTGTGCGGTGCCGACGAGCGCCCGGCGCCCGAAGCTCTCGTCGCGCGCTTCGACCCGGCGCTGCTGGCCGAGGTGTAGCTCCCGTTCTCGGCCGCGTCGGTGCGGCGCAGGACGCAGCCGGCGCACCGCGCTCCGGCTAGGGTCAGACCCGGAGCATGGTCGCCGACACCACCGCCATCGCCGCGCGCGCCCGCGAGACCGGTCGCCTGGGCATCGACACCGAGTTCGTCGGCGAGGGCCGCTACCGGCCGCTGCTCTGCCTCGTGCAGGTCGTCGTCCTCGGCGCGGACGGCGAGTCGGAGGTCACGGTCCTCGATCCGCTGGTCGCCGACGGCTTCGACCACAAGCCGCTTGCGGAGGTGCTCGCCGACCCCGCGATCGAGATCGTCCTGCACGCGGGCCGCCAGGACGTCGCGCTGCTGCGCCGCGTCTGGGGCACGGAGCTGACGAACATCTTCGACACCCAGGTCGCCGCCGGCTTCGCGGGGCTGCGCGCGCAGCTCGGCTACGAGGCGCTGCTCAGCGAGATCCTCGGCGTCCGGCTGAGGAAGTCGGCGAGCTTCACGAAGTGGGACGCGCGGCCGCTGAACGAGGAGCAGCTCGAGTACGCGCGGGAGGATGTCCTGCACATCCTCCAGCTCTCCACCCGCCTGCAGGAGCGCCTGGGCGCCATGGGGCGGCTGCGGTGGGCCGTAGAGGAGTGCCGCTTCCTCGAGGAGATCCGCGACGACCGCGACACCGACACGATCTTCGAGAAGCTCCCCCGGGTCGGTGGCCTGGAACCCGCCGTGCGTGCCGTGGCGCGTGAGCTCGTGCTCTGGCGCGAGGAGACCGCGCGGGACGTCGACCGACCGGTGTCGAGCGTCCTGCAGGACGCGACGCTCGTGGAGATCGCGCGGCGACGGCCGAAGTCGGTCGACCGCCTGACGCAGATCCGCGGCCTCCACGAGGGCACCCTGCGCCGCCGGGGCGCGGACATCGTCGCCGCCGTCGCCCGCGGCCGCGAGCAGCCGCCGATCACCTCGGAGTACGAGCGCCCCGCCCAACCCGAGCCCGAGGACGCGCCGCTGATCGCGCTCGCCGAGTCGCTCGTGCGCACGCGCGCGCTGGAGAACGACCTCGCCTACGAGCTGATGGCCGCGCGGGCCGACCTGCAGCGCATCGTGCTCGCGGTGCGCGACGACCGGCCGCTCCCGGAGGTCCGCACGCTGCAGGGCTGGCGGCGCGAGCTCATCGGCGACGAGCTGATCGCGCTGCTCAGCGGCGACCTCGCGCTGGCGATGGGCCCGGAGCGCCGCATCGAGGTCATCTCCCGCGAGGGGTGACCCAAGGCTCGCGCACCGGTCACCCGGCGCCGATCAGCCGCCCGAGCGCGGCGGCGCCGAGGCCGAGCGCAAGCGCTCCCGCTACGAGAGTCGCCGAGCGCCGCTCGTGGGCCTCGGCCATCCAGGTCGAGAACGTCGTGAAGGTCCCGAGGAGGCCGCCTCCCAGCAGGAGCAGTACGTCGCCGTCGACGCCCGCCCCGGCCAGGACGCCGAGCCCGAGCGCGCCGAGGACGTTCACGAGCAACGTCCCGCGGACCGGCCCGCCTCCGCGCCGCGTGAGGAGCACCCGCGCCACCGCGCCGGCGCCACCGAGCACGCCCACGCCGAGCCAGACCGCCGCGCTCACGTCTCGGGCTCCTCCGTCTGCCCCCGTGCCAGCGGGCGGCCGCCGGCCAGCCGGCGCCCCGCATCGACGGCGACGAACCCGGCGACGACGCTGACGATCGCGTACGCCGCCGCGAGCCCGGCGTCACCGTCGCGCAGCAGCGTCACGAGCTCGACCTGCAAGGTGGAGAAGGTCGTGAGCCCGCCGCACAGCCCCGGCCCGAGCAGCCCACGGCGCGCCGACCCCGGAGCGGTCAGGACGAGGACCGCGCCGAGCGCGGCGCAGCCCGCGACGTTGACGAGGAACGTCGCCCACGGCCACCCTCCGGCGCCGACCGGCCACACCTCGACGAGACCCACCCGCGCGAGCGCCCCGGCGGCGCCCCCGGCGAAGACGGCGGCGAGCTCGCGCACCGGCGCTCAGCCGCGCGGCGACGCGAGGACGAGGAAGCAGGCGGGCGGCGACACGCACGAGACCGTATCCGCCGCGGGTGACGACCTTCCGCGCCCGCGCCGGCCCGTACGCTGCTGCGATGAAGGGCTTCGCCTCCGACAACTACTCCGGCGCCCACCCGGAGGTGCTCGAGGCCATGACCGCCGCGAACGCCGGGCACGCGATCGCCTACGGCGCGGACCCGTGGACCGCGCGGGCCCAGGGGCTGCTCGGCGAGCACTTCGGCGACCAGGCGCAGTCGTTCCTCGTGTTCAACGGGACCGGCGCGAACGTCTGCATCCTGCGCGCGATGTGCCGCCCGTGGCACGCGGTCGTCTGCGCCTCCGGCGCGCACGTCAACGTCGACGAGGGCGGGGCGCCCGAGTTCCTCGTCGGCGCCAAGCTGCTCGACCTCCCCACCACCGACGGGAAGCTCACCCCGGAGCTCGTGCGGACGGTGATCGCCCGCGTCGGCGACGAGCACGCGGTCCAGCCGCGGGTCGTCTCGATCACGCAGAGCACCGAGCTCGGGACCCTCTACGACGTCCGGGAGACCCGGGCGCTCGCCGACCTCGCGCACGCCCACGGCATGTACCTCCACGTCGACGGGGCCCGGCTCGCCAACGCCGCCGCGGCGCTCGGCGCGCCGCTGCGGGCGTTCACGACCGACGCTGGCGTCGACGCGGTCTCCTTCGGCGGCACGAAGAACGGCATGGTCAGCGGCGAGGCGGTGGTGCTGCTCGCGCCCGAGCTGGCCGACGGCTTCGCGTGGATCCGCAAGCAGTCGATGCAGCTCGCGTCCAAGGGGCGCTTCCTCGCCGCGCAGTTCGTTGCGCTGCTCGAGGGCGACCTCTGGCTGCGCTCCGCCGAGCACGCCAACGCGATGGCCGCGCGCCTCGCGCGGGCGGTCGCGGAGCTGCCCGGCGTGCGGGTCACCCAGGCGACGCAGGCCAACGCGGTCTTCGCGGTCCTCGGTCCGGAGGTCACCGCCGAGCTTCAGCGGCAGTGGCCGTTCTACGTGTGGGACGAGGCGACCGGCGAGGTGCGCTGGATGTGCTCGTGGGACACGACGCCCGAGGAGGTCGACGCCTTCGCGGCTGCCGTCGCCGCAGCGGTCATGCCTGTCCGAGCCTGACCGGGCGGCCCGGCGACGCGCTGGGGCGTCGCTAGATGGTTGATTCCACGGTTTGGTTAGGCGGTGTAGTTGACGAGGGCGCGGCTCGGGCGTCGGAGTTGGTGGTTGAGCATCACGCAGGCGGCCAGGCAGCAGAGGCGTTGCAGGATGCGTTCGCGCAGGCCGGGCAGG
>JBBQEV010000113.1:0-7165 GCA_038321325.1 Solirubrobacterales bacterium
TGGGGCTCTTGCCGGTCGGCGCGGGTGAGCGTGGCGGCCCACTGGGGGTTGGGTGGTGTGGGCGTCATCTACGGCCAATTGGGCCCAAGCCCCGGGGTTCGCCCCCCCCCCCCCCCGACGAGTAGTTGGGAATCAGTCTCATTCTTAGCTAGGGTACCGGCGTATGGTCTTCGCCCGCCGCCTCAGCGTCGTCGCGGCGCTCGCCGTCCTCGCGCTCGCCGGCGCCGGATGCGGCGACCGGCCCGCGTCGAGCCGCGTGGGGCCTGGCGAGCCGGTCAAGGTCATCGCCACGACCACCGTCCTCGGCGACCTCGTCCGACAGGTGGGAGGCGCGCACGCCGACGTCACCCAGATCCTCAAGCCGAACGCCGACGCCCACGACTACGAGCCGCGTCCGCGGGACGTCACGGCCGCCGCCGGCGCCCAGGTCGTGGTCGCGTCCGGCGACGGCCTCGACCGATGGATCGGCGCGATCGTGAAGCAGAGCGGCACGACGGCCGCCGTCCTCGACGTCTCCGGCAAGCTGCGGGTCCGCCGCCCGGGCGAGACCGCCGGCGAGGAGGCCTCCAAGTACGACCCGCACTGGTGGCACGACCCGCGCAACGCGATGACCGCCGTCGCCGAGATCCGCGACGCGTTGTCGGTCGCGAACCCCCAGGCCCGGCGCACCTACGCGGCCAACGCGAAGGCCTACCTCGTCGAGCTCGAGGCCCTCGACGCCGGGTTGGCCGACTGCTTCGCGCAGGTGCCCGTCGCCCGGCGCAAGCTCGTGACCGACCACGACGCGTTCGGCTACCTCGCCGGCCGCTACGACCTGACTTTGGTCGGCGCGGTCATCCCCTCGCAGACCACGCAGGCCCAGGCGTCGGCGGGGGACGTCGCCAAGCTCGCGGAGGTCATCAAGCGCGAGGGGGTCAAGGCGGTGTTCCCCGAGCACTCGGTCAACCCCAAGCTGGCCGAGGCGCTCGCCGCGCAGACGGGCGCGAACGCCCGTTACATGCTCTACGGCGACTCGCTGGGAGCCGCCGGCTCCACGGGCGCCACCTATCTGAGCATGGAGCGGGCGAACGCCGACGCGCTGGTCGCGGGGTTCACGGGCGGCACGGAGCGGTGCGCGATCCCGCGGATCCGAGCGTCGACCGGGCGGGCGTGAGCTCAGCCGGCCGCTCGGGGCTCCAGCACCTCGTACGCCACCCCCGCCGCCACCGCCAGCACGAGCTTGTCGACGACGTCGACGGCGATGTCGAGCGCCGACCACTCCGTCGGGCGGTAGACGCCGAGAACGGTGGCGGTGACCGCGTCCGCCGAGTACATCGCTCCGAAGACCGCGAGCACGGCGCGTGGCCCGCGCAGCCCGGTTCGGCCCACCGCACCGCGCGCCACGCCCCAGCCGGCGCCGAGGACGAAGTGGGCGACGTAGTTGACCCGGCGGCGCGAGGCCTCGTCCTTCGGCTTGAGCGGCAGGAGCTTCATGGCCAGCTCGGCCGGGGCGTAGCTCTCCTCGCGGTGCGTGAGCGGCATCTCGACGAAACGCTGGAAGGCGGTCATCACCCCCGTGGCGACGAGGCCGGCGGCCAGGCCACGCCCGAGTGCGGTGGGCAGGGGCTCCGAGTTGCTCATGACGACCTCCTACCCACGCTCACCCCACGTCGACCTTCGAGCCCGCGACGATGTCGTCGCGCCCGTCGGGCCAGCGGATCCAGGCCTTGTGCCCGCCGTCGTAGTCGTCGCCGAGCAGGACGAGCGTCGCGGGCTCCCCGAGCGCGGTGCACGAGGCGGTGCCCTCCGGGTCGACGCCCCGCCACACGCGGACGAAGCGGTTGTGCTCGAGCTCGCCCGCGACCGTCGTGGGATCGGTGTGGCCCGGCCGGACCTCCGTCGCGGGCGGGAGGGTGAGCAGCACCTCCATCACGGAGTGCTTGAGGTCTGCGTAGCTCGTGGAGCCGGGGGCGCGGACGCCGCCGACGGAGCCCTTGAACAGCGTGTCGCCCGTGAACACGTTGCCCTCGACGAGCAGCGAGAGCATCCCCGCGGTGTGGCCCGGGGTGTGCAGCGGGGTGACGGCGAAGCTGCCCACGTGCACGTCCTCGCCGGGCTGCATCTCGCCGGTGACCAGGGCGCCCAGATCGCCGCTCATCTCGTTCAGCGCCGTGCGCTCGAGCGGATGGATGAGCACCTGCGCGTTCGGGAAGCGCCCGAGGATCCTCGGCAGCTCGTCGACGTGATCCCAGTGGTGGTGCGTGAGCAGCACGTGGGTGACGTCGACCCCGAGCTCGTCGGCCTTGGCCAGCAGCGGCGCGACCGGCCCTCCCGCGTCGACGACGAAGCCGGCGCCGCCGCCCGCCTCCCCGACGAGGTAGGTGTTCGAGAGGAAGCCGTCGTTCATCGAGCGCTCGAGGATCATCGCCCGAGCGTACCCAGGCACTACATTCGGCTCATGCCCGAACTCATCCAAGCGGGCTTCGCCCCCTTACGGACTCGTCCCTCGCCCTAACCCCCAGGAACCATGGCTGAACTCATCCATACGTGCTACCGGATCGGCGACATCGACCGCTCCGTCGCGTTCTACGCGGCGCTCGGCTTCGAGGAGCTGCGCCGCATGGACCTCTCCGACGGCGCGACGAACGTCTTCATGGGCCTCCCGGGTGACGGGCCGCGCCTCGAGCTGACGAAGAACCCGGGCGTGGACGGCTACGAGATCGGTGACGGCTACGGGCACGTCGCGATCACCTCCGAGGACCTCGACGCGACGCTGGCCGCGCTGGCCGAGCAGGACATCACGCCGGAGAAGCCGCCGTACTCGGTGCGCGACGGCGGCTCCCGCCTGTGCTTCGTCCGCGACCCCGACGGCTACCGCATCGAGCTCATCGAGCGCACGGGGTAGGCGCGACGCGGCGAGGACGTCCCGGCCGAACCGCGCCACCTACCATGCGCGGCGTGCAGCTCGCCGTGATCGACCTCGGGTCGAACTCCTTCCGGCTCGTCGTCTTCGCCGCGACCGCCGACCGGTGGAAGCGGACCGACGAGATCTACGAGGCGGTGCGGATCGGCGAGGGCTTGGCCGCCACCGGCGAGCTGGGCGAGGCGCCCATGGGGCGGGCCCTCTCCACCCTCGACGTCTTCGCCCACTTCTGCCGGGCCGCCGGGCTCGGCCCCGGTGACGTGGACGCCGTGGCGACCAGCGCGATCCGCGACGCCGCCAACGCCGACGAGTTCCTCGCCCGCGCGCGGAAGCGGACGGGCCTGCCGATCAGGGTGCTCTCCCGGGAGGAGGAGGCCCACTACGGCTACCTGGCGGCGATCAACTCGACGACGCTCTCCGACGGCTGCGTGCTCGACATGGGCGGCGGCTCGATGCAGCTCGTGCAGGTCGCCGGGCGCCAGGCGGTCGCGTCAGGCTCCTGGCGCCTCGGCGCGGTGCGCACGACCGAGCGGTTCCTGCCCGGCGATCAGCCCGCGACCAAGAAGCAGCTCGAGAAGCTGCGCGCCCACACCACCGCGAAGCTCGCCCGCGCGCCGTGGCTGGCCGACTGCGGGCCCCGGCTGGTCGGCATCGGCGGCACGGTCCGCAACCTCGCCAACGCCGCGCAGCGTGCCGCCGGGCTGCCGTCGCTGGGCGTGCAGGGGCAGCTCATCAGCGTGGACGCGCTCGAGGAGCTCATCGGCCGGCTCGCGGAGCTGCCGCCCGGCGACCGCGCGAGGATCTCCGGGGTCAAGCCCGCCCGCGCGGACCTCATCCTCGGGGGCGCGGTGGTGATCGCGGCGACGATGCAGGCCGGGGGCTTCGACGCGCTCGAGGCGACGGAGGCCGGGCTGCGCGAGGGGGTCTTCCTCGCCCGACACCTCGAGTCCACCGACGGGCTCTTCGACGACGTGCGCCGGCAGTCGGTGCTCAACCTGGCCGGCCGGTATTCGCAAGCTCCGGCCCACACCGAGCACGTCGCGCGGCTGGCGCTCGGGCTGTTCGACGAGACCGCCGCGGCCGGCCTGCATGCGGGCGACCCGCGCGAGCGTGAGCTGCTGTGGGCGGCGTGCGCGCTGCACGACATCGGGATGAGCGTCGACTACGACGACCACCACAAGCACTCGCGCTACCTCGTCCTCAGCGCCGGGCTGCCGGGCTTCACGCCGAGCGAGCTCGCGCTGATCGCGCAGGCCACGCGCTACCACCGCAAGGGCACGCCGGACCCGGGCCCGCTCGCGGAGCTCCTGACGAGCAAGGGCGACCGCGGGCGCCTCGACCGCATGTCGGTGCTGCTGCGCCTCGCCGAGGACCTCGAGCGCTCGCGGGACCAGTCGGTCCGCGAGGCGCACGTGGGCGTCGACGGCCCTACGGCGACCCTCACGCTGGTCAGCGACGACGACACCGCGGTCCCGCGCTGGGCCGCGCGCCGCGAGGTGGACCTGTTCGAGCGCGCCTTCGGGCGGACGCTGGAAGTCTGAGTCCCGCGCCCGTAGGGTGCCCGCAGCGATGGCGCGGTCCGAGCCGGTGTCGCGCCGTCGTCCGCGACGGCGGGTAGCCGCTCCGGGGCACCCCCGGGGGAACGCACAGGACCACCGCAGTGCATCGCGTGCCCGACCCCGCAGCACGCAGCGGCCAGGGGCACGCACGACGTAGGAGCCGTCGGGCCGCGCCCTCGCCGAACGGCCTCCATGCACCCCGCCCGCGCCCGCATCGCCCTCGGCCACGCTCTCGCGGGCGCCTTCCTGGCGGGCACGTGGGAGGAGGACGAGCTCGTCCGGCGCGGTGCGGACGTGCTCGCGCCGCGGCCGCGGTGGCTGCGCCCGGTCGCGCGCGCCGTCCTGGACGCGCACCCCCGGCCACCGCTCGACGCCCCGCGGGCGCTGGCGCGGCTGATCGCCGCGGCGATCGGGCGGCTGGCGCCGGCGAGCGCACCCGCGCCGCGGGTCGTCCGGGAGCGGACGTTCACCCCCGCGATGGGGCGCCGGCGCTTCGGCGTCGGAGTCCTGGCGAGCCCGACGGAGCTCGCGGAGCTGCTCGGCGTCACCGCGGGAACGCTCTCGTGGCTGGCCGACGTGCGCTCGCTCGAGCGCGGCGCGCACGACGAGCGGCTGCGCAACTACCGCTACGGCTGGATCGCGCGCACGAACGGCGCCCCGCCGCGCGTGATCGAGCGGCCCAAGGCGCGGCTGAAGGCCGCCCAGCGGCTCCTGCTCGCCGAGGTGCTCGCGGGTGTCCCGGCGCACCCCGCCGCGCACGGGTTCGTCCCCGGGCGCTCGGCGACGACCCACGCGGCGCTGCACGCGGGCCGCCGCGTCGTGCTGCGCTTCGACGTCGAGGACTTCTTCGCCGCGGTCACCGCCGGCCGCGTGTTCGCCACCTTCCGCGCGGCCGGCTACCCCGAGGCCGTCGCCCACGCGCTCACCGGGCTGTGCACGAACGTCGTCCCGCAGCCCGAGTGGGCGGCCGTCCCCCCCGTGCCCGACGCCCTGCGGGACCGGGGGAGGCCGGCCGTCCTCGCCGCCGTCACCGCGCGGCACCGCCTCGGCCGCCGCCTGGCGACGCCGCACCTGCCGCAGGGCGCGCCGACGTCGCCGGCGCTGGCGAACCTCGTCGCCCACCGACTCGACCGGCGCCTCGCCGGCCTCGCGCGCGGCGTCGGGGCGACCTACTCGCGCTACGCCGACGACCTCGTCCTCTCGGGCGACCGCGAGCTCGAGCGCCGCACGCGCGCGGTCCGGGCGGCGGTCGCGGCGATCGTCGCCGACGAGGGCTTCGTCCTGCACCCCGGGAAGTCCCAGCTCATGCACCACGCGGGCCGCCAGCGCGTCTGCGGGCTGGTCGTCAACGTGGCGCCCAACCTCGCGCGGGAGGAGTTCGACCGGCTGCGGGCGATCCTCCACGACGCGGCGGTCAACGGCCCGGCCCACGCCAACCGCGCCGGGCTGCCGAACTTCCGCGCGCACGTGACCGGCCGCGTGGCCTGGGCGGCCTCGCTCAACCCTGCGCGGGGCGCGCGCCTGCGGGCGCAGCTCGCCGCGATCGACTGGGGCTGACGCCGAGCGGCGTCCGGCGGCCGCTAGTAGCGCGGCCCCGCCGGACGCTCCTCGTCCTCGCGGGGTCCGCCCGGGCCGACGGGGACCACGAGCGGCTCGGCCGGTCCGCGGACGAACTCGGTCTCTTCGATGTCGAGCTCGGGCGGCTCCTCGCCGTCGCAGATCAGCCGGAAGGAGCCGGTGCCCACGCGCCCGTCGCCCTCGAGCAGGAGGCCGGCGATCGTGTCGCCCTCCTCCCACTTCATCCGCTCGATCTCGAACGGATTCATCCGCACCGTGTGGGGCGGGAAGGGGCAGTTCTGGTTGTGCTGCTCCTTCCCCTCGACGATCGCCTCGAAGTTCTTGCCCTCTGCGCTGGCCATGGCGCGGATGCTACGCCGGATCGCGCGCGACGCGGAGGCGTGCGACGCGATCGTTCCTAGCATGGAGACGATGGCTCCCGCCCCCACCATCCTCGCGCGCGGACCCTGGCCGCTGGAGGCGGTCGAGGCGCGGTGGTCACGGGCCCACTACGCGCCGCCGGCCGAGCTCACCGCCGCCGCGGACGCGGCGATCGTGGCCCTCGAGCAGCGCGACTCCCCCTCCCACGACGGGCTCAGCGCCCGCCTGGTCGGCTTCGAGCAGACCGCCGCCGGGCTGCACATGGACCTCCAGCCCGTGCGGTGGGCGCTGCGGCTGGTCGAGGGCGACGCCTCCGCCTCCATCGCCTCGCTGCTGGTCATCCGCGACGCGCGGGGCCGCTGGCTGGCGGGGCGGCGCGCCGCGTGGCTGAGCTCGTGGCCGGGGCGCTGGGCGCTCGGCGCGGGTGGCGCGGTCGACGTCGGCGAGACGCCGGCCGACACGCTGACCCGGGAGCTCGGAGAGGAGTGGGGAGTGGAGGCCGAGCGTGTGCAGGCGGAGGCGCTCGTGCGCCTCCCGCACCGGCTGATCATGTTCATCGGGCAGGCCTGGCTGCCCGACGGGGCCGAGGTCACCCCCGACCACGAGCACGACGCCCACGCGTGGTGGCCGCCCGACCCCGCCGACTGGCCCGTCGAGGCCCACGAGCCGCTGCGCCGCATGGCCGCCCTGCTGGTCTCGGGCTGATGCGCCTCACCCGGCGCTTCGTCAAGTACGCCTCCTTTACCCACTCCGCGGTCTACCTTGT
>JBBQEV010000114.1:0-6929 GCA_038321325.1 Solirubrobacterales bacterium
AACAGCTGGGACGTCAAGAACCTGGGGCTGATGCCTCACGCCCCGCAGGTGCTCTCATCCACCGACGACGCGAGAGCGATCGCTCTCGCCATCCCGGAGGGCGAGTCCTTGCAGGACCATCAGGTCCACGAGCGGGCGTGGGTGTCGGTCCTGGGCGGGGAGGTGGAGGTCACGACCGCCGCCGGCGAGCGGATCACCGGCACCGCCGGGCTGGTGGTGGAGTTCGATCCTGGCGAGCGCCACGCTGTCCGCGCGTTGTCTGACGCGCGCCTGCTCCTGCTGTTGACCCCATGGCCAGGCGAGGGGCATCCCGGAGCGATGACCCTCGATGACAAGCGGCATGCGAGGGAGCACGCCGCCGAGCATCTAGAGCAGCCCTGACCCGCACCGGGGCGCGGAGCTCGTCGGCGAGGTGGAGCGCTACGAGGACAGCTATCGGCTCTGCTACGTCCGCGGCCCGGAGGGGATCATCGTCGAGCTGGCCGAACAGATCGGCTGAGACCTCCCGCCTGGCCGGCTCAGCGGGCCTTGTGTCGGCGGCGAGGTGGCGGGTAGCCACGGCTCGTCGGTGCGCTTTTCGTGCAGTCGTGGTAGGTCCGCTGGCTGATGATCCGTGCGCCGGTGTTCTGCGTGGCGATGATCTTGACCACGAAGCGCGCGGGGGGCAGTGCTCTGATGGTCAGTCGCGTGAGCTTGCGGCCGCGTTTGACGAGCTCGCGCGTTCCGTTGATGAGGACGACCGCCTTCACAACGCGGGCGCCGCGTGAGTGGTGTAGGGCGAAGGTGAACCAACGAGCGTCGATGCATCCGCTCGCCGGGAGCCGTCCGACGTTCCCAGCGTCGTCGATCGCGCGGACGGCGTAGTACCAGCGGCCCCGTGCGGGGCCGCGCACGAGCAGTCGCTGCATCGTTCCGGCCGGCGCCGGAGGCGTGGTCAGCCGGACGCGCGCCACGCCGCGAAGGTGACCGTCGCGGATCGGCCGGGAGGACCGGAGCACCTCGTAGATCGCGGCGGTGCCGGCCTGCCAGTCGTCGCCGGGCGCGCGGACGGTGAGGGTGACCTCGCGGGTGCGGCCGCGACGGCGGGCGCGCAGCCCGCGGACCCCGCCGGGTGGGCGCGTGTCCTCGCCCAGCATCCCGGAGTTGCGATCGTTCGTGTGCCAGTGCCACGCCTGGTCGTTCCCGCTCACACGGCCGGGGGTGCGCCACGCGCGCAGGTATCCCTCCCGCAGGCCCGCGACCACCTCGACCCGACCATCGCCGTCGAGGTCACCGACCGACGGCGACCACAGCGACCAGCCGCCGCTCCACTTCGGCCAGTCGTCGACCGGGCGCCCGGACACCCCGTCGACGCCGTGCAGCGCGGCGCTGTCGGTCGACAGCAGGATGTCCGGCCTGCCGTCCCCGGAGACGTCGGCAATCGCCGGAGCGGAGAGGAAGGCGAGCCCCTGCACCGGCTGGACGAAACCAGTGCGCGGCGCCCCGCGGTCGGGATCCCACACGGTCAGGCCCGAGCGCACGCGAACCCCGAGGCCGGGGGTGGCGACGACGCCGGTGACGATGTCGGTGAGCGCGGACGCCCCCTGCACGGCGGAGACCGCGCGATCGCCGCCGAGCCGGCCGACGGCGGGACTCGCCGAGAAGTGGACGAGCGGCGAGGCCGTGTTGAGCCCGCTCTCGCCACCGAGCACCGACGAGCCCTCCGGGGTCTGGCGCCCGCTGCGCAGGTCGATCGTCATCGCGGTGGACAGGCCGGCGTTCGCGACGAGCCGCGGCGACCCGTCCGCCGCCCGGTAGGCGACGGGCGTCTGCACGCCCTCGGTGATGAAGTCCTGCGCGGTCCCGTACCCCTGCGCGGCAGCGGGCAAGCGCAGGGGGAAGTGGGGCATCAGCGCGCCCCCGGGATGCCGGTTCCCCTTCGACGAGTAGCCCATGACGAAGCCGAAGACGGGGGCCCCCTGGGCGGCGCCGAACGCGCTGTCGGTGAGCGCAACGATGACCTCGGGCCGGTGATCACCGTCGATGTCGACGAGCGTCGGGGTGGACGCGACCTTGGCGTCGTGCGCGTAGGTCTCGGTGCCCGGCGGCTTCTGGAAGGCCGCCGGGACGGTCGTGTCCACCGGCCAGCCCGGGAGCTGCCGGCCGTTCGCCGACCACGCGTAGACCCGCGAGTCCCACCCGCCGACCACGATGTCGAGCCGCCCGTCGCCGACGAGGTCCCCGAGCACGGGGCCCCCGAAGTTCCCCGTCGAGGGGCCGCGCATGTAGGGCGTGTCGGGGACGGGGACGGCCTGCCGCTCGAAGCGGCGGTCGGTCGCGACGGGGAATCCGGGGCGGCGGCGACCTGCCGCGTCCCAGACGTAGACCGTTCCGTCCATCCCGGTCACGACGACGTCCATGCCGCCGTCGTGGTCGAGGTCACCGACCGCCGGCGGGCTGGCGACCGGCTCGCGGGGGCGTGGGACCCGCCGGTGGCGCCAGGCCGGCGCCCCGAGGTAGTTGCCGCGGTAGCTCACCCGCATCCCCCGCGCGAGGTTCGTGTGCTGCGGCCAGCCGGGGACCTCGCGGCCGTCGGGGCGGATGGCGTGCACGACGCCGGCGGAGGTGGCGACGATCGTGTCGAGCTGCCCGCGTCCTTCGAGATCGGCCAGCGCGGGGGCGGCGTCGACCGAGGCGCCCAGGTCTTTGTGGAGAGCGGCGATCTCGGAGGAGTCGTGCCGGACGTACACCACGCGGCGGTCCTCGCCGAGGAGGCCGGCGGTGTCGGTGACGCGGACCCGGATCGTCAGGTCGTAGCGCTCGATCGACGACCGGTCGGCCGTCGGCGCCTGATAGGCCCCGCGCCAGAAGGACTCGGGCAGGGTCGACAGGTCGAACCCGCCTCTGACGGTGACCGGCCGGCTCGCCTGACCGGCGGCCACGTCGCGGAACTCGTCCTCGCGCGGCTGCGCGCCGGCGGCGGCCTGGATGGCCCACCGGTAGCCGCCGCTGCGAGGCGCGGCGACCTTCGCGGCGATCGGGACGGTGCGGTCCCGCGTCGGATCGTACTCGCGGTACCAGTCCGGGGCCCGGACGTCGGCGGTCGGCGGGATCGCGCCGTCGTGGACGGCCTTCATCGCCGCATAGACGTTCGGGCGCCCGTACCCGTACTGCAGGTTCCACGTGGCGCCGGGCCGGCCCGGGAAGCAGCCCACGCACGGCGTGCCGGTGACGGGGGACACGGTCGATCGCACGACCTGCAGGATCTCGCCGGCGTTCAGCGGCGAGACGATCTGCCCGGCTGCGGCCGCGTCCATCCCCGCCGACGCGACCAGCGCCGCGACGCCGCCGGTGATCGGGGTGGATTGGGACGTGGAGCCATTCGAGCTCGAGACGCTGAACAGCGCGTGCGCCCCGTAGGAGGTCACCGACGACCGCGAGCGGAACGTGGTGGTCAGCGCGTCGTTGGGGAGCGACTGGTTCAGGCGGTTGGATTGCTGGGAGACGACGCCGTTGCCCGGCCACACTCGCGCCAGGCGCATGCCTTCGGTGTGGTTGGACGACTCGAAGTCGTTCGATGCCCACACGACGACCGCGCCCTTCGCGTACGCGTAGTCGACCGCGCGCTGCATCGACGGCGTCTGCCCGAGCGCGGCGACGACGAGTACGAGGACCTTTGCCCCCCGGTCGACGGCGAAGGTGATGCCCTCGGCGATGCGGTCCGGACGGTCGATCGCCTCGTCACCGAGCTTCACCGTCAGCAGCCGGCACCTCGGGCACATCCCGGCGCCGAACATCCGGTTGTCGGCCTCCGCGGCGAGCACGCGCTGCTCGCCGTTGGCGTGCGCGTAGATCGACTGGTCGGTCTGCGGATCGTTCGTGTCGCGGTGGAAGTTCCAGCCGGAGATGTCGTCCACGTAGCCGTCGTGATCGCCGTCGGTCCCGTCGGAGAAGGAGACGATCAGATCCTCCGGGGTGATCCCGCCCGCCTGCGGGTGCAGCCGCGGACGATGGACCCGCGGGTCGTCTCGGTAGTCGTCGACGGTCACCACGCCGTCGCCGTCCAGGTCGTAGGTGCCGTGCGCCGCGCCCCGGGCGTCCTGCGGCTCTGGCAGCTCGCCGACGTTCAGCGCGGCCTTGCGGCGCAGGTCGGCGGCGTCCTTCAGCCGCCAGTTGATGCCCCCCTCCATGTAGGCGACGGTCAGGTCCTGGTTGCCGCGCCCGTACGCCGCCCAGGCGCGGTTGACTGACATGCCGGCCGCGCCCTCGGGATCGGTGGCCAACGGGGCGCTGAGCGGGACGCAGTCGTAGAGGTACCACTGCTCGACGTTGTACGTCCCCGGCGTCCCGCGTTCGCTCGGCGCGAACAGCGGATCGTCCGGCCCGGAGATCGACGGCGAGCACGTCGCGGCCGCCGCCGAGGAAGCCGTGGCGCCCAGGGCGAGCACGGTGATCAGGAGGATCCGACGCAGGGGGTCGCGCATCACGATCTCGCACTGTAACGTGAATTACACATGAGAGTGCTGGAACCCGGTCAGGATCCTCCGTCGCGCCTGCCTCGTGGTCGTCATGCGCCACCGGCCGACGTCGTTGCCCTCTCGCAGCGCACGCGCCTGCTCGACGCGATGACCACGCAGGTCGCCGCCCGCGGGTTCGCCAGAGTCCGGCTCGCCGACGTCGCGCGGGACGCGGGCGTGTCGCTTCAGAGCTTCTACTTGCACTTCGCGGGCAAGACCGAGTGCTTCCTGGCCGCGTACGACGCGCTCGCCGACGCGCTGATCGCCGAGATCACGGTGGTCGACGGCGACGACGCCGCGCGCCTGGTCGGCGGCCTGGACGCCTATCTGCGCTGGTTCGCCGCCCGCCCGGACGCAGCCCGTGCGTACCTGATCGAGGTCCACGCCGCGGGCGCGCCCGGGCTGCAGGCGCGCACGGCGGTCCTGCAGGACTTCGTCACGAGCGCCACTGCGGTGGCCGGTCCCGCTGTCGACCGCGGCATGCTCGAGGCGTTCCTGCTGCTCGTCGACGCGACCGCGCACGAGGCGGTCCTCGCCGGCCGGACGGCGGAGCTCACCGAGCTCGCCGAGACCTTGATCCCGGTCGCGATCCGGATGCTCACGCCATGAAAGCGGACTCGCGCTGGTCCTCACAGGCCTGCTCGCCGCCGCGACGCTGGTGCTCGCGCAGGCCGACCCGGGATGAAGCCCGGCCCCGCACCGAGATCGGCGCGCAGCGCAAGAAACGCCTGCGGCACCTGGCGTTCGTGACCCGGCGGCGCAGCACCGAGCGTCACCGGACAACAGACGACGGGCGCCCCGAAGGACACCCGCGAGAGGACTCGCACCTCGGACCCCGTTCAACCGGGCGCTAGTCACTTGCCCCGGATAAACGGTCGGGGGCGGTGAACGAGGAACGGCCGCGCTCGGGCTGAGACGCGGCCGTTCGGGGTGGTCGCCTCGGGCGGGAGAGCAACCGTCGGCGATGGTGTCAGTCGGCTCGGATGGCGAGGGTGTCGAGGTTGTAGGCCAGGACTGCCCAGGCCGCCCAGGTGCGCGCTCCTTGGTGGCCTTTGAGGCGTGATCGGCGCAGGCCGTATCGCCGTTTGAGGTGGCTGATGCGTCCTTCGCAGCCGACGCGGAACTTCGCCAGGCGCCGGTCGGTGCGTCGCGATCCGGCCGACTGCTTGCCTGAGATGAACACGCGGTCCGGTGGCGGGAGGCTCTCGGCGACGGGGCCGGCAGCGAAGCCGCCGTCGAGGGCGACCTCGCGCGGGCGCAGGCCGAGTTCGTCGAGGCGGCGGCCGGTCTGGGCCAGCAGTTCGTGCTCGTTGGGCGACCCGATGCTGGTGGCCAGCGGGACGATCAGACCGCGGGCGCCGCGGCGGGTGTTCTCGCAGATCTCGGCGACCTGCATCACGGTGCCAAACTCGGTCGGCTGGCGGAGCTTGCCCTTGCGGATCGGCCGGGCGTCGGGGTCGCTCATCGAGACCAGGCGGTCGGTGATCTTCTGGCCGGTCACGCGCCGGGTGATCTGCTCGCAGACCTTGCCTGCGCGCTGGGCGATCTGCTCGAGGCGATCGGCCGCTTGGAGCTTGGCCTGGGCGCCGCGACCGCGGGCTCGGGCTCGCAGCGCCGCTGCCAGCCGATGGGCCTCGCGCAGCGACCTGGCCGCCAGCGCGCCGGCCTCATCAGTCAGCTTGAGAGCGAGGTCCTTGCTCTGGCCAGTCCGCCCGGCGATCGACCGGTTCAGCCGGCGCAGGCGCTTGGCGATCGACCTGGAGCGATCGACGACCTTCGGCGCGCCTTCGCCCGCCAGCTCGCGCGCCCCGGCGGCCTCGCGGGCGAGCATTCCGGCCGCGTCCTGGGCCAGCCCGAGATCGGTGGGATAGCGGATGTCGGACTCGACCACGGTCGAGTCGATCCTTGCCGCCCTGACAGTGAACCGCCGCTCAGCGCCCGAACCGGTCGCCTGAGCGACCACAGTCATGGTGATCGCGTCGATGACGTCAGGGCCCAGCCGCTTGACAAGCTTGCGGACCGTCGACTCGTCTGGCACCCGCTCGGTCAACGCGATCCGGCAGAACCGGCGCAGATGCAGCGAGTCCGAGACCTCCCGGGCCAGCGTCTCATAGCCCCAGCCACCCGACCGGGCCTTGACGATCATCAACCTGACAAACCGGTCCATCGCGATCGTCGGCCGGCCGCGATCTCGATGCTCAGCGGCCCACGCCGCCGCGATCGGCGCCAGCAACTTCGGGTCGTCAAGCAGCGCGTCGAGCGCCGCCAAGTCCGGCGGCAGCTCAGCGACCTCCACCGGCAACCCCAGATCGAACAACGACTCGCACTGCCCGCCCGACAAGACCAACATCCCAGCCTCCACATCCGCCCGATTTGCAGGCCGAAGACTGCCGATCAGACCGGACAGACCACCCGACTATTTCCGGGGCAAGT
>JBBQEV010000115.1:0-6128 GCA_038321325.1 Solirubrobacterales bacterium
ACACCAACGCCCGGGCGGGCTGGGCCTCCCTGGAGGAGGGCGTGGAGGGGACCGATCTCGGTCCCCTCATGGACCTCCTGCTCGAGCGCATCCCCGCCCCGGTCTTCGACACGGAGCAGTCGCTGCAGGCCCACGTCACCAACCTCGACGCCTCGCCCTACGTCGGCCGCCTCGCCCTGTGCCGAGTCCGCAACGGGACGATCCGCCGCGGGCAGCCGATCGCCTGGTGCCGGGCCGACGGCCAGGTCGAGCGGGCCACCGTCGGCGAGCTCTACGTCACCGAGGCGCTCGATCGCGTGGAGGCGCAGGAGGCCGGACCGGGCGAGATCATCGCCGTCGCCGGCATCCCCGAGATCACCATCGGTGAGACCCTGGCCGACCCCGACGACCCGCACGCGCTGCCGGTCATCACCGTCGACGAGCCGTCGCTGTCGGTGACCATCGGCATCAACACCGCGCCGCTGGCCGGTCAGGAGGGCTCCAAGCTCACCGCCCGCCAACTCAAGGCCCGCCTCGAGGCCGAGCTCATCGGCAACGTCTCGCTGCGCGTCAACGACACCGAACGCCCCGATGCCTGGGAGGTCCAGGGCCGCGGCGAGCTCCAGCTCGCGGTCCTGATCGAGATAATGCGCCGCGAGGGCTTCGAGCTCACCGTCGGCCAGCCCCAGGTGCTCACGCGCGAGATCGACGGCAAGGTCCACGAGCCACTCGAGCGGATGGCCATCGACGTCCCCGAGGACTACGTGGGCGTGATCACCCAGCTCCTGGCGCTGCGCAAGGGCTCACTCGAGCAGATGGTCAACCACGGGACCGGCCGCGTGCGGATGGAGTACCTCGTCCCGGCCCGCGGGCTGATCGGCTTTCGCACCGAGTTCTTGACCGAGACCCGCGGCACCGGCCTGCTCCACCACGTCTTCGACGGCTGGACGCCGTGGGCCGGTGAGCTGCGCACGCGCCCCACCGGCGCGCTGGTCGCCGATCGGCGCGGCACCACGGCCCAGTTCGCCCTGATGAACCTGCAGGAGCGCGGAACGCTGTTCGTCGGGCCGGGCGAGGAGGTCTACGAGGGAATGATCGTCGGCGAGAACGCCCGCGCCGACGACCTCGACGTCAACGCGGTCCGCGAGAAGCACCTCACCAACCACCGCTCCTCCAACGAGGACGAGCTCGTCCGCCTGACGCCCGCGCGGATCATGTCGCTCGACCAGGCGATGGAGTTCCTGCGCGAGGACGAGTGCGTCGAGGTCACGCCGGAGCACGTGCGCCTGCGCAAGGTCGCGCTCAAGGCCGTCGACCGGGTGAAGCTGGCGCGGCAGATGAAGGCGGGGGCGGCGGCTCGGCACTGAGGCCGGCCTTTGCTTCGGAGCTGAACAACCGTGCTCCGTCGCCTCACGTTTCTCGCGGCGGCGGCGTCTGACGGGGGTGAGACGGCAGTCCGTCTCTCACCGCAGCCTGTGTGGGCTGCGCAACCCGAGGAGAACGCAATGTCGGAAGCAGAGAACAAGGCGATCGTCGGACGCTGGTTCGAGGAGTTCTGGGGCGAGCGGTGGAACCCCGCCGTCATCGACGAGCTCGCCGGCCCGGACATCCGCTTCGAGTACTCCATGCACGCCCCGCGCCGAGGGCGCGACGAGGTCAAGGCGTTCGCGGCTGACTTCCGCGGCGCCTTCCCCGACCTGAACTTTTGGGGCGTGGCCGACCTCATCGCGGAGGGCGAGTACGTGGTCGGCCGCTGGGAGGGCGGGGGCACGCACACGGGCCCGGCGTTCGGCGACCTCCCGTTCGGCCCGCTGCCGGCGGCGTCCGGCCGGTCGATGCGCTTCACCGGCACGACCGTGCTGCGCGTCGAGGACGGCCTGATCACCGAGGAGATCGGGCTGGACGACGGCCTGACCGCGGCCGAGCAGCTCGGCCTGATCACCCGCACGTAGCCCGGGTGCCGCGGCCGGCGGCGTTCGTATCCGGACTCGCCTCGCGAGCCCGAATACGAACGCTGCGGCTGCGGCTGGGGCGTGGGGCCTCGGGTATGCTCCGCCTCCATGGTCCTCGCCCTCAGCGCAACCGCGTCGACCCTCGGCCTGGTCTTCGTGTTCTTCGTCATCTTCCCCGTGCTGGTCCAGGGGCTCGTCACCGTCGCCGTCGCGGGGGCGTTGGGCGAGCGTGCCGAGAACGCGGCCTACGCCGACCACATGAGCGGCAGCGGCGACGACGACGAGGTCGTGTAGGCGTTACACCGCCGCGGCGCGCGCCGCGAGCTCGGCCCGCGCCGACGCGAGATCGCCGCCGCCGTCACACGAGAGCGCGGCCACCAGGCGGCCGTCCGCGTCGAGGTAGCGCACGCCGAACGGGCCTGCCCCAGCGTCGCCGTCGAGCTCCTCGGTGGCCCAGTCGTGGGCGGCACCCACGTGCTCGATCCGCGTCCAGTCGGCCAGTTCGGTCCAGAAGTACGGGACCTCGGCGTAGGGCGCGTCGGCGCCCAGCATCGCCCGCGCCACGTGCGCGCCCTGGCCGGCCGCGACCTCCTCGTGCTCGATGCGCACGCTGCGCCCGTGCAGGACGGAGTGGTACTCGCACATGTCGCCCGCGGCCCACACGCCCTCGGCCGACGTGCGCAGCGCCGCGTCGCAGGCCACCCCGCCGAGGTCGCCGATCTCCAGGCCGGCCTTGCGGGCGGTCATGACGTCGGGCAGCGCGCCGACCCCCGCGACGACCGCGTCGGCCGCGAGCTCCTCGCCCCCGGCCAGCAGCACGCGCTCGATCCGCTCCCCGCCGGCGAAGCCCTCGACGTCGGCGCCGCCGCGGACGGTCACCCCGTGCGCCTCGAGCACGGAGCGCACGCGGCGCCCGACGGCCGCGCCGAACCCGCGTTCCATGGGCTCCGCCTCCAGCATCAGCACGGTGCAGCGGCGCCCGAGCGCGGTGAGCGACGCGGCGATCTCGCAGCCGATGTAGGAGCCGCCGACGAGCACGACGTGCTGGGCCCCCGCCGCGTCGAGATCGCGCTTGAGCAGGTCGGCGTTCATCAGTGCGCGGACGTAGTGCAGGCCGTCGAGCTCGGTGCCCGGCAGGCTCAGGCGGCGCACCATCGCGCCCGTGGCCAGCAGCGCACCGCCGTAGGTCACGGTCTGCTTCGTGGAGAGCGTCGCCGTGCGCGCGGCGGGGTCGAGCGCGGTGACCGAGGTGCGCGTCGCCAGCTCGACGTCGTGCTCGGCCCACCATCCCTCAGGGTGGACGAGCGCCTGGGCCTTCGTGCTCGCTCCCTGGAGGTAGCCCTTCGTCGCCGGCGGGCGATGGTAGGGCGCGTCGAGCTCGCGGCCGACGAGCAGGACCGACCCCGTGGCACCCTCCTCGCGGAGCGTCGCGGCGGCGGTCGCCGAGGCGATCCCGCCGCCAATGAGCAGGTGGTCCACGTGCCGGTCGGCCATTGGCCGATCGTACCTTCGGCGGTCTCCTACGCGGTGACCTCGACGCCCTTCCAGAACGCGACGTGGTCCTTGATCTCCGCGGCGGCGTCCTTGGGCTCGGGGTAGAACCAGCCGGCGTCGGGGTTCTCCTGGCCGTCGACGGTGAGCGAGAGGTAGGTCGCCGTCCCCTTCCACGGGCACACGCTCGTCTTCGCCGAGGGCGAGACGAGCTCGTCCTTGACCGCGGAGCGCGGGAAGTAGTGGTTGCCCTCGACGACGACGGTGTCGTCGGACTCGGCGATGGTCTGGCCGTTCCAGGTGGCGCGCATGGCCGGAGGGTAGCCTCGCGCCCTTGCGTTGCGGTGACGATCACGCCGCCGCCGGGCGCGGCCGAGCGTTCGCGCGCGTGGCCCTCGCGGGCAACCCCTCCGACGGCTACGGCGGAGGGGTCCTCGCCGTCTGCGTAGGCAACTTCGCGGCGACGGTGGAGCTCGCGCCGGCCGAGGCGGGTCGGGAGCCGGCGACCGGGGCCGGCCACAACCTCCCGGTGCAGCCTTCGGCGGCGGCCCCGCTGGTGAGAGCCGCCGCGGCACGGCATGCCGCGGCGACGGGCGTGGTCGCGCCCGCTCTCGCCGCGTCGGTGCGCACGACGATCCCGCTCGAGGTCGGCCTGGCCGGCTCCAGCGCGATCGTGATCGCGACGCTCCGGGCGCTCGACGACCTGCTCGGGACGCGGAGCGCGCGCGACGCGCTCCCGCCGCTCGCGCTCGCCGCGGAGGCCGACCTCGGCATCGCGGCCGGCCTACAGGACCGCGTCGCCCAAGCCTACGGCGGCCTCACGGCGATGACCTTCGACGGACATGGCGGCTTCACCGCCCGGACGCTCGACCCGGGCCTGCTCCCCCCGCTGATCGTCGCGTGGGACGACCGCGGCGCCGCGCCGTCGGGCGCCTACCACGGCGATCTGCGCGCCCGCTGGGAGCGGGGCGACCCGCTCGTGATTCGCGTGATGACCGCGCTCCGCGAGCAGGCGTCCGCGGCCGCCGACGCCGTCGCCCGGCGCGACGTCGCGGCGCTCGGCTCGGCGATGGACGCCAGCTACGACCTGCGCGCCGCGCTCGGGCCGCTGGATCCGCGGCACGTGAGGCTGGTGGACGCCGCGCGTCGCCACGGGCTGTGCGTCAACTTCGCGGGCTCCGGCGGACCGGTCGTCGCGCTGTGCCCCGCGCCGGACCGGCTGGGCGCGCTGCGGGAGGAGCTCGGGCGGGCAGGCTGTCGCGCGGAGCCGGTGCTGATGCCCTTCGCCTAGCTTAGCTAGTGTCCTCTATATGAGCGCTGGTGCTAAGAAAGCCCTGCTGGAAACAGCGTCGTTCGGTGAACGCATCGCGGAGGACGAAGTCAACGAGCTGGAGAATTACTTCGTCGAAACCGATCAGTGGCGTCGGCTCGCGTCCGGCGAGGCGGACGTCGTCTACGGAGCCAAAGGGGCTGGTAAGAGTGCCTTGTACTCCCTGCTGACGCGGCGGTCAGACTCCTTCTTCGATCAAGGGACGCTCCTGCTGACCGCCGAGAATCCAAGCGGCACGCCCGCATTTCGGGATATTGCAGACGCACCGCCCACGAGCGAACCCGAGTTTGTAGGCCTCTGGAAGGCCTACTTTCTTTCGCTCGTGGCCGCTGTCCTGCTGGACTACGGCGTGGAAACACCCGCTGCTAAGCGCGTATATGGCTACCTCCAAGGCGCCAAATTGCCTCACGGCAAGGCGTCGTTGAATACCCGTCTTCGAGCTGTGCGCGAGTTCATCACGCGATCGGGGGTCGAAGCCGGAGTCACACTCGACGCGAGCGGCCAGCCGGTTGGCTTGACCGGCAAAATCACATTGCGCGAGCCGAGCGGCGAGATGCGCCAGCAGGGGTTCGTCACGCTCGACGAACTACTTGAGGACGCAAATCGAGCACTCGCGGATCTTGGCTTCCGAGTCTGGCTTCTCCTCGACCGCCTCGACGTTGCGTTTCTTCAACACGAGGATGTCGAGAAGAACGCGCTCCGCGCGCTATTCAAGGCGTACCTTGACATGAAACCGCTCAACCAGATCTCGTTGAAAATCTTCCTTCGCACGGATATCTGGGAGCGCATCACGAATGAAGGCTTCCGTGAAGCCAGCCACATCACGGCCTCGATAACCATTACTTGGGACCCGCAATCGCTGATGCAACTGCTGCTGCGGCGAGTACTGCGGAGCCCAGCGATTGTCAGTTACTACGGCGTCGACCCAGAGAGCGTCTTTGCGAGCGTCGGCGAGCAGGAGGCCCTCCTGCGTCGTGTCCTTCCCGACCAGGTTGACCTCGGAAAGGCTCCGAAAACGTTTGATTGGATGCGCACCCGCACCCAGGATGGTTCGGGTCAGACCGCACCTCGCGAACTGATCCACCTTCTTACCTGTCTGCGAGAGAGCGAACTGAAGCGGATTGAGGTGGGACACGGAGAGCCCGAGGTTGTCCCGTTCGCCGTGGAACTTCGCGGTAGCGATCCGGTGATCAGGTGACGGTCGCGAGCGTAGCGGCCGGCTCGGTCGTGATGGGGGTCGGGCTGGGTGGGGTGGTCGATCGGCTTGTCGCGGCGCGCCGCGAGGCGAGGTCGCGCTCGACGGCGAGGGCGAGTGCGGCGAGGTGCTTGTAGCCGATGATCTTGCGGAACTGAGCTTCGGCTTCGAGCATCCCGGC
>JBBQEV010000116.1:0-5590 GCA_038321325.1 Solirubrobacterales bacterium
CACCCGGCCGGGCCAACCCCTCACGCGTGCAGCGAGCGCGAGCGTAAGCGTCGCGACGGCGAGCGCCGGCAACATGTAGCGCGTCGTTCCCGGCACCGCCGCGTCGACCGGGCCGAACCCCGACACGCCGGTGAACGGCGCAGTCGCCCACGTCAGCACCGCCGCTGCCGTGGCGGCCGCGGCCAGGCCCACGGCCCGCGTGCGGGCAAGCAGCGGCGCGAGCGCGGCCCCGGCGACCAAGAGGAGCCCGCCGGAGAGCGCCGTGCCGTACTCGTTGAGGCGCCCAGCGAGCGTCGCGCGTGGGTGGGCTAGCAGCGAGGTCCCGTAGCGCTCGAAGATCGGCGGCAGCGGATCCCCCCAAGGGGCTGCTCGAAACGGCCAGAGCGGCGACCCGTGCGCGACCAGGTTGCGTCCGTACCAGGTCACTCCGACCACGGCGGCGAGGGCGCCGGCCGCGAGCAGCGCACGCACGTGTGGGCGCAGGGCGTGGCGAAGATGCCACCCCGCCGCGGCGAGCACCAGCAAGGCCACGGGCACGCTTGTCGTCTTCGTCCCGACGGCCATTCCCGCCGCGACCAACGCCGGCGCCATCAACGCAGGGGTGCGCCTGGCCGCCGCGCACAGCGCCCCGGCGCTGACGAGCCAGGCGAGCGCGGGGAGGTCGGTGTAGATTCCGTTGAGTTGGAAGAGGCACAGCGGCAGCGCGGCCAGCGCGGCGGTCGCCAGGGCCGCGGCCCGCCGGGAGCAGCCGACGCTGCGCAGAGCCAGCCAGGCCGCCGCGACCAGCAGCGACAGCGTGCCCACCGTCCATGGCGCAACGACGACCCAGCTGCGGGCGAGCCCGACCCCCCACGTGAGCAGCACCTCGGTCGTGAGCGGGTAGGCGCCCCACGGAACGGCGTAGTTGAGGTTGACGACGGTGCCGGTATGCCCGGAATTCACCCAGGCGGAGACCTCGGCTCCGTGGTAGAGGAGCCCGTCCTCGCCTAAGGCGGGATAGCGCAAGAGCCAGGCGCACATGGCGAGGGCCGCTCCGGCGGCGGCACCCCCCGCCGCGCGCGCGGCGGGGGTCAGGCCAAGCCACCACTGCGCCAGCTCCTCCCCGGCGCCGAGGCTGGGCGCCGGCGCCCACTTGCGCGCAGCCGCCAGCGTGGCCGCGGCGGCACCGGCCAGGGCCAGCGACGAGGCCCCCAATCCCACGATGCCCAGCAGTAGCGTCTGAACGGTGGCGGTGGCTGCCGCCAGGACGGTTGCGGTGACCGCTCGTTCGAGACCTCGCGGCGAGATCAGCGAAGCTGCGCGCAACGCGCCGGCCGCCAGCGCCACGAGGGAGCCGGCGAGCAGGAGGAGGTGGCCCAGCGTCCCCACGGCGGCGGATCGTAGATGCATAAGCTTGCGCGCCGTGTCCGCCGTACACCCTCACGCCCGTCCTGCCGGGAAGGTCATCGTCGTGCTGCCGGCGCGCAACGCGGCGCGCACGCTCGAGCGCACCGTCTCGGCGATCCCCCGCGAGTGGGTCGACGAGATCATCCTAGTCGACGACGGGTCGACCGACGACACCGTCGCGCTCGCTCGCCAGCTGCCGCTGCACGTCATCTGGCATCCGCACAACGTCGGCTACGGCGGCAACCAGAAGACCTGCTACCTCGAGGCGCTGCAGCGCGACGCGGACGCGGTCGTGATGCTCCATCCGGACGGCCAGTACGAGCCGACCCTTATCCCGAAGCTCGTCGAGCCGATCCTGCGCGATGAGGCGGACCTGGTGCTCGGATCGAGGCTGGCCGAGCCCGGGATGGCACGCGCCGGCGGCATGCCGCTTTACAAGCTCGCCGCGAACCGCCTGCTCACCGGCATCGAGAACCGAGTGATGGGCAGCGAGTTCTCCGAGCTTCACACGGGCTACCGCGCGTACTCCCGCAGGCTGCTGCTCGGTGTCCCCTTCCTGCGCAACTCGCTCGACTTCTCCTTCGACTCGGAGTTGCTCTACCAGGCCGCGCATTTCGGCTTCCGGATCACCGAGGTGCCGGCCAGGTCGTGGTACTTCGACGACGCGTCCTCGATCACCATCGGACCGGCGAGCGTCTACGCGATCAAGACGCTTTGGGCCGGCGCCAGGCTTGTCGCGCACCGGCGCGGCGTGTGGCACTCGCGCCGGTTCACGCCGTGATCGTCACCGGCGAGCGTGCGGTCACGTCGGCCGGCGGGTTCAATCCGTCGTGGCAGCGACACGTCTCCGCCTACCGGCTGTGCGCGCGGTTTCTCGCTGCCGGTCCCGTCCTCGATCTCGGCTGCGGGACGGGCCACTCATTCGCGGAGCTGGCGCCCCGCGAGACCGTCGGCGTGGACATAGACCGGGCCGCCCTCGCCGGCCAGCCGCGCCAGACCGTGGTGGCCGACATCCGGCGCCTGCCGTTTGACGAGGCGAGCTTCGAGTCGGTCCTGTCGGCGCATTCGCTGGAGCACGTAGGAGACCCGGAGACGGTCCTGGCGGAGATCGTGCGCGTGCTGGCCCCCGGCGGGACGGCCGTGTTCGTGACCCCGAACCGGCTGACCTTCGGTCGTCCCGACGAGATCATCGACCCGTACCACTACCTCGAGTGGAATCCCGCCGAGCTCCGCGACCTGTGCCTGCCCTGGTTCGCGACGGTCGACCTCCACGGGATCTTCGCCTCGGACCGGCAGCTTCAGGTTCACCGGGCCGAGCGGCGCACGCTCGATCGCCTGCTCGCGCTCGACCCGCTGAGGCTGCGCCGCGCGGTGCCGCGGCGTGCGCGCCAATTGCTCTACGACGTCCTGCTGACCTCCGCCCGCCGCCGGCCGGACCCGCGCGCCGCGGCGATCACCGTCGAGGACTTCCGACTCGGATCCGAGCGGCTCGACGAGGCCATGGACCTCGTCGCGGTGTGCCGGACACAGGATCTCGAGTAGCACTGCCGGCCCGGCGCGCCGGCGCGGTGTGCCGGACTAGCCCGCCACGTGCTCCATGACCTCGGCGCTGACGTCAAAATTGGCGTGCACCGAGTTGACGTCGTCGTTGTCCTCGAGCGCCTCGATCAGCCGCATCAACGTCGCCGCCTTGTCCTCCTCGACCGGGACGCGGCTCTTGGGCAACTGCGCGACCTCGCCGCTCTCCACCTCGATGCCCGCTTCGGCGAGCGCGGCGCGCACGCGCGGCAGCTCGCCGGGCTCGGTGACGATCTCGAAGACGTCCTCGTCGATCGCGATGTCAAGGGCGCCGGCGTCGATCGCGACGATGAGGTCGTCCTCGTCGTAGCGCGTCGCGTCGACGATGATGACCCCCCGCTTGTCGAACAGGTACCCCACGGACCCGGGCTCGCCGAGCGCGCCGTCGTGCTTGGTGAGCGCGTGGCGGACCTCGGCGCCGGTGCGGTTGCGGTTGTCGGTCAGCGCCTCGATGAGCAGCGCGACCCCACCGGGCCCGTAGGCCTCGTAGACGACCGACTCGATGGCGTCGGCTTCGGCGCCCTCCCCGGTGCCCTTCGCGATCGCTCGCTCGATGTTGTCCTTGGGCATGGAGGCGTCGCGGGCCTTCTGGACCGCGGTGGCCAGCGAGGGGTTTGCCGCGGGGTCGCCTCCGCCCTCGCGCGCGGCCACCGTGACGGCGCGTGCGAGCTTGGTGAAGTGCTGGCCGCGGCGGGCGTCGACCACCGCCTTCTTGTGCTTGATCGAGGCCCACTTGGAGTGTCCGGACATGGTCTGAGTGTAGGGTGGCCGCGGCGTGGCGGGATCGGACATGGAGCGCTTCTGGGACGCCCGCGCTCGCGAGGACGCCTTCTACTTCGTCGACAACCGGCAGGCATACCGGGAGGCCGACCGGGAGGCCTTCTGGGCGCGAGGCGAGGAGGAGCTCGACCTGCTGCTCGATGCGCTGTGCGTCTCCGTCGCCCGCCAGGACGTGGTCGTCGACGTGGGCTGCGGGGTGGGCCGCCTCACGCGCGTGCTCGCCGAGCGCGGCCGGGAGGTGTGGGCGCTGGACGTCTCGGAGGAGATGCTCGCGCGCGCTCGCAGGCTCCACCGCGATCTCGACGGTGTTCACTGGGTCCACGGCGACGGCGTGAGCCTTGCCGGGATCCCGTCGGCCGTCGCCGACGGTTGCGTCTCGCACGTCGTCTTCCAGCACATCCCCGAGCCTGAGGTGACCCTCTCCTACGTGCGCGAGATGGGAAGGGTCCTGCGGCCCGGAGGCTGGGCCGCCTTCCAGGTCTCCGACGACCCGTCGGTCCACCAGGCCCACGAGGGCAGCCCGCTCGCCGGCGCGCGCGCCCTGGTCCGGCGGGGTCCCCGCGGCCAGTCCGACCCGGCCTGGCTGGGCTCAGCCGTCGACCTCGACGACCTGCGCCGCGCGGCACAGGACGGCGGGATGGTGGTCGAGCGCGTCGAGGGGGCCGGAACGCAGTTCTGCGCGGTGCTCGCGCGACGGGGCTCCGGCTGATGCGCGGCTCGGTCTGACCAGCGAGTGCTCGCGCGTGGGCACTGGACGCGATCCTCGGGCGCAAGGGCGGCGTGGAAGCCCGGCGGGAAGCATCGGCAAACGGCCACGGTTCGTGGTCGCAGATGTCGCGCTGGGACTCGAGGATCCGGCGGCCACTGAACTCAAGCACCGAGCAGCTCCTCATAGAGCGCCTCGTAGGCGGCCACGCAGCTATCGGTCGAGAAGTCGAGCGCTCGCCGGCGGCATGCTCCGGGCGTCCCGGGCGCCTCCGTGAGCTCCATCGCTCCAAGCAGCGCGCGGGCCACCTCCCGGGGCTCCGCGCCCTCGAACAGCGCGCCGATCTCGGGACGGTCGACGATCTCGGGGATGCCGCCCAGGTCGCTGCCCAGCACCGGCGTTCCGCAGGCGAGGGACTCCACGAGAACGAGGCCGAAGGCGTCGCCGCGAGAGGGCAGCGCGGTCACCCACGCGCTCCGGTAGGCCCGCACCATGGCGGCGTGCTCGTCGACGTCGACAAGGTCGACGCCTTCGACGGCGAAGCGTGCCGCGGTCCCCGCGTCACGTGGCCGCGACAGGACCAGCCGGGCGGTGGGCCGGACGCGGCGCACCTCGGCCAGAGCGGCGAAGAGCAGGTCCACGCGCTTGAACGGCTGGTCGACCGCCGACGGGCAGAAGATCGTCGGAGCTGCGCTGCGCTCGTCGCCCGGCCCCGGCGTGAAGGCGGCCGTGTCGACGCCGGGGTGGATGACGCGGGCCTCGACGCCGAGCGCGTGGCCAAAGTGGTGCGCCGCAGATCGGCTGAGTGCCGTCACCGCGGCGCAGCCACGCGCCGCGGCGGCGAGGATCTCCGCGCGGCCCCGGCGCTTGACGAGGTAGGAGCGGGTCGGGACGCCCATGTAGGAGAGGACCGCGGGGCGCCCGGTGAGTCGTGACCAGCGGACGGCGGCGAGGGCGTCGGCGGACTGGACGGCGTGGGCGACGTCCGCCCCGCCCCGGAGCAGCTCGAGGTAGGAGAACGGAAGGTGGGTGAGGTGGTCCTCGTACTGGCGCCGGAGCAGGCGCCCGTCGGGCGGTCGCCAATGGCGGACGATCTCGACGCCGTCCTGCACCCGCCGAGACGGCGGCCCGGGGTGGCTG
>JBBQEV010000117.1:0-5579 GCA_038321325.1 Solirubrobacterales bacterium
GAGGACGGCGACCGCCGCCGCCAGCGCCAGCGGCACGGCGCGGTGCAGCACGGCGGTCTCCCACGCGAGCGCGGAGCCGGCGCCGGGACCGCCTGCGGCACTGGCGCCGGGACCGCCTGCGGCCCTGGCGCCGGGACCGCCTCCGTCCTCGGCGCCGGGACCGCCTGCGGCGCCGACGTCGACGTCGACACCGCCTGCGTCGTCGGCACCGGGACCGCCGTGCCCGCCGCGGCGCGAGACGGTCGCGGTGAGCGCCGCCGCCATCAGCGTTCCCCCGGCGAGCGCGACCGCGGCCGCCGGCGCGCGCGGCCCGCACAACAGCCCGAGGACGAGCGCGAAGAGCACGACGTGCAGCGGGCGAACGACGAGACCCGCAGCCGCCCTGCCCGCCCACGGGCCGGTACGTCTCAGCGACCCGGCCACGCTCGAGGCCCACCGTCCGGTCACGTCACGACCTGGGACCGCATCGCCTCGAGCTTCTTCGGGCCGATCCCGGAGACCTGGGCGAGATCGTCCACGGTCTTGAACGGGCCGTTCTGCGTGCCCCAGTCGACGATCTTCGCGGCGATCGCCGGCCCGACCCCGTTCAGCGCCTCGAGCTGAGTCGCGTCGGCCTGGTTGACGTTGACGGTCGCCGCGACGCCCGCGGTCGCTCCCCCGGCGGCGCCCGGTGCTGCCGCCGTCGCCGGTGAGGCGCCCGTCACCCCGGCACCCGATGACGGCACAGCGGCAGCCCCCGACCCGCCGGGCCTCGCGCGGCGGGCGACCAGGACCTGCTGCCCGTCGGTGACCTTCGCGGCGAGGTTGAGGCTGTCGAGGTCGGCCCCGGCGCGGCCTCCGCCGGCCTTCGTCAGCGCGTCCCGGATACGCGCATCGGCGGCGAGCTCGTAGACCCCGGGCCGCCGTACTGCACCGGCGACGTGCACCAGGAGCCGCTCGGTCGTCGTCGAGAGCTCCACCCCCGCGGCCCCCGTCGGACCCGAGGCGCCCGGCTTGCCGGGCTCCGCCTGCGCCGTGAACCCCCCGGGAGGCAAAGGCGCGGGGATCCCGGGTCCCGGATCGGCTCGGAGCGCGCGCCCTCCGAGGAGGACCACGAGCACCACGGCGACGAGGTAGACGGCGAACGTCCTGCGGCTGATCTCGGTCACGAGGCCGAGGCTAGGCGCGGTCCGTGTTCGGTCTCAGCACCCGTTCGTGTCAACTCTGCGCAGTCATCGCCACAAGCGACGCGTGAGCTCCCCGATCGTCACCCGCGGGTGTCAACCTGGATCACCCCATGCACCGCCCAAGACCCGATGGCCACCACCGGCCTCCGCCGCAACGATCCCCGGGAGCACTGCGACTGTGCTGCCCGCCGGGCTCCGTGCCGCCGCATGCGGCTTCATCACCCGCCGAGGCCTCCCGCGGCGCGCCGATAACCCCGCCTCAGCGGACGACGAAGTTGACGAGCTTCCCCGGCACCACGATCTCCTTGACGATCGTGCGGCCGTCGAGATGCACCCGGGCGTGCGGCGCCCCGCGCGCCAGCTCCTTGAGCTCCTCGGAGGGGGTGCCGCTCGGCGCAGTGACCCGGTCGCGCAGCTTGCCGTTGACCTGGACGACCAGCTCGAAGGTGGGCAGCTCCAGGAACTGCGGATCGGCGGCGGGCCAGGGCTCCTCCCACACCCGCCGGTCCGTGAGCAGGTGGTAGGCGTCGCTGGCGGCGTGCGGGGCGAAGCCGAACACGAGCGAGGCCGCGATGCCCAGTCCGTACCGCAGCGCCTGCGGGTCGCGGTTGCCCTTCTCGTAGAACTCCTTCGAGCAGGCGTTGACGAGCTTCATCACCTCGGCGATCGCCGCGTTGAAGGCGAAGCGCCCGGTCATCGCGTTGGTGACCCGGTCGATCGCCACGCTGGCCGCGCGGACCAGGGCCAGGCCCGGACCTTCGGGTGCGTCGGGCAGCGCGACCCCCTGCCCGGGGCCCTCGGCGGTGATCGCCGCGAGGCGCCACAGCTTCGAGAGGAAGTCCGCCACACCGTTGATGCCGGTGTCCGACCAGTCCGCGTCCTTGTCCGGCGGGCCGATGAACAGGATGTATGCGCGCGCGGTGTCGGCGCCGTAGCGCCGGACGATCTCCTGCGGCGAGACAACGTTGCCGCGGGACTTGGACATCTTCGCCCCGTCCTTGGTGATCATCCCCTGGGTGAAGAGCTTGGCGAACGGCTCCTGCACGTCGAGGTGGCCGAGATCGGCGAGCGCCTTGGTGAAGAACCGCGCGTAGAGCAGGTGCAGGATCGCGTGCTCGACGCCCCCGATGTACTGGTCGACCGGCGCCCACCGGGCCAGGACGTCCGGATCCCACGGCGCCTCGTCGTTGTGCGGGTCGGTGTAGCGCAGGAAGTACCACGAGGAGTCGACGAAGGTGTCCATCGTGTCGGTCTCGCGCCGCGCGGGCCCCGCGCAGCCCGGACACGTGGTGGCGACCCACTCCTCGGCGGCGGCCAGCGGCGACTGGCCCTTGGGCGCGTAGTCCTCGATGTCGGGAAGCTCGACCGGCAGCTCGGAGAGCGGCACGGGCACGGTGCCGCACTGCGGGCAGTGGACGATCGGGATCGGGCAGCCCCAGTAGCGTTGACGCGACAGCAGCCAGTCCCGCAGGCGGTAGTTCGTCGACGCATGTCCCTTGCCCTCGCGGTCGAGCCAGTCGACGATCTGCCCGAGGGCGGCGCGGTTGTGCGTGCCGTCGAAGTCCGGGTGGGAGTCGATGATCGCGCCGTCGCCGGCGTAGGGCAGGCCAGTCGCATCACCGTCGGCACCGACGCCCTCCACCACCCGACGGATCGGCAGCTCGTAGGTCTGCGCGAAGGCGTAGTCGCGCTCGTCGTGGCCGGGCACGGCCATGATCGCCCCCGTGCCGTACTCCATCAGCACGTAGTCGGCGACCCACATCGGGATGGACTCGCCGTTGACGGGATTGATCACCGACCGGCCGAGGGACACACCGGTCTTCGGCTTGTCGGCGGCCCCGCGCAGCACGTTGGACTCGGTGAGCGCGTGGTTGACGTAGCTCCGGACGGCCTCCTCGCGACCCGTTCCCGCCGCGAGGCGCTCGATGTCGGGGTGCTCGGGGGCCAGCACGAAGAAGGTCGCGCCGAACAGCGTGTCGGGGCGCGTGGTGAAGACGGCGTAGTCGAGGCCGAGCTCCTCGCAGCGGAACGTGACCTCGGCGCCGGTCGAGCGGCCGATCCAGTTGCGCTGCATGGTCTTGACGTGCTCGGGCCACTCGATCGTCGCGAGGTCGTCGAGCAGGCGGTCGGCGTACTGCGTGATCCGGAAGAACCACTGCTCGAGCTGGCGCGCCTCCACCTCGTGCCCGCAGCGCTCGCAGCGGCCGTCGATGACCTGCTCGTTGGCGAGCACGGTGGCGTCCTGCGGACACCAGTTGACCACGGCCTCCTTGCGGTAGGCCAGGCCGTTCTCGTAGAGCTGCAGGAAGATCCACTGGGTCCAGCGGTAGTACTCGGGGTCGCAGGTGGCCAGCTCGCGCGACCAGTCGATGGAGATCCCCCACTCCCGGAACTGCTCCTGGAAGGAGGCGATCGCCGCGCGGGTCGAGTCGCGCGGATGCTGCCCCGTGTTGATCGCGTGGTTCTCGGCGGGGAGCCCGAACGCGTCGTAGCCCATAGGGTTCAGGACGCGCTTGCCCGTCCGGCGGTGGAAGTGCGCGACGGCGTCACCCACGGAGTAGACCTTCAGGTGGCCGATGTGCGGCTCGCCACTCGGGTACGGGAGCATCACAAGGACGTAGGACTTCTCGGCCCCGCCGAGGTCGTTGGAGACCTCCCAGGTCTTCTCCTCGGCCCAGACGCGCTGCCAGCGGGGCTCGATCACCTTCGGGTCGTAGCGGTGCTCGGCCATGGGCGCCTGAGCATAGAGTCGCCCGTCGGGCCGGCTTGCTCCGGGTCGGGTGCCGGAACGGTGCCGGCCGACGCCGCCCGGGTCACCGGAGGCGATCGGAGGCCCCTGCGACTGTCGCTGGTCGCCGTCTTGCGCGGGACGCCGGCCCGCGGGCCTACGATCTGCGGTCATGGCCGATTCCTCGAGCGATCCTGCGCGCGGCGCGACGCCCGGTCGCGGGCCCGACGCGGTCGGATCGAGCGAGCAGTCCCCGCGTCGGCGCCGCGGGCCCGGCCACACCGAAGACGGGGCCGGCGCAGCCGGGGCGAACGAGCCCGGCGGGGCCATGGCGAACGACCCCGTCGCTGAGCTCTCGTGGGAGGGTGCCCTCCGGGCGACCGGACCCGGTCACGGAGAATCGGCACTCGCGTTCGGCCCTCAGGCACCGACGAGCCTGCTCGCGGAGCCCGTCGCCGGACGGCCGTCGAACATCATCGCCGTCTCCAAGCGGGTCGGGGCGATCGTGGAGGCGGCCGAACGCGCCGCCGAGAAGCTGCGCCGGGACGCCGAGCAGCGCGCCCGCGACCGGATCGCCGAAGCCGATCGAGCCGGCGACCTGCGCGTCGGGGCGGCGGAGGACGAGGCGCTCGAGATCGTCGACACCGCGCGCCGGGACGCCGCGGGGGCCGAGGCCGACGCCCGCGCTGCGGTCGCGACGATCCACGAGCGTGCGGCGGAGGCGCGCGCCGCTGCCGAGCAGCATCGGCTCGAGACGATCGCGGAGGCCGACGCCGCGGTGTCGAGGCTCGTGCACGAGGCGGACGAGCAGGCGAAGGAGCTCAGAAGCTCCGCCCGCGCCGAGGCGCGCGAGCTCCTCGACGACGCGCACTACGCCGCGCGCGAGGTCGTCCGCGAGACCGAGGCGCTCACCGGCAACCTGCGTGCGCTCGCGCAGTCGCTCGTGCGCAACGCCGACCAGCTCACGCGCGACGTCGCGCTCGTGCACGGTCAGCTCGTGTCGCACCTCGACGCCGCGCTGCCGCCGAGCGATCCGGCGTCGGATCGCTTCCCGACCCCAGCCGGGGCCGACGCGCGGGCCGCCGCCGCCCGGGAGGCGCGGGAGACGCGGCCGTCGTTCGACGTTCCCGATTTCGTCAAGGCGCCGCGCCGGGGGCGCTAGCGCGGGCTTGCCTCTCTGTCGGGGGACCCGTCCGCGAGGCTGAGGGCTCGCAAGTCTCCGCACACTGCCTCAGACTCGACGAGATCTGGATCGTCCCGGTCAGCGAGATCACGCAGCGGCACGTTGACCATTTGCGCCTCGCGTCCGCGAAGACAACCAACGCTCTAGCGTTACACTGGCCGAGCCGTATCGCCTGGGGGCCATAGCTCAGCTGGGAGAGCGCGTGGCTGGCAGCCACGAGGTCGGGGGTTCGAGCCCCCCTGGCTCCACCATTTGAATGACGTTCGAACCGGCGTCCCTTTTCGAAGGGGCGCCGGTTTCGGCGTTTTCAGGTGTGTCGGGCGCCGTCAGCGGATCCTGCGCCCAGGTGTCGTCTGGGTCGAGTGTAATGCGTTAGCGGGTCCTTGAAGGCGCGGGGTTCGTCGGAAGGTGGTGCAGGGTTCCTGCTGGTTGCAGGGAATCTTGCAGGTGGTGAGTCGTCGTGGTTCATGTCGAGTCGGTCGTGGCGAGCGGCGTTTGGGCC
>JBBQEV010000118.1:0-5537 GCA_038321325.1 Solirubrobacterales bacterium
CAAGCTCAACGCCAACAGCGTCAAACCGCGCTTCCCGACAAGATGACGCATAAGGCAACCCCTCAGATCGATAAGAAAACAGCCAGAACCCCGCAGCCTGGACGGCAGGCTAGCGCCGACCACACCCAGCCACAGAGCGCCGACGCGCCAAGAGCGGGTGGGAAACCTTACGATTCGAGTTCGCCCTCACTGCACGATCTCGGCCTGCTCGTCGACCGCGTCCGCGTCGACGTCGGCGACGCGCTCCTTCGCGGGCACCTCGTGCGCGCCCGCGGGGATCATCGGGCCGTCGCCCGCCGGGTCGAGGACGGCCTCCTCGAACCAGGTGAACTCCCCGCCGAGCACCTTCTGCGCCGTCTGGTACTGGGCGGCGTCGTGGTTGGAGAACAGCTCGGAGAAGCGTGCCTCGGCGCGGCCGCGGGCCTGCTTGGCGAACAGGTCGGCCAGCTCGAAGGCCGACTCGCGGCGCTCGGGGTGCTCGCGGGCGATCGTCTGCGCGTAGACGACCGCGCAGGAGATGGCGTAGAGCTCGGCGCCGATGTCCACGACCCGGCCGAGCAGCGCGCCCTTGCGCTCCAGGCTCGCCTGGTGGCGGCCCATGAGGCCGAACGTCGAGCGCGCGAGCTTGCGCGAGGAGCGCTCGACGTAGCGCATGTGCGAGGCCAGCGGGCCGAACTCGGCGTAGGCGCCCGGCTTCTGGCCCTCGCCCGTCACCAGGGTCGGCAGCCAGCCCGCGTAGAACTTGCCGGCGGTCAGCGCGGCCTTGGCCTTGTCGCCCAGGGCGGTCTTCGGGTCGAGGATGTCCCCCGCGACCGACAGGTGCTGATCGACGGCCTCGCGGGCGATCAGCAGGTGCATGATCTCCGTGGAGCCCTCGAAGATCCGGTTGATGCGCATGTCGCGCATCATCTGCTCGGCCGGGACGGCCTTCTCGCCGCGCGCCTTCAGCGACGCGGCCGTCTCGTAGGAGCGCCCGCCGCGGATCTGCATCATCGTGTCGACGGCCAGCCACCCGAGCTCTGAGCCGTAGAGCTTCGCGAGCGCGGCCTCGATGCGGAAGTCATTGGCCTTGTCGTCGGCCAGGCGGCTCGAGACGTCGACCACCGCCTCCAGCCCGAACGCGCTGCCCGCGACGAACGCGATGTGCTGGGCGACGGGGTCGTGCTCGCCGATGGGGCGGCCCCACTGCTTGCGCTCCGCAGCCCACTCCCGCGAGATCTTCAGCGCGTGCTTGGCCATCGCGGCGCAGATCGCCGGGAGCGAGAGGCGGCCGGTGTTCAGGGTGGCCAGCGCGATCTTCAGCCCCTTGCCGAGCCCGCCGACGATGTTCTCCTTCGGCACGTAGACCCCGTCGAACCGCGTCAGCGAGTTCTCGATGCCCCGCAGCCCCATGAACGCGTTGCGGGCCACGATGGTGATGCCGGGCGTGTCGCAGGGCACGATGAACGCGGTGATCCCGCCCTTGGAGCCCTCCTGCTTCGGGACCACGGCCATGACGATCACGACGTCGGCGATCGCGCCGTTGGTCGCCCACAGCTTCACGCCGGAGAGCTCGTAGCCCTTGCCGTCCGCGGTCGGGACAGCCGCGGTGGTCATCCGCGCCGGGTCGGAGCCGACGTCGGGCTCGGTGAGCAGGAACGCGGAGATGTGCGTCCGCGCGACCTTGGGCAGCCACTCGCGCTTCTGCTCCTCGGTGCCGAACATCCGCAGCGGCTCGGGCAGCCCGATCGACTGGTGGGCGCTGAGCAGGGTCGCCAGCGACGAGTGCCAGGTCCCGGCCAAGGCGAGCGCCTTGTTGTAGTAGACCTGCGTCATCCCGAGGCCGCCGTACTCCTCGGGGATCTTCATCCCGAGCGCGCCGAGCTCCTTCAGGCCGTCGATGACGGCCTCGGGGATCTTGGCGTCCGCCTCGATCTGCAGCGGGTCGACGTGCTCGACGAGGAATGCGCGCAGGCGGGCGAGGAACCGATCGCCCTTCTCGCGCATCTCGGGCGCCGTCTGGGGCTGCGGATGGATCAGCTCGGGCTGGAAGGAGCCCAGGAAGAGGTTCTTGCCGAAGCTGGGCTTCGTCCAGTCGGCTTCGCGAGACGCCTCGGCGATCTCCTTGGACTGCTCGTACGTGGGGTTTGCGGCCATGCCCAGAAGCTACCCGGGTTCAGGCGAAACTCCCTTTCGAGCGCGAGCGCGCCACGCGAGCGTAAGCCCAGGCAGGCAAGCCGCGTCGCACGTTCATCGGCTCCCGGCCGAGGAACGTGCGCCGGCGCTTGGCTACTCCTCCGGTCCGGGCGTGTCAGTCCCAGGCCGGCGCGAGGCCGGCCCAGTCCGCGGTCCGCAGGTGGCGCGAACGCAGCGCGCCGATGCGGTCGTGCTCGTCGGGGGTCAGCTCGAGCTCGAGCGCGGCGAGGTTCTCCGCGCGCCGCTCGTGCGAGGAGGCCTTGGGGATCGCCGAGACGAGCTCCTGGTCGAGCAGCCACGCCAGCGCCACCTGGCCCGGGGTCGCGTCGTGCGCGGCGGCGACCTCCGCCAGGACGGGGTCGCCGAGGAGGCGGCCGTGCGCGAACGGCGAGTAGGCGGTGAGCATGACGCTGCTCTCGTGGCAGGCCGCGAGCACGGCGTCCTGGGCGAGGTAGGCGTGGTACTCGACCTGATTGGCGAAGACGGGCGCCAACGCCGCCGCCTCGCGCAGCATCGCGCTCGGGAAGTTCGAGACGCCGAGCTCGCGGACGAGGCCCTCCTCCCGCAGGCCGGCGAGCGCTTCGAGGGTCTCGGCGAGCGGCACCTCCGGCGCCGGCCAGTGGAGGAGCAGCAGGTCGAGCCGCTCGACCCCGAGGTCGGCGAGCTGCTGCTCGGCCGAGCGCCGCAGGTCGCCGGCGCGGGCGTCGGCGGGCCAGACCTTCGAGGTCAGCCAGAGCTCCTCGCGCCCGACCCCGGACTCGCGGATCCCCTCCCCCACCTGGACCTCGTTGCCGTACATGCGCGCCGTGTCGAGGTGGCGGTAGCCGAGCAGCAGCGCGTCGCACACGCCGTCCCGGGCAGCGTCGCCGGTGAGCTCCCAGGTACCGAAGCCGAGCCTGGGCACCGGGACCCCCCGGACGATGAGCGTGGAGGCGGGCATGGCCACGACGGTACCGCCGTCCTCACCCGGTGCGGCATTGCTCGGCGTCGGCTACTTCCCGGCCACGACGACGAGCCCGACGATGCCGACCGCGTAGAGCACGAGCACGATCAGCGAGTCCGGGCCCATGCCCAGGACGCGGCGTCGCGGACGGAAGATGAGGCCGAAGAGGTAGACGGCGGTCAGCAGGATGCCCAGGCCGGCCATGTAGACGTCGGCGTCCTGGGCCTTCGGGAGCACCGCGGTCCCCGAGATCGCGGTGGCCACGAAGAAGAGGACGGGCAGGAACGCGTTGCCGCCGAAGATGTCCGAGACGGCGAGCTGGTCGTCGCCGAGCCTCACCGAAGCGAGGCCGCTGGAGACCTCCGGAAGCGCCGTCGCGGCGGCCAGGACGGTCGCGCCGAACAGCACGCCGCTCAGGCCGACGTCACCGGCGATCGCGCTGCCGCTCTGCTCCAGGACGACCCCCGCGGCCAGCGTGATCAGCGCGGCGAGACCGAAGACGCCGGCGACCCGGCCGGTGCCGTGCCCCTTCGACGTCGCCGACTTCTCCTTCTTGTGCTCGGCGTGCCCCTTGGGCTCGGCCTGCGCGTCCGGGGCGACACCCTCGGCCTGCCACGGGAGGTGGCTCGACGTGCCGACCAGATACACGCCGCCGATCCACAGCACGAGGATGAGGGTGCTCCCGGGCGACATGCGCAGGAGCACGTCGTTGCCCGGAAGCCGGCTGCCCATGATCGCCACCACGAGCACCGCGATGACCAGCGCGCCCTCGAGCACGAGCGTCAGCGAGGCGGCGCGATAGGCCAGCGGGCGGCCTCCGCGGACCCCGAAGGCGTCGAGCACCACCAGGACGACGGTCTGGATGGCGATCCCGCCGAGGATGTTCCCGATCGCGATCTCGAAGGAGCCCGAGCGCGCCGCGCTCACGACGATGGCGATCTCCGGCAGGTTCGTCGCGACGGCCAGGAGGATCACGCCACCGAGCGCCTGACCGATCCCCAGACGGGTCGAGAGGACGTCCGTCGTCGCGGAGAGCTTCACCCCCGCGACCCAGACCGCGCCCGCCGCGACGGCGAACACGGCCAGCAGCGCACCGAGCGGCAGCCCCGCCATCAGCGCTGCGCCGCCGCGCGGTGCCGCGTTTCGCGCTCCTCTCGACGCGCGCCGCCGACGCCGGCCAGGCGCGCCGCGCCGACCACGGCGAGCGCGACGGCGTAGACCGCGGGCTCCTCGACGAGGTCGACGTGCGGCTGCAGCGCGTAGACGACGCCGAGGGCGAGGATCACCGCGCCCACCGCGGTCGCGGTGATCGCCCAGCCGCGCTCGGCGAGCTGCGCGGTGACCAGAACGGCGAGGCCGAGGCAGACGGTGTAGGTCGCGGCCTGGGTGGCGTCGATCCTCAGCGCGAAGATCGCCACCGGCCCGAGGCCGAAGACCGTGAGGACGACGGCGGTCGGCCAGTAGGAGCCGTGCCGGCCGCCGACCAGCGCCGCCGCGAGGTAGACCATCCCGAGCACCTCCGGGGTCCAGTGGAAGCCGATCTCGGCGGGCCCGAGCAGGACGTAGAGCACTGCCGCCCCGGCGAGCAGGACGGCACCCTGGCGCCGGCGCGGCGTCACCGGAGGCTCAGTGGACGTCGCGGAGCTTCTGAGCCTCCGCGAGGGACTGCAGCTTCTTCAGCGACTGGTTCTCGATCTGGCGGATGCGCTCGCGCGTGACGTTGAACGTGCGGCCGACCTCGTCGAGCGTGCGCGGGTGCTCGCCGCCCAGGCCGTAGCGGAGCTCGAGGACCCGCCGCTCGCGGTAGGAGAGGTTCTCCAGCGCCTCGCGGAGCGCCTCCTTGGTGAGGATCTCCGCGGCGCGCTCGTACGGGGACTCCGCGCGCTCGTCGGCGATGAACTGGCCGAACTCGGACTCCTCCTCGTCGCCGACCGGCTTCTCCAGCGAGACCGGCGCCTGCGCGGAGCGCTTGATCGACTCGACCTCCTCGGGGTCGATGCCGGTGACGTCGGCGATCTCCTCGGCCGTCGGCTCGCGGCCGAGCTCGGTGACGAGCTTGCGCTCGGCGCGGCCGATCTTGTTGAGCTTCTCGACGACGTGCACGGGGATGCGGATCGTCCGGGCCTTGTCGGCCAGCGCGCGCGCGATCGCCTGGCGGATCCACCATGTCGCGTAGGTGGAGAACTTGAAGCCCTTGCGGTAGTCGAACTTCTCGGCGGCGCGGACGAGGCCGAGTGTCCCCTCCTGGATGAGGTCCAGGAACGGGAGGCCCTGGTTGCGGTAGTTCTTGGCGATCGAGACGACGAGGCGGAGGTTGGACTCCACCATCTTCTGCTTGGCGTCGAGGTCGCCGCGCTCGATGCGCTTGGCGAGGTCGACCTCCTCCTGGGCGGTGAGCAGGCGGACCTTCCCGATGTCC
>JBBQEV010000119.1:0-5494 GCA_038321325.1 Solirubrobacterales bacterium
CCGCTCCCGACGCGACACCCGCCGCCGACCCGCGTACTCGATATCGGTAAAACTCGACTGCGCAGTGCTCACCGCACCATGATCCCGCCCGCCCCGGCGGAAAACCCGGCCCAGGCACAAACAAAAATCAGCGGATCCCTAACCGAGCAGCCGGGCGATCGCGGTGGCCAGCGCGGGCTCGGCCTCGGCGTCGCCGCGCAGCACGGCGCCGAGGCGGCTCTCCCTCAGCGGCTCGGAGAGGTACGGCAGCTCGTCCAGCGTCCCGAGACGGTCCGCGAGCGGCGCGCAGCCGAGGCGCTTGGAGGCCGCGTGGTGCTCGCGGGCTTCGATCGCCGCGGTGAGCGCGGCGACGCAGGCGTCGTCGGCGTGGTCGGACTGCTTGAAGCGGTAGAGGGTCATGGAGGCGCTGGTCCCGTAGTGGGCGGCGATGACGACGACCTCGTCGAGCGTAGGATTGCGGCCAGGCCGCGCCAGCTCGTCGATCGCGACCCCGGGGATCAGCAGCTCGGCGGCGAAGGCGTTGGCCTCGATCTCGCGCGGGGTCGTGACCTTCCCGCTCAGCGTCGCGAAGGAGTCGACCACCAGGCCGCCATCGTGCTGGCACCACGCGTGCCCGAGCTCATGAGCGAGCGTGAAGCGCTGGCGCACCCTCGCCTCGTTGGCGTTGACCCACAGCACCGGCCCGGCCGTGCACGCGCCGGCCACGCCGTCGGGCATCCGCGTGACGACGACGCGGAACCCGGCGCGCTCGACGCAGTCGAGCAGACAGGGCAGCGGCGCGGCAGGATCGAGGCCGAGCTCGGCGCGCGTTTCGCGTGCCCGCTTGGCGCCGCGGTTGCGGTGGAGCGACACGACGGCGCAGCTTGCCAGGCGCCCGGGTCCGCGCGTCAGGCGCCGCCGCGCGCCGCGCTCGCCGACCTCCGTCGCACCGGCGTCGAGCTCGTCGTCGCGCCGGTCCGCGGCACGCCCTGGGACGACGATGCCGGCGACGTTCTGGTCGCCTGGGCGGCGCGTGCGGGCTACCGCCGCGTCTGGCTTCCCCCCGGAGTGGGAACCGACCATCGCGGTGGATGCGCCCAGGAACCGAGCGGCTGCGCGAGCTCAGCGGAAGTAGCCCGAAGGGTCGGGCAGAGGCGTCAGGAGCGATGATCGCGCGGTGACCCCCGCCCGCATGGACCCGACGCTCCGCTCCCTGCTGCTCGCGCGGCTCGCCGCGTCCGAACTCGACGAGGACGCCCGAGGGAAGGTCCGCGCGGCGGCCGGACCGGACGGCGACGCGCCGGAGGCCGGCGTTCCGGGCGGCGAGGTGTACCTGAAGTCCGTGACCGTCGAGGGCTTCCGCGGCATCGGCCCGCCGGCGACGCTCGAGCTCCCCGCGCAGCCGGGGCTCACGATCGTCGTGGGGCGCAACGGCAGCGGGAAGTCCTCGTTCGCCGAGGGCCTCGAGCTGCTGATGACCGGCGACACGAAGCGCTGGGCCGCCAAGACGAAGAACTGGGCGAGCGCCTGGCAGTGCCTCCACGGCGACCAGGCGACCCGCATCGGCGCCGAGCTGATCGTGGCCGGGGATGGAACCCCCGTGGCGATCGAGCAGACCTGGCCGCGCGGCGTGGCGCACACGGACGCCACCGGGCGCGGCGCGGCGACGGCGGTCCTCGCCGCGCGCAGCTGGGACGCGGCGCTCACGAGCTTCCGGCCGTTCCTGGCCTACGCCGAGCTCGCGTCGATGTTCGACAAGCTCACGAGCCTCTACGCGGCGCTCTCGCCGATCCTCGGCCTCGAAGCCGTCGACGACGTGCTCTCCGGGCTGTCGGCTCAGCGGCTCGAGCTCGAGAACCACGCCAAGGCGGTCAAGGCCGAGGCGGCGGTCGTACGCGCGAGCCTGGTCGCCGACGACCCGCGTCAGGCCGCACTCGCCGCCCTGCTCGCCAAGGGCAAGCCCGATCTCGCGGCGGTCAAGGCGCACCTCGCCGCGAACCCGCACGGGACGAGCGCCACCGACGAGGCGTCCGCGGCCCTCGCGCCATCGCCGCGACGAGCGTGCCCGACGACGAGGCGGTCGCGTCTGCGTGGGACGCGGTGCGGTCCGGCGACGAGGCGGTCGTGGCCGCGGCGGGCACCGACGCCGAGCGCGCCATGGCGATCGCCGACCTCCTCGCCCGCGCGCTCGCCGTGCGCGACCCCGCACGGCTCGCGGACGACTGCCCGGTCTGCCGGACGGCCGGCGTCCTCGACGAGGCCTGGGCGACGGCAGCGGCGGCCGAGGCCGAGCGCCTGCGCCAGCAGGCGGCGGCCCTGTCGGCCGCCACGCGGCAGCGCGACGCCGCGCGCCGCGGCTGGGACGCGCTCGCCGAGCCCCTCTGCGCCGCGGCCGAGCACGCCGGCGACGCCGACCTCGAGACCGTGCTCGCCCTCGCCGCGCGGGCGCGCGACACCGCACGCCGGGCCCGGGCGCTGCTCGAGGAGCAGGACACCGTCTGGCGGGGACGCGTGGAGGCGACGGCGGCCTGGCTGGCCGACGCCAAGCAGGTGCGAAACGAGGCGCACGGGCTCAAGGCGCTCAAGGCGGCGGAGCGGTGGCTCAAGGCGGAGGCGGACGTCCTGCGCAACCAGCGCTTCGCGCCGATCGCCGAGCAGGCGATCGCGAACTGGGAGCTGCTCAAGCACCAGTCCAACGTCGAGCTGCGCGACATCACGCTGCGGACCGTCGGGCGCACGCGGCAGGCCGACTTCGACGTCCGCGCCGACGGGCAGGACGCCGACGCGCTCGGCGTCATGTCCCAGGGCGAGCTGCTCGCGCTCGCGGTGAGCGTGTTCCTCCCGCGCGCCGGCCTCGACGAATCGCCGTTCCGCTTCGCCGTCATCGACGACCCCGTGCAATCCATGGACCCGGCGAAGGTCGACGGCCTCGCGCGCGTCCTCGCCAACGCCGCCAAGACGCGGCAACTCGTCGTCTTCACCCACGACGACCGGCTCCCCGAGGCGATCCGCCGGCTGAAGATCAACGCGCACGTCCTGCAGGTCAACCGTCGCAGCCAGTCCCGGGTCGCCGTCAGCGAGTCGCTCACCCCCGTGCGGCGCCACCTCGACAACGCGAAGCTGATGGCGAAGTCGACCACCATCCCCGACGAGGTGCGCCAGCGCGTCGTCCCCTCGCTGTGCCGCGACGCGGTCGAGGCGGCATGCGCCGAGGTGATCCGGGCGCGGGCCGTCGCGGACGGGAAGGCCGCCGCCGACGTCGACGACGAGCTGCGCGCCGCCCGCACGCTGCGTGACCAGCTGGTGCTCGCGCTCCTCGGTGACGCGGGGAGCCACGCGGCGCTGAGCCAGGCGCTCGCGCAGCGCGTCAGCGCTGATGCCCCAGGGGTGATCGCCGCGCTCAACGCGGGCGCGCACGGCGAGTACGACGGCTCTCCGCTGAAGCTCTACGAGCGCACGCGGGAGCTCGTCCACGGCCTCATGGCGGCGGCGTGAAGGTCGCCGAGCTGCTGTCGGCGGCCGGAGTGCTGCTCGACGAGCCCGTCGCGGAGACCGCCACGGTCTGGCCGCTCGGCGCGGCGGTGCTCACCCGGCAGGCGATCGAGGCGACGGTCGACGTCTACTGGGACCGCACCGTCAAGGCCATGCGCTACACGTTGCGCAAGGAGCAGTGGCTCGCGCTGCCGGCCTACCTCGGTCGCGCGCCCGAACTGCCGGCGGCCGAGTACGCGTGGTCGGCGCTCTCGGAGGCCTGCCACCACCGCGACTACGACGTCGGGCTCACGGAGGCGGAGCTGCGGGACCACCTGGGAGCGGCGCGGGCGTTTGCCCAGGTCGTCGCGGCGAAGCTGGCGGGGAGCCGTCCGGCAGCTCCGGCGGAACGGGAGCACCGCGCGTCCTGAAACGCGACGCGCGGGACGCGGGGCAGCGCGGGCGGCCGGCGCGCCGTCGCGCGTCAGAAACCCGGCACGGGCCACGACTCCTTCTCCAGAGGAAGCGACAGAGGAGCCGCACCGATGACCGAGACCCAGGACCTCACGACCACGACGACGCCGATGCACCTGACCGTCGATCCCTACTGGGAGATCATCGAGGTTCTCGCCTACGGGACCGTCTGCGACCTGATCGGCTCCGAGCGCTACCTCGCGCTCGTCGAGGACCGCATCGCCTACGTGCTGGACGAGACGCTGACGGAAGTCGTCGGCTTCGTCGTCAACGACTACGCCGAGCTCGATCCCCTCGCCCTCGACGTCCCCGAGCTGTGGGACGGACCGCGCTTCTGCGTCCCGGTGCTCGCGCTGCGCGGCGCCACCCTCGGGGAGGTCATGCTGGCCATCCGCGGTCGCTTCGTCCCGGGCGAGCCCACCGCCGACGCGATGCACCTCCATCTCGCGATGGCCGCCGAGACCGCCGAAGAGGCACTGCCGCAGTGGCAGCTCGCGCTGGAGGCGGGAGACATGAAGGCCCACTACGCGCTCGGCTACACCCTCTGTGAGCTCGGCCGGTACCGCAACGCCTACGACCACCTGCGCCACTACACCGAGCTCGTGGCCGACAACGCCTGGGCGTGGTGCTGGCTCGGGAAGGCCTGTGCCGGCTGCGAGCGGTTCGGAGAGGCTCGCGCGGCGTTCGAACGCGCGATCGAACTCGCCGACGACGAGACCGATGCTCCCGAGCTGCTTGCAGAGCTCGACGAGGGTGCCGCCCCCTCGGACCCGCAGTTCCTGCGCCTCTCCGACGGGCGAGGTCTCTTGGTCGGGACCCGCCAGGAGGTCGACACCGCGTTCGCCCAGATCATCGCGTGTACCGGAGGAAGCAGCGGGGGCGGACGGTGGTCGCGTCTGTTCGGCTTGCAGCCCGACCTCTTCGTCGAAGCCTGCGACCTCGAGAACCTCCAGCGGGAGGCCGACGATCTGCGCGTGCGTGCCGGCCTCGCACTCGGAGACGAGGCCCGGCGGCTTCTGGGCCGGCTCGGGTCGCTGTAGTGCGGAGCGCGCCGCCCGTGTCGTCAGACCACGGCGACGTCGCGCTGACGCTCGAACTCGGCCCAGACGTCGAGGCCGGGGTCGGGGTCGTCGGGCGAGGGCGCGCCGGCGAAGGTGAGGTCGCGCGGCGGCGGAGGCGGACCTTGCCAGGCCATCAAGGCGAACGTGCCCAGTCCGCTGAGGACGACCAGGCTCGCCGACGCGACCAAGAGGAGCGGGAGGAGGATCGCCGGGAGAAGGCTACGGCGCTGCGCCGCCCGATCCATGGCCCGGCGGGCCTGTCGGTAGGCCGATCCGGGTGTCCTCGCCTCCGCGGCGGGCGCGCGCGAGCGCCGCCGTGCCAGGCGATCCGGGAACGCCTCCGGCCCACCTCGGAAAGCACAGGCTCGAGGCGGGTTGCCTGCGCTCGACCCACGCCTCGGACGAGTGGGCGCACCGGCCGCATCAACTTGGCGTGGGGGCCGTAACCGGGGAGGTAACCAAGCCCCCCCGCGTAGCGGGGAGCGCGCCGGCAGCCGGGGGGCAACCGC
>JBBQEV010000120.1:0-5128 GCA_038321325.1 Solirubrobacterales bacterium
CACCTCGACGCCGTTCTGGATCGGCCGGCACAGCCAGTACGACTTCGGCACGTTCAACGGGCGTATCGACGACGTCGCCGTCTACGGGGCCGCGCTCTCCGCGGCCACCGTCGCCCAGCACTACCAGGCCGCCGGCGCCACTCCCGCTGCGGCTGCCTCGCGCTAGCGCGACCGGTGAGCTCCGCGCCCTACGCCACCGACGCTCGCCAAGGTCCCCCGCCGATCGGGTGCCGCCGGAGGCGACGGTCACGTCCGCCGCCGCCGAGACGTCGGCCGACACCACGCGGAAGTTTCGCGTTCTCGTCGGGTGCGCCGGGAGTGAGCTTCGAGTGCGCAGGCGTGCGGGTTGATCGCTGCCGGCTGATGCCGGGCGAGGTCCCCCGGAGGCGGCAACGGAGGTCGCGGGCGCCGATAGCCTCCGGCCCTCATGAGCGCCACCCTGATCGACGGCAAGGCGAGCGCCGCGGCGCTGCGCGCGCAGCTCACGACCGAGGTCGCGGCGTTCGCGGCCGCGCACGGCCGGCCTCCCGGCCTGGCGACGGTCCTGATCGGCGAGGACGCGGGCTCGCAGGTCTACGTCGCGGGCAAGCAGCGGGCGTGCGCGGAGGTCGGGATCCGGGGCTTCGACCATCGCCTCGCCGCCGACGCGCCCCACGGGGAGGTCGCGGCGCTGCTCGACGCGCTCGACGCCGACCCGGCGGTCAGCGGGATCCTCTGCCAGCTCCCCGTCCCCGGCCACCTCGACGGCATCGAGCTGACCAACCGGATCTCCGCCGACAAGGACGTCGACGGGCTCACCGTGGCCTCCGCGGGCCGTCTCGCGCTCGGGCTGCCGGGGCTGCGGCCGTGCACGTCGGAAGGGGTGATGCTCCTGCTGGCCGAGCACGAGGTCGCGCTGCAGGGTGCCGAGGCCGTCGTCGTGGGGCGCTCGAACCTCTTCGGCAAGCCGATGGCCCAGCTCCTGCTCGCCGCCAACGCGACGGTCACCACCTGCCATTCGCGCACCTCCGACCTCGCGGCGGTCTGCCGTCGCGCCGACGTGCTGATCGCCGCCGTCGGCGTGCCGAGCCTCGTGCAGGGCGACTGGGTCAAGCCGGGCGCGGTCGTCATCGACGTCGGCGTCAACCGCCTGGCGGGCGGCCTGACCGGAGACGTCGACTTCGCCGCCGCGAGCGAGCGGGCGCGCGCGATAACCCCCGTCCCCGGCGGGGTGGGCCCGATGACGATCGCCTGCCTGTTGCGCAACACGCTGCGGGCGGCCGAGCACGCCGCCGCTTGAGTAGGTTCTGCCGCGTGCACCTCTCGCGCCTGCGCCCCGGGGAACTGGTGTGCGGCCTTGCCGCCCTCGCCCTCCTGGTGACGCTGTTCCTCGGCTGGCACCGCGATCTCGATCGCGATCGTGCCGCGGTCGCCGCTGGCAGCGCGGCCGTGTCGGGGTGGGGCAGCCTCGGCGTGGTCACGCTGGCGCTCGTGCTGCTCGCGATCGGCGCCGCGTTCGCGCTCGTGTTCACGACCGTCACGAAGCGGCCGGCCGCACTCCCCGTCGCCGCCGCGCTGATCACGACGGGCATCGGCATCGTCGTCACGATCGTCCTGACCGTCCGCGTCCTGTTCCTCGACGAGCCGCTGGTGGGCGCCTACCTCGGTCTGCTCCTCATGCTCCTCGTCCCGGTCGGCAGCTGGATCGCGACCGCCGACGAGCGCATGGACGCCCCCTACTCCGCGGCGCCCGACCTGCCGCGCCGCCCGGCGCCGCCCGCCGGGGTGTGAGCGCCCGGCGCGCCGCGTTCAGGGCTGCGATTCGTAGTTCCGTCGCCGGATCCGAGATGGATCGTCGCGTCATGGCGTTCGGCGACGGCCTTGCTCGTACTGTGCGTACTTGCGGGGCCGTCGCCGGGCGGCAGGACCCGGCGAGGCGCTCGGATACGGCCACGGAACTTCGGAATCGGAGCGCTCAGGGCGCCGTCGGAGCCGCCGCCGGCAGATGGGCCTTGAGCTGCTTGCGGGCGGCCTTGAGCCCGAGGCGCCCGAGGAGCTCGTCGCCGAGCAGGAGGTAGTCCTGCGCGAGGTCCGGGCGGTACTCCAGGATGGAGACGGCGCGCTCGGCCGAGCCCGCGTAGGCGATCGACGGCCGGATCGTCTGCTCGAAGAGCTTGTCGCCGACGTGCTCGCGCAGCGAGTCGTAGGCCTCGCGCGAGTGGACCGTGCGCATGTCGGCGATGTTGAAGAAGACCCCGAGCCATTCGAGGTCGGGGTTCAGGCCGTCGCGGGCGAGCTCGATGACCTCGAGCGCCTGCTCGACGCCCTGCAGGGCGAAGTACTGCGCCTCGGAGCTCAGCAGCGCGAAGTCCGCCGCCACGAGCGCGTTGACCGTCAGCAGCCCGAGCGCGGGCGGGCAGTCGATCATCACGACGTCGTAGGGCTCCTCGACCTTCTTGAGCGCCTTGCGCAGCGTCAGCTCCCGGCCCATCTTGCCCGCGAGGGTCAGCTCGGCCTCGGCCAGCGCGAGGTTCGCGGGCATGAGATCGTCGTGGACGGCCTGCTTGGCCGACGCCCGGCCCGCCAGCACGTCGCCGATCGTCGGATCGGCCTCCGGGTCGACATCGAAGTAGTCCGAGAGGTTGCCCTGGGGGTCGAGGTCGACGGCGAGGACCTTCAGCCCGGCGAGGCGCAGGACGTCGGTCAGCGTACGGACCGCCGTCGTCTTCCCGGTGCCGCCCTTCTGGGAGAGGACTGCGATTTTTGTCGCCACGCCCAAGAGGATCGCACGCCGCGCTCAGGCGGGGCTCGCGGGAGCCGCGGCGCCCACGAGAAACAGCAGGCGATGGCGGCCCACGACGATCTCGTCGCCGTCGCGCAACGTGTGCTGGTCGATCCGCCGGCCGTTGACGAGGGTCCCGTTCAGCGAGCGGTCGTCGAGCACGCGGACCGCGTCGGCCTCGCGCACGACGATGGCGTGCCGGCGCGAGACGGTCGCGTCGTCGAAGCGGACGTCGGCGGTCAGCGACCGGCCGATGCGGGTCCCCCCGCTCGCCAGGGGGAGCACGCGGACGGTCTCGCCGTCGCGGAAGGCCAGGTGCTCGCCCGGTCCCGCGACGAGCTCGCGGGCCGCGGCGCAGAACGCCTCCTGGTCCCCGGCGGCGGGCTCGCCGGCGTCGCCGGCGTGCGGCTCGGTGCCGAACAGCGACGAGCGGACGAACGCGTCGGACTCACAGCTCGGGCATCGCGGCAGCGCGGCCTCCGCGGACAGCGTGAGCACGTAGCCGCAACTCTCGCAGCGAAACGACCCCGTCCCGGCGAGCGTCCCGGCGCTCAAAGACTCCATGGGCGTGAGCATTCCCAATCTCACGGCACGCGCAAACGCTAGGAGACTGGTGTCAAAGTCTCGTGGCGTGAGGAAACCACTCGCGCGCACCAGGCGCCACCCGATGACTCATCAATCCAACCAGGATTGATCACGTCATCGGTCGCCCCCTGGCACGGGCGATGCGGCTCCCTCACACGACGACCCTGATTGACACCAGCCTCCTGAAGGGAACGGCCTGTGCGGCGGCGAACCCCACGGACATGCTTCGTCTCCAGGGGATCTCCGAGCCGGACCTCGAGCGCCACCTCCTGCGCCGCGGCGTCACCGAGCTGTCGGCGGGACGTCACGCCTGCGCGGACTGCGGCCGGACCCCGCTGGTGGGCGAGCGCTACCACCGCTACGCGCGCGGCGAGGTCGTCTGCGAGCTCTGCCGCCCGCAGCACGCCGACGCGCCGCAGGCCTCCGACGTCGTCCGCCACTCCGAGCGGGGCCACGCCGTGCGGCTCCGGGAGCGCCCGGCCGCCTGAAGCGCGCGGGGGCTCGGCGCCCCCGACTTGTAGGCTGGCGGGCGTGGACACGGTGACCGCAGACGTGCTCATCGCCCGCCCCCAGGCGGAGGTCTTCGCCTACTTGGCCGACGTCGCTCACCACCCCGAGTTCATGGGGCACTTCACCCGCGACTGGCACGTCACCCGCGAGGACACGTTCGGGGCGGGCGCGGGCGTCCGCTTCGCCTTCCGTCAGCGCGGCACGAAGTTCCCCTGGATCGATCAGACCATCGTCGAGATCGAGCCGCCGTCGCGGATCGTGCTCGCGGGCGGCACCGGAAAGTTCAACCGCGTGCGGACCCGCACCGTCTGGGAGCTCGCGCCGGAGGGCGGAGGGACCCGGGTCGCGGTCTCCTTCGAGAAGGAGCCCAAGCTGCGCTCGGACCGCATCGGCGAGGGGCGCGGATTCCACAAGGCCAAGTGGCGCAAGACGCTGCAGGTGCTGCGCGACGTCCTGGAGGCGGGCGGCGGCGACGGCGGGCGCGCCACGATCGCCGGGGGTGCCCGGAAGCCGGCGACGGGCTTCCGGTTCGGGGCGCCCGCGCCGGGCGCCACGAAGTAGGATGCGCCGCCTCATGCGCCGCCGCTGCACCGCCCTCGCCCTCGCCGTCGTCTGCCTCGGCGTCTCGGCGTGCGGGAACACGGCGAACCAGGGCGACCAGGTCGGCGTCGCGGAGTCCGAGGCGCTCTACGTGGACCTCAGCGGGCTGAAGTACCAGGTGCAGGTCTCGCGCCAGCTCAATCCGCGAGACGCCGAGGATGGCGGCTACTTCCAGGACATCGCGCCGGACGACAGCGTGCTGCCCAAGGGCAGCGTGTGGTTCGGGGTCTTCCTCCGCGTCGAGAACGAGTTCGACCGGGCGATCCCCTCCGCACGCCAGTTCACCGTGGAGGACACGCGGGGCAACGAGTTCGAGCCCGTCAAGACCAAGAACGTTTTCGCCTACGAGCCCGAGACGATCCCGCCCAAGGGGTACATCCCCAACCCGGAGCGCCTGCAGGCCTACGCCGGCAGTCAGGGCTCCCTCCTCCTCTTCAAGGTCCCGCTCGCCTCCCTGGACAATCGTCCTCTCGAGCTCGCGATCAAGAGCCCGAACGACACGCGCAAGGCCGCGCGCATCGACCTCGACGTCTAGATGAGTGATTCCACGGCGCGGGTTGGCGTGGTGGGTTGGCAGGGGACATAAGGCAGCAGGTCGAAGCTGGCGGTACTCAGTTCCCAGCGCCGACCCAGGGGGCCTCGATGGACGCCGACCTCGACCTGCTGCTCACG
>JBBQEV010000121.1:0-4328 GCA_038321325.1 Solirubrobacterales bacterium
GGTCCCGGCCGATGAGGAGCGACGCGACCACGGCGGGACGATCTCCGGATCGGTCGCGGGCCGCCGTGCGATAGTCGCGCCGTGGTGGCTCGGCGTCGCGTCTCGAGGTTCACCGGCTGGGCGACCGCGCTCCGCGTCGCCTACCGCGGTCCGCTGCGCCGCGCGCAGATCTCCTTCGCGGCGATGTGGGCGGGGGAGAGCGCTTTCATGGTCGCGCTCTCCGTCTTCGCCTTCCGCGAGGGTGGCGTCGCTGCGGTCGGTGCCGTCACGGCGGCCCGCATGGCGGCGGCGGCGCTCCTCGCGCCGTTTCTGGCGACGATGGCCGACCGGGTGCGACGTGAGCGCGTCCTCATCTGCGTCGGGGTGCTGCGCGCCGCGATGCTCGGCTGCGTCGCGGGCGTGACGGAGGCCGGCGGCCCGCCCGCAGCGACGTACGCCTTCGCCGTCGTGGCGACGGTCGCGATGGCGTTGTACCGGCCGGCGCACTCGGCCCTGCTGCCGGCGCTGGCCAAGTCCCCGCAGGACCTGACGAGCGCGAACGCGGTTCGCGGCATGCTGGACTCGCTCGGGACGCTGGGCGGCCCGGCGGTCGCGGCCGTGCTGCTGGCGACGAACGACCCGTCCGCGGTCTTCGTCGCGTGTGCCGCTGCGTCGCTGGTGGGAGGGCTGGTCGTCGTCGGGCTGCCGTACGACGCGCCGCCGCGAGCGGCTTCCACTCGCAGGGGTGGTAGGGAGATGTTCCAGGGCTTCACCACCATCGCGGCCGATCGGGCCCTGGGGCTCATCACGGCGCTCGGGGTGGTGCAGACCTTCACGCGTGGCTGCCTGACCGTGTTCGCGGTGGTCGTCGCAGTCGACCTCCTGGACACGGGAGATGCGGGCGTCGGCGTCCTGAACGCGGCCGTCGGGGCCGGCGGCGTGCTCGGCTCCATCTTCGCGTTCACGCTGGTCCGGCGAGGCGGACTTGGCACCTGGTTCGGCATCGGCATCGTGCTGTTCGGCGCGCCGCTGACGCTGATCGGCGTCCTCCCCGATCAGGCGGCGGCCCTCGTCCTGCTCGGCCTGGTCGGCGTCGGCAACGCGCTGATCGACGTCGGCGGCTTCACGGTGCTGGCCCGGCTCGCAGCCGAGACCGTCCTGGCGCGCATGTTCGCGGGCTTCGAGGCGATCCTGACGCTTGGCGTCGCGCTCGGCGCCCTGCTCGCGCCGGCCCTCGTCGACGTGCTCGGTCTCCGCCTCGCCCTCGGCGTCGTCGGGCTCGTCGCGTCGTTGGCGGTGGCAGCGAGCTGGCCGGCGCTGCGCCGACTCGACGCACGGCTGCGCGTCCGCGATGCGGACATCGAGATCCTGCGCGGCGTTCCCATGCTTGAGGCGCTCCCGGCGACGACGATCGAGCAGCTCGGGGCCGAGCTCCAGCATGAGCAGTTCGCGCCCCGGCAGGTCGTGTTTCACCAGGGCGAGCCTGGCGACCGGTTCTACATCGTCGAGTCGGGCGGCGCCGAGGTGGACATCGACGGGCGCCTTGTCCGCACGCTTGGGCCCGGCGTCGGCTTCGGCGAGATCGCGCTGCTCAGCGACGAGGCGCGGACGGCCACCATTCGTGCGACCCCCGAGGCAGACCTGCGGGTGAGCTTCCTCGAGCGCTCGGCCTTCCTGACCGCTGTGACGGGCTACCCCGTCAGTGCGGCAGCGGCCCAGGATGTCGTTGGCCGGCTCAGGGCACGCGATGCGTCGCGGCCGGATGTCGTCGACGCGCCGTGAGCCGTCTTCAGTCGGCCAGGGCTGCCGGGCGCCGGCGGCGCACGATGTACGGCACGCCGCGGCTGACCATCCCGACCGTCACGCCGAGCCGCCGCGCGAACGACGGGGCCGGGGCCGTAGGAAGGGGATCCGGGAGGTCAGCGACGTCCGAATAGAACAGGCGCACCGCTCCGATGCCCTCGATCTCGTGCGCGATCTCGTGCATCGGCTGCCCGGACCGCGACGCGCCGCCGACCTGGTGGAGGTCATCGGAGATCAGGACGTATTCGGGGACCTGCACGGGGTTCTTGAGCAGCCGGTGGACGAAGATGACGTCCATGCCGACGAGCTTCTGCCGGCGCTTGATCGTCTGAGTCGCGACCTCGCCGACGTGTGCGACGAACTTCAGCTTCAAGTCGTCGGTCTTCCGGCAGCTCCCGCACGGGCACATGTTTAGCTGGACGAGCCGGCGCTCCTCGTGGAAGGCGTGGTGCATGGCGACGACGGCCTGGGTGATGACGCCGAGCGCCGCATCGGCGTCCAGCGCGTCGGCCTCGCGCGAGAGGAAGGCGGCGTCGCCTTCAATCTCGATCAGCTCGAAGCCGGGCGCCGCGTCGACCACCTTCTCGAGCAGGCGCGTCGTGGCGGCCTCGGCGTGCCCGAGGATCGAGCGGTGGAACTGCATGTACTCCGTGTAGCCACCGATGTCGGCGATCAGGAGCAGTGCTCGTCGCGTCGCCACAAGACGACGCTAACAGGTGGGCAGGGCGGGCGAGCTTGTAGGGTCGCGGCATGTCCGAGGTAGCCCGCATGACTGCTCCGGAGGGCGCAGCACGGACCGCTGCGGGCGCGACGTACGACTGCGTCGCCGATCTGCGGTTGTCCGTGGAACGATGCGAGCTGCTGCCGCTCGCGCGCGACACGACGAGCGGCTTCACCAAGGTCTCGACCGTTGTCAGGCTAACCGGGGACGGCCACGAGGGCCAGGGCGAGGACATCACCTGGGACCAGATCGATCAGATTGAGCACCTCCGCCGCGCGGGTGACCTCTCGTGGCTGCGCGGTACACGGACGCTGGACGAGTTCTCGACGCTGCTCGGGCTCGCCGAGCTGTTCCCGGTCGAGCCGATCCGCGAGAGCGCCCGCGACTACCGCCGCTGGGCGTTCGAGAGCGCGGCGCTCGACCTCGCACTGCGCCAGAACAGGCTCTCCCTTCACGTCGCGGTCGGGCGCCGCGCGCAGCCCGTCACCTTCGTCGTGTCGACGCGGACCGACGGTGCCGCCGGGCTGGCCCCGATCCGCGCGCTGCTCGCCGCGGACCCGGGCCTGCGGTTCAAGCTCGATCCCACCCCGAACTGGGACGACGCGCTCCTCGCGGAGCTGGCGCCGCTGGGCTGCGTCGACGTCGTAGACATGAAGGGCCTCTACCGCAACGCGAACGTGGCGATGGACGCAGACGCCGGCCTCTACCGCCGGATCTTCGAGGCGCTGCCGAAGGCCTGGATCGAGGACCCCGCGGTCGCCGACGACACCGTCGCGCTCCTCGAGGAGCAACGGGACCGGATCACATGGGACGAGCCGATCCACTCCGTCGCCGACATCGAGGCACTGCCCTGGCGACCCCGCGTGCTCAACCTCAAGCCCGCCCGCTTCGGCAGCGTCCGTCGCCTCTTCGAGACCTACGACTACTGCGCGACGCACGGGATCGCCTTGTACGGCGGCGGCACGTTCGAGCAGGGCCCGGGCCGCGGCCAGCTGCAGTACCTGGCGTCGCTGTTCCACCCCGACGGCCCGAACGACCTTGCCCCAGTGGCGTACAACATGTGGCCTCCGCCGGCCGATCTCCCGAGCTCCCCGCTCCCGCCCGAGCCGCACGGGACGGGCTTCCGCTGGGGGACATACGACAGCCGCCGGAGCGTGCGCGAGCCGCTGAGCAGGGAGCGGTAAGGCCCGGCGCTCAACTCCCCGCGTCTCCGTCGGCGCGGCCGCCGCGGTCCGGCCGTCGTCGGCCACCTCCACGCGGTGCTTCCCCTCTTGTGGGCAGCGTGATGTCCACCCCGGGAGCCGCTTGGGCCGCGCGGCGCGGCGGACCGGAGCACGAGCCGCTGAGCCTGCACGTCCGTGCTGTTCCGCCGCGACCGCGCTAGCGAACGGAGGCGGAGTAGGAGGCCCCTCGCGCGGGTGGCTATGCGTAAAAGGGTTATCCGGTTCCACGGACGGGGCGGGGTCGGAGACCCCACACCCCCGCGGGCGGCTACGCGACCGGGACTCCTATGGCACGTTGCGCGCTACTCGCGACAGCGCACGAAGACGGCCTCATCCGAGGCAACCCCGCCGCCGGTCTCCGGATCGTGCAGCAGATCGTCGACGACCAGGCCGACCGCACCCTGAAGGCGCTTACCGAGGAGGGGCTGCGCGCGCTTCTTACGGAGATCCCGCCGGAGTGGCGCCTGTTCTTCGAGCTGCCCGCGCACACCGGCCTGCGGATCGGCGAGGCGGTCGCACTTACCTGGGGGACGTCGACCTCGGCAACCGGCGGCTCCACGTCCGCCGGCGCCTGTACCGCGGCCGGCTCGACTCGCCCAAAT
>JBBQEV010000122.1:0-3569 GCA_038321325.1 Solirubrobacterales bacterium
CTACGCGGCCCTCCATCGTCCGGGCTCCCGCTTCTCACCGGCTCACCCATCCGACGAGCTCGCTTCCGCGCGCGCGGCGTCGCGGGCCGGCCCGCGACGCCGGTCGGTCGCGGCGGCGAACAGGAGGATCAGCCCGATCACTCCCACCGCGAGGCCTCCGTAGCGCAGGGCGGAGCGCAGCGGCGGCGAGAGGCGAGCGGCCCGGTCGACGCTCACGAGCTGGCGGGCGAGGTCCTGCTTGTGCGAGACGGACGTCCCCGCGCGCGTGTCGCTCCACACGGCCAGCGCCCCCGAGTCGGTGGAGAGCAGCGCCAGGCGGCTGCCCAGGCCGGCGAGGCCGGAGCCGATCCGGGCGTCGAAGGACCGGTCGGTGAGACGGAGCGCGCCCGTGAAGCTGCGGCCCTCGTCGAACGAGGACTGGAGCGTCACGTCGTCGTCGACGTTCCGGGGATCTGCCCGGCGGTCGTAGTAGATGACGTCCAGGCGGCCGTCGGGCGCGACCGCCAGGCGCGGGAGGTACTGGGAGGTCCGGTCGCGCGGCGGGGTGTCGTTGACGCGCCCGCCCGCCCGCCAGCTCTCGCCGGCATCGGTCGAGGTCCACAGACGGACGTCGGAGTCACCCAGGCGACCGTCCTGGAAGGCGGCGTAGAGCCGGTCGCTCCGGGGGTCGGCGGCGAGCGAGGGAAAGGGCGGGATGAAGACGATGAAGCGCTCCGTGGGGACGAGACTCGGCTCGACGAGCGACTGCGTCCAGGTCGATCCTCCGTCCCGGGAGCGCGCCAGCACGAGCCTCCACGCCCCCTGGTAGGGCGGTCCGTCCTGTCCTGCGTGGGCGCCCGCGTAGTCGAGGCGGTCGTCTCCCAGGTCGAGGTAGAGAACGGAGAGCTGACCGCGTGGCCCCACCGCGAGCGAGCCGGCGTCGACCCGCGGAAGGGACGGATCGCTCACGCGCGCGGGGGGGCGCCAGGTCGCGCCGCCGTCGTCGGAGCGGCTCATGACGATCGGGTTGCCGGTCCGCGTGAGCTGCAGCAGGCCCACGCCCGAGGCCTTCAGCCAGACCAGGTACAGCCGTCGGGGCACGACCGGGTCGGCCACCAGGCGCAGCTGGAAGGTCAGCGGCCCGAGCACTCGGACCGGTGCGCCGAGCGTTCGTCCCCCGTCCCGGGAGCTGACGATCCAAGCGGCGCCGGGCACGTTGCCCAGGCCGCTCAACGTCACGAAGGACACGTAGAGCGTCCCGTCGGCCCCGAAGGCGACGTCCGGCGCGTAGCACTTCGGCGCGCGAGCCCGGGGCAGCCTGATCGGCGTCGGCGACCACGTGGCGCCGCGATCGTGCGAGATGTGCAGCGCGCACGCGAAGCGCGGTGAGTCGATGCGGTCGGCGATGGCGAGGTTGGCCCCGTCGACCGGGTTGCGGACGAGCGTCGGCGAGTTCTGCGCGCTGATGTCGAGCAGGTCTCCCGCGCCGGCGTTCACGGGAACGTTCGGTCCGGTCCGGCTCACGGAGACATGGCCGGGAAAGGCGAGGGAGAGCAGCATCGCCCCGACGCCGGCGGCGACCGCCGCGCCGGCGGCCGCGAGCACCGGCCAGGAGAGCTGCCTGCTGCGAGGGGCCCGGCTGGCTAGTGCGGCGAGTCGACGCCCTCGCGCGGCGCTACCTCGTCACGGGCCGCGGCTCCGCTCTCCTCGCGCGCGTAGTGCTCGGCGAGCAGCGTCTGCAGCTCCGCGTCGAGCGACGAGGTCTGCGGCTCGGCGACGGGCGCCGGGAGGGCGTCGGCGACGAGTGTCGGGGCGGGCGAGCGAGTCCGCGTCCGTGCGAGCGCGACGCCGGCGCCGCCGATGCCCGCCAAGCCCAGGGCGAGCAGGCCGGCCGCGAGCGCGATCACGAGGCCGGACACGCCCTCATCGGCCTTATCGCTCACCGTGGCAGCAGCCGGCGCGCGGACGATCCACGGGTTCCCGGCCGGAAGGGCAGCCGGCTCGGCCACCGGAGTGACGGCGGGGCGGCTCACGCGATGCCTTGGCTTGGCGAGCACGGGAGGGGCCGCGGCGATGGTCCGCGGGGGTTGCGCCACCGGGGCGGGTGCCGGCCGGGCGGAGCTTCGGTCGGCCGAGCGCACGCGCTGGTGGGCGGGTCGGGCGCTCGGACGGGCGGACCCGTGAGCCGGTCGGGTTCGGGTCGCTCGGGTGGCGGGGCGGCTCGGACGGCCAGGCGCCGGCGGCGGGAGGATCCGGGCGCTGTGGCGCGCTGGAGCGGCGGCCTTGACGACTAGCGGCCGAGATGCGTCGCCGGCCACGGCGCCGTTGGAGCTGTAGGCGATGCCGTGCACGTAGTGGACGCCGGGCGCGACGTTCTTGATCCGGACCACGAGGGAGAAGTTCGGCCCTTGCGCAGTGGCGAGCAACCGCCCGGAGTCGAGGCGGATCTGGACCGGACCCGAGGTGAAGCCTCGTCCGGTGACGGTCACGGGACCGCCCCCGCCCGCCGAGGAGGGGGTCACGGAGGTGGCGCCGAGATAGAGGTAGGCCTGGGGCGTGCAGGCCCAGGCGATCGCAGCCGTCGCCACGACGGCGATGAGAGCAGCGAGCACGGCCAGGGAGCTTCGGCGCAGGGTGCGCGTCATGACATTCCTCCTCGGCTGGAACTCAAGCAGAGATGGGGCGCTGAGTCAACGCCGGCCTGGCGGTGCCCTGCCTCGATCGACAGCGCGTAAGACCTGCGTAGGAGAGCGGAGGCGACGGGCCGACACGGGGCAGAATGAGGCGATGAGGATCCTCGTGGTCGACGACGATCGAGCGGTCCGCGACGCGCTGCGCCGGGCCCTGACGCTCGGGGGCTACGAGGTAGAGGTCGCGCACGGTGGGCAGGAGGGCGTGAGCCGCGTGCTCTCCGGCGCGCCCGACGCGGTGGTGCTCGACGTGGGCATGCCCGACGTGGACGGCCTCGAGGTGTGCCGTCGCCTGCGCGGCGCCGGGAACCGCCTCCCGATCCTCATCCTCACCGCGCGCGATGCGGTCGCCGACCGGATCGACGGGCTCGACGCGGGCGCCGACGACTCCCTGGTCAAGCCGTTCGACGTCGGCGAGCTCAAGGCCCGGCTGCGCGCGCTGCTGCGCCGGGTTGGCGGTGAGGGAGACCCCGACGCGGTGTCCTTCGCCGAGCTGCGGCTCGACAGCAGCCGGCATGGCGTGGACGTGGAGGGAGCGTTCGTCGAGCTCACCCGCACGGAGTACCTGCTGCTCGAGCTGCTCATGCTCAACCCACGACGCGTGCTGCCACACGACCTCATCTACGACCGGGTGTGGGGCTACGACTTCGGCCCGGCGTCCAACGCGCTGCGGGTATACGTCGGCTACCTCCGCCGCAAGCTCGAGGCGGCCGGAGCGCGGCCGCTCATCCACACCCTGCGGGGCGTCGGCTACGTGCGGCGCGAGCCATGAGCCTGCGCACGCGCATCGCCGCCGTCGCCAGCCTCGCCGTCGCCGCGGCGGTGATGGCGGCCGCCGTCTCGGTCTACGTCGGCGTGCGCTCCGACCTGCGCGGAGAGGTCGACAACGCCCTGCGCCTG
>JBBQEV010000123.1:0-3493 GCA_038321325.1 Solirubrobacterales bacterium
GCGGCCGAGGCGTCGGACGACCGAGCCCGGCCGGCCGATGTCCAGGACGGGCGCGAGGTTGACGTTGACGCCGACCTCGCGGAGGTTCGCCGCCGTCGCGCGGCCGACGCGCCGGGCGTAGTCGGGGTCCTTCGTCGCGCCAACCTGCGCCGGCGAGCGGCTCGGCGCCCCCGAGAGCCGCTTCACGAGCCCGCCCTCCTGGTCGATCATGATCAGCAGCGGCTGGCGAAGCCCCGCGGGCCGCTCGATCGCCTGCAGCCGGTCGACCGTCCGGCGCAGCGCCGCCCGCGAGCCGACGTTGCGCCCGAACAGGATCACCCCGGCGGCCTCCCCGCGCGAGATGCGCTGGGTCAGGCGAGCGGGAGGCTCCGTGCCGGCGTAGCCGAGGATCAGCCGCTGGCCGACGAGCTGACGAGTCGTCAGGCCGTCGACCGGCGGCGCGGGATCTTGCGCGTTGGCGGTGGGGGCGGGGAGCAGAATGGCGGCGAAGCAGCCGGTTATCGTGAGGAGTCGGCGCACAGGCTGCATCAAACCAGCGCGGCACGACGAGTTGCGCGCCGCGCCGCACGTAACGTCGGCAGCGCGGAGGGTGACGTCCCGAGGTGGGACAGGCGCCTGAGGCGCGTCGTGATCGGCCTCACCAGCCGATTCCGGTTCGAGTCCGGCGCCCTCCGCGAACCGTCGGCGGCAGCCGAAGCGGGACGTGCCGGGTGCTACGCTCGAATGGCGACTCAGGCGCGTGCGGGGTGGTTCCCCGCGTCACCCGGCTTCGGCCCGCCGCCCGGCGGGCCGTTGCTCTTCAAGGACCAACTGGGCTACGGCCTTCGGGTTCTCGAGGTGGACGGCGTGGCCGGCTCCGGCGATGACGTGCAGCCGGGCGTCGGACATTGCCTCGGCAATGCGCTCGTTGATCGTGCGGAACCTCTCGTCTCGCTCACCGACGACCAGGTCGACCGGCATCGCGAGCTCTGCCAGGCGATCCCAGAGGGGCTCCATCACTCCAGTGCCGAGACCTCGCAGAGCGCGGGCAAGGCCGGGCGGGGTGCTGCGCAGCCGATCGTCGTGGGCGCGGCGGGCGACCCCGGCAGGTTGGCCGGCGAAGAGCGGCTGGGCGGCCCAGCGGCGGGCGGATGCCTCGATAGTCGAGCGCTCGATCTCGTCTGCGAGAGCCTCGTCGGCGCTCCGGCGCACCTCGCGCTCGCCGGGGTCGGCAAGGCCGGGAGAGGCGCTCACGAGGACGAGTCGCTCGACGCGCTCCGGCCGGGCGAGAGCCAGAGCGAGGGCGATGCGCCCGCCCATCGAGTAGCCGGCGAGGGTGAACGGCCCGTCGACGAGGGAGGCGACGTCCTCGATCACCTCCTCGAAGGTGGCCGGCAGTCGCTCCCTCGCCGCCCCGTGGCCGCGCAGATCGGGCGCGTGCGCCCGATAGCGTTCGCCGACCTCGCGGCGGACGGGCTCCCAGCTCATGCCCGTCTGCGTAAAGCCATGCAGGAGAACCAGCTCATTCGCCACCACCCCATCTTCGCCCGCTGGGGCGGCGGGCGGAAGCGGAGCCGAGGCGGCACGTGGGCGCGCGAAGGGGAGCTGCACCGCTCCGGGCGGCGGCGGCGCCGATGAGCGGCATCGGCAGCCACCTCCTGCTCCGCGCCTTCGTCGACGAGCTCGCGCGTTGCGGGATGCGCCACGCGTGCACCTCGCCGGGGTCGCGCTCGGCCCCTATCGTGCTCGCCCTGGCTCGCGAGCCCAGGCTGCGCGCGTGGTCGCACATCGACGAGCGGTGCGCCGGGTTCTTCGCCCTGGGGCTCGCGAAGATGACGGGGCTCCCGCCGGCGATCGCCGTGACCTCGGGCACCGCGGTCGCTCACCTCGCCCCCGCCGTCTACGAGGCCTACGAGGCGCGTGTCCCGCTCCTCGTGCTCACCGCCGACCGACCGCCCGAGCTGCGCCATGTCGGCGCCGGTCAGACCATCGACCAGGTCGAGCTCTTCGGCAGTGCGGCGAAGTGGTTCTTCGAGGTCGGCGTGGACGAAGCGACCCCAGCGACGGCCCGGTGGATCCGAGCGCTCGCGTGTCGCGCCTACTGGACGGCGCTCGACGGTCGCGCCGGCGTCGTCCACCTGAACTTCCCGCTGCGCGAGCCGCTCGTCCCCGACCAGCCGTTGCCCGCGGAGCCGGGCGGCGGCGGCCGCGACGGGGAGCGGCCGTGGCTCACCCGGCCGAGAACAGCGCCGCACCCGAGCGACGCCGTCATCGAGCAGCTCGCCGCCGAGGTGGAGCGCCGGCCGCGCGGCGTGGTGGTCGCCGGCCGCGAGGAGCGCCGCCGCGAGCTGCCGGCGGCCGTCGAGCGCTTCGCGCGCGCCGCGGGCTTCCCGCTGCTCGCCGACCCGCTGTCCGGCGCCCGGCACGGCGAGGCGGCGGTCGCCCACTACGACGCGCTGCTTCGCTCGCAGCGCTTCGCGACCACGCACGCACCACAGCTCGTCGTCCGCGTCGGCGACCTGCCGACCTCCAAGCCGCTGCGCGCCTGGCTCGCCTCCGTTCCCGAGGCCGTCCAGGTCGCCTTCGATCCCGAGGGCGCCTGGCAGGACCCCGACGCGGTCGTCTCGACCCTCCTGGAGGCCGACCCGGCCGCCTCTCTGGACGCGATCACGACGCGCCTGGAGTCCTCTCGCGCGCGGTCCGAGCGTGGCTGGCTCGCCGACTGGCGCACGGCCGACCGAACCGCGGCGCAGCAGATCGCCGCCGCGCTGGGCGGCGGACTGACCGAGCCGCGGGTCGCAGCGGAGCTCGGCGTCCGCCTCCCCGCCTACGCGACGCTGTTCGTCGCCTCCTCCATGCCGATCCGCGACGTCGAGAGCTTCTTCCCGGTCCGCGAGGCCCAGCCGCGCGTCCTCGCCAACCGGGGCGCGAACGGGATCGACGGAACCGTCTCGGCGGCCTTCGGTGCGGCCGCCGCGGGTGCCGGCCCCGTCGTCCTGCTGATCGGCGACGTGGCGCTGATCCACGACATGGGCGGGCTGCTCGCGGCCGGCCGCCTGGGCCTCCCGCTCGTCATCGTGCTGCTCAACAACGACGGCGGCGGAATCTTCCACTTCCTCGCCGTCGCGCAGGAGGCCGACGTCTTCGAGGAGCACGTCGCCACCCCGCACGCCCTGCACACGGGCCGCCTGGCGTCGCTCTTCGGCTTCGAGCACGAGCCGGTCGTCGACCCTCCCGCCTTCCGCGCGGCGCTCGACCGCGCGCTCGCAAGCGAGGGCTCGACGCTCATCGAGGTGCGCACCGACCGCGAGGAGAACCGCGAGCTCCACCGCCGCGTCAACGCCGCCGTCGAGCAGGCCGTCGGAGGGTGACCCGCTCAGCCCGCCAGCACCGGCAGCAGCGCCTGGAGCTTGACCTCGGTCTCGGCGAGCTCGGCCGCCGGGTCGGAGTCGCGCACCACGCCGACCCCGGCGTAGCAGCGGGCGACCGAGCCGGTCAGCAGCGCGCAGCGCAG
>JBBQEV010000124.1:0-3488 GCA_038321325.1 Solirubrobacterales bacterium
ACTACGCCGACACGTTGATAACGCAGACCTTCCCCGCGTTCGCCCGACGTTGACCTCGAGCCGGCGACGCAGCGCCTCGACGGTCACCGGTTCGAGAGGCTCGCTCCTGGCTATCCGACGGTACGGGAGAGGCGGCCGCGACCGTCGATGCCCCAGGAGACGATCCGCTCGGGATGGATGCGGATCAACGCGCGCGGGGTCTCGAGCGCCTCGGCGCGACCGCGGATCTCGATTCCGCGCGGCCGCCATGGATCGGTGCTGGCGAGGTCGTCGATCACGATCGCGGCGCGCCCGCGCCGTTGGACGTCGCGGAACTTCTTGGTCTGTGCGAAGTCGTGGCCGCCGATCTCGATCGCGTCGAGCTCCGCGTTCAACGACCAGCCAACCGGTACGACGTGAGGCGTTCCGTCGGCGCCGACCGTGGCTATCCGGGCCAGGCGTCGCCCGCCGGAGAGATAGCTCAGCTCGTCCTCGCTGAATGCGCTCACGGTCAAGCACCCCTCCCGAGGGGAAATCGGCGGCGCACCTGCGAGACGACCTCCCAGCCGACGTTGCCAGTCGCCCCGGTGACCAGGATCACGCTCCGACCCCGCCCGAGAGTCCGTAGCGGGTGACTACGCGGTCGTAGTTGAGCCGCAGCAGTGCGATGACGTCCCCGATGTCGGCATCGTTCTCGATCCTGCGAGCGGCCGGTCCTGGCTTGCCGGGGAAGACCGGGTGATCGACGACCCGACCCTCCTCCTTCAGCGCCAACCCGACCTGCTTCGGGAAGGAGAAGTGGGCCGCGTGGTCGCCGTGCAGGTGACCGATCTGGTGGCCGCCGACGTTGAAGCCGAATTCGCCGCGCCGGCCGGGGCCCGCCTCGACTCCCGGCCAGGACGTGACCTCCTCGGTGATCTGCTCGCTCGCTGTCCGTGTATCGGTCATCTTGCCTCCTCGCAAGTAGCACTTCGGGCCGGGCTACAAGTTCAAGTCAACTTGAAGTCAAGGCCGAACCGTGGTTCTCTTCGCGGCGGTGTCGGAGCTGCTCACGATCGGCGAGGTCTCCCGGCGCAGCGGCGTCGCGGCCTCGGCGCTGCGCTTCTACGAGGAGCGAGGCCTGATCACCTCCGAGCGCGCGGGCTCCGGACACCGCCGCTATCCACGCCCGGTGCTGCGACGGATCGCCTTCGTCGTCTTCGCCCAGCGCGTCGGGCTCACGCTCGACGAGATCGGCGCCGAGCTGAGAAAGCTGCCGCCCAACCGCGTGCCCGCCCGACACGACTGGTCGCGCCTCTCGAGCGGATGGACTTCGCGCATCGACCAGCGCATCGCCGAGCTCGAGCGCCTCAAGCTCGGCCTGACCGAATGCATCGGCTGCGGTTGCCTCTCGCTCGACCGCTGCAAGCTCTCCAACCCCGGCGACCGCGCAGCCAGCCACGGCCCAGGCCCGCGCTACTGGATCGAAGACCGCCCGGCTGGGCGGCCGACCTAGGGACAGAGGCGTCTTGGGGCCGATCTCTTGCGTGAGACGCCTCCCGGCGCAGGTCTCACGGTCAGACATCTGGAGCGGGCCGCAAGAGGCGCTGCATCGCGCGATGCGCGCGGTCAAAGACGGCGGGGTCGCGGTGAAGTTGGCGAGCTCGCGCTGGAGCCTGCCCAGCCACTTGCTCGCCGCGGCCGCGATCGCGTCGCGTACGGGTCCCGGCCGGGCATCGAACTCGGTCGAGGCGCTGACCAGAAAGCATCCGCATCGACATCGACCTCGACCTCGACGCGCTGCATGCCCACCGCCGACCGCTGATCCGCTACTGCCTGGACTGGTCAGAGCAGCGACACCACCTCGCCGGCTCCCTGGGCGCCGCTCTCGTCGACCGCCTGCTCGAGCGCGACTGGCTGCGGCGTACGCCGCGAAGCCGAGCCGTCCGGCTCACCGACGCCGGGCACACCGGCCTGGCCGACGCCTTCGGCCTGCACTTCAACGGCGAGAAGGAGGAATCCCGGTACTAAGGCGCTGGAGGACGAGGTCGACGTCGAGGTGCGCGCGGGCACTGTCGCCGCCCCCGGCGAGCCGCTGGCAATGGGCGTGCTGTGCGATCCGCTCGCGGGACGGCCTGCGCGACGCTCGGCACTGGCGCGTAGCAGGCGGCTCCCTCCCGGGGCGGGACGTGCGTTGGTCAGGGAGACACGACGCCGTCGACGAGTCCCGAGACGCCCTGCGCGAGCCGGGCATCTCGGGTCACCAGCGTGGCTGCCAGTGCCTCGGCGAGCGCCACGTAGAGTGCGTCGTAGGTCGTGGAAGCGTCGACGACCCACCTCACGCTCGGCGGCCGGCGTCGCGCGCCTCGAGGATGTCCTCCGTGCTGACGCCGGCGCCGCTGCGCGCGCGGATCCGCTCATCGAGCTCCTGCGGAGTCGGCGTGCGCGCGACCCGCGTGACCTCGTCGAGGACGTAGTCGCTGAGCGAGGTGCCCTGAGCCGCAGCGCGAGCCTTCAAGGTGCGATGCACGTCCTCGGGCACGTTACGGATCTGGATCAGTCCCATGCGATTAGGAAGAACCCATCCTGAGCGCATGTCAAAGGGTCCGTCGGAATGGAACGTCCTACTATCGTGCTCGACCTCGAGGCAGACTCGACGCGGCAGGGGTGCGACGCCGTCAAACGCGACGGCTGCCCTGCGCCACGAGCGGGCTGCGTGGCGACATACCTTGACCGATGCCGACGCAGGAACTCCTCATCGTCGCCGTCGGCGTGACCGCGGAGTCATCAACACCGTACCCGGGTTCCCTTCGATTGAGTTCGCGGGCGGTTCGAGGCCGCGCCTCCACCCGCCTGCGGTTGGCGCCCGGAGAGGCGTCGCTGGCCTATAGACGCCCCACACCCCCAAAACGTGAGATCGAAGCGCGAAGTCGCGGCCTCGCTGAAGGAATTGGTGCCCCATCGGGTGCCGAATCCTTCAGTCGCCGCGTTTCCGGGACGGGTTGCCGCCGCCGCCGCCCGCGCCGCCCGCGCCGCCCCCGCCGCCAGCGCCGCCCTCGCCGCCCGGCGGCTCCTCGCCGATGTCCTCCGCCGGGCCCTGCTTCTTGTTGAACGCGCAGCGGAAGGCCTCGGGCTGGCTGACCGGCTTGGAGCCCGCGAAGCCTCCCTTGTCCCTGTTGTCGTAGACGGTGACGTACTGGAGGGTCGCCGGCTGGGGGTTGGCCGGAAACGGCGTCGGGTTGGGCTCGCCGGTCTTCGGGTCGCCCGTCGAGCCCTCGGAGACTCCCTCCGCGCCCGCGGCGCTCGAGCCCGCCGCTGTGGTCGTCAGCGTGGCGCTCATCTCGCGGCGGTCCTTGCGGCCGTCGGTCGGGTCGACGTCGATGGACGCCGTGAGCTGGGCGTCGTCGATCGTCGAGGCGAGCTTGACCCGTGAGGCGGCGCCGACGAGCTGCCCCGCGGACGGCAGATAGCCGCCGACCTCCGTGCATTTCTGCGTCGCGAAGAAGTAGTTGTTCTTGCCCACGTCCTCG
>JBBQEV010000125.1:0-3064 GCA_038321325.1 Solirubrobacterales bacterium
CCGCGGCGTCAACCCCGATGAGGTCGTGGCCGTCGGCGCCGCCATCCAGGCCGGCGTGCTCGCCGGCGACGTCAAGGACGTCTTGCTGCTCGACGTGACCCCGCTGACGCTGGGCATCGAGACCAAGGGCGGCGTCATGACCAAGCTCATCGAGCGCAACACGACGATCCCGACGCGCAAGTCGGAGATCTTCTCCACGGCCGAGGACAACCAGCCCTCGGTCGAGATCCACGTGCTCCAGGGCGAGCGCGAGATGGCCACGTACAACAAGTCGCTCGGTAAGTTCCAGCTGACGGGCATCCCGCCCGCCCCGCGCGGCGTGCCGCAGGTCGAGGTCGGCTTCGACATCGACGCCAACGGCATCCTCAACGTGTCCGCGAAGGACCTGGGCACCGGCAAGGAGCAGAAGATCGAGATCCGTTCGGGCTCCGGCCTGAGCGACGAGGAGATCAGGAACATGGTCTCCGACGCGGAGACGCACGCCGACGACGACCGCCGTCAGCGCGAGCTGGTCGAGGCCCGCAACAACGGCGAGAACGCCGCCTACCAGGCCGAGCGCCAGCTGAAGGACCTCGCCGAGCAGGTCGACGAGAGCTCCAGGGAGCAGATCGAGGCCGCCATCAAGGACGTCCGCGAGTCGCTGACCTCCGAGGACCCGGCCGACATCAACGCGAAGACCGAGACGCTGCAGACCGCGTTCCACCGCGTGTCCGAGGCCATGTACGAGCGCGCCCAGCAGGAGGCCGCGGCCTCCCAGAGCAACGGGGCGCCGGGCGCCGACGGCGCCGCGAACGGCGCGGCGGCCGAGGAGGAGGACGTCGTCGACGCCGAGGTCGTGGACGAGGGCAAGTCCTGATGACCGAGTCCGACCAGCAGCAGGCGGCTCCCGAGGAGGAGTCGCCTGCGGCGGCCGGGGAGGAGATCGAGGCCGTCGAGGAGGTCGACGCCGCCGAGGAGGTCGACGCCGCCGAGGTCGCGCCCGCGGAGCCCGATTACAAGGACAAGTGGCTGCGCTCGGAGGCCGAGCTCGACAACGTGCGCAAGCGCGCGCGCCGCGACGTGCTGGCGGCCGAGAGCCGCGGCGTCGCCAAGCTGGCCAAGGAGCTGCTGCCCGCGCTCGACAACCTCGAGCGCGCGCTGGCGGCCGCGGAGGCCCAGCCCGAGAACCGCGACCACCACCTGACCGACGGCATCCGCCTCGTGCAGTCCGAGCTGCTCGGCGCGCTCGCGCGCGTGGGAATCGAGCCCGACTCGCCCAAGGGCGAGCAGTTCGACCCGCACCGCCACGAGGCGCTGGCCCAGCAGCCCGTCGAGGGCGCCGAGCCCGGCACCATCGTCGAGGTCTACTCGGCCGGCTACCGCATCCGCGCCGGCGCCGCCGACGAGATGCTGCTTCGGCCGGCGCGCGTGGTGGTGGCGAGCTAGCGATGGCCCAGCCGCGCGATCTCTACGCCGTCCTCGGGGTCGACAAGAAGGCCTCCCAGGACGACATCAAGAAGGCCTACCGCAAGCTCGCGCGCCAGTACCACCCCGACCGCAACCCGGGCGACAAGGCGGCGGAGGAGCGCTTCAAGCAGATCTCCGCGGCCCACGACATCCTCGGCGACGCAGAGAAGCGCAAGAAGTACGACCGCGGCGGGCTGTCGGCGTTCGGGACGGGCTCGGGGGCGGGCGGGCCGGGTAGCGGCTTCGACGCCGGCTCCTTCTCCGACATCCTCTCGAACCTGTTCGGCGGCGCGGCCGGTGGGCGCACGACGGGCGGCCAGCAGCGACCCCGCGGGCCGCGGGCCGAGCGCGGGCGCGACCTCGAGGCCGACGTCTCGATCACGTTCGCGCAGTCCGTCGAGGGCGCGCAGATCCCGCTCAGCGTGCCGACCTCGGCGATGTGCAACACCTGCCACGGCACCGGCGCGAAGCCCGGCACCTCGCCGACCGTCTGCCCCCGCTGCCAGGGCCGCGGCATCGAGTCGCAGGGCCAGGGCCTGTTCTCGATCTCCCAGCCGTGCTCGCAGTGCGGCGGCAGCGGCTCGATCATTCAGGACCCATGCCCGACCTGCGCGGGCTCCGGCGCGCTGCGCACGATCAAGAAGTACCGCGTGAACATTCCGGCCGGCGTTAAGGAGGGCTCGCGCGTGCGCCTGGCCGGCAAGGGCGAACCCGGGCGCAACGGCGGCCCGAACGGCGACCTCTACGTCGTCACCCACGTGCAGCCCAGCCCGGTCTTCGCGCGCAAGGGCGACAACGTCGAGGTCGAGGTGCCGCTCACGATCCCCGAGGCGATCCGGGGCGCCGAGGTCGAGGTGCCCACGCTCAACGGCCGCAAGAAGCTGCGCGTCCCGGCCGGGACCAACCACGGCACGATCCAGCGCCTGCGCGGCGAGGGGCCGCCGCGCCTGGGTGGGAAAGCCCGCGGCGACATTCACTACCGCTTCGTCATCGACGTGCCCGGCTCGCTCAGCGACGAGCAGTCCGAGGCGGTCGAGAAGCTGTCGCAGGTCATGAACGGCAACCCCCGCGCGAAGCTCTTCGCGTCATGACGATGCGGCGACGCACCACGCGCATCACGGTCGAGCGCGGTCGCGGGGTCTTCATGATCTCGGTGGCGGCCGAGCTGGCCGACATGCACCCCCAGACGCTGCGCATGTACGAGCAGCGCGGCCTCATCGAGCCCAAGCGCTCGCCGAAGGGCACGCGGCTCTACTCCCAGGAGGACGTCGAGCGCCTGCGCCGCATCCAGGAGATGACGACCGAGCTCGGGCTGAACCTCGCCGGCGTCGAGCGGGTCCTCGCGCTGGAGGAGCAGCTGGAGGCCGCTACCCGGCGCATGCAGGCGCTCGAGCAGCGCTCCGCCGAGATGCGCGCGGAGATGGAGGCCGAGATGGAGCAGGTCCGGCGGTCGCTGCGCGCCGAGATCGTGCCCTATATGAATCCCGCCGGCACGGACATCGTCCGCGCCCGCGAGGCGGCGCCCGCATGGCGCCGCATCCGCGTCGACCGCGAGTCCTAGTGGCCCCGTCCGCAAGTCCTACGGGTTTCGGGCGGCGCCTCGTCGCCCATGGCGGCG
>JBBQEV010000126.1:0-2931 GCA_038321325.1 Solirubrobacterales bacterium
GGCCCCGGGGCCGGACGCGGGTGCCGCGCGCATCGAGGAGATCGAGGGCGAGCTGGCGCGGCTGGCGGAGGATCGCTCGCGCCGGCTCGAGGAACAGCTCGCCGAGTTGTCGGTGGAGCTCGAGGCGGCGCGGGCTGCGCATGCTGGGGCCGCCTCGGTCGTCGCCGCGCGCCGCGAGGAGCTGTCGGTGTCCGAAGCCGCCGCGGAGGCAGCTCGCACCGCACGCGTCGAGGCCGACCGCCTTGTGGAGAGCGCCCGCCGCGACGCCGCTTCTGTCGGTGCCGAGCTCGCGACGGTGAACCAGTACCTGCGCACCGCGGCCGGCGCCCCGGGCGGCGCTCGCTCGCTGGCCGACGCGTTGGGTGTCGAACCCGGCTACGAGCAGGCGCTCGCGGCGGTGCTGGGGCCGCTGCTGCGCGCGGGGCTCGTCGACTCGGTGGCGGAGGGCGAACGGCTGCTCGACTCCGCCCGCGACGGCGGCAGCGTGCTGCTGCCGGCTACCGGCCCCGCGTCCGCGGGCGGTTCGCCACCGCCGCCGGCGCCTGACGCCGTCCGCCTCGCCGACCTCCTGCGTCCCGACCCCGCCGTCGTGCCGCTCGCCGAGAGGCTGCTCGCCGACGCCTGGGTCGTCACCTCGCTCGACACGCTGCCCGCCGGCTTCACCGGGATCGCCGCCACCCAAGCTGGCCGCGTCCTCTTCGGCGCCACCGGCGAGCTGCGACAGGCCCCCGCCGGCGGGGAGCAGCGCGTCCTCGAGCAGCGCAACCGCCGCGACGAGCTGATCGACGCGACCGGGCGCGCCACGCAGGCCGAGGCCGACGCCGCGGCGGCAGCCGAGGACGCCCGAAGCGCCGTGACCGAGGCTTACGCCGAGCGTGAGCGCGTCGAGGCGGTCGTCCGGGCGGCGGTGCGCGACCTCGACGAGGCCGCCGAGGCGGTGCGCCGCGCCGAGTGGGTGATCGATCGCCGCCGCGACGCGCCCGACGAAGGCCCCGCCGCCGTGCGCCAGGCCGAGCTGGCCGCCGAGCTGCGCGCCGAGCGCCGGCTCGCCGAGCAGGCAGCCCGCGAGTGCGCGGAGCGGACGCGGCGGATCGAGTGGCTGCGCGGGCGCGTGACGCGCGACGGCGAGCTCACTGCGGCCGCCGAGCGCGCGGCCGCGGCGCTCGAAGCCGCGCAGTCGGCCGTCGGAGCGCGCCGCGAGCAGCTCGTCGCCGAGCTCGAGGCCGACGAGGCGAGCGGCGAGGCGACGGCCGCCGAGCTGCGGGCGTGTGCGCAGGAAGAGGCGCAGATCCAGTCGCGGTTGCGCGCCGCCAGCGAGGGCGTGACGGCTGCCGAGGTGCGGGCGCAGCAGCTCCGCGACGCCGCCGCCGAGGCCGGTGTCGAGCTCGCCCGCCTGGCCGACGCGCTCGGCTTCGCAGCGGATGCGCCCGAGGCGGCGCCCTTGGACGAGCCGCTTCCGGACGAGGAACGCTCCGAGCTGAGCGCCCGGGTCGAGCGCCTCGCCCGGCGCCGCGAGCAGCTCGGCCCAGTGAACCCGCTCGCGAAGCAGGAGTACGACGATGCAGTCGCGCACGTGGAGGAGCTCGAGACCCAGCGCGAGGACCTCGAGTCGGCGCTCGGGGAGCTCGAAGGACTGATTCGCGACACCGACAAGCGCATCCGCGAGGCCTTCGAGGAGACCTACGAGGCCGCCGCGAAGAACTTCGAGGAGACGGTCGCGCACCTGTTCCCGGGTGGGCGCGGTCGGCTGCGGCTGGTGCAGGCCGGCGGCCCGCGGCCGGTCCTCGGCGGCTCGTCCCCGGACGCCGCCTCCGCCGACGACGACCCCCGCGCCGAGTCCGCCGCGGAATCGGACGAGGAAGCCGCCGAGGCCGAGGAACAGCCCGAGATGAGCGAGCCGGGCGTCGAGATCGAGGTGACGCCCGCGGGCAAGGCGACAAAGCGGCTCTCGCTGATGTCGGGCGGCGAGAAGTCGCTCGTCGCGCTCGCGTTCCTGTTCGCGGTGTTCCTCGCGCGGCCGTGCCCGTTCTACATCCTCGACGAGGTCGAGGCCGCGCTCGACGACGCCAACATCGACCGCTTCCTCCAGCTCGTGCGCCGCTTCAGCGACCGTGCGCAGTTCATCATCGTGACCCACCAGAAGCGCACGATGGACGCCGCCGACTGCCTCTACGGCGTCAGCATGGGCGGCAACGGCGTGTCGAAGGTGGTGTCGCGCAAGCTCGGACCGGAGCGCACGTTCGAGGCACTGGCCGACGAAGGGGAGTCGGCAGCCGCCTGAGCCCGGGCGGCCGCGGCCCGCCGGGCGGAGGCCCCCGCCGTATCCTCCGCCGCCATGGCACGTACCTGGCGAGAGCTGTTCATCACCGACATCCCGCCTCCGCCCCCACCCGAGGGCGACGAGGCAGCGGGCGAGAAGCGCGGCGGCTTCTTCCGCCGCCTGCGCGACAACATGTCGAAGACTCGCCAGGCCCTCGGCGCAGAGCTCCAGGCGACGGTCTTCCAGTCGCTCGACGACGAGATGTGGGAGCGGCTCGAGGAGACACTGATCTACGCGGATGTGGGGGCATCGACCACGGCTTCGATCGTCGAGCGGCTCGAGACCGAAGCGGGGTCCGGGGATCTGCCGACGGGCGAGGATCTGACGCGGCGTCTGCAGGAACTGCTCGCGGAGGCCGCCCGCGCGGGTGAGGACCGGATCGACCTGCGCTACGAGCCGACCGTGATTCTGATGGTCGGCGTGAACGGGACCGGCAAGACGACGACGATCGGCAAGATGGCCTGGCACCTGTCGAACGAGCTGCACAAGTCGGTGCTGCTGGCGGCCGGCGACACGTTCCGCGCGGCAGCGGTCGAGCAGCTCGCGGAGTGGGCGGACCGCGCGGGCGCCGACGTGATCCGCGCCGCGCCAGGGTCCGATCCCGGCGCCGT
>JBBQEV010000127.1:0-2416 GCA_038321325.1 Solirubrobacterales bacterium
GTGATGGGCCTCGCGCCGCTCACGGGCGTGCCGCTGCCGTTCGTCTCCTACGGCAACTCGAACCTGATCGTGCTGCTCGGCGCGATGGGGCTGCTGCTGGGCGTGGCGGCGAAGAGCGGGACGGCGTCGGCCGCAGGAAGCGACCGCGACGGCCGGCGCGGGTTGCACTCCATCGACGGCGGACGAGGGCGCGATGAGCAACGCACAGCCGCGCGTGCTGATCGCGGCGGGCGGCACGGCGGGTCACGTCGTGCCGGCGCTCGCGGTAGCCGCCGCGCTGCGCGATAGGGGCGCCGAGGTCGAGTTCGCGGGCGGCGAGCGCGCCGAGGCGGAGCTCGTGCCGGCCGCGGGCTACCCGTTCCACCCGCTCGAGGTCGCCGGGCTCGACCGCCGCAACCCGCTGCGCGCCGCGCGGGCGGCCGGCCTCGCGGCGCGGGCGGTGGGCCGGGCACGCAAGTTGATCGCCCACGGCCGCTTCGACGCCGTGATGGGCGGCGGCGGCTACGTGGCGGGTCCCGTCGGCCTGGCCGCCTTGACGCGCCGAGTTCCGCTCGCGTTGACCGAGGCCGACTCCCATCTCGGCATCGCCAACCGGCTCCTGGCGCCGTTCGCGCAGCGCGTGTTCCTGGCGTTCCCACTCCAGGGCCGCGACGGCGAGCGCTACGAGGTGACCGGGCGGCCGATCCCTCCCCGCAGCGCCGACGCCGACCGTGCGGCCGCGCGCGGGCTGTTCGGCATCCCGGACGACGCCCGCTGCCTGCTCGTATTCGGCGGCTCGCTCGGGGCGCGCCGGCTCAACGACGCGGCGCTCGAGGCGTTCGGCGCCGCCGCGCCCACGGGCCTCCACGTACTCCACGCCTCGGGCCGCCGCGACTACCCCGACCTGCGCGCTCGCCTCGACGAGCTCGGCTCGCCGCCGCACTACCGCCTCGAGGCCTACATCGACCCGTTCGCCGACGCGTACGCCGCCGCCGACCTTGCAGCCGCGCGGTCCGGCGGCTCGGTGTTCGAGCTCGCGGCCGCGGGCCTGCCGGCCATCCTCGTCCCCTACCCGCACGCCACGGCCGACCACCAGTCCGGCAACGCGCGCTGGATGGTGGACGGGGGAGCGGCGATTGTCGTCCCGGACGCCGAACTCGAGGGCGCGCGGCTGGCATCCGAGGTGGGCTCGCTGCTCGACGACCCCGCCCGGCTCGACCGGATGGGCGCTGCCTCACGCGCGCTGAGCCGCCCGGACGCGGCCGACAGGATCGCCGAGGGAATTCTCGACCTGGCGCGCGAGCACAAGCGCTGATCGGCCTTGCACGGCTTTGCGCGCGGCCTCTCGCGTGTGAGCCCACGCACGTTTCCCGCCGTAGCGCCTGGGAATAGACCCCATAGCCCATGCGATCGGCATGGACGAGCAGGGGGTACGAATGGACACGCAGACGCACATAGGGGCGCCTCGCTCAAGTCCAGGCCGGGCCAGTCACATACGGATGCAGTTCGAGTCGGGGCCGACGGCCGCGGCGTGGGCCCGCAACGCCCTGCTCCCGTTTGACGAGCGCGTCGAGTCGCTCGTGATGGAGGACGTGCGGCTGCTCGTATCGGAACTCGTCACGAACAGCGTGCGCCACTCCTGCGCCGCCCGGAACGACCAGGTGCACCTCGTCGTCTCACTCGACGACGAGACCCTGTACGTGCAGGTCGCCGACAGCGGTCCGGGCTTCGAGCCGCGGGCACGAGAGCCGGGGGCGAGCAAGGCCGGCGGCTGGGGCCTGTTCCTCGTCGAGAAGCTGTCGGACCGCTGGGGAGTGGCTCGCAACCACCTCACCCGCGTCTGGTTCGAGATCGACCTGAGCCGGCCGCGCGCGATCTAGCCGCCCGCGGCGAGTGCGCCCGGGTCGGCCACGATGTCGAGCCGCTCGTCGAGGCGGGTCAGCCGCATCACCCGCTGCACCATCTCGTTGCCCTGGACGATCACGAGCCGGCGCTCCTCCTGCCGCGCGCGCATGTCGGCGGTGATCAGGAGCCGCAGCCCGGTCGAGTCCATGAACGAGAGCTGCTGGAGGTCGAGCACGATCAGCTCGGGCTGCTCGGCCTCGACGCGGCGCAGGTCGTCCTCGAGCCGCTGCGCCGTCGAGATGTCGAGCTCGCCGGTCAGGATCACGTGCACGGCGCCTGCGCGCTGCTCGATGGTGACTTCGAAGGGGCTGCTGCTCACGGGCGCCGGACGATACCGGCCCGTGCGCGGCGGGGACGCAGGCCGCGTCCCCGCCTGACGGGCTTGCTTCGGCCTAGCTGCCGGCCTCGTCGAAGCGCTTGCCGACCTCTTCCCAGTTGACCACGTTCCACCACGCCCCGAGGTAGTCCGGGCGCTTGTTCTGGTACTTGAGGTAGTAGGCGTGCTCCCACACGTCGATGCCGAGCAGGGGCG
>JBBQEV010000128.1:0-2213 GCA_038321325.1 Solirubrobacterales bacterium
CTCGGGGTCGCGCCGTGAGGTGAGGAAGACGATCGGCAGGGAAGCCCAGCGCGGGTCGTTGCGCACGACGCGGCAGAGCTCGATCCCGCTCACGCGCGGCATGTCGATGTCGAGGATGAGCAGGTCGGGAACGACGTCGTCAAGCACCTCCCACAGCCGCCGGGGATCGGTCACCGAGGTCACGGCGATCTCCTCCTGGCCGAGTATCCCGTGCAGCGCGTCGAGGATGGTCGGATCGTCATCGACGGCCACGACCTTCACGCCGGCGGCGCGCAGGCCATCGAGGGTCTGGACCACCGCGCTGATCACCTCGCCGGGGCGCATCGTCTTGCGCAGGTAGCCGCGCGCGCCGCGCCGGGCGACCTCCACGCGGTCGGTGAAGGCGTCACTCGAGGTGAAGACGAGCACGGGCACCGCCGCTTCACCCGAGGAGAGCTCGTAGAGCAGCGCCAGAGCGTCGTCCGAGCTCTCGGGGAAGCCGAGGTCGAGCAGCACCACTGCGGGCCGCTCCTCCACGAGCACCTCGCGGGCGGCGGCGGGGCTCGTCGCGGTGCGGACGCGCAGGCCTCGCGAGGCGCCCTCGGCGGCCAGTCGCTCGAGGAGGTCGTCGTCGTCATCGACGGCGAGGAGCGTCGCTCGAGGCTCGGATGCCACGGATCCACTGAGGCCAGCGGGATCCTCAGGCGCCGCGGTCGCATCGGTCGCGGACGCCGTCGGGCGCTCGCGCTCGGGCATCGACGGGATCTCCTCGCCCTTGAGCTCGGCGCGGATCGCCGCCGTCGAGAAGACCAGGTCGTCGCCCTGGTTGCCGTTCAGCGCAGCGCCGGAGGCCAGGACGTGCTCGACCTCACGCGCCCGCTCCGATGCTTCGCGGAAGCCGAAGGTGCCAATCGAACCCGCGAGCTTGTGGGCCTCGCGCTGGGCCATCTTGCGTGCCGTCTCACCGTAGCGCGCGTCGCGCAGGCCGGCGAGGATCCGCTCGAGCGCGTCGACGCGCTCGAGGACTCCGGGCATGTGCTGCTCCCAGACGGCCAGGAGCGCCGTGCGAGCCGCGTCGCCGCCTGTCGCCTGCGAGCTCATGAGTCCCACCGCAGCAGCTCGGCGACATGTGCGGCGAGCGTCGTGAGGTCGAAGGGCTTGGCGATCACGCCCGCCGCCCCGAGCTCCTCGAGCTCGGGACCGTGCTTCGCCGCGTCGAGGCCCGTCACCATCACTACCGGCACGTCGCGCGTGGTCTCGCCCGCGCGCAGCGCAGTCAAGGTCGCCAGGCCGTCCATGCCCGGCATGACCACGTCGAGAAGGATCGCGTCCAGCCGCTGGGCGGTCGCCCTGGCGACGGCCTCCTCGCCGCACTGGACGGTCTCCACGCTGTGCCCGGCGACCGTCTCCAGGCCGATGCGTGCGGCCTCGCGGATCAGCGGCGAGTCGTCGACGACGAGGATGCGTCTCATGGACTGGCCTCTCCGTTGATTGGGGGTGTCGCGCCGAGCGCGCTCAGCCGCGCGCGACACGCGGTCGCCAGGTCAGCGGGTGCGGCGTCCCCGAGGAGCTCGGGGTGGACGACGGGCAGCTGCTCGAGGGTCCGCAGGCCGTGCGCGTAGGCGCGCAGCGCCGCGTCGGGCCGGCCGAGCATGTCGTGTGCCCGGCCGAGCGCGAAGGCGGCCAGGGCGAAGGCCGGCGCAAGGAAGAGCGCGCGGCGCAGCGCCAAGACCGCCGCCGGCGCGTCGCCGCGGTCGAGCTCGATCACGCCGTTGACGTAGTGGGCGGCCGAATCGAGCCCGTCGTGCTCCAGCGCGGCGCGAGCGGCTTGCGCGGCGTCATCGAGGCGGCCGGCGTCGGCGGCGCGCAGGGCGTCGACGGCGGAGGGCGTCGCGGCCGGGGGCGCAGCTTCCCGCCGCGGGGGCGACCCCTCGCGCGGGGAGGGCGTTGCGGCCTGGGGCACCGCTCCCCGACGCGGCCGCGCTCCTTCACGCGGCCTGCGCTCGCGCCGCTCGCGCCGCCGGGCGGCGCGGCGCGCGTCTGACGGGCTCGCCCCGTTCGCCGGCGGCGGGTGGGCGTCGGCCAGATCGGCCAGCCCGCACAGACGGTCGGCGCTGCCCAGCACGAGCCGGCCGCCCGGTACCAGCGCGTGCTCGAGGCCGCGCACCGCTCGGCGGACGTCGGGCGGGTCGAGGTAGATCAGGACGTTGCGGCACAGGATGAGGTCGAAGGCG
>JBBQEV010000129.1:0-1959 GCA_038321325.1 Solirubrobacterales bacterium
AAGCAGATCGAGAAGGCCCAGCGCAAGGTCGAGGAGCAGAACTTCCTCATCCGCAAGCGCGTGCTCGAGTACGACGACGTCATGAACGAGCAGCGCCGGATCGTCTACCAGTACCGCGACGAGGTGCTCGAGGGGCGTGACATGGGCGCCTCGGCCCGCGAGGAGGTCGGCAACGTCGTCACGCGGCTCGTCGAGGAGCACACGGCGGGCGACTACGTCGAGGAGTGGGACCTCGAGGGCCTGTTCGTGGCGCTGAAGGACATCTGGCCGGTGGGCATGACGGCCGCCGACGTCACCGCCCGCAACCTCGATCGCGCCGAGCTGATCGACGCCCTCAGCGCTGACGCCGTCGGGCTGTACGACCGCCGCGAGGCCGAGCTGGGCGAGGAGCTCATGCGCGCGCTCGAGCGCTACCTGCTGCTGCAGATCATCGACAGCCGCTGGCGCGAGCACCTCTACGACATGGACTACCTGCGCGAGGGCATCCACCTGCGCGGGTTCGCGCAGATCGAGCCGATCGTCGCCTACAAGAACGAGGCGTTCACGCTCTTCCGCGACCTGATGAACACCATCTGGTCGGACTTCGCGCGCATGGTCTTCCACGTCGAGGTCGAGATCGAAGGCGACGACGGCGCCGGCCAGCCCGCGCCGCCGCCGTCGTGGGGCCCGGGCGGCGGGTCGGCGACCAGGGCCGGCCGCGTGTCGTACTCCGGCGGCGCCGGCTCCCCGCAGCCCAGCGCGCTGGCGGAAGCGGCCGCGGGCGGGGCGGCGGAGTACCCGGGCGCCGAGGAGGTTGAGCCGATCCCGGCCGTCGAACAGCGGCGCCTGTCGGCCGACCAGCAGGTCGGACGCAACGATCCCTGCTGGTGCGGGAGCGGCAAGAAGTTCAAGAAGTGCCACGGCGCCGCCGCGTAGGCGCCAGCGGGCGCCGCCGCGACGAGCAGGGCCAGAAGCGTCACCGACCCGACCGTGACGCGCATCGGCGCAGCGCACCCCCGCGCAATCCGTCACGCTGCCGGAATGCTCGTTCACACATGCATCCGCGTGCGCGACGTCGACGCGTCGGTCCGCTTCTACGAGGCCCTCGGCTTCGAGAGGCGTGGCAAGCTCGACTTCGGCGCCGCGTACAACATCTACATGGGCCTGCCCGGCGACGGCGACCGCTTGGAGCTGACCGTCAACGTCGGCCGCGACGAGCCCTACGACCTCGGCGACGGCTACAACCACTTCGCCGTGACCGTCGACGACATCGACGCCGCGCTGGAGGCCATGGCGTCGATCGGCGTGACGCCCGAGAAGCCCGCGTACCACCCGGGGCAGCGCGAGGAGCTGCCGCGGATCGCGTTCGTGGCCGATCCCGACGGCTACCGCGTCGAGCTGATCGACGGCGACTTCCCCACGCCACAGGACGACTGACGCTCGCGCTGATCCACTAGCGTGGGCGGCGATGGCCGGCACCGCCGACAGCCTCCCGCTCGCCCAGCGCCTGCAGGCGATCCGCGAGCAGCTCGAGCTGTTGAGCGAGGGCACCGACGAGGGCGCGCTCGATGCGCAGCTCGCTGAGCTCGAGCAGAAGATGGGCGCGCCCGGCTTCTGGGATGACCAGGCCGCCGCGGCCGCCGTCAGCGGGGACCACGCGCGCGTGACGCGCCGCCTGGAGCGCTGGCGGTCGCTGACCTCCGACGTCGACGATCTCGAGCCGCTGGCCGAGATGGCCGGCGAGGACGCGTCGATGGCCGCCGAGCTCGAGGAGCAGCTCGTCTCCGTGCAGGCGCGCCTCGACGGGCTCGAGGAGGAGCGCCTGTTTGCGGGGCCCTACGACGCGGGCGACGCGCTGGTGACCGTCAACGCGGGCGCGGGCGGCACCGACGCCCAGGACTGGGCCGAGATGGTGCTGCGGATGATGATGCGCTGGTCCGAGCGCCGCGGCTTCAAGGTCGAGCTGCTGGAGGCCAGCGC
>JBBQEV010000130.1:0-1906 GCA_038321325.1 Solirubrobacterales bacterium
GTCCCGTCGGCCTGGCCGCCTTGACGCGCCGAATTCCGCTCGCGTTGACCGAGGCCGACTCCCATCTCGGCATCGCCAACCGGCTCCTGGCGCCGTTCGCGCAGCGCGTGTTCCTGGCGTTCCCACTCCAGGGCCGGGACGGCGAGCGCTACGAGGTGACCGGGCGGCCGATCCCGCCCCGCAGCGCCGACGCCGACCGCGCCGCAGCGCGCCGGCTGTTCGGCATCCCGGGTGACGCCCGCTGCCTGCTCGTATTCGGCGGCTCGCTCGGCGCGCGCAGGCTCAACGAGGCCGCGCTCGAGGCGTTCGGCGCCGCCGCGCCCACGGGCCTCCACGTACTCCATGCCTCGGGCCGCCGCGACTACCCCGACCTGCGCGCTCGCCTCGACGAGCTCGGCTCGCCGCCGCACTACCGCCTCGAGGCCTACATCGATCCGTTCGCGGACGCGTACGCCGCCGCCGACCTTGCCGCCGCACGATCTGGCGGCTCGGTGTTCGAGCTCGCGGCCGCGGGCCTGCCGGCCGTCCTCGTCCCCTACCCGCACGCCACGGCCGACCACCAGTCGGGCAACGCGCGCTGGATGGTGGACGGGGGAGCCGCGATTGTCGTTCCGGACGCCGAACTCGAGGGCGCGCGGCTGGCATCCGAGGTGGCCTCGCTGCTCGACGACCCCGCCCGGCTCAGACGGATGGGCGCTGCCTCACGCGCGCTGAGCCGCCCGGACGCAGCCGAGCGGATCGCCGAGGCAATTCTCGGCCTGGCGCGCGAGCACAAGCGCTGATTCAGCCTTGCACGGCTTCGCGAGCGGCTTCTCGCGTGTGAGCCCACGCACGTTTCCCGCCGTAGCGCCTGGGAATAGACCCCTTAGCCCATGCGATCGGCATGGACGAGCAGGGGGTACGAATGGACGCGCAGACGCACGTAGGGGCGCCTCGCTCAAGTCCGGGCGCGGCCAGTCACATACGGGTGCAGTTCGAGTCGGGGCCGACGGCCGCGGCATGGGCCCGCAACGCCCTGCTCCCGCTCGACGAGCGCGTTGAGCCGCTCGTGATGGAGGACGTGCGGCTGCTCGTATCGGAGCTCGTCACAAACAGCGTGCGCCACTCCTGCACCGCCCGGAGTGACCAGGTGCACCTCGTCGTCTCACTCGACGAAGAGACCCTGTACGTGCAGGTCGCCGACAGCGGCCCGGGCTTCGAGCCACGGGCACGGCAGCCGGGGGCGAGCAAGGCCGGCGGCTGGGGCCTGTTCCTCGTCGAGAAGCTGTCGGACCGCTGGGGAGTGGCTCGCAACCACCTCACCCGCGTGTGGTTCGAGATCGACCTGAGCCGGCCGCGCGCGATTTAGCCGCCCGCGGCGAGTGCGCCCGGGTCGGCCACGATGTCGAGCCGTTCGTCGAGGCGCGTCAGCCGCATCACCCGCTGCACCATCTCGTTGCCCTGGACGATCACGAGTCGACGCTCCTCCTGCCGCGCGCGCATGTCGGCGGTGATCAGGAGCCGCAGCCCGGTCGAGTCCATGAACGAGAGCTGCTGGAGGTCGAGCACTATCAGCTCGGGCTGTTCGGCCTCGACACGGCGCAGGTCGTCCTCGAGCCGCTGCGCCGTGGAGATGTCGAGCTCGCCGGTGAGGATCACGTGCACGGCGTTGCCGCGCTTCTCGATGGTGATGTCGAAGGGACTGCTGCTCACGGGCGCCGGACGATACCGGCCCGTGCGCGGCGGGGACGCAGGCCGCGCCCCCGCCTGACGGGCTTGGTTCGGCCCTAGCTGCCGGCCTCGTCGAAGCGCTTGCCGACCTCTTCCCAGTTGACCACGTTCCACCACGCCCCGAGGTAGTCCGGGCGCTTGTTCTGGTACTTGAGGTAGTAGGCGTGCTCCCACACGTCGATGCCGAGCAGGGGCG
>JBBQEV010000131.1:0-1763 GCA_038321325.1 Solirubrobacterales bacterium
GGAGAAGGTGGTGCTCGCCCGCGAAGTGCAGGTCGAGGCTCCCAGCGCGTATGACCCCGCGGCGGTCTTCGGCGTTCTGCGTGAGGCGTTTCCCGCGTGCTACCTGGTCTGCGTCGGCCGCGGCGAGGCGTCCTTCGTGGCCGCGAGCCCCGAGCTGCTCGTCCGCCGCGAGGGCCTGCGGGCCAGTACCGTGGCGCTCGCCGGCTCGACCCGGCGCTCCGCCGACCCGTCGGTGGACGCCCACCTCGGAGAGCAGCTCCGGCAGTCGGCGAAGGATCGCGAGGAGCACGCGATCGTTACGCGTCGCATCGAGCGAACGCTGCGCCCTCGCTCCGTCTGGCTCGCGGCGGCCCCCGAGCCCGTGCTCGTCCAGGTGGCCAACATCCAGCACCTCGCGACGCCGATCCGCGCCCAGCTGGCCCACCCGATCTCTGCCGTCGAGCTCGCCGGGCTCCTGCATCCGACGCCGGCAGTGGGGGGCGAGCCCCACGATCGGGCGTTGCGCCTCATACCGGCGCTGGAGGGCATGGACCGCGGCTGGTACGCCGGCGCGCTGGGATGGACCGACGCCGCCGAGGACGGCGAGCTGTGCGTCGGGCTGCGCTGCGCGCTGCTGACCGGCTCGGTCGCCCGCTGCTACGCCGGGGTCGGCGTGGTGCGCGACTCCGACCCGGCGGCCGAGCTCGCCGAGACCGAGGTAAAGCTCCAGGCGCTGCTGCCGGTGCTCGCGGGCTGAACGCGTCACCCGCCGACGGCCTGCTCGACGGCGGCGTTGACGCGGCGGTGGAGCTCGCGGTTCTCGTCGCGGTCGGTGCGCACCTCGATGAGGGTCGAGCCCTCGCTTGCGAGCGCGCGGTCGAGCGCGGCGCGGAAGGCGGGAGGGTCGACGACCGGCTCGTGCTCGAAGCCGAACAGCGCCGCCAGGCGGCCGGTGTGCAGATCGTGCGGGGTGGCGACGTGCTCCTCGAAGACGTCGGCCTCCCGCGCGACGGCGAGGAAGTGGAAGATCCCGCCGCCGTCGTTGTTGAGCAGGACGATCACGAGCGGGAGGCCCAGCCGGGAGGCCGCGAGCAGCCCGCCCATGTCGTGGATCAGCGCCACGTCGCCGATGAGCGCGACGACGGGGCCGGCACCCGCGGCGACCGCCCCAAAGGCCGCCGAGACGGTTCCGTCGATCCCGTTCGCGCCCCGGTTGGCGAGCACGCGCGGCTGCGCCTCGCGGACCGGGAAGAAGCTCTCGACATCGCGGATCGGCATGGAGGAGGCGACGAAGAGCGTCGCGTAGGCGGGGAGGCGTACGCCGAGCTCCGCCGCGACCCGCGGCTCGGTCAGCCCACCGCCCAGCGCGGCGGCGATCTGCTGTGCCGCGGTCCGGTCGGCAGTGCGCCAGTCGCTGAGCCAGCCCCGCTCGGGCCGCGCGCGGGAGGCCTCCAGGCGTGTCGCGAGAGCGTCGAGCGAGGCGGCCGGGTCGGCCTCCAGAAGGGTCGAGACGACCGCGTCGGGGTCCTGCCAGGCGCCCTCGGGATCGAAGGCGACCTGGACCGCCTCGGGAACGGAGGCGAGCCAGGCGCGCAGCGGCTTGGAGGTCGGCAGGTCGCCGACGCGGACGATCAGCTCGGGCGCGTGCGTCGCCGCGAAGCGCTGCGAGCGAAGCAGCGCGTCGTAATGGGCGACCGCCGCCTCGCCGTGCCGGGCGCCCGAGAGCGGGTCGGCGAGCAGCGCGAAGCCCGCGGCGCGCGCGAAGCGCTCGACGGCCGCCGGCA
>JBBQEV010000132.1:0-1719 GCA_038321325.1 Solirubrobacterales bacterium
GACTCCGGCGGCGCAACTGCACAGCATCGAGAGCAGCGCGGTAACGCCCCCGAGGGCGGCGCCATAGCCCGTGCTGGTGGGCACGGCGATCACGGGCGCGGCCACCAGCCCGCCGACGACGGAGGCCAGGGCGGCGTCCTGCCCGGCCACCACCACGACGCAGTCGGCGCGCTCGAGGTCTCCCAGAGCGGCCGACAGGCGGTGCAGCCCGGCGACGCCGACGTCCTGGTGCACGGCGACGCCTGCGCCGAGAAGCTCCGCCCGTACCCGCGTCTCGGCGACCACCGGCCCGTCGGCCGTGCCGCCCGAGACGATCGCCACCGAACCTCGCGCGGCCGGCACGCTGCGAGCCACCCAGGCCAGCCGTGCGCGCTCGTCCTCCAGCGCGTCGGGCGCCGCGCGGCGCACCGCCGCCCGCGCGGGCGCGTCGGCTCGCGTGACGAGCACGCTGCCGGCGCCGTCGGCGAGCATGGCGGCGACGATCGCCTCGACCTCCGCGGGATCCTTGCCCTCCCCCAGGACCGCCTCGGGCGCGCCCTGGCGCAGCTCGCGGTGGTTGTCCACGCGGGCGAAGCCGAGGTCGCGGTAGGGGAGGTGCGCGAGGCGGTCCAGCGCGGCGCCGGGATCGACGCCGCCGCGCCGGACGTCCTCGAGCAGAGAGAGCAGCTCGCCGCGCAGCCCGTCCGAGGACCGCCCGGCCCCGGCCACGGGCCCGCCGATCGCGTTCACGGCTCCCCGAGAGGCATATCGACCGTCACGCGGCGGAGGTTACCCCGCGTCGTGCGAAGCGGGCCTGCGAGAGAGCCCATCCCAAGGGCATTGCGCCGGAACGCGTGCGAGAGAGCCCGTCCCGTGTCATTGCGCCGGAACGGGACACGACGACCGTAGACATATCGTGGACGGCACGTCTACGATATGTCTGTGGCTCTCGCCGACCACACCTTCTCCTTTCGCGCTCCGGCCGAGCTCGCCCAGCGGCTGAAGGCAGCGGAGCGGACCTACGTCGAGCTGGCCGCCGATGCGCGACTCGCCGTGCACGTCAGCCGCGAGCTCGAGATCGAGTTACAACGCCGGCTGCGGCTCACTCCCAAGCGCCGGAGCAGCCAGGGAGGCATGCTCCGCGCGGTCATCGAGGCCTTTGTGACCGCCACCGAGGCGGCGAGCCGTGACGAGACGCTCGCCGAGGAGCTGCGGGCGTTTGACGCCGACGACCGTGCCGGAGCCGCCGAGCGTGCGGCGCTGTTGCGCGGCTCGGCGGCGACCCGGGACGTCTAGCCGGTTCGGCGTCGTGTGCGAGCGCGGCGACGTGTGCTGGGCGCGACTGCCCGAAGTCGGCCGCAAGCCGGTCCTAGTCGTCTCTGCTCGCGCCGTCACTCTCGCTCTCCGCCCAATCGTCGTGCGCATCACCAGCATCGAGCGCGTGCGCCCCATAGCAACCGCTGTCCTGCTGGAGGAAGGGGAGATCTCCGGCCTTCCCGCGAGATCTTGGGTGATCTGCCATGACCTCTTCACCCTGCTCGACCCGCTGGCCCTCGAGCACATCGGCAATATCTCGCCGAGCCGCATGGTCGACGTCGAAGAAGCCTTGCGCGCCGCACTCGCGCTGTGATCGCAGCAAGCGGCGCGGCCGCAGTGTCGACCGTGCGGTCCAGCGCCGCGCCGAATCGAGGCCACCGCGCCGGACATCCTCGGCGGCAAAGGAGCTCGCCGCCCAGTCCG
>JBBQEV010000133.1:0-1700 GCA_038321325.1 Solirubrobacterales bacterium
TCGGGACGCTCGTCACCCGGGATCGTCAGCTCGAACGCCTGCCCGGCGTAGCGGAGGTCGTAGGCGGTGCGGATCTCGGCGTCGGGCTGCCCGAGCTCGTCCCGCCCGCGGGTTGCGAGGCGCTCGACCACCTCGGCTGCCCTGTCGGTCGTGAGGTCCTCACCCGACAGCAGCACCGATTCCACGAGGTCGCGGCGCCGCTCGGCCGCGATCAGCCCGACGGCCGAGAGCACCCCCGACGCGCTCGGAACCAGCACGTTCGTCATCCCGAGCTCGTCGGCGATGGCCGCGGCGTGGAGCGCACCCGCGCCGCCGAACGCGAGCAGCGCAAGCTCGCGCGGGTCGACGCCGCGCTCGACCGTCATCACCCGCACCGCGCGCGCCATCTCGGTGCCGGCCACGCGCGTGATGCCCGCGGCGGTCTCGTCGCTGTCGAGGCCGAGATCGTGAGCCAGCTTCCCGACGGCCTCTTGCGCCGCTTCGCGATCGAGCATCACCCCGCCCGCGAGAGGCGACTCCGGGTCGAGGTATCCGAGCAGCAGGTTCGCGTCGGTCACAGTGGGCTCCATGCCGCCGCGGCCGTAACAGGCGGGCCCGGGGTCGGCGCCCGCGGACTGGGGCCCGACGCGCAGTGCGCCGCCCGCATCGCGCCAGGCGATGCTGCCGCCGCCCGCGCCGACGGTGTGCACGTCGACCATCGGCAACGCCAGCGAGCGGCCGCCCACCTCGCGGCCGCCGGTCGAGGCGACCTTGCCGTCGCGCGCGACGGACACGTCGCAGGAGGTCCCGCCCATGTCGAGGCACACGGCGCCGGGGGCCTCGGCCTGCTCGGCCATCAGCGCCGCGCCCACCGCGCCGCCGGCGGGTCCGCTCAACACGGTCCACGAGCCGTGCCGGGCTGCGGTGGAGGCGTCGGCCACGCCGCCGCCGCTCAGCATGATCTCGGGCTGGGGCAGGCCGGCTTCGCCGGCTCGCTCCGTGAGTCGTTCGAGGTAGCGGCGGAGCAGCGGCGAGAGCGCGGCGTCGACGACGGTCGTAGCGCAGCGCTCGTATTCGCGGAAGACTCCGGCCGTCTCGTGCGAGGTGGAGACGTGAGCCCGGTCGCCGACCATCTCCTCTACGCGCCGTTCGTGGTCCTGGTGGCGAAAGCCCCAGAGCAAGCAGACGGCGACGGCGTCGACGTCTTTCAGCTCGTCAAGGGCCTCCTGCAGCTCCTCCTCGTCCAGCTCCTCGAGTACGCCATCGGGCCCGCAGCGCTCCCTGGCCCCGATGCGCAGCTCGGGCGGGACGAGCGGCGGCGGGTGGCCGGCGCAGAGGCGGTACAGCTCGGGACGCGCCTGGCGGCCGAGCTCCTCGAGGTCGGTGAAGCCGCGCGTGGCGACGAGCGCCGTGCGCGCGACCTTGCCCTCGAGCAGCGCATTCGTGCCGACGGTCATGCCGTGCACGAAGCGCTCGACGTCGCGCGCGCCGGCGCCCGCGCTCTCGAGCGCAGCCTCGACGGCGTTGAGCACGCCCTCGGACTGGTCCTGCGGCGTGCTGGGCGCCTTGGCGGTCACGAGCCTGTCGCCATCGAGCAGGGCGGCGTCGGAGAAAGTGCCGCCTACGTCGACGCCGCGGAGCATTGCCGCAAATTAGCGATCGAACCGCGTATAGGATCCGCGCGTACCGCCGTTCGGACCCGACAGGAGAGCCGATGACTC
>JBBQEV010000134.1:0-1643 GCA_038321325.1 Solirubrobacterales bacterium
GGGCGAGGCAGCGGCGGCACGGGCACCGGCGCAAGCGGCGCCGCGTCCTCGCCCGCGCGCTCGAGGCCCGATCCGCCGCGGGCCGGCTCCTCGAAGGCCATCGGCAGCCGGGGCCGGGCGGTCGCGGCCGTGCCGACCGACCGGGCGGCGAGCCTTTCGAGGAACCCGCTCACGCGGCCCCCGCCCGGGCCAGCCGCAGGTAGGCGGCGCGCCGCTCGTCCGAGAGCGCGAGGACCTCGGGCTCGGTCCAGCCGTAGGCGCGCGCGAGGGCATCGACGTCGCCGAGCAGCCGCCGGACGCCGGCCTCGAGCTCGCTCCAGACGAAGCCCGCCACGTCGAGATCGGCGACGAACGCCGCTGCGCAGGCCGGGCACGCGAGGTCGATGAGCACCTCGGCGAGCGGGTCGGCGGCGGCCATCGCGTCGTCGAGCGCCGCGTGCACCGCGGGGGGAAGCTCGTGCACCGAGACGGCGCCATCCGGCCCGCTCGCGGCCAGGACGCAGCGCTCGAGCAGCGTCGCCCGCGCGGCCTCCGGATCGCCCGCCGCGGCCGCCGCCGCCATGTCGGCGCTGGTGGGCGGCCGCCAGCGCACGACGAAGCCCGCCGCGCGAACGGGCTCCGGCGGCCGGCCCGCCTGGCCGGAGAGCAGCTGCGCCGCCTCCGGCGCGAACTCGATGCTCTCGCCGCACGACGGGCACGTCGCCGTCGCGTCGAGCGTCGGCCGCGCGGAGGCCCCGCGCAGCCGCAGCAGCCGGGCGTCCCGACGGCCGAGCGGCAGCACGGCGACGTCCTCGCGCGGCGCCGCGGGCTCGGCCGCTGCGGCCAGCGCGACGGCACGCTCGATGGGCGTCAGGTGCTGCGCACGCTCCCAGAGGTCGAGCGTGAAGCTGGGCGACCGGCCGGCCATCGCCGCGCTCCTACGGCTCCGTGAAGGTCGGCTCGCTCGGCTCCTGGATCTCGTAATCGCGCTCGAAGCCCTCGTGCTCGAGCTTGAGGTGCTGGATCGCGACCGCGTTTGCGTTCGCGTCGAGATCCGGGAGCGCCTGGTACTCGGAGACCCACGCCCGGTAGACCTTGTAGCTGATCACGAGCTGGCCGGCCTCGTTGTAGATGTCGATGATGATGTCCTTGCGGAAGTCCTTCAGCGAGACCTCCGCGCCGAGGCCGGAGCCGAAATTCCAGACCTTGTTCGCCCACGACTCGAACTCCGTGTCGTGCGTGACGCCGCGCTCGAGCGAGATCGCCTCGTACTTCGTGCGCCCGGGGGACTTGCGGCTGGACGACGGGTCGCCGCCCTCGCGGTGCTCGACGACCTCGGTCGTGCGCTTGAGCGCGCCGACCTTCGAGACGCCCGCGACGTAGCGGCCGTCCCACTTGACCCGGAACTTGAAGTTCTTGTACGGGTCGAAGCGCTGCGCGTTGACGGAGAACTGGGCCATCATGAACCCCCGGTCTGGCCGGCCATCTGCTGCAGCGCGACGACGACGAACTCGGCCGGCTTCAGCGGCGCGAAGCCGACGATGATGTTGACGATGCCGAGATTGACGTCGTCCTGGGTGGTGGTCTGCGCGTCGCACTTGACGAAGTAGGCCTCCTTCGGCGTCGTCCCCGCGAAGGCGCCGTGCCGGAACAGGGTGTTCATG